>NZ_JARVTD010000003.1:0-939106 GCF_030208835.1 Variovorax sp. efr-133-TYG-130 | reverse complement strand
GCGCGGGCTCGATCCGAAGAACACGCTCAATCCTGGGCGGGTGGTGCGGGTCTAGTTTTCGGGTATTTCTCCCTCCCCTCCCGGGGCAGGGCCGGGGTGGGGGGATGACGGCCTCATCCCATTCACAACGCTCCTTGGGCACTGCCCCATCCCAGCCTTCACCCGGGAGGGGAAAAAGCAAAAGCCATCGCTCAAGTATCGGCAGGCTCCATGCCGAAGCGGCGCTTTGCCGCTTCGCTTTCTCTTGAGCGCATGTAGGCGAGCAGGTCAGTCACAGCGTCGTGTTGCGACGTACCCGTGCCGGGCGCGGCACAGAAAGTCGTCGTGATCTGAATCTCCGCCGGCAGCGGCCCCAGCAATGCGATACCTTCGACCCCCATCAACTCGCTCAGCTGCTGGAACCCCAGCGCGGCCTCTCCTCGCGCGATGAGCGATCCCACCGGCACGCCGGCCGGTGCCTGCATCAACCGTTCCCTGAGAGTGTCGGCAATGCCCCAACGTTCGAACAGCGCCATCAGCGCCACGCCGCTCGGCCCGGTCGAGCAGGCGATGCGCTCGGCCTCCAGCACCGCTTGCCGCACCGCATCTTCGCTGGAGATGTCGGGCCGCGCCGCATTCGCATGCACCGCCACGGCAACGCCGGAGCGGACCACATCGACCTTGCGCGACGCATCCACCTTGCCGTCGGCCGCAAGCTTGTCGATCGCATCCGATGCCAGCACCACCAGATCGAATGGCTCGCCCGATGACACGCGACGCGCGGCCTCGACGCCGCCGACCGACTCGAAGGCAACCGACACACCGCTCGAGCGTGTGTAGACCGCCGTCAGTTCCAGCATCAGGCCACGCGTGGCCATCGAGCCGATTCCCCGGATTGTCCTGCTCATGTGCATCTACCGGAAGGTCAGGCGGCACGGCTTGCCGGCAGAAGAGCGGCCGCTGCTGCCGCAAGGCAGGCCTGGCGACGGGTGATGCTGGTGGGCATGGCGTTCGTCAATCGGGCTTGATGCCGGCTTCGCGGATCAGCTTGCCGTAGCGCGCCAAGTCGGTTTTCAGCAGCTTGGTGAACTGCTCGGTCGGCCCCGGCAGCGGAATGCCGCCGGCCGCCGCGAGTTGCGCCCGCACCTCTGGCGAGTCGATGGCCTTCTGCACGGCGTCGTGCAGCTTGTCGACCACGGCCCTGGGCATGCCGGCCGGACCGACGAAGCCATACCAGACGCTGGCCTCGAAACCCGGGTAGCCCGACTCGGCCACCGTCGGTACGCCCGGCAGTACGGCGGAGCGCTCGGCGCTCATCACCGCGAGCACGCGCAACTTGCCCGACTTGGCGAGCGGCAGCGCCTCGAGCGCATTCACCGCGACCACGTCGACATGGCCGCCGAGCACGTCGGTGAGCGCCTGTGCGCCGCCCTTGTAGGGCACGTGCCGCAGTTGCAGGCCGGCGGTGTGCTGGAACAGCTCCATGGCCAGGTGCGGCGTCGATCCGTTGCCCGGCGTGGCGACGGTCAGGCCACCAGGCTTGGCTTTTGCCGCCGCGACCAGCTCGGGCAGCGTCTTGATGGCCGACTCCTCTCGCACGGTGAAAACCACAGGCACGCGGCCGACCGATGCCACCGGCGTCAGTTCGCGCTCCAGGTCGTAGGGCGCGGGCTGGAACAGCGACGGGTTCACCGCCAGCGCATTGGCGGCCAGCAGCAGCGTGTAGCCGTCGGGCGGGCTGGTGATGACCGACTTGATCGCGATGTTGGTGCCCGCGCCGGGCTTGTTCTCGACGATCACCGGCTGCCCGAGGATGGCCGACATCTTCAGGCCCACCGAACGCGCGATGGCATCGACCGCGCCGCCGGCGCTGTAGCCCACGAGCACCTTGACTGGCTTGGACGGGAACGCGTCGGCCGCGCCGGCAGTGCCGAAGTGGCTGGACATGGCCAGCGCGGCCACGCCGAGGAAGAGGCGTCGGGAAAGTAATTTCATTGCTTGTTGTCTCCGGATTCGAAATCGGGCGGGGCTCAGCGCCCCGGGCGGTGCGCTGCGTCGTCGTTGTTCCAGGCTTGCGGGGGCGCGTCCTTGCCGGCCACCGAATAAAGCGCGCCGGGCGCGTTGCGGGTCTGCTGGAAATCTTCGAGCGACTGGCCGCGCATGGCGGCATAGATGTGCAGGTTCGACACGCCCACCACCGCGCCCAGCTTCTCCAGCATGAAGAAGATCACGCCGTACTGGATCAGGCTGCGCCAGTCGCGGTGGCGCACCATGTCGCGTTCCTCCGCGGTCAGCGCCGCGGCCTCGAAGGCGGCTTCCTCGTCGGCCAGGAAAGCGGCGCGATGCGCCGGGCGCGTCATGCCGTGCAGGAACTTGTTGAGGCGGTAGGCGCGCACGCTGGTCTCCAGCGTGAACGGATAGGTGCCGCGCAGCGCTTCCACGCCCGCGAGTTCCTCGTCGATGTGGCGGCGATGCCGCTCGACCTCGCCGGCAACCGGCGGGCTCGCCAGGTTCTCGTAGATGGCCGTGGCAATGCCGGTCATCGAGGGCAGGTAGTAGCTCTGGTGCGTCTTGCGCACGTTGGACGACAGCGCGCCGCGCATCACCAGCCACATGATGACTTCGGCGCCTTCCATGCCGCCGAGCGTGGCCAGTTCGGCCTGCGTCATCTCGGTCAGCCGCACCGGGTCGTTCTCGATCAGGTCCAGAAACTGCGCGTCCCATGCGGTGTTGTTGAAGCCCGCGCGTTCGCCATGTACCTGATGCGACAGGCCGCCGGTAGCGACGATCGCCACTTCGATGTCGTCCGGGTAGCTTTCGATCGCGCGGCGCAGCGCCTGGCCGAGCCTGTAGCAGCGGCGCGCCGACAGCACCGGCGACTGCAGCACGCCCACCTGAAGCGGCACCACCGGAATCGGCCATGCCGGCTCGTGCGGGCACAGCAGCGACATCGGCGAGAACACGCCGTGATCCAGCGCCCGGTCCTGGAAGAAGGACATGTCGAACTCGTCCGCCACCAGCGAGCGTCCGATGTGCCGCGCCAGCGCCGGATGGCCTGCCAGAGCAGGAAGGTCGCGCGCGCCGCCGCCTTCGTCGGCCACCTCGTGCAGTTCGCCCACGCCGAGGGAAAAGGCCGAGTAGTGGTCGAAGAAGAAGGAGCTGACGTGGTCGTTGTAGATGAAGAACAGCACGTCGGGCTTCTTGTCGGCCAGCCATTGCTGCACCGGCGCGAAGGCCTCGAAGATGGGCGCCCAGACCGGGTCCTGCTGCTTGTTCTTGTCGAACGCGAAGCCGATGGTGGGCGTGTGCGAGCAGGCGACGGCGCCGATGATGCGAGCCATGGGTTGTTCCCTCGCTCAGTCGATGTAGCGCAGGCCGGCCTTGGCGAGCGGCTCGCGCATGGCGTACATGTCCAGCCCCAGTTCGCCCGCCGCGAAGCGCGCGCGCTTGCCGGCTTCATTGGCCTCGCGGGCCTGCGCGGCGTCTGCCACGCGCGCTGCAAGCGGCGCCGGCACCACCACCACGCCATCGATGTCGGCCACCACCACGTCGCCGGGCTGCACCAGCGCGCCGGCGCAGACCACAGGCACGTTGACCGAACCCAGCGTGGCCTTGATCGTGCCTTTCGAGTGGATGGCGCGGCTGAACACGGGGAAGTCCATGGCGATGAGGTCGCGCACGTCGCGCACGCCGCCGTCGATCACCAGGCCCTTGCAGCCGCGTGCCTTGAGCGACGTGGCCAGCAGATCGCCGAAGAAGCCGTCGGTGCAGTCGCTGGTGCAGGCGGCCACCACCACGTCGCCGGGCTGCACCTGCTCGGCCGCGACATGCAGCATCCAGTTGTCGCCGGGCTGCAGCAGCACGGTGACGGCGGTGCCGCACAGGCGCGCCTCGGGGTGGATGGGGCGGATGCGCGGCGCCATCAGGCCCAGCCGGCCCAGCGCCTCGTGCACGGTGGACACGCTGAAGCGCGACAGCTTCTCGACGGCGGCCGCATCGGCGCGCGCCACGCGGCGATGCACCACGCCGAGTTCCTGGAGGACGGGAGCGGTCGTCATGTTCAGAGTCCTTTTTGCGAGAGTGCGCGGTCCAGGCGCGGATAGACGCGGCGCGCGTTGCCTTCGTAGATCTGGCGGCGGGCCTTGTCGTCGAGCATGGGCGTGGCGTCGATGTAGCGGCGCGTGTCGTCGTAGTTGAAGCCGGTCTCGGGGTCGATGCCGCGCACCGCGCCGATCATTTCGCTCGCGAAGAGCACGTTGTCGACCGGGATCACGCGCGTGAGCAGGTCGATGCCCGGCTGGTGGTACACGCAGGTATCGAAGAAGATGTTGTTGAGCAGGTGGTCCTTCAGCAGCGGCTTCTTCATCTCCTGTGCCAGCCCGCGAAAACGGCCCCAGTGGTAGGGCACCGCGCCGCCGCCGTGCGGAATGACGAAGCGCAGCGCCGGGAAGTCCTTGAACAGGTCCGATGTAAGGCACTGCATGAAGGCCGTGGTGTCGGCGTTCAGGTAGTGCGCGCCGGTGGTGTGGAAGCAGGCGTTGCAGCTGGTGCTGACATGCACCATCGCGGGAATGTCGAGTTCCACCATCTTTTCGTAGATCGGATACCAGTGCCGGTCGGAAAGCGGCGGGCTGGTCCAGTGGCCGCCCGACGGATCGGGGTTGAGGTTGATGCCCACGAAGCCGTATTCGTTCACGCAGCGCTCCAGCTCGGGGATGCAGCTGGCCGGATCGACGCCCGGCGATTGCGGCAGCATGGCCGCGCCGATGAAATGGTCGGGGAAGAGCTCGCTCACGCGGAAGCACAGCTCGTTGCAGACGGCGGCCCAGGTCGATGAGACCTCGATGTCGCCGATGTGGTGCGCCATGAAGCTCGCGCGCGGGCTGAAGATCGTGAGGTCGCTGCCGCGCTCCTTCATGAGGCGCAGCTGGTTGCTCTCGATGGACTCGCGCAGTTCGTCGTCGCTGATCTTCAGCTCGGACACCTTGGGCCTCTCCGATGGCGCCGTGATGCCGGCGATCTGCCGGTTGCGCCATGTCTCCAGGGCCTTGGGGGCGGTCGTGTAGTGGCCGTGACAGTCGATGATCATTCGCAGCGCTCCGGGCGGTGTGCAGTGGTGGCTTCAGGCATGAGAGAAGTCTGCGCGGACGCGGCGTCGCGTGGCGTGAGTAAGCGTTGCGCTGCCATCATTCTTTTTTATCGAAAAGGGTTAACCCTCGGAGTAAAAAAGGCATGATCCAGGCGAAAGAGGCAGTCCGTGGACACACCAGCCGCACATCACAAAGTTATCGGGCATGCCGACAGCGTGGCGCTCGGCATCAACCTGCGGCACCTGCGTGCGTTCTCCGCCGTGGCCGCGGCGGGGAGCGTGGCGGCCGCCGCGGAAGCGCTGTACCGGGTGGCGTCCGCGGTGACGCGATCGGTGCTGGACCTGGAAGCCGCGCTCGGTCGTCCGCTGTTCGACCGGCGCGCGCGGGGCATGGCGCTCAACGCCTACGGAGAACTGGTGCTGGTGCGCGCGCTGCGCATCGAGCGTGACTTCGAGGAGGCGCGCACGCAGCTTGTGGCGCGCGGCGGAATGGACGGCGGCGCGGACGTCCATTCGCTCTTCACCTCGATCCTGAACGGCCGCCGCCTCGCCGTGGTCGCCAGCCTTGCGCAGAAGCGCAACATGCCCGCCGTGGCGCGCGAGTTCGGCATCACGCAGCCGGCCATCAGCAGCGCGCTCAAGGACCTGGAGAGCGGGCTCGGCGTGGCGCTCTTCACGCGAACGGCGCGGGGGCTGTCGCCGACGCCGGCCGGCGAGATCGTCGCCTTCTATTTCAAGCGCGTCCTGTCGGAGCTGCGGCACATCGGGCCGGACATCGCGGCCAGCGAAGGCAGCCTGCAGGGCAGCGTGACCGTGGGGGCACTGCCGCTCGGGCGCACGCAGATCCTGCCGCTGGCGATCGCTTCCTTGCTGGCGCGGCATCCGCAGCTGCATGTCTCGACGGTCGAGAGCCCCTACGACGCGCTGGCGGCGTCGCTGCGCAGCGGCGACATCGACTTCATCCTCGGCGCGCTGCGCCACAACGCCGGCGAGGTGAAAGACCTGCAGCAGCAGCCGCTGTTCGAGGACCGCATCTCGGTGATCGCCCGCGCCGGCCATCCGCTGGCCCGCGAAAAGCGCATCGATTTCAGGATGCTGCGCGAAGCGCGGTGGACGCTCTCGCGGCAGGGCTCGCCGTCGCGCGAGTTGCTGGAGCGCTTCTTCTCGAATGCGCGGCAGGCGCCGCCGTTGCCGGCGGTAGAGACGGGCGACCTCGCGGTGCTGCGCGGGCTGCTGCTGGAGAGCGACATGCTGACCGCGATCTCGCCGCACCAGCTTCGCTACGAGATCCGCGACGGGAGCCTGGTGGTGCTGGATTTTCCGCTCGAGGAGACGCGCCGCGAGATCGGGCTGACGCAGCGCCTGGGCGCCTTTCCCTCACCGGGCGCGCGTGCCCTGATGGAGGAGATCGGCAAGGTGGTGGCGGGGTCCGCGGACTTTCGCTGAGCCCAGCTACGCGGCGTGCGGCCTGGCCACGAAGGCCTGCTTGCCGTGGCGGTCGAAGCCCGCGCCCTCATAGAACCTGAGCGTTGCCTCGTCCTTGCGGCCGGTCATCAGCATGACCTTGTAGCAGCGCTGCGCCCATGCGAAGGCGAGCGCCTCGTGCAGCACCGCCTTTGCATGGCCCTTCTTTCGGTGGTCGGCATGCGTCACCACGTTCTCGATGAGGCCATAAGGCCTGCAGCCCCGCGTGAGATTCGGGATGACGGTGATGGTGCAGCTGCAGACCAGTTGATCGCCGACGTAGCCGCCGAAGTAGCGGCAGCGCGGGTTGCCGAGCAGTTCTCGCCAGACGGCGGCCACATGCGCTTCGTCGGGAAGCGGGTCGTCGGCTTCGTGAAGATGGCGGTAGAGCGCCATCAACGCCGGGAGTTCGGATTCGGAGATCTGGCGTATCTGCATCCCGCCATTCTGAGGGGAGCAGGCCCGGGGCGCGGCTAGGTCTCCCCGAATCCCTGGGCAGGGCCTTACTGGAACCCCAGCTCCGGCATCGCCAGCCCGCGCGATGCCTTCTTCTGCTCGCCGGCGATGGCGCGAAGGCCCTTGTCCGCCGCGGGCGCGCCTTGACCACCTTCCAGCCTGAACCGGCCGACGATCTGCGCGAGGCTTCCCGCCTGCTCCTGCAGCGATTGCGCCGCCGCCGAGGCTTGCTCGACCAGCGCGGCGTTCTGCTGCGTCACCTGGTCCATCTGCGTGATGGCCTGGTTGATCTGTTCGATGCCCGAGGTCTGCTCCTGGCTTGCCGCGCTGATCTCGCCCATGATGTCCGTCACGCGCTTCACGCTGCCGACGATCTCGTCCATGGTGCGGCCGGCGTCGGCCACCTGGCGGCTGCCTTCCTCGACCTTCTCGACGGAGTTTCCGATGAGCGTCTTGATTTCCTTGGCCGCCGCCGCCGAGCGTTGCGCGAGGTTGCGGACCTCCGAAGCCACCACCGCGAAGCCGCGTCCCTGGTCGCCCGCGCGGGCTGCTTCCACCGCCGCGTTCAGCGCCAGGATGTTGGTCTGGAACGCAATGCCGTCGATCACGCTGATGATGTCGACGATCTTCTTCGACGACGCATTGATCGAGCCCATGGTCTCCACCACCTGGAACACGACGCTGCCGCCCCGCATGGCCACTTCCGATGCCGAGGTGGCCAGCTGGTTGGCCTGGCGGGCGTTGTCGGCGTTCTGCTTCACGGTCGAGGTCAGTTCCTCGATCGACGCTGCGGTTTCTTCCAGCGAGCTGGCCTGTTCCTCGGTGCGCGAAGACAGGTCCTGGTTGCCGCTGGCGATCTGCGTGCTGGCGGTCGACACGTTCATCACCACGCCGTGCACCTGCGTCAGCGAGCCCTGCAGGGCGTCGCGCATCAGGTCGAGGGCGCGCAGCAGGTGGCCGGTTTCGTCGTTGGCGTAGCTCTGCTGGGGCTTGCCGGTGAGGTCCATGGCGGCGATCGATTGGGCGATGGTCTCTGCGTTGTGCAGCGGGCGGGTGATGCTGCGAGCCAGGAACCAGGCCAGCAGCGCACCCAGCACCAGGCTCACCGTGGAACACACGATGAGCAGCGTGCTGGTCTGCGCGCGCAGGTCGTTGGCGCGCGCCGCGGCGGCGTCGAGCTGCTTGCGCTGCTGGTTCACGACCTGTTGCACGCCTTCGATGTAGCTGACCGACGTGGGCTGGAACTGCGAGTCGAAAAGGCGGTTGGCACCTTCGAGGTCACCGCTGATCTTTGCCTTGCTCACCGCCTCGCGTGATGCGAGGTAGCTCTTGCGCAGGGCGGCGACCTTGTCGAGCAATTGCTTCTCCTCGGGCCTGACCAGCTTGCTCTCGACGAACTTCTGCAGCTCGTTGGTGTCCTTGATCGAGGCGGCCGTGGCCGGGGCGAAGTAGTCGATCAGGCTGGAGTCGCTGCTCTTGGCGATGGCGGCCGCGCGCTGGACGCCCGCCGTGGTGTGGCGCAGCCAGTCGGCCCCCGCGCGCTCGGTCCTGACGTTGTCCTCGATCATCGTGTCGATCTCGACGCTCAACTGGCGAAGCTTGAATATCGCGGCCACGCTGGTGGCGAGGAAGAGCGCCAGGATGAGGCCCAGCACGATGGCCAGGCGTTTGCCTATTGAGATGTTGCTCAGGAACATGGTCGGACTCCAATACTCGGGAAATGGCAAGGCCGCCCCGTTGGTCGTGGCGGGCAGCCTTGAAAGGGCAGAAGGGCGGCGGTCGCCGCGCTCCACTTCCGGTTATCGGCAGTCCAATTGCAAACTTTAGGTAAACGATGCGCCCGGCAATGCGATTCAGGCGGCTTCCGAGCTCGGGAGGATGGCCGTGAGGGCGAAATCGATCAGGTAGAGCCAGGTCGCCTCCAGGCCCATGATGTTGTGATGGTCGGAGTCGGGCACCGTCTGCACGCTGATCGGCGTGGGCCAGGCCGCAATGAGCTTCTGCGAGCGCTCGGGCAGCACCACGTCGTCTTTCGCGGCCAGCAGCACCTGGGTCTTGGCCGCCACTTCCTTGCAATGCTCGAGCGAATTGAACTGGTGGCGCAGCAGCAGCGACAGCGGCACCAGCGGAAAGCGGCGCTTGGCGACTTCCAGCATGGAGTCGTAGGGCGTGACCAGCTGCAGGCTGGCGAAGTCCTGTCGCGCCACGAGCTGGATGGCCACGCCGGTGCCCAGGCTGCGGCCGACCACGTGCAGGCGGGCCTGTGGGTAGGCGCGGCGCAGGTGCCTGGCGAACTGGCTCGCGTCTTCCACCGACGCGATTTCCGACGGGTGCCCTTGCGAGTCGGCCACGCCGCGGTAGTTGAGCGCCGCGAAGCCGAAGCCTTCCGGCAGCCAGTGCAGCATCTGCGCGGTGGCGCGCACGTCTTCGCCCCGGCCGGCGAAATAGACGAACAGGTCCTGCAGCGCGGCTTCGCCCTGCGGGTGGTACACGTAGCCGCGGACCATGCCGCCGGGCACCGTGTGCGAGTAGGTGGAGAAGTCGTCCGAGAGATGGACGACCGGCAGCTTGCGGGCATTGAAGAGGATCTGGCCCTGGCGCGTGGCCAGCAGGGTCCAGTACGCCGCGATGCTGCCGATGGCCGCGGCAGAAGCCGAGAGCGCGATGCGGGAGACTTTGGATGGCAAGTGATGTGCTCCGAGAGAGGGTGCGAGGTCCGAGTTTCGTCTGTTCCGCTTTGTTGAGAACTTGAGTACTCAAGAAGCCTGTAATGCTGACACGCGCATGCATTTGCGCTCTACGATGCTACGCAATTCAAATGGTCAGGAGGTCCACGCATGTCATCCAATGAAGTCGTCTTGCCGGAGCAATTGCTGCGCGCGCTCGAGCTCCAGAGCCGAGCGCCCATCGCGCGCATCGGCGAAGCGCTCGTTTCGCTGGGCATGGTCAGCGACGAGCAACTGCGCGCCGGCCTGGCCCGGCAGCAGCGCGAGCCGGAGGTGCCGCTGGGAGAGATGCTGGTGCGCATGGGTGTGGTGAGCCGAGGCCAGCTGCAGATCGCGCTGGTTCGCAAGATGGGCTATCCGCTCGTGAACCTGCATCTTTATCCGGCGTCGGCCGAGGCGTTGCGCAAGGTCGGCCACGGTGTGGCGCGGCGCCTGCAGGTCATGCCGCTCATGCTGCACGACGGCCGGCTGGTGGTCGCGCTCGACGACCCGAGCAGCCGGCACTCGGCGCTCGACGAGATCGAGTTCATCGCGCAGATGAAGGTGACCCCGGTGGTGGGGCAGTGCCTGGACCTCGACAGCGTGCTGAACGCCGCCTACGAAAAGATCGGCGAGATCTCCGCCAACCCCTTCGCCACCAGCACGGACCCGGGGCGTCCGCTGGAGTTCGACCTGGCCGGCACCAGCGAGCTGCTACAGACCCTCGAGAAGGAAGGCCCCGCCGCGCCCGCGCCCGAGGCGCCCATCGAGCAGTCGGACAACTCGCTGGTGCGCATGATCAACGGCATGATCCAGGAGGCGCACCGCGAAGGCGCCTCCGACATCCACATCGAAAGCTACCCCGGCCAGGAAAAGACCCGCATCCGGTTTCGCCGCGACGGGCTGCTCTACACCTACCTGGAACTGCCGCCGAGCTACCGCAACGCGATCGTCGCGCGCGTGAAGATCATGTGCGACCTCGACATCAGCGAGAAGCGCAACCCGCAGGACGGAAAGATCAACTTCGCCAAGTATTCGCCGCAGCACCGCATCGAGTTGCGCGTGGCGACCATCCCGACCAACAACGGCCTGGAAGACGTGGTGATGCGCATCCTGGCTTCGTCCAAGCCCATTCCGATGAGCGAGCTGGGCCTGTCGCCGAACAACCTCGCGCAGCTGACCAAGGCCGTCGAGCGGCCCTACGGCATGGTGCTGTGCGTCGGCCCCACGGGCTCGGGCAAGACCACGACGCTGCACTCGGCGCTGATGCACATCAACACGCCCGAGCGAAAGATCTGGACCGCGGAAGACCCGGTCGAAATCACCCAGCCCGGCCTGCGGCAGGTGCAGATCAATCCCCGCATCGACTGGACCTTTGCCAAGGCGCTGCGCGCGTTCGTGCGCGCGGACCCGGACGTCATCATGGTCGGCGAAATCCGAGACGGGGAAACCGCCAGGACCGCGATCGAGGCTTCGCTGACGGGCCACCTGGTGCTCTCGACCCTGCACACCAACAGCGCGCCTGAGACCGTGACGCGCCTGCTCGACATGGGCATGGACCCGTTCAACTTCGCGGACTCGCTGCTGGCCGTGCTGGCACAGCGGCTGGTGCGGCGCCTGTGCAGCCGCTGCACCAGCAGCAGCCCGGCGAGCCCCGAGACGGTGGAGGAACTGCTGGACGATTACCTGCATGCCTTCGGCACCCGCGAGGACGACGCCGGCCGGCAGCGCGACGCGGTGCGCGACGTCTGGCTGCGCCGCTTCGGGCGCGAGGGCCAGTTGCACACTTATTCCAGCGTCGGCTGCAAGCACTGTTCGGGCACGGGCTTCAAGGGGCGCGTGGGCATCCACGAGCTGATGGTGATGTCCAAGACGCTGCGCCGGCTGGTGCAGACCGGCGCGCGCGCCGAAGAACTCCAGCAGGCGGCGCTGCAGGAGGGCATGCGCACGCTGCGCCAGGACGGCATCGAGAAAGTGCTTGCGGGGCACACCACCATCGAGGAGGTGCGCGCGACCAGCAACGTGTGATGGCGTCGCTTGGCCGGGCGGCCTACCGGAATCCGTAGAAATTACAGATTCGCACCGAATCGGCGTTGACCGGGCGGGGTACTGGAGCAAAATCTTTTGCATACATACAACGAGGCAACACCGCCCAAGCGCCATGACACTCGACGAACTGTTCGCCAATGACGAGTCGCTCCCTACCGTCCCCAGGGTGGTGTCCGATCTCATCGAGATGCTGCGCGACGACGACGTGCCCTTCGCGGCCATCGCGCATCGCATCGAGCTCGACCAGGTGCTTGCGGCCAGGGTGCTGCAGATGGTCAATTCGCCGTTCTTCGGGCTGCCGCGCAAGATTTCGTCCATCCAGGGCGCGATCCTGATGCTCGGGCTCTCGGCCATCCGGTCGTTGGTGGTGAGCTCGGGCCTGTCGGGCTCCTTCAGGAAGGTGGAAGGCGTCAATCTGCCGGAGTTCTGGGCCCACAGCCTGCGCGTGGCGTCGGTCTCCCGGTATCTCGCTTCAAAGACCCGCCGCGTCGATCCCAACCTGGCATTCACCGCGGGCAGCATGCATGCCATCGGCCACCTCATCATGGCGCAGGCCATGCCCGGGCGCATGGCCGAACTGAACACCGTGCACCCGTTCGATGCACTGGGGCGCGCCCAGCTCGAACTCGTCGAATTTGGCTACCACTACGGCGACGTGAGCGCCTCGCTGGCGCGGCGCTGGGAGTTCGCGCCCGAGCTGGTCGGTGCGCTCTCCAGCTTCGTGACCCAGGCGAAGGCGGAGCGGCCCGATGCGCTCGGCGGCATTCTTCACATGGCCGTGTGGCGCGTGGCGCTGGAGCGCCAGGGCATGGACCTGGGCAACTTCGGCGCCTTCTGGCCGGCCCAGTCGGCGATGGCCGTGGGCATCACCGAGGACATCGTCCAGGGCATGCCGGCACCGCGCGTGCTTGCCGCCGACCTCGAATCGATGATCGCCTGAGCGGCCGCGTCCTCAGATATCCAGCGGCGCGAACGACTTGATCAGGTCGTCCAGCGCCTTGATCTGCGTCAGGAACGGTTCCAGCTTGTCGAGCGGCAAGGCGCTGGGGCCGTCGCACTTGGCTTGCGCCGGGTCCGGATGCGCTTCCAGGAAGAGCCCCGCCAGCCCCACCGCCATGCCGGCGCGCGCCAGGTCGGCCACCTGCTCGCGGCGGCCGCCCGACGCCGCGGCGCCGGCTTCGCGCTGCTGCAGCGCATGGGTCACGTCGAAGATGATCGGCAGGTTCTGCGTGACCTTCTTCATGACGCCGAAGCCCAGCATGTCCACCACCAGGTTGTCGTAGCCGAAGCAGGTGCCGCGGTCGCACAGGATGAGCCTGTCGTTGCCGGCCTCTTTGAACTTCTCGACGATGTTGAGCATCTGCGGCGGGCTCAGGAACTGCGGCTTCTTGATGTTGATGGCCCGGCCGGTCTTGGCCAGCGCCACGACCAGGTCGGTCTGGCGCGCGAGGAACGCGGGCAGCTGCAGAACGTCGACCACCTCGGCCACCGGCGCGGCCTGCGCGACCTCGTGCACGTCGGTGATCACCGGGACGCCGAACGCGTCCTTCACCGCCTGGAGGATCTTCAGCCCCTCGTCGAGGCCCGGGCCGCGGTAGGAGTGGATCGACGAGCGGTTGGCCTTGTCGAAGCTGCCCTTGAAGACATAGGGAATGCCCAGCTTGCCGGTAACGCGCACGTACTCTTCGGCGCTGCGCAGGGCCAGGTCTCTGGACTCGAGGACGTTGACGCCGCCGAACAGGACGAAGGGGCCGTCGTTGCGGGCGTGGACGTTGGGGGTGATGGTGACAGTGGTCAAGTTTTTCTCCTGGCTAGGTGCCGATTGTCGGTCGGGCCGGGCTTTCGCCGTCCCGCCGATTTTCCGGCAGGCATCAACCGCCGGGCGTCACCGTCAGGTAAAGCGTCGTCAGGGTGCCCGCCACGGGCCGCAGCAGCTTCAGCAGCAGCGGCCGCCCGTAGCCTTCGCCGGCCAGCCGCTTCAGCAGGTCCGACAGTTGCGCGAGCGGCGTGCCGTCGCAGCCGATCAGGATGTCGCCGCTGCGCAGTCCGTCGCGTGCCGCCGCCGAGCCTGCCACCACCTCGACCACACGCACGCCGGTGGCGACGGGCCATTCGTTCTCGCGCACCCAGCGCCGGGGCAGGGCCATCGCGGCGCACTGCACGCCCAGCTTTCCGCGCCGCACCGCGCCGTGGCGCATCAGCTCGCCGGCCACCCAGCGCGCGGTGTCGATGGCCACCGCGAAGCTCAGGCCCTGGGCCGATGGAATCACCGCCGTGTTCACGCCGATGACCTCCGCGGCGCTGTCGAGCAGCGGGCCGCCCGAGTTGCCGGGGTTCAGCGCCACGTCGGTCTGGATCACGTCCTCGATCATCCGGCCGCCGCGCGAGGGCAGGCTGCGGCCCAGCGCGCTCACGATGCCGGCGGTCACGGTGAAGTCGAAACCCAGCGGGTTGCCGACCGCCACCGCCAGCTGGCCGGGCTGCAGCGCCGCCGAGCTGCCCAGCGGCAGGAAGGCGCTGGGGTGCGACTCGATGCGCAGCACCGCCACGTCGGTGGAAGCGTCGATGCCGACCAGCCGCGCCACGCTCTCGGTGCCGTCCGCGAAGGCCGCGCGCAGTTCGCTCGCGCCTTCGACGACGTGGGCGTTGGTGATGGTGAAGCCGTCCGGCGTGAAGAGAAAGCCCGAGCCGCTGCCCTGGCCGCCCGCGTTGCCGCGCTGCGGCTGCTTGCGCACCTTGATGTGCGCGACCGCCGCGCTGGCCGTGTGTGCCACGCGGGTGACGGTGTTGGAGTAGGAATCGAGCAGGAATTCGTCTTCGCGCGCGCCCATGTGAGCACCTCTTTCAGTCGCCGGCATCTCCGGGAATCCAGCAGAAATGGCGGCGCGAAAGAGCTTTTCAAGCGCCCGGGCCGGGGCTCGGGCAGGCTCAGGCGGCCCCTGGGCGCGCCGCGGCCTGCGCGGTCGGCGAATGCTGCAGCGCGGCCGGCAGGCGGTCGTCCAGCCAGTTCATGCGCCAGGCCAGCAGCGTCACCGCGAGCACCAGCACCGCCAGCGCGGCCACGCCCGTCGCGCCGCGGCGGTCGCGGTACGGGTCGCGCACGATGCGCCGTGCGCCCGGCGGCACCCGCGCGGTCTGCGAGAGCATGCCGCCCAGCCGCACATTCACCTTCATGCGCCCGTTGATGGCCCAGCCGCTCGCGTCCAGGATCGGCCCCAGGCTGCGCTGGCGCAGTTTGAGCCACGCGATCAGCATGCTCGGCCCCGAGATGGCGAGCACGATGCCCAGCAGGGCCACCGGTATCCATTGGCCCAGGTCGATGAATTTGCCGAAGATGGCCACCAGCACCGCGCTGATGCTCCCCAGCGCCACGCCGATGGCGGCCACCGTGCCCACGTCGACGCGGCCTGCGGGGCGGGGCGCCGTGGCCGGTGCCTTGGCCGCGTTCGCGGCCTGGTCGGCGGTGGTGAGCTTTGTCGCGAAGCTGGTCAGGCTGCCCTGGCCGGCGGCGTCCTGTGCGGCGGCGCGCTTGGCCACCTGCTCCTCGATCACGCGCACGAACTTCTTGTACGGCGCGAAGAAGGCCTGTGCCACGCTCGTCGGGTTTTCGATCAGCTTGGTGATGGTGGCGTCCCAGTCGCGGCCCTGGCGGTCGTAGAACACGCCGTTGCGACCCACGAAAAGGAAGTCGACGTCGCCCGCCGTGAAGGCTGCGGCAATGCTCATCTTCGCGCCCTGGCGCGTGCAGTCGCAGTAGGCCAGGCAGGTCTTCGCCAGGCCCGCGAGCACCGCGTGCCTGGCCGTGTCCTGCACCTGCACCGTCAGCTCGCAGCTCCGGCCGTCGAGGTACAGCGTGCCCGCCTGGAAGATCGCGCCCTCGCGCCGGTAGAAGGCCTTGAACGACACGAAGTTGTCGAGCAGCACCACCAGGTCGCGCTGCAGGCGGATCAGTTTTTCCAGGTCGACCAGCAGCGCGTTATGTTCCTCGGCGGCTTCGTCGTCGCGGATCAGCCCGAGCAGCGCATCGCGCGTCCGGAGCAGCGCGTCGAGCTTGTCGAGCGGGAGCGCGGCGGCCCAGTTGTCGGGCTGCCTGGCCATCAGGGCCTGCAGCGGCGCGAGCTTGCGGCGAATCGCGAGCCAGTCGGCCTCCGCGAGTTCTTCGCGCGCGCCGAGCAGCGGCGCCACGCTGCGTTCGGCAAAGGCGGCCACGGCATCGGCCCACGCGGGATTGAGCGAGGTGCCGCTCAGCGGCAGCACGCAGCGCGGCGTGACCGGGGCCAGCGGCAGTTCGGCGATGGGTTCCGCATGCAGGTTGAGGCTGTTTGCGGCGAGCGCGTCGTAGGCCTTGGCGGAAGGGTTGAGCGCGGTCACGGCCTGGGCGTCGAAAGCGGCCACGCGGCAGCGCGCGAAGAAATCGTCGAGCTTGGCCTGCACCTTGAGCGCCGCGTCGGCGGCCGCCAGCGTAGGCTCGCCCAGCGGCATCAACTCGCCATTGCCGGCGTCGGCCTGGGCATGCCAGTCGCGCGCGGTCTGCACTTCGGCGAAGAAGGCTTCCACGCGGGCGCGGTCCACGCCGGGCGTCTGCTTGTGGCGGTCGGGCACGCTGCCGTGCAGCCGGATGACTTCGGCGATGGTGGCGCGCACGGATTCGTCCTGCGCCGTGTCGGGCGTGACCACGCCGTCGCCGTTGAAGCGCATGGCGGCCAGCAGCTCGCCCCGGTCGGCGATGTCGGCGAGGGTGAGCGTGTCGTCATCGGGCCTGCCCTTGATCTGCAGCAGGCGGCGCGCTTCCTCCAGCAGCCGCGCGCCGGCGGGGTTGCGGTCGTCAAGGTCGCCCAGCGTCAGCACGTCGCTGCCTTGCAGCAGCACGTCGGGGTTGCGAAGCCGCGCGCAGACCCATTCGCACGCCGCGACCACTTCGGGCGGGCGCACGCGGCCGTCGCGGTCGGTGTCGATCAGGTCGAGGGTGCGTGTGTCGAAGTCGATGCCGCGCGTCGGGCACGCGAGCGCCACCCAGAGCTTCTGGTCGAGCTCCGCGATGCGGGCAATGTCCTCGCCGGTGCGAAAGATCACCTGGTCGGCGCCGCCCGTGCGGATGAACTGCCAGCGGTGCGGCGTGTGCGAGGGAAGGGCGTCGGGGCTCGATGGATGGGGTCGATTGCTGGGGCTGTTGCGCATGGGCAGCACCCTAAGGGAGCACGCGTGGCGCTTTTGAGGACGCACGGCGCACAGCCATGTCGTCCGAGGCCGACATGGCTGTGCGCGCATGCGGCAGGCGCCGTAGGTCTTGTCTGTCCCGAGGAGGCGGCATTCCCTTTGAATCCGTCGCGCGTGCCCTCTATAACTTTGGGATCGACGGTTGTGCCGTCCCTCGTATTCCTCCCTTTGCGAGGGCTTCGCTGCGTGACAGCAACGAGGCTTGGACCCGGCTCCTGTCGGGTTCTTTTTTGTGAGCCGGCCCGATGCAGGCGGCCGCGCGCGTTAACGAGGGCTTCAGGGGCCGTTTAGGCTTTCTTCAGGCGGGGTGCACACACTGCGCTGCACCCACAACACGAAGAAGTCCGCCCCTTGAAAAACATCCTCATCCTGATTGCCGCCGCCACCGTGATTGCGGGCTGCGGCCACGACCACCACCGGCGCGATCGCGACCGCGACCACAACGGAATTCCTGATCGCTACGAGCGCAACCGCGACAGCGACGGTGACGGCGTGCCCGACCGCTACGACCGCCGGCTCTACGACCCCCGCAGGAACTAGCCGCAGCCTGTCGCCGCGAAGGGATCAGGGCGCCTTGGCGGCCTGCGCCGGTCCCTTCGGCCGCGACGACGGCTCCCACGAGTCAGGCGTGGTGGCCACCAGCGACTTGAAGTCCTTCCAGGGCCGCGCGCCCGGCATGGTGCGTCCGCCGACGATCACCGTCTTCGCGAACAGCACCATGCGCTCGCGCAGGTAGTCGCGGTCGGACGCGGGCCAGGTCTCGATGGAGTGCGGCCCGCGAGCCAGCACGATCTCCTTCACGCCGCGAATGCGGTTGTAGGCGGCCACTGTTCCTTCGAGCGTTTCCGCGCGGTCCCACAGGCCCTTGCCGAAGAACGCGGCCGGCCACCGGTCCATCCCCGCCAGGGTGGACGAGTTCGGATAGAAGACGATGTGATGGTCCGCCGCCATGCCGCCCAGGAACAGGTTGCGGTCGGCCAGGTCGGGCGAGTCGCCTACGTAGCCCGCGCCGCTGGCAAACGACGACAGCAGGATGGCGCCGTGGATGTTCTTCAGCCCCTTGGGCGGCGTGCAGCTGGGCTGCGGCATGTCGAAGGTGCATTCGGCCACGTAGTTCTTGGTCATGGCCCAGGCGGTGGACATCGAGCCGCGCGAATAGCCGCCGAGCACCAGCGGGATCTCGTTGGCCTTCATGCCCGCCAGCAGCCGGCCGCGCGCGTTCTCGCCTTCGAACAGTTCGCCCGAGGGCGAGAGCAGCCGCAGGCCGCGTCCGCCTTCCAGCGCCGCCAGCGCGCGGAACACGTCCTCGCCCTGTTCCAGCGTGTTGGTGTCGCTGAAGCCGCCCGACAGGCCTTCGCCGCGCCGGTCGTAGGCCAGCACGTCGAAGCCGGCCTGGTTCAGCGCATGCAGGTTCTCGCGCCACCAGCGCTGGCCCATGGTTTCTGTGGTCGCGTTGGGAAAGCTGACCGGAACGGTCTTGCCGGTCTTCTCGTCGATGCGGTAGGCCGCTTCGTCCGGATGCTGGATGGCCGTGAGCTGGCCGCCGCCGCCCGGCGCCATGATGGCCAGCGCGCGCACCTTCTTGCCCTTGCCGTCGTCGATGCCGGCGCCCTCGATGTACCAGCCGCGCAGCTTGATGTCGCCGGTCATCTTCAGGTCGATGCGCTCGAAGGCGTCGCGCGGCGCGGTGAACTCCACGATCCAGGTGCGGGCGTCGGCCTCGGCGATGCCTTCGCGGTAGGGCGCCTTGGCAAAGAAGGCGGGCCGGCGGATCTGCTTCAGGTCGACGTTGCCGTCCGGATCGATCCTGCCAGACGGGTCGACCACGCCGGTCGAGCGCGTGGCGCGTTCCTTGTTGGGCGGCAGCCAGCGCTGCATCTGCGCGTCGATGCGCTTGAAGCACGCGGGGTCTTCCTTGCAGGCGCGCCAGCGGGCCTTGAGCTTGTCGTCGGTGAATTCGCTGATGTAGTAGTCGCCGCCCGCATAGTCGGGGGGCGGGTGGTTGGCCGTCATGAGCACCGGCACGCACTCCTTGGCGCCGGTTCCCTTGGGACCTTGCCCCAGCAGGTAGCCGCCCATCATGGCGTTGCGGTCGGTGCCGACCCACGCGGTGCAATCGGTGGGCGGCGGGGCGCTGGCGGTGGCCTGCCTCTGGGCCTCGGTGGGACCGGTGCAGGCGCCCAGCAGCAGCGCGCCGGCGGCCAGGGTGAAGGCCGCGGCGCGGCGATGCAGGAGCAGGGTGCTCGGAATCTTCTGTGCAGTCATCGAGGCGGATGTTCCAGGGAAGGTGCGGGAGCGCAGCATGATCTTCGCCGCATCCGCGCCCGAAAGCCACGGCCCAAGCCGCGTCCGCCTGCAAGCGAAGGCCGCCCTTGCTGTAGGAAATTTCCTGCATGCGCATGCGCGGAATTCCGCTCTTCTTCGGCCTGCGCCGCGCGCTCAATCTGCGCCGAATTAAAGGAGACAAGACAGATGAACTTCGAAGGCATTTACTGCTTCGACATGGCGAGCGTGCGCTTCGCCTTCTATCCCGAAGGCCCCGGCGGCCCGCGCGTGCTTGCTCAGATTTCCGAGGAAACGCTGCACGACAAGTTCGGCGCGCGCGAAATCGGCGAGCGTTTGCTGGAAGCCTGCCGCAAGCACTTCCACGCCATCGAGCCCGCCGCCGTCGCGCGCTACCGCAACGCGCCGCGCCGGCCGATCACGCTGACCACCGAAGACTTCGCGCTGCACGCCTGAGCCGGCGCGGCGCCTGAAGGCACACGGGCAACTCTCCGACAAGGCGAGGCGGCTCAGGCCGTAACCACGGCCACCGGCATCCCAGCAAATTGGCGTTCAAGCCAAGCGAGAACCGCAGTCGTTCCCCGCGTGGCCGTCGCCCCGACGGCCATGAACCCCTGCCTCGCTGGCCTTCAATCAAGGAATGCCGGTGCCTTTGAACCATTCACTCCCAGGCGAGCGAGACGCCTATCTTTTCCACGAAGGAACGCACGCGCGGCTCTACGACTTGCTGGGATGCCATGTGCAGCCGGAAGGCGGCGCGCGCTTCGCCGTATGGGCACCCAATGCCGAGTCGGTCTCGGTGGTGGGCGACTGGAACTACTGGTCGGGCGATGCCGACCCGCTGGCGCCCAGCCCCGACCAGACCGGCATCTGGATCGGCCACGTGCCCAACGCAGTGTCCGGGCAGGCCTACAAGTACCGCATCCGTTCGCGCCAGGGCGGCTACACCGTCGACAAGGCCGACCCCGTGGCCTTCAGCGCGGAGCATCCGCCGGCCACCGGCTCGCGCATCTGCGAACTCGCCTACGAATGGGGCGACGATGAATGGATGGCCACGCGCGGCATGCACAACTCGCTCGAGGCGCCGATGTCGGTGTACGAGGTGCACCTGGGCTCCTGGCGCCGGCACGACGGGCAGTTCCTCGGCTACCGCGAGATCGCGCACGAACTGGCCGCATACGTCAGGAAGATGGGTTTCACGCACGTCGAGCTGATGCCCGTGACCGAGCATCCGTTCTACGGCTCCTGGGGCTACCAGACTACCGGCTACTTCGCGCCCACCGCGCGCTACGGTTCGCCGCAGGACTTCATGTACCTCGTCGACCATTTGCACCAGCAGGGCATCGGCGTGCTGCTCGACTGGGTGCCTTCGCACTTCCCGACCGACGAGCACGGCCTTTCTTTCTTCGACGGCACGCACCTCTTCGAGCATGCCGACCCGCGCCAGGGCTTCCACCCGGAGTGGAACTCCAGCATCTTCAACTACGGCCGGCCCGAGGTGCGCAGCTTCCTGGTGTCGTCGGGCCTGTTCTGGCTCGACCTGTACCACCTGGACGGACTGCGCGTGGACGCTGTGGCTTCCATGCTGTACCTCGACTACGCCCGCAAGCACGGCGAGTGGATCCCCAACCGCCACGGCGGCCGTGAGAACCTGGAGGCCATCGATTTCCTGCAGACGCTGAACCGCGCCGTCTACCGCGAGTTTCCGGACACGCTCACCGTGGCGGAGGAGTCCACCGCGTGGCCGCGCGTTTCGCGCCCCACCGACATGGACGGCTTGGGCTTCGGCGAGAAATGGAACATGGGCTGGATGCACGACACGCTGGCCTACATGAAGGAAGACCCGGTCAATCGCAAGTACCACCACCACAAGCTGACCTTCTCGCTGGTGTATGCCTTCAACGAGAACTTCGTGCTGCCTTACTCGCATGACGAGGTGGTGCACGGCAAGGGCTCGCTCATCAACAAGATGCCCGGCGACAGCTGGCAGCAGTTCGCCAACCTGCGTGCGCTGTTCGGCTTCATGTGGGCGCACCCGGGCAAGAAGCTGCTCTTCATGGGTGACGAGTTCGGCCAGCGCCGCGAATGGACGCACGACGGCGAGCTCGAATGGTGGGTCACACAGCAGCAGGGCCACGGCGGCCTGCAGCGGCTGGTGGCGCAGCTCAACCGGGTGTACCGCGAATCGCCCGCACTGCACCAGCTCGACTTCTCGGCGGCCGGCTTCGAATGGATCGCGGCCGACGACGCCGAGCGCAGCGTGTTCGCCTTTCTGCGCAAGGCGCGCGACGGCAGCCCGCCGCTGCTGGTGGTCAGCAACATGACGCCCGTGCCGCGCACCAACTACCTGCTGGGCGTGCCCGGCGGCGTGGGCAGCGGCTTCTGGCGCGAACTGATCAACACCGACGCGGCCGAGTTCGGCGGCGCCGGCTGGGGCAACTTCGGCGGCGTGGAAGCCGCGCCGGTGCGCTCGCACGGGCGCATGCAGTCGGTGTCCCTGACGCTGCCGCCGCTGTCGACCCTGATCCTGGAACAACGCCCGTCACCATGAAGAACATCTTCTCCACCCGCCACGCGGCCAGCGTGGCTCCCGACATTGCAACCGGCACCGACAACCCCGGCGGCGACGTGCGCGCCGTGATCGATGCCGTGCTGCCCGCCGTCGACAACGGCCGCTTCGCCGTGAAATGCGTGGCCGGCGAGCGGGTGTGCGTGCGCGCGCACTGCTTCACCGACGGCCACGACGTGCTTCGCGTGCAGCTGTGCTGGCGCGCGCACGACCAGGCCGAGTTCCGCGAAGTGCCGATGAAGCCGCTGGGCAACGACGTGTGGGAGGCCGGCTTCTCGCCGCCCGCGATAGGCCGCTACGTGTACACCGCCGTGGCCTGGGTCGACCCGTTCGAGTCGTGGCGCAGCGAGATGACGCGCCGCGTCGACCCCGACGACGTGCGCATCGCCTCGGAAGTCGGCGCGGCCGAAGTGGCTGCCGCCGCCGCGCGCGCCGAGGGTGCCGACCGCATCGCGCTGCAGCGCTGGGCCACCGAGCTCCAGGCCTCGGCCGCCGCGCCGGGCACCGATGCGGTGTCGCTCAAGGCATTGGCGCTCGACGAGGAACTGGCCGAACTCGCGCGCCGCCACCCCGACCGGCGCCACCAGGTGCGCCACCCGGTCGAGCTGCCGCTGGTGGCCGACCGCGAGCGCGCCCGCTTCAGCACCTGGTATGAGCTGTTCCCGCGTTCGGCCGGCACCGAGCCGGGCGTGCACGGCACTTTCAAGGACGTGGAAGCGCGCCTGCCGGCCATCGCCGAGATGGGTTTCGACGTGCTGTACTTTCCGCCGATCCACCCCATCGGCCGCGTGCAGCGCAAGGGCCCCAACAACAAGCTGGTGAGCGGCCCCGAAGACGTGGGCAGCCCCTGGGCCATCGGCGCCGCGGAAGGCGGCCACAAGGACATCCTGCCCGCGCTCGGCACCGCGCAGGACTTCCGCCGCCTGCTGGCGCGCGCGGCCGACCACGGGCTGGAGATCGCGCTGGACATCGCCTTCCAGTGCGCGCCCGACCACCCCTACGTGAAGGCGCACCCCGAATGGTTCCGCTGGCGCCCCGACGGCACCGTGCAGTACGCGGAGAACCCGCCCAAGAAGTACCAGGACATCTATCCCTTCAACTTCGAGAGCGAAGACTGGCGCGGCCTGTGGGCCGAACTCAAGAGCGTGATCGACCACTGGGTGGGCGAGGGCGTGCGCATCTTCCGCGTCGACAACCCGCACACCAAGGCCTTCCCGTTCTGGGAGTGGGCCATCGGCGAGGTCAAGCGCGAGCACCCCGACGTGATCTTCCTGGCCGAGGCCTTCACCCGGCCCAAGGTGATGCACCGGCTGGCCAAGCTGGGCTTTTCGCAGAGCTACACCTACTTCACCTGGCGCAACACCAAGGAAGAACTGGTCGAGTACTTCACCGAGCTGTCCACCGCGCCGGGCATCGACTACTTCCGCCCCAACGTGTGGCCCAACACGCCCGACATCCTGCACGAGCAGCTGCAGCACGGCGACGCCGCGACCTACATGGCGCGGCTGGTGCTGGCGGCCACGCTCTCGGCCAGCTACGGCATCTACGGCCCCGCCTACGAGCTGCGCGAGCACCTGCCGCGCGAGCCGGGCAGCGAGGAATACCTCGATTCCGAGAAATACCAGCTGCGCCACTGGAACCACGACAACCCCGAAAGCCTGGCGCCCTTCATCGCGCGGGTGAACCGCATCCGCCGCGAGAACCCCGCGCTGCACCAGGACCGCACGCTGCGCTTCCTGCACATCGACAACCCGCAGCTGCTGGCCTACGCCAAGGTCTCGGCCGACGGGGCCAACGTGATCGTGACCGTGGTCAACCTCGATCCGCACAACGCCCAGTGGGGCTGGCTGGGGCTCGAACCCGGCAGCGTGGGTGTGAACCCGCCCTCGCGCGTGTTCCAGATGCACGACCTGCTCAGCGGCCAGCGCTTCCAGTGGCAGGGCGACTGGCACTACGTGCGCCTGGATCCGCAAAGCTGCCCCGCGCACGTCTTCGTCGTTCGTCGGCGTCATGGCGACGAGCGCGACTTCGATTATTTCCTCTGAGAGGTCGCCCGCCCATGAATGCACCCGTTTCGCACATCGCACTGGAAACCGTAGAGATCGACAACAGCGACGACCCCCTGTGGTACCGCGACGCGGTCATCTACCAGCTCAACGTCAAGGCCTTCTTCGATTCGAACAACGACGGCATGGGCGACTTCCAGGGCGTGACCGCCAAGCTCGACTACGTGAAGGACCTGGGCGTCAACACGATCTGGCTGATGCCGTTCTATCCCTCGCCGCTGCGCGACGACGGCTACGACATCTCCGAATACGAAGACGTCCATCCGCAGTACGGCTCGCTCGCCGACTTCCGCCAGATGCTGGCCGAGGCGCACAAGCGCGGCCTGCGCGTCATCACCGAGCTGGTCATCAACCACACCTCGAGCGAGCACCCGTGGTTCAAGGCCGCGCGGCTGGCGCCGCCGGGCTCGCCCGAGCGCGACTTCTACGTGTGGAGCGACACCGACCAGCTCTACCAGGGCACGCGCATCATCTTCACCGACACCGAGACCTCGAACTGGACCTGGGACCCGGTGGCCAAGCAGTACTACTGGCACCGCTTCTTCAGCCACCAGCCCGACCTGAACTTCGACAACCCGGCGGTGCTGGAGGCCATCTTCAAGACCATGCGCTTCTGGCTGGACATGGGCGTGGACGGCTTCCGGCTCGACGCCATTCCCTACCTGGTGGAGCGCGACGGCACCAGCAACGAGAACCTGCCCGAGACGCACGCGGTGATCAAGCGGCTGCGCGCGGCCATCGACGCGCAGTACAAGAACCGCTTCCTGCTGGCCGAGGCCAACATGTGGCCGGAGGACGTGCGCGAGTACTTCGGCGACGGCGACGAATGCCACATGGCCTACCACTTCCCGCTGATGCCGCGCATGTACATGGCCATTGCGCAGGAAGACCGCCACCCGATCGTGGAAATCATGGCGCAGACGCCCGACATTCCCGAAGGCTGCCAGTGGGCCATCTTCCTGCGCAACCACGACGAGCTCACGCTCGAGATGGTGACCAGCAAGGAGCGCGACTACATGTACAACATGTACGCCGCCGACATGCGCGCGCGCATCAACCTGGGCATCCGCCGGCGCCTGGCGCCGCTGATGGAGAACGACCTGGACCGCGTGAAGCTCATGAACGGCATGCTGCTGTCGATGCCGGGCTCGCCCATCATCTACTACGGCGACGAGATCGGCATGGGCGACAACGTGTTCGTGGGCGACCGCAACGGCGTGCGCACGCCCATGCAGTGGAGCCCCGACCGCAACGCCGGCTTCTCGCGCGCCGACCCGCAGCGCCTGTACCTGCAGCCCATCATGGACCCGATGTACGGCTACGAGGCGCTCAACGTCGAGACCCAGGCGCGCGACGCCAGCTCGCTGCTCAACTGGACCAAGCGCATGCTGGCCGTGCGCAAGACCAGCCACGCCTTCGGACGCGGCAAGCGGCGCTTCCTGAAGCCGGGCAACCGCAAGATCCTGGCCTACCTGAGCGAGTACGAAGGCGACGTGATCCTCGCCGTGTTCAACCTCTCGCGCGCGGCCCAGCCGGTGGAGCTGGACCTGTCGGAGTTCCGCGGCTTCGTTCCCATCGAGATGCTGGGCCGCTCCCCGTTCCCGCCCATCGGAGAGCTGCCTTACCTGCTCACGCTGTCTTCGTACGGCTTCTATTGGTTCAAGCTCACCGCGGAGGCCGACGCGCCGAGCTGGCACGAACAGGGCGTCGCGCTGCAGGAGTGGCCCACGCTGGTGCTGTTCGACGGCTGGACCAGTTTCTTCCGCGACCGCGTGATGCCGTGGCGCATCGGCATGTCCGAGCGCATGCGCAACCAGTTCGAGCTGGAAACGCTGCCGCGCCACATCGAGATCCAGCGCTGGTACGCCTCGAAGGGCACCGCCATCGAGCGTGCGCGCATCGTCGACCACGCGGTGTGGGAAGTGAACGGCCTGAGTTGGATGCTGCCGCTGCTCGCGCTCGACGGCCCGCCCGGCGGCGCCACCTATTTCATGCCCCTCGCCCTGGCCTGGGAGGAGCGCGACGAAGAGCGCATGGCCGGCGTGGCGCAGGCCGCGCTTGCCAAGGTGCGCCAGCAGGCGCAGGTCGGCCTGATGGGCGACGCCTTCTATGACGAGGCCTTCTGCCGCGAACTGGTCCGCGCCATCGGAAAGGGCGCCGAACTGCCCACGGCCGGCGGCAAGCTGGTGTTCACGCCGACAGCGGCGTTCGCCCAGCTCGGCGTCGACCTTGACGCGCTGCCGGTCGGGCGGCCCAGCGGCGTGAGCAGCAACACGGTGGTCACGCTCAACGAGACGCTGTTCCTCAAGGGCTACCGCAACGTGCGCGAAGGCATCAACCCCGAGCTCGAGATGGGCCGCTTCCTCACCGAAGTGGCGCACTACCCGCACTGCGTGCCGGTGCTCGGCGCACTCGAATACATGGGCGCCGACGGCCGCACCATGACGCTCGCCCTGGTGCAGAGCTATGTCGCCAACCAGGGCGACGGCTGGGACTACACGCTGGGCTATCTCGAACGCTTCCTGCGCGACGTGGCCACCACCGACGGTGCCGTCGACGCGCCCGACGTGCTGGCGGTGCACGGCGGCTTCCTCGCGCTGATCGGCACGCTGGGCCGCCGCACCGCCGAGCTGCACCGCGCGCTGGCCACCCGCACCGGGGCGGCGGCCTTCGACCCCGAGCCGCTGTCGGCCGAAGACGTGGCGGGCTACCGCACCCATGCCGCCGGCGATGCCACGGCCACGCTGGCACTGCTGCGCGAACGCCTCGGCGCGCTGCCTCCCGGCGCGCAGGCCGACGCCGAGAGCCTGCTGCGCGCCGCCGACACGCTGCAGGCCAGCATCGCCGAGCGCCGTTTCGTGGGCGAGGGCGGCAGCGGCGCCGCGCTCAAGAGCCGCTACCACGGCGACTACCACCTGGGGCAGGTGCTGGTGAAGGACAACGACTTCGTCATCATCGACTTCGAGGGCGAGCCCGCGCGCAGCTTCGAGGAGCGCCGCGCCAAGAGTTCGCCGCTGCGCGACGTGGCGGGCATGCTGCGCTCCTTCAACTATGCGCGCTGGTCGGCCTTGCGGCGCGTGGCGCAGAGCCCGGAAGAAGCCGAGAAGCTGGCCGCGCCCGCAGTCGCCTGGGAGCAGGCCACGCGCAACGCCTTCATGAAGGGCTACGCCGGCACGCTCGCGCAGCCGGACGGCGCGCCCATCGACGCCGAACTGCTCGCGCTGTTCGAGCTGGAGAAGGCGCTCTACGAACTTCGCTACGAACTCAACAACCGCGCCGACTGGGTACAGGTGCCGCTGCACGGCGTGCTCGCGCTCATCCAGCCGAACGGGGCCTGAGGCCGCCGTCGTCATTCACTCGGGGAAATACACATGGAAAACTTCGGCATTCACCTGGAGCCACTGCGCGCCATCCTCTACCAGGTGGGGGCGTTCGTTCCGCGCCTGCTGGTGGCGCTGGTGGTGGTGTTCGTGGGCTGGCTCATCGCCAAGGCGGCGCGCTTCGCCGTGACCAAGGCCTTGCGCGCCATCAACTTCAACGTGCTGACCGAGCGCGCGGGGCTCGACAACTTCCTGCGCCAGGGCGGCCTGGCGGGCGACACCAGCAGCCTGTTCGGCATCCTGGCGTACTGGCTGGTGATACTGGCGTCGCTGCTCATCGCCTTCAACGGCATGGGGCTGAGCTACATCGCCGACCTGCTGGGGCGCATCGTCTGGTTCGTGCCCAACGTGTTCGTCGCCTTGCTGGTGCTGGCCTTCGGCTCGTACTTCGCCAAGTTCGTGGGCGACGCCGTGGGCAGCTATTTCCGCGGCGTGAAGATGCAGGACGCCACGCTTTTCGCCAAGGTGGCGCAGTACGCGGTGATGGCTTTCGTGATCCTGATCGCGCTGGACCAGATCAAGGTGGGCGGCGACATCGTGCGCGAAAGCTTCCTGGTGATCTTGGCGGGCGTGGTTTTTGCGTTGGCCCTGGCATTCGGGCTGGCCGGCAAGGACTGGGCGAAGGCGCAGATCGAGCGCTGGTGGCCCCGGCAGCAGCAACTGACGAAGACGGGCACCGGCAGGGAAGTGCCGGGCGTGCCCACGCCACCGCCGCCGCCAGCATCGCGTTTCGACGACCGCCCACCCCGCTGACCTGCATTTCTCCCAACGCAAGCAACCGCCCGACGCCTGAATGACAAGAAAAACCAACCCGACCATCACCGCCGTCTGGCCCGGACGCCCTTACCCGCGCGGCGCCACCTGGGACGGTGAAGGCGTCAACTTCGCGCTTTTCTCGCAGCATGCCGACAAGGTCGAGCTGTGCCTTTTCGACGAGCGCGGCCGCCACGAGCTGCAGCGCATCGTGCTGCGCGAGCGCACCGACGGTGTGTGGCACTGCTACCTGCCCGAGGCCCGGCCCGGCCAGGCCTACGGATTTCGGGTGCACGGCGCCTACAAGCCCGAGGAGGGGCACCGCTTCAACCCCAACAAGCTGCTGGTCGACCCCTACGCCAAGGACCTGGTGGGCCAGTTGCGCTGGGGCGACGCACTCTATGGCTACACGGTCGGCAGCAAGCGCGAAGACCTTTCCTTCGACCGCCGCGACAGCGCCCCGCTGATGCCCAAGGGCCGCGTGCTCGAAACCGCCTTCACCTGGGGCGACGACCGCCGCCCCTCGGTACCCTGGCAGGACATGGTCATCTACGAGATGCACGTGCGCGGCTTCACCATGAACCATCCCGACGTGCCGCCCGAGCTGCGCGGCACCTACGCCGGCTTGGCCAGCGCGCCGGTGGTCGACTACCTCAAGCGCCTGGGCGTGACCACCGTCGAGCTGCTGCCGGTGCACAGCTTCCTCAACGACCGGCACCTGGCCGAGAAGGGGCTGCAGAACTACTGGGGCTACAACACGCTGGCCTTCTTCGCCCCCGAGATGCGCTACAGCGCCTCGGGCAAGGTGAAGGAGTTCAAGACAATGGTCAAGACGCTGCACTCCGCGGGCATCGAGGTGATCCTGGACGTGGTCTACAACCACACCTGCGAGGGCAACCAGCTCGGCCCCACGCTGTCGATGCGCGGCGTGGACAACGCCTCCTACTACATCGTGAACTCCGACAACCGGCGCTACTACGACGACTTCACCGGCTGCGGCAACACCGTGAACCTGGAGCATCCGCATGCGCTGCAACTGGTGATGGACTCGCTGCGCTACTGGGCCGAGGAGATGCACGTCGACGGTTTCCGCTTCGACCTGGCATCGGCACTGGCGCGCGAGGCGGGCAAGGTGGAAAACCTCGGCGGCTTCTTCGACGCCATCCGGCAGGACCCGACGCTCAACCGTGTGAAACTCATCGCCGAGCCCTGGGACCTTGGCCACGGCGGCTACCAGGTGGGCAACTTTCCGCTGGGGTGGGCCGAATGGAACGACCAGTACCGCGACGGCATGCGCGGCTTCTGGAAGGGCGACGGCGGCCTCATCGGCGAAGTGGCCAAGCGCGTCACCGGCTCCGAAGACCTGTACGGCTGGTCGGGCAAGCAGCCCAGCGCGAGCATCAACTTCGTCACGGCGCACGACGGCTTCACGCTGCACGACCTGGTTTCCTACAACGACAAGCACAACGAGGCCAACGGCGAGGACAACCGCGACGGCAACAGCCACAACGTGTCGTGGAACTGCGGCGTCGAAGGCCCCACCGACGACCCCGAGGTGGTGAGCCTGCGCGAGCGCCAGAAGCGCAACCTGCTGGCCACGCTGCTGCTGTCGCAGGGCGTGCCGATGCTGCTGGCGGGCGACGAGCGCGGCCATACGCAGCAGGGCAACAACAACGTCTACTGCCAGGACAACGCGCTGGGCTGGCTCGACTGGACGCCCACGCCCGAGCGGCTGGCGCTGGTCACCTTCGTCGAGCGCATGGTCGCGCTGCGCCGCGCGCATCCGTCGTTCCGCCGCCGCACCTTCTTCGCCGGCAAGCCGGCCGAGGGCGAGACCGTGACCGACGTCTATTGGCTCAAGCCCGACGGCGCCGAGATGCGCACGGAAGACTGGAATGACACCAACGCACGCTGCATCGCGATGTACATCCCCGGCGGAGGCATCGCCGACCGCGGGCCGCGCGGCGAGCACCAGCACGACGACGACTTCCTGATCCTGATGAACGCCCACCACGACGAAATTCCTTTCACGCTGCCGGCCATGCCGCACGGCGCCTGGCGCCTGCTGGTCGACACCGCGAGCACCACGCCGCCCCCCACCACCGAGGACGCCGCCGCGCTGGCGCCCGCATGGTCGGAGCCGGCCTATCCGCTGCAATGCCGCTCGCTGGTGGTGTTGAGCCGGCCGGACGTGCGGCCATGAACCGCGCGCACCGCATGCCCTTCGGTGCCACCGTCCGCGAGGACGGCGGCGTGGCCTTCGCACTGTGGGCGCCCTCGGGCGGCGACGTGCGGCTGGAACATCGCCCGGTCGGCGGCGAGAACACCACGCACCCGATGGCCCGTGACGCACAGGGCTGGCACACGCTCACGCTGCCCGGGGCGGCCCACGGCGACGGCTACCGCTTCCACCTGCCCGACGGCACCGCCGTGCCCGACCCGGCCTCGCGCTTCAACCCCGAGGACGTGCACGGCCCCAGCGTGGTGATCGATCCGCGCCGCCATCAATGGCGCGACGACGCCTGGCGCGGCCGCCCGTGGGAAGAGGCCGTGGTGTACGAACTGCACATCGGCGCCTTCACCGCCGAAGGCACCTTCAACGCCGCGCGCGAGCGGCTCGGCGACCTGGCCGAGCTGGGCGTGACCGCCATCGAGCTGATGCCGCTTGCCGACTTTCCGGGGCGCCGCAACTGGGGCTACGACGGCGTTCTGCAGTTCGCGCCCGACGCCTCCTACGGCACGCCCGACGAACTGAAGGCGCTGGTCGACGCGGCGCACGGGCTGGGGCTGATGGTGCTGATCGACGTGGTCTACAACCACTTCGGGCCGGAAGGCAACTACCTGCATGCGTACTGCCCGGAGTTCTTCAATCCGGCGCATCGCACGCCCTGGGGCTCGGCCATCAACTTCGACGGGCCGGGCGCGCGCACGGTGCGTGACTTCTTCATTCACAACGCGCTGTACTGGGTGGAGGAATATCGCTTCGACGGGCTGCGCATGGACGCGATCCACGCCATTCGCGACGACTCGCATCCGCACATCGTGCAGGAGATCCGCGACGCGCTGCAGGCCGGCCCGGGCCGCGAGCGCCACATCCACATCGTGCTGGAGAACGACACCAACCAGGCCTCGATGCTCGCGCGCGACGGCCATGGCGTGCCGGTGGCGGGCACCGCGCAGTGGAACGACGACCTGCACCACGCGGTGCATGTGCTGGCGACCGGCGAGCGCGACGGCTACTACGCCGACTACGCGGACGACCCCGTGTGCAGCTTCGCGTGCGCGCTGGCCGAAGGCTTCGTGTACCAGGGGCAGCCATCGGCATTCCGCAACGGCGAGCGGCGCGGCGAGCCCAGCACGCGGCTGCCGTCGCAGGCCTTCGTGTCTTTCCTGCAGACGCACGACCAGGTCGGCAACCGCGCCTTCGGCGAGCGCCTGCATGCGCTCGGCGACCCGGTGCTCACGCGCGCGGCCATGGCCTGCCTGCTGCTGTCGCCGCATGTGCCGATGCTGTTCATGGGCGACGAGTTCGCGGCCTCGACGCCATTCCTCTACTTCTGCGACTTCGGGCCTGAACTGGCGAAGGCGGTGTCGGACGGGCGGCGCTCGGAGTTCGGCGGCTTCGCGGCGTTCAAGGATGAGGCGGCGCGTGCGCGCATTCCCGATCCGAATGCCGAGTCGACCTTCCTGGCGTCCAAGCTGAACTGGCGCGAGCGGGGCTCGCGTGCCCACTTCGCGCGGTTCAGCGAGGTGCAGCAGTTGCTCGAACTACGCCGCCGTCTGATCGTGCCGCACCTGGCCGGCTCGACCGGCGCGGGCGTGTTCCTCTGCGAGAACGGCACGCTGCGGGTGCACTGGGACCTGGGGCCGCCGCGCGAGGGGCACGAAGGGCGCACCGCAACGCGCCTGCACCTGTTCGCGCACTTCGGCGACGGGCCCGATGCAGCGGCGGTGTCGCCGCCCGGCACGCTGGTGTACAGCAGCGGCGCGCGGCAGGCCGAGCCCGGCGCCATGCTGCTCGAACGCGGCGCGGTGCACGCGACGCTGGAGGACATGCGCGGTGGATGAGGTTTTTCATCACGACACGGCGGGCGTGCTGGCGGCGCTGTGCGAACACTACGGCATTGCCACCGCCTACCACGACGCCTTCGGCACGCGCCGGCAGGCCACGACGCAGAGCATGCTCGCGCTGCTGGCGGAATTCGGCGTGCGCATCGGCACCGCGCAGGACGCCCACCGCGCCCTCGAAGCCGCGCATGCCATGCGCTGGACGGAAGCCCTGCCTCACGTGCGGGTGGTCGATGCATCGGCCACCGAATGGAGCGTGCCCCTGCGCCTGCCGCTGGCCATGCGCTCGCTGCGCTGGCAGCTCACCGACGAAGCCGGTCGCACGCGGCACGGCGAGGCCGATGCCTCCACGCTGCACGAGACGGCGCGCAGCGAGCGCGACGGCATCTGGCTGAGCGAACGCGTGCTGCCGATGACGCTCGCGCTCGACGCGGGCTACCACCGGCTGCGCATCGACGGGCTGGCCGGCGAGACGCTGGTGCTTGCGTCGCCGGGCCGCTGCTACCGGCCGCCCGCGGTGCGGGACGGCGGCCGCGTCTGGGGGCCGGCGGTGCAGCTGTACAGCCTGCGCTCGCAGCACAACTGGGGCATCGGCGACTTCAGCGACCTGCAGGATCTGGCGGCCCGCATGGCCGCGCAGGGCGCCCACATCGTCGGCGTGAACCCGCTGCATGCGCTGTTCGCGTCCAATCCGGCGCATGCGAGCCCGTACAGCCCGTCGTCGCGCCAGCAGCTGAATGCGCTGTACATCGACGTCGAGGCGGTGGATGAATTCGCGCAGTGCGAGGCCGCGCGAAAGCTGGTCGATTCACCCGCGTTCCAGGCGCGCCTGGCAGCACTGCGCGCCGAACCGCTGGTGGACCATGCGGGCGTTGCATCCGCCAAGTTCGAAGTGCTGGAGCTGCTGTTCGCGCACTTCCGCGAGCGCCATCTGCCGGAAGACGGCGCGCCGTACGAAGAGGGCCTGGCGTTCCTGTCATTCGTGGCGGAGCGCGGCGAGGGCTTGCGGCAGCATGCGCTGTTCGAGACGCTGCATGCGCACTTTCTGGCGGCAGACCCTGCGATGTGGGGCTGGCCCGTGTGGCCGGCCGCATACCGAGACCCCGATTCGGCCGAGGTCACCGCATTCGCGGTGCAGCATGCGCAGCGCCTGCAGTTCCACCAGTACCTGCAATGGCAGGCCGCGCGCCAACTGGCGCGGGCTGGCGAACGCTGCGCCGCCCTGGGCATGGGCGTGGGCCTCTACGTGGACTTGGCGGTGTCGGTCGACCGTGCCGGCTCCGACGCCTGGACGGCGCAGTCCGTGTTCGCGGCCGGTGCCAGCATCGGCGCGCCGCCTGACGAGTTCAACCCCGCCGGCCAGAACTGGGGCCTGCCGCCGCTGCGTCCCGACCGGCTGCGCGCGGACGGCCACCGCTTCTTCATGCAGACGCTGCGCGCGAGCATGCACGGCGCGGGCGCCTTGCGTATCGATCACGTCATGGGGCTCATGCGCCTGTTCTGGATACCGCCGGGCCGCGGCGCGCATGACGGCGCGTATGTGTACTACCCGCTGGACGAGCTGCTCGCCATCGTCGCCATCGAGAGCCATCGGCACCGCTGCATGGTGATCGGCGAAGACCTGGGCACGGTGGAAGACGCGGTGCGCGAGGCGCTGGGCAAGGCCGACGTGCTGTCTTACCGCCTGCTGTACTTCGAGCGTCTCGACCGGCACCAGGGCAGCGGCTTCAAGCCGCCGGCCGCGTATCCGCCGGCCGCGCTGGTGGCCGTGAGCACGCACGACCTCGCGACCTTTGCCGGCTGGTGGGCCGGCCACGACTTGCGCACCCGCCTGTCGCTGGGCCTGTTCCCCGACGAGCGCGTCTTCGACAAGCAACTGCTCGACCGCGCACAGGAGCGCATCGAGCTGATGCTGGCCGTGCAGCAGGCCGGCCTGCTGTCGCGCGAGGAGATAGCCGAGGCCGCGGGCCTCGCGCTGCCCACGGCGCGCGTGGTGGAGGCGGTGCACGCCTGGCTCGCAAGGACGCCGTCGGCATTGATGATGGTGCAGCTCGAAGACGTGGCGGGCGTGGTCGAGCAGGCCAACATGCCCGGCACGGTGAACGAGCAGCCCAACTGGCGGCGCAAGCTGCCGGTGCCGCTGCACGCGCTGGCCACGGGCGAGCGCATGCAGGGGCTGGCCGCGCAACTGCGCGCCGTACGCCCCGCGATCCGACCCGATGTGCCGCAGCACGCGCCGCAAGACCTGCGCGCCCGCGTGCCGCGCGCCACCTACCGGCTGCAGTTCCACAAGGACTTCGGCTTCGACGACGCGGTGCGCGTGCTGCCGTACCTCGCGCAACTGGGCGTGAGCCACGTCTACTGCTCGCCGATCCAGCGCGCGCGCGCCGGCAGCATGCACGGCTACGACGTGGTGGCGCACGACGAGATCAACCCCGAGCTGGGCGGCGAAGAAGGCTTCGCGCGCTTCGTCGCGGCGCTCAAGGCGCACGGCATGGGCCAGCTGCTGGACATGGTGCCCAACCACATGGGCGTGTTCGGCGCCGACAACGCATGGTGGATGGACGTGCTGGAAAACGGCCCGGCCTCGCTCTACGCGCAACACTTCGACATCGACTGGCAGCCGCTGAACGTCGAGCTCACGGGCAAGGTGCTGCTGCCGGTGCTCGGCGGGCACTACGGCGAGGTGCTGGGCAGCGGCGAGCTGGCGCTGCGCTTCGAGGCGGAAGAGGGCGCCTTCGCGATCGGCTATTTCGGCCACCGCTTTCCGCTCGCGCCCGAGAGCTATCCCGCGGTGCTGGCGCGAGCCCTCGCGCAGCTCGACGAATCCGCCGACGACGCCGCGGCGCTCGCCAGCATCGCCACCGCTTTCGGACACCTCCCGGGGCGGCAGGCGGCGCAGCCGCAGTTGCGCACCGAGCGCGCGCGCGACAAGGAACTGCTGAAGGCTCGCCTCGCGCGCCTGGCGCAGCGCCATCCTTCGGTCGCGAAGGCGGTGGCAACGGCCGTGGCCGAGCTGAACCTGGCCACGCCCGAAGCGCGCGACGCCATGCATGCGCTGATCGAGGCCCAGGCCTACCGGCTGGCCTACTGGCGCGTGGCCTCGGACGAGATCAACTACCGCCGCTTCTTCGACATCAACGACCTCGCGGCCGTGCGCATGGAGCGCGACGACGTGTTCGAGGCCACGCAGTCCTTCGCCCTCGAGCTCGCGGCTGCGGGCACGGTGGACGGCTTGCGCATCGACCACCCCGACGGCCTCTACGACCCCGCGCGCTACTTCGAGAAGCTGCAGCAGGGCTACGCGCGGCGCGCGGGGCTTGCATTGCCCGCGCACGATGCGCAACGCAGGCCGGCCCGGCCGCTCTACGTGGTGGCCGAGAAGATCGCGGCGGACAACGAGGAAGTGCCCGAGAGCTGGCACGTGCACGGCACCACCGGCTACCGCTTCGCGAACGTGGCCAACGGCGTGCTGGTCGATACGTCGGCCGCCGAGACCATCGGCCATGCGTGGCGCCGTTTCACCGGCGAGACCCAGGGCTTTCATGCGCTCTCGCAGGCCGGCCGGCGCGAGGTGATGCGCAATGCGCTGTCGTCGGAACTCAACGTGCTTTCAAGCGAGCTGCTGCGCATCGCTCGGGCCGACCGTGCCACGCGCGACTACACGCTCAATGCGCTGCGCCGCGCGCTGGCCGACGTGGCGGCCAACATGCCGGTGTACCGCACCTACATCGTCGAGAAGCCCTCGGCGCAGGACGAACGCTTCATCGACGAAGCCACGCAGGCGGCCGAACGGCAGAGCGGCGATGCCGACCGCTCGGTCTTCGCCTTCGTGCGCGGCGCGCTGCGCGGCGAAGCCGTGGCGGGTGCGCCGCGCGAGCTGGCCGAGCGGGTGCGTCGCTTTGCGGTGCGCTTCCAGCAGTTCAGCGCGCCAGTCACGGCCAAGGGCGTGGAAGACACGGCGTTCTATCGCTTCTTCCCGTTGAGTTCGCTCAACGAGGTGGGCGGCGAGCCCGACCACTTCGGCTTCGAGGTGGACGAGTTCCATGCGCTCAGCGCCGACCGCGCGCTGCGCTGGCCGCACACCATGCTCGCCACGTCGACGCACGACAACAAGCGCTCCGAAGACGTGCGCAACCGCATCGACGTGCTCTCCGAAATGCCCAACGACTGGGTGCTGGCGCTGACCCGCTGGCACGGCATGTGCCGCGACACGCGGCGCAAGCTGGAGACCGAGGACGCACCGTCGCGCGCCGACGAATACCTTTTCTACCAGACGCTGCTGGGCACGCTGCCGGCAGGCGGCCTCGACGCCGCCGAAGCGCCGGCCTTCGCCGACCGGCTCTGCCAGTACATGCAGAAGGCCGCGCGCGAAGCCAAGCTGCGCACGCGCTGGACCCAGCCCGACGCGGCCTACGAGGCCGCGCTCGAAGGCTTCGTGCGGGGCGTGATCGGCAACATGGAAGAGGGCGGCTGCCTGGCCGACATCCAGCTCTTCGCGAAACGGCTTGCCTGGTTCGGCGCATGGAACGGGCTGACGCTTACGCTGCTGAAGTACGCATCGCCGGGCGTGCCCGACCTCTACCAAGGCAGCGAGCTGATCGAGCTGAGCCTCGTGGATCCGGACAACCGCCGGCCCGTGGACTACGCGGGGCGGCAGCAGCGGCTCCATGAACTGCAGGCCATGGCCGCCGATGCGCCGGGCCTCGCCGCGCGGGTGCGTGCGCTGGCTGCGTCGCCGCACGACGGGCGCGCCAAGCTGTGGTTCATCTGGCGTCTGCTGTCGCTGCGGCGCGAGCATGCGGAGCTGTTTCGCGATGGCGGGTACGAAGGGCTGGCTGTGGAAGGCGCGTTGTCGCGCCATGTCGTGGCCTTTGCGCGGCGCCATGGAGACGAGATGCTGGTGGTTGTGTCGGGGCGGCTGTTCGTCGGTTTGGCATCCGGCAACGGCGGCATGCCTTCGTTGCCTGAGGCCGGCATCTGGAGCGACACGGCGGTGCAACTGCCGGCAGAGCTGGCAGGCGCGCAGCTTCAGAACCTGCTGACCGGCGAAACGCTGCACGCGGGCAAGGATGCATCGCTGCCGCTGGCCCAGGCGTTCGGAAGCATCCCGTGGGCCGCTTACAAGGTGCGCACTCCTAAGCATGCGAGCCGCATTCCTACATGAGCGGCGATCGGCAACCCCGAATCTCCTTCGCTGACCGCCCCTTCCGGGGTTTTTATCCAGGAGATCTCCAATGACGAAATCTGTGTCCGTGTTTTCCGTGCTGGTGGCAGGCTTGATTGCGACCGTGGCGCACGCCCAGTCGAACCCGCCCGGCGCGGCCGTGCCACCCAACTCGCCCGGCTACGCCACGGGCAAGTCGGAAATGGCCGGCGAAGCACGCAAGGACCGCCGGCCGCAGAAGGGTGTCGCACCCGCTGCGGGTGACGAAGCCAGGACCCCGGAAGGCGGCGCCATTGGCACGGACCGCGCGGCCAGGGCCGGTGAGCGCCGTGCGGAGACGCGCGACGCCCGCCGCCCGGGCAAGCCGGTGCCGGTGCCCGGCGGTACGCCGAAGTAAGTCAAGCCGCAGCAAAACGGCCTGAGGCCTCGAGCCTCAGTGCTGACGTGGGCTCGCGCGCTGGCGGATCTCGCTGCGCAGCGCGCGCTGGCCCGCTGAGAGGGCGGTCTCGTAGCTGTCTTCCGCATCGAATGCGCGCCGCAGCAGGCGAGGGCTCTCGCCCTTGTCGTCGGTTTCGAGCAGCTGCCAGACATAGGCGCCCGGCAGCGGCTCCACGATGGTGAGTTCGATCGGGTGGTTCATGCATTCACCATGGACCTGCCCGAGCGGCCTGTCTGTAGGCCGAATTCCACGGGTCGGATGGCGCATCCGAGGTCATGTTTCTTCCGTCTTGAAGAGACCGCGCACGTTGAGTGCCGCCAGGCACACCTGCAACGCGATCAGCGCCCACGCATCGGTGTGAATGCCCCACACCACCCACAGCACATTGCTCAGCAGGAAGATCCAGAAACCGACATTGCGGCGGGATTTGTCGCGCGACGCGACCAGCCACGCGGCGGCCAGCGAAGCCGCGAAGGCGGGCCATTGGATGAGTGCAAGAAGGTCCATGTGGATGTGTGTGTGCAGGCAAGTGAAGTGAATTGATGAGACCGACCTTGGCACGCAGCACATTGCCCGCACAGGTGCTGCCAGCCGACGCATGGCGTGGGCCGGTTCCCACGCGCAGGGCCGGCCCTGCACCGCAGGCTCGATATCAGCCAGGAATTTCAACGAACACACAGGAGCAACCATCATGGATGCCAACACCCCAACACCCGCCGTCGAGGAACGCCTCGTCACCTTCACCTACCTCGGCCGATTTTTCCTTTGCCGCGCCGAGCGGCTGGACAACCAGACCTACAGGCCCGTGGTGGTCTGCCGCAGCCGCGTCGCGGATCAGCCCGACGTCGAACTGCCCCCGGACACCGACAACGTTTCCTACGCCACCGAGGCCGAGGCGCTGCGCCACGCGGAGCAGCAGGCGATGCGCTGGGTGCACGACCGCACGGGGGACGGACAGGGCCGGCTCTGACGTAGAGCCCCGGCACGCTCACGATCGGATAGACAGCCCCACGCGTTGAAGCCCGCCATGGCACCTGACATATGTCAGGTGTCGCGCGGCTTCAAGGCGCCGATAGCCATAGGCCGGCTGGAGTCGGCGCCGTGGGCTGTTCTTATTCTGATTGTGGGTTCTATGAAATTTCCAGCGAAGCTTGGAATCGCCAAGCGTCTCTATTGCGTTCTTGCCATCCTGGTCGCCAGCCTGACCGGTCTTGCGAGTTTTTCGTGGAGCGACCTGTCGCGTGTGAGCGATCTTGCTGCCGCCACCGAAGACCTGCGCGTGCCGCAACTCCAACGCATTGCAGCCATAGAACTCAACGTGATCCGCGCGTCGCTGCAGATCAGGCACGCGATGCTCGTGAAGTCGCCCGAGGACCTGCAGGCCACGCTGGCCGACATCGGGCAGCGGCGCCAGCTCATCGAGAAAAGTGCGTCGGACTATCGCGCGGGCCTCACGGACACCGCGGACCTGAACGACTTCAAGGAGTTCGAGAAACTGGCGGCCGAATTCTGGCCGATTGCCGACACGAACGTCGCGCTGGCCAAACGCGCGGACATCGATGCGGCTTTCAACCAGCTCGTGCGGGAAACCATTCCTGCCCGCAACCGGCTGCTGGTGTGGCTCGACCGCGCGAAGAAGCGGCAGGGCGACGAACTGAAAACCGAACTGGCGGCAATACGCACCAACGCGGATCAGACCCGGCTGCAGCTCGCGGCCCTGGTCGCTGCCGTGGCCACCGGCATGACGTTGTTCTTCCTGCACATCGTCAGGCTGGTGCGCCGGCGCATCGCCGCCGCGCAAGCCGTTGCCAACCGCGTGAGCCGGGGCGATCTCACGGTGGCCATTGCCGATCCCCATCGCGACGAGTTCACGCCGCTGGTCGATGCCCTCGCTGACATGCAGCACAGCCTGGTGCGCATCGTGAGCGGTGTGCGCCAGGGCACGGAAGCCATGCTGTCGGCGTCTTCCCAGATTGCAACCGGCAATCAGGATCTGTCGGCCCGCACCGAGCAGCAGGCAAGCTCTCTGCAGGAGACGGCCGCCTCGATGGTCCAGCTGACATCGACGGTGCGGCAGAACGCGACGAGCGCCATGCAGGCGAATCAGCTCGCGGTATCGGCATCCGATGTGGCGCGCCGCGGGGGCAGCGTCGTGAACCAGGTGGTCCACACCATGGGCTCGATCAACGAGGCCTCCGGCAAGATCGTCGAGATCGTCGGGGTCATTGAAGGCATCGCCTTCCAGACGAACATCCTGGCGCTCAATGCGGCCGTGGAGGCCGCGCGAGCGGGAGAGAAAGGGCGCGGTTTCGCCGTGGTGGCGTCGGAGGTGCGCAATCTCGCGCAGAGGTCTTCGGCCGCCGCGAAGGAGGTCAAGAGCCTCATCGACGATTCGGTCAGCCAGGTCAGGGCGGGCACGCGCCACGCGGCGGATGCCGGGGCAGCCATGAAGGAGATCGTGAGCGGCGTGCTCCGCGTGACCAGCATCATCGGAGAGATCACGAACGCCAGCCACGAGCAGACTACCGGCATCGAGCACATGAACCTCGCGCTCGCCCAGATCGAGGGGACCACCCAGCAGAATGCGTCGCTGGTGGAGCAGGCCGCCGCGGCTTCCAGCGCTCTGCAGGACCAGGCGGGCAGGTTGATGCAGGAGGTCGATGTGTTCAGGCTCATGGAGCGGCAAGTCCGGACAAGCTAGTGCTTGTTGGAGCGCTCCGAACGGGCGAGCGGTGGGTCGAAGCCGGCAGCCATGCGAGGCCGTCGGCGACGTTGACTTCGCAAATCTTTGACGGACGTTAACTGTCGAGCTTCTCCGTGAGCCGCAGTTAATTCATACGTATTGACTGCGAAATAGGAGAAAATTTGGGGTGAAAACTATGAAACATGTTCCTCCTCAGATTGAGCGACTTAAATCTTGGCCCGGAATTGAGCGTTACCTGGTTAACGAAGCGGAGTGGCAGAAGCTTCATCAAGACAATCAACGAAAAATTCTTGAGGGTTATGTATCTCGCGGAATCATTGCTTTTGTGTCGCCTGAGACCGGAGAGAATGAAGCTGTAGTGCAGCCCTTCAAGTCCCACTTGGGTCCACCGTTGTGGATGAGCGCGAAGTCCCGCGTTATCACCGGGACATCATTCGCAGCATCGGGGCGAGATGCTCGGGATGTTTTTGCAAATGCAGTCCTATATCAGGAACTGGCAAGCCTCCGAGATTTCTTGAATGAATCGGAATTTCCAGCTCGTCATGGCCGCAAGTTGGGGATGTTCGGTATTTGGAACGCCGGATGGCTAGGTTTGGCGGCAGGTCTAGGAGTCATGGAGGTAACTGCTCGATTCGCACCGTTATTGATCCGCGCCGCGCATCAAGAATATTTCCGATTAGATGCGAAATCTCGTGGAATGCAGCACTGGATTCTTCGGCTGTGGTGCAGGGTGCATGGCCTGAGCTACCCCAACACAGGCTATCCGCACTACGACGTAGCAGAAGGTATCTTGGAGATGTGGGATACGCAGGATCTAGAGATGCTTGGAGCGTGGCTAGTGCAGTTGTGCAATCTCCATACCCGCTTGGCGGTACATCGTGAAAACATGGATTTCGCCAACTCCTTCAGTCATTTCCCTATAGAGGTGCTCATGTTGTTTCGCCTGCGTGAGCAAGCAGGTCTCGCGAATCCGACAGTTGATCACCCGATCATGAAGTTCCCGTGGTCATGCTTGTGGCCGATCAAGCCAGCAGAACCCGATGAGTTGCTTGCGGGCGTGTATCGACGACTCGAAGCGGATGAAGGCGTCACAGTGGCGGGCCTGTACCGACAACTTCTGTCGGCATGAGAGACATGTCCAACTAAGACATCAAACAGCGAGTGTTCAATTGAAGTATCAAATACTATTTGCTACGGCGTTTGCATACATCGCACTCACTGCTTGCCGATCTGCGCCATTGAACGAGCCAAAGCGGTGAGCCTTGGCGGCACCAGAAGAAGACGAAGAGCGTGCCGTTGTTGGCCATCTTGTGCACGGCACGGCGATCGTGCCATTTCGTATCGTTGTCGAAGCTAGATCGCCGAAATTACCCGCGCGAAGTCCTATGCATCAGACGTATTGATTCGAAGCATGCATGCCCAAAAGACGCCGGTCGATTCTGACCGACGCACATACAGCGTTGCTCGCGCTTGTACCTGAGGCTGCGGAGCTTCAATGCGAGCGATGGATGCAGACAAGAACGATACCGAGGGAGAGAAATTGAGAGAAAACCAGCGTGCTTTGGTGGCCGGTGTGTTGTTGGGCGGTTCTTTGATGGCCAAAGCCCAGGTTCCCAGCACACCTCAGCCCATTGTCGAACAACAGCGCCTGCAAGAGCGCGAGCGAGCACTGCGCGAGCATAACGAGCGCAATGTGGACCAGCGTCCGCAGGTAGCCCCGTCAGCGCCGGTGCAGCGCATTCCAGAATCCGAGTCGCCGTGCTTCCGCATCGACCGCGTGCTGCTGGTCGGTGAGCAGTCCGAATCTTTCCAATGGGCCATTACCGATTTGTCTGGGCCCGAGGTTACTGATTCACCCATTGGCTACTGCCTTGGTACTGCTGGCGTCAACGTGGTCCTTGCTCGTGCGCAGCAAGCGGTCATTGGCCGCGGCTTCGTCACCACCCGCGTGCTGGCTGCACCGCAGGATCTGTCCACCGGCACGCTGACCTTATCGCTGGTGCCCGGCCGCATCGCAGCCATTCGAACAACGCCTGACTCTTCGCCCACGCTGGTCGGCAACACAGCCTTGCTCGCCACGGCAATCCCCGCCCGCCGCGGCGACATGCTGAACCTGCGCGACATCGAACAGGGGCTGGAAAACCTCAAGCGCACCCCGACCGCCGAAGCCGATATCCAGATCGAACCCTCGACCGCCCCCAATGCCAAGCCCGGTGAAAGCGACCTCGTCGTCAAGTACGTCCAGGCCAAGAAGTGGCGCATTGCACTGAGCCTTGACGATAGCGGCACCGAAGCCACCGGCCGCTACCAGGCCGGCGCCACGCTGTCCCTGGACAACCCCTTCGGCCTGAACGACCTGTTCTACGTCAGTGCCAACCACAACATCAACAACCACCTCTTCAGCGACCCGGCCAAGGGCACCGAAGGCCAGACCGTTCATTACTCGCTGCCATATGGCTACTGGCTGCTGGGTCTCACGGCCTCGAACAGCCAGTACCACCAGAGCGTGACCGGCCTGAACCAGGACTACGTCTACGCCGGCAAGTCCAACAGCGCAGAGGTCAAGCTCTCGCGTCTCGTCTACCGCGATCAGAGTCGCAAGACAACGGTGGCGATCAAGGGCTGGCGCCGCGAGTCGCGTAACTTTGTGGACGACACCGAGGTCGAGGTCCAGCACCGCGTGGTCGCCGGCTGGGAACTCAGCCTCAAGCACAAGGAATACATCGGCGAGGCGACGCTCGAAGGCACGCTGGCCTACAAGCGCGGCACCGGCGGCTTCGGTTCGCGCACCGCGCCGGAAGAAGAGTTCGGCGAAGGCACGTCCCGGCTGAAGCTCTACACCGCCGACATCAGCCTAAACGCGCCATTCAAAGTCGGTGACCAGAAGCTGCGCTACTCCGGCCTGATCCGCGCCCAATGGAACCGCACGGCGTTGACACCGCAGGACCGCTTCGCCATCGGCGGGCGCTACACGGTGCGCGGCTTCGACGGCGAAACGAGCCTGCTGGGCGAGCGCGGCTGGCTCATCCGCAACGACATCGGCTGGGCCGTCGGGCAGAGCGGGGCAGGGTTGTACACAGGCATGGACTACGGGCACGTCGGCGGACGTTCGACCGTCGACCTGCTCGGCCGAAGCCTGGCCGGCGCCGTCATCGGCGTGCGCGGCCAGTGGACTAAGCTGAGCTACGACTTCTTCGTCGGCGCGCCGATCAGCAAGCCGGAGGGCTATCGCACTGCGAAGGTCACGTTGGGCTTCAACCTCAACGCGAGCTTCTAGAGGCGAGGCAAGCTCTTCAAGCGAGCACGGCTGTCGGTCCGTGCCAGCAGTAGTCATCAATCAAAAATTTTCCATGCGCATTTATTTCCTCACCGCTCTCGTTGCATTCGGTCTGCTGTCAGGTTGCGCCCGATCTCCGGTCGTCCCTCAGCAGCAGGCCCCCGTGAATCGCGTCATGGTGGTCCCGGTGACGCCCATCGACAAGCTGCATACCGAAAACAAGGGCATCCCGCTCGGCGTGCTGTGGCAGTCCGTAGCAGACCGCATCAAGAGTTCGGACTTCAACGACCGCATGGAGGCGACTCGAAAAGACATGGGGCCGAAGCTCACTGCAGCGTTGGTTCGGCAGCTGGCAGCTCAGGGCTTTGAAGCGAAGGTCGTCGAAGGCGCTTCGAGCCGCTCGGCGGAATCTGCGATCGATGAAAGCAAGCTGCCTCCGACCGATGCGGTGCTGCGCATCTATCTCAACGAAGTCGGCATGTTCTCCGCCCGCTTCTCGAGAGACTATGTTCCGCGCGTCAATCTGAGTGCCTATCTGGTTCGAGGCGAAACGGAAGACAGCCTCTACAGCGAGACGCTTTACTACGGGGCTGATGCGACGAGCGAGAAGGCTTCGTGGAGCGTGCCGGCGAACCCTGAGCATCGCTGGTCGAGCTTCAGTGAATTGGTGGAGCGTCCGCAAGAGGTCGTTCAGAGCTATGACCATGCGGTCGATGCGCTGGCGACGAGGATTGCTCAGAACATTCGCGCACAGGTTGCGCCGAGCTCGGTCGCGGTGCGGCCGGCAATGCCTTGAGTCCAACGATTCGCGTGCCAGGTTGGCCGGCGCAGGCTGCGCGCGGAATGACAGCGATGGTCTTCGCCGTCTGAACTGCTACCCACCGACAGTCAGTGCCCGGCCCCACCGGCCGGCGCCACCATCCGCTGCAACAGCGGCTGCCGCGCCAGCACCGCATCCCGCGGCCCGTGGTCGACCACATGCCCGGCTTCCATCAGCACCACCGTATCGAAGCGCTCCAGCAGGCTCAGCCGGTGGATCGACGCCACCACGCAGGCATCGGGAAACGCACCGGCGATGCGCTCCAGCACCCGTGCTTCAGTGCCCGCGTCGAGCGCGCTCGTCGGTTCGTCGAGCAGCAGCAGCGAGCTGCCCTGTGCGGCCAGCACGCCGCGCGCCAGGCACAGCCGCTGCCTTTGTCCACCTGAAAGATTGAAGCCCCGCTCCGACACGGCGGTGTCGAGGTCGCCATGGTTCGCCTTCAGCACTTCGTCGAAGGTGCTGGTGTGCAGAGCTGCCAGCAGCAGCGCGTCGTCGCGCGGCTGGCCGAAGGCGAGGTTCTCGCGCACGCTGGCTTCGAACAGTTCGGTCTCCTGCGGGATCAGCGTGGCAAGGCGGCGCAGTTGCGTCCATTCGACGGGCTTTCCGTCGAGCGACAGGGCGCCGCTGTCCGGTGGATACAGCCCGGCCAGCACGCGCAGCAGGGTGCTCTTGCCGCCGCCGCTCGGCCCGACAAGCGCGACCCGCTCGCCACGGCGCAGGCTCAGTTTCACGTCGTGCAGGCCGCTGCTGCGCTTCACGGGTTCGGAGGGCTCCGCTTGCGGCTCCCCGCGGGCCGCGTAGCGCCATTGCAGCCCATCGACATCGAGCCGGCGCCACACCGCCGATGCGTCGATGCGCTCGCGCTCCGGCACCTGATCGGGCACGCTCGCGGACACGTCGCCGGAGGGTGCCTGCCATATCGGCTCCGCGCTGCTGTAGTCGGTGTGCATGCGCGCGAAGAAGCTGAAGTTCGCGGCCACCGAGGTGACGACGCCGGCGGCCTGCTGCGCGTACTGGTAGATCATGAACACAGCCCCCAGCATCACGGCCTGCCCGGGTGCGCGCGCCTGCCACACGTACACCACGACCAGGCCCCAGGTCAGCCCAAGCCCCATCAGGTCGACCGCGAACCACTTGCCCTCATTGAGCACCACGGTGCGCTTCAGCGGCAGCGATATGGCGGCCATGCGCCTGCGAAGCAGCAGGCGTGAAGCCCCCTGCAGCCGCAGGCCGATGACGGTCGATGCATTGCCCAGGAAGTCGAGCAGCGCGGCCACGTACCGGCGGTCGGCGTCGTTCTCGGCGCGTGCCAGTTTCATCAGCGCGCGGTCGATGCGCACGATCACGAGGCCTATCAGCACATAGCCCGCGAGCGCGGTCATGCCGCTGGTGCGCGACAGCAGCGCCAGCGCGACCAGCGGCCCCACGAAGTTGACGGCGTTGGTGAGCCAGATGAACTGGTTCTGCGCAAAGTCCGACAGCGCGCGGCTGGCCTGGTGCACGCGGTGCTGCAGCTCGCCCGAGTGGTGGCCGTCGTGCCACGCGAGCGGCGCGGCGGCGATGCGCGCATAGAGCTGGTCGGCCAGGGTCTCGCGCACCCGCATGCCCACGTTGCGCTCCAGAATGCGCCCCGGCCCGTGCAGCGCCCATGCACCCACATACACGCCGGCCAGCGCGGCGATCCAGCGGCCGGCGCCGCTCAGCTCGCCGCGCTGCAGGGCATTGATGGCCTGCCCGGCAAGGTAGGGCAGCGCCAGTCGTATGAGCTGCGACATGGCGAGCAGCGCCGTGGCGCCCAGCAGCTGCGCACGCGCGCCTGCTGCGAAGTGCCAGAGGGCCGCATAGAGTTCGCGGATCGCGTTGCCGGGGCTGTTGCTCTTCTTCGTGCCGGTGGTCGTGGTGGTCGCCTGCATGCGTTTTCAGTCAGTCGGTCAGTCCGCCTTGCGGAACGTGAGGTTGATGCGCTGCGCGCCCAGCAGCGGGTGCGGTTGTTCTTTCAGCGGCAGCACGCCGTGGTAGCGCAGCCGGTCTTCGCCGCCCCAGACCACCACGTCGCCATGCACGAGCGGCACGCGCACGGCCTTGTCGCCGCGCGCGAGACCGCCGAACAGGAACACGGCCGCCATGCCGAGCGACACCGACACGATGGGCGCGCCGTAGTCATGCTCGTCCTTGTCCTGGTGCAGCGAAAGCCGCGCGCCGGGCGCATAGCGGTTGACGAGGCAGGCGTCGGGCACGAAGCCGTCGAAGCCGGCGGACCCGGCCGCCTCGCGCGCGAGCCGCATGAAGGGCTCCGGCATCGTGGGCCACGGCAGCCCGCTGCCGGGGTCGGTGGGGCTGTAGCGGTAGCCGCGCCGGTCGCTGGTCCAGCCCAGCGCGCCGCAGTTGGTCAGCGCCACGGACATGGTGAAGCCGCCCGGGGTGACGAGATGGCGGAACGGCGCGCGCTCTTCCACCGTGCGGATCGCGGGCAGCAGTTCATCGACGAAGGGCAGCGCGAAGCCGGGCAGCACGAAGGCGCCGGGGCCGAGCGGTTCGCGCGCTGGGCGGGGCGGGTCGTCGAACAGGGCGAGCGTCATGCACGCCATTGTCGCCATCGCCGCGCCCCGCGCCTGCGGTCGGCGATGGCCGGGCCTCAGGCCGAGGCGCGCAGCGTCTTGGCGGCCGCCACCATGTTGGCCAGCGCGGGCAGCACTTCCGCCCACTGGCGCGTCTTCAGCCCGCAGTCCGGGTTGACCCACAGGCGCTCGGCGGGCACGCGCTCGGCGGCCTTCTTCATCAGTTGCACGATGTGCTCCTGGCTGGGAATGTTCGGCGAGTGGATGTCGTACACGCCCGGGCCGATCTCGTTGGGGTACTTGAAGTCGTCGAAGGCGTCGAGCAGCTCCATGTCGGAGCGCGAGGTCTCGATGGTGATCACGTCGGCGTCCATGTCCGCGATCGACGCGATGATGTCGTTGAACTCCGAATAGCACATGTGCGTGTGGATCTGGGTCTCGTCGCGCACGCCGTTGGCGGTGATGCGGAACGACTCCACCGCCCAGTCCAGGTACTCCTGCCATTGCGACTTGCGAAGCGGCAGGCCCTCGCGCAGCGCGGCTTCGTCGATCTGGATCACGCGCACGCCGCCTTTTTCCAGGTCGAGCACTTCCTGTCGGATGGCCAGCGCCAGCTGCTTGCACGACGCCGAGCGCGGCTGGTCGTCGCGCACGAAGGACCAGTTCAGGATGGTGACGGGGCCGGTCAGCATGCCCTTCATGGGCCGCTGCGTGAGCGACTGCGCGTACCGGGTCCACTCGAGCGTCATCGCCTTCGGGCGGCTGATGTCGCCGAACAGGATCGGCGGCTTCACGCAGCGCGAACCGTACGACTGCACCCAGCCGAACTGGCTGAAGGCATAGCCCTCGAGCTGCTCGCCGAAGTACTCGACCATGTCGTTGCGCTCGGCTTCGCCGTGCACCAGCACGTCCAGGTCGAGGGCTTCCTGCTCGCGCACGCTGCGGGCGATCTCGGCCTGCATCGCGGCCTTGTAGCCGGCGTCGTCCAGCCGGCCGGCCTTGTACTCGCTGCGCGCATGGCGGATTTCCGCGGTCTGCGGGAACGAGCCGATGGTGGTGGTGGGAAACTTCGGCAGCTTCAGGAATGCGGCCTGCTTGGCGGCTCGATGGGCATAGGCGCCTTCGCGCCGGCCCAGTTGGCTGGAGAGCCCGGCAACCGCAGCCTGCACTACCGGGTTGTTGACGCGCGGCGACGCCCGGCGCGCGGCGAGGGCGGCGCTGTTGGCGGCCAGGGCGTCCTTCACGGCGTCGCGGCCGTCGCGCAGGGCGGTGGCCAGCACGCGCAGCTCTTCGAGCTTCTGCAGCGCGAAGGCGAGCCACGACTTGACCTCTGCGTCGAGCTTCTGTTCGCTGGCCAGGTCCACCGGCACATGCAGCAGCGAGCACGAGGGCGCGATCCACAGGCGGTCGCCCAGGCGCGCGGCCAGCGGCTCGAGCCAGTCGAGGATGGAGGCGAGGTCGCTCTTCCAGATGTTGCGGCCGTTGATGACGCCCAGCGACAGCACCTTGTGCGCGGGCAGCATGGTCAGCAGCGGAACGATGTCGTCGCGGCCGTTGACGGCGTCGACGTGCAGCCCGGCCACCGGCAGGTTGGCGGCCAGGTACTTGTTTTCCTGCAGCTGGCCGAAGTAGGTGGCGACGAGGATCTTGATGCGCGCGGCCTTGAGCTGGTGGTAGGCCGTGTTGAAGGCGTGCTGCCAGTCGGCGTCGAGTTCGGTGACGAGCAGGGGCTCGTCGATCTGCACCCATTCCACGCCTTGGGCGGCCAGTGTTTCGAGCAGCTCGGCATACACCTGCAGCAGGCGCGGCAGCAGCGCCAGCTTGTCGGAATCGTCCTTGGCCTTGCCGATGGACAGGTAGGTGACGGGGCCGACCAGCACCGGCTTGGCCTTCACGCCCTGGGCCCTGGCTTCGGCCAGTTGTTCCAGCAGGCGCGAGGCGTCGAGCCTGAATTCGGTCTGCGCGGTGAACTCGGGGACGATGTAGTGGTAGTTGGTGTCGAACCACTTGGTCATTTCGCCGGCGGTCACGCCGCCGCAGCAGCCGGCGTGGTCTTCCGCGCCCTGGGCCGAACGGCCGCGCGCCACGCGGAAATAGTTGTCCAGCGCGTCGCCGTGGAAGCCGCGCACGCGCTCGGGCAGGTTGCCGAGCGTGAAGCTCATGTCCAGCACCTGGTCGTAGAAGGCGAAGTCGCCCACGGGCACCAGGTCGATGCCGGCCTGGTCGTTCCAGTGGCGTTGGCGAAGCTGGGCGCCGAGGGCCTTGAGCGCGTCGCGCGAGGACTCGCCCTTCCAGTAAGACTCCAGCGCGAACTTCAGTTCGCGCCTGGCGCCGATGCGGGGAAAGCCGAGGTTGTGGGTAGTGGTCATGGGGTAGCGGAAACGTCCGGCAGTCAGGAAAGGGCTGGATCGTAGGTTTGCCGACCTGTGAAGTAAAATGGTCTTATTTCACGTCTCGATGAATTTCACTCATTAGCGATGCTGGAACGCGCTCATCTGTCGATCGTCCAGGAAGTGGACAAGCAAGGCTCGCTCACGGCCGCCGCCGAGGTGCTGCACCTCACCCAATCGGCCCTGAGCCATTCGATCCGCAAGCTCGAAGCCCAGCTCGGCACCGAGATCTGGCAGCGCGAAGGGCGCAGCCTGCGGCTGACCCAGGCGGGGCAGTACCTGCTGGCGGTCGCCGACCGGGTGCTGCCGCAACTGGACCTGGCCGAGGAGCGCCTGCGCCAGTTCGCCCAGGGCGAGCGCGGCTCGCTGCGCATCGGCATGGAGTGCCATCCGTGCTACCAGTGGCTGCTGAAAGTGGCGTCGCCCTATCTGGCGAGCTGGCCCGACGTGGATGTCGACGTGAAGCAGAAATTCCAGTTCGGCGGCATCGGCGCGCTTTTCGGTTACGAGATCGACCTGCTGGTCACGCCAGACCCGCTCTACAAGCCGGGCCTGCACTACGAGCCGGTGTTCGACTACGAGCAGGTGCTGGTGGTCCCGCGCGGCCACGCCCTGGCAGGCGTGCCTTACGTGAAGCCCGAGCACCTGACGCAGGAAGTGCTGGTGACCTACCCCGTCGCCACAGACCGGCTGGACATCTACAACATGTTCCTCATGCCCGCCGGCGTGACGCCCAGGCGCCACAAGGCCATAGAAACCACCGACATCATGTTGCAGATGGTCGCCAGCGGCCGGGGCGTGGCGGCGCTGCCGCGCTGGCTGGTGCAGGAATATGCGGAAAAGATGGACATCGTGCCGGTGCGGCTCGGCCCTCGCGGCATCGCCAAGCAGATCTTCCTGGGCGCGCGCGAGGCCGACATCGAAGTCGACTACCTGAAGGCATTCGTCGAGCTGGCAAGGCAATCGCGCGAATTGCTCGAAAAAGGGAAAAACTCGCTGACTTGAGCCTGAAAGGACCTGAAAAGTAGTCCTTAGGGTTTCAATTCTTTGAACTGCGGAACAAAAGAGTTATGGTGTTTACATCATGGACACCGCCCGGCTCGACCTCCGTGTGCCAGCAGGCTGGAGCTGCTGGGTCGAGCTCATGCGCACGCCGCGCGGCACCTACGTCGGTTTCGCCGAGCTGAGCCAGAGCGGCATTCCGCGTTGCGCGCTGGTGATCACGCAGCAACTCTCATGGGACGCGGCCGTGGAGCGCGCCACGCTGCGGGCCGACCATTTCGTTCGGCAGTGGGGCGCGGCGCGGGGGCACTGAGCAGGCGTCGGCGACAGCGCCGCCGGGCGCGGGCGTGGTAGAAACCGCGAGCGTTTTCAACCCCCCACGTTCCGCTTCCGATGCCGCACTCGTTCCGCCGGGCTACCCCAATACCGCGCGCAAGGTGGCTGGCTTGGCTGCTGGCCGGCGTGGCCATGCTGTTCCTGGCCGGCTGCGCGGGACTGCCGGCCGACGTGCAGCGCAAGCCCTCCACGGCCATCACGGACGGCGCGGACACCACGCTCGGGCGCCTCGTGCAGGCGGCGGCGCCGCCCGGCGAACCGCTGAGCGGCTTCCGCCTGCTGCCGATGCCGCAGTTCTCTCTGCATGCGCGCGTCGAGCTCGCGCGCCGTGCCCAGCGCTCCATCGACGTGCAGTACTACCTGGTGCAGAACGACGAGACCGGGCGCTACCTGCTGCGCGCGCTGCGCGACGCGGCCGACCGGGGCGTGCGCGTGCGGCTGCTGGTGGACGACCTCTATACGGCCGGCGCCGATCCGCTCTTCACCAGCTTTGCCGCGCATCCGAATGTGGAGGTGCGGCTGTTCAACCCGTTCCCGGCGGGGCGGGACCGTCTGGGCACGCGCTGGGCCTGGTCGATCCTCGACTTCGACCGCGTGCATCGGCGCATGCACAACAAGCTCTACGTGGTGGACAACGTGGTCGGCGTCATGGGCGGGCGCAACATCGCCAACGAGTATTTCCTGCGCGACGGCGGCTCCAACTTCATCGACATCGACACGCTGGTGGCGGGCGCGGTGGTGCCCAGGCTGTCGTCGCTGTTCGACATGTACTGGAACAGCCCGTATGTGTACCCGATCGAATCGCTGGTGCCCGCCACCGGCGAAACCCGGGCGCAACTGCGCGAGCGCTTCGACAGGCTCACCACCGGCCCGGCCCAGCTGCACCCCGAGGAGCCCGGTTCCACCGACCTGCTCGGCAACAACCCGCTGGCCAAGGACCTCGACGCCGGCGCGCTGAAGCTGGTGTGGGCGCGCGCCGAGGCCTATGCCGACGCGCCCGCCAAGGCGCTCGCGCCGACCGAGGAGGCGCGCGGCCTGCCGGCGGACGAATCGAGGGACAGCGTGCTCTACAACGTGCGCCGCTACATTCGCGGCGCCGAGAACGAGGTCCTGCAGACCACGCCCTACCTGATACCCGGGCGCGGCGGCATGGAGAGCATCCGCATCGTGCGCGGCAACGGCGTGAGCTACAGCATCGTCACCAACTCGCTGGCGGCTACCGACGAGTCGCTGGTGCACATCGGCTACCGCCGCTACCGGCCCGAGATGCTGCGCCTGGGCGTGGAGCTGTACGAGCTGAGCCCCAAGCGGGTGGAGCAGACCAAGCGCTTCGGCATGTACGGCTCGGCCAGCGGGAGGCTGCACGGCAAGTCGGCGGTGATCGACCGCAGGATCGTGTTCATCGGCTCGATGAACTTCGATCCGCGCTCGATGCTGCACAACACCGAAGTCGGCATCTTCATCTTCAGCCCGCAGATCGCGCAGCAGCTCACCAGCCTGATCGGCTTCATCCGGCTGGACGGCGCCTACCAGCTGCAGCTGGGGGCGACGGGTGCCATCGAGTGGGTGAGCCCGGCCTCGGGCGACGCGGCCGACACCATCCTGCACCAGGAGCCGGAGACGGACTTCTGGTCGCGCTGGAAGCTGGACCTGCTGGCGCCGCTGGTGCCGGAGAGCCTGCTCTAGCTGCCGCCGAGCCGCATCCTCAAAACAGAGGATGGTGAGTGGAAGGGGTCCACAGAAGAATCACACGGCTCGTAACGAGTTGATTCTTCTGTTTACTCCCTTTCACCTAGAACCATCCATGAAAACACCATCCGTGGCTCCGGCCGCCTCCATCTCGTTCTTCAAGACGACGCGCTCCGCTTGCGCAGTGGCGTTCCTGATCTCGCTCGGTGCCTGCGGCGGGGGCGGGGGTGGTGGCGGCGGTAGTGGTTTTGTCGGCCTGCCCGTGGCCGGGGGCTCGAATCCCCCCGCCAGCAATCCGCCGCCGGCGTCCATGGCCTTCTCGGGCACGGCCGCGTCGGGCCTGCCGCTGTCGGGCACGGTCACCGTGAAGGACGCCAAGGGCGCCACCAAGACCGTGCAGCTGTCTTCCAACGGCGGCTACACGGTGGACGTGACCGACATGACCGCGCCTTTCGTGTTCCGCGCCGAAGGCACGGTGGGCGGCCAGCGCGTGGTGATCCACTCGGCCGCAACTGCCGCGGACGCCAACGGCACCATCAACATCACGCCGCTGACCGACCTGGTGGTGGCCAACATCGCCGGCAAGGTGGCCGACAAGTACTTCGACAGCGGCGATTTCGCTGCGCTGTCGGCCACGGAGCTCAAGGCCGAATCCGACGCGCTCAAGGCCAAGCTGCTGCCGGTGCTGCTGGCCATGGGCGTGGACTCGAGCATCGACCTGCTGCGCACCGCGTTCTCGCCGTTGTCGAGCGCGCTGGACAAGGCGCTGGATGTGCTGCGCGTGAGCGTGGACCCGGCCACCAACGTCGCGACCATCACCAACATCGTCACGCAGCAGCAGGTCGTGGACGACCTCGCGGTCAAGGCCGCCCAGGACGCCGGCACCACGCCGATGAGCGGTACCGGCATGGAGACCGCGGCCGACGACGTGGTGCTGATCCGCAAGGCGCTCTCCGACATCACGGCCAAGTTCGCGAACGGGCTGCCCGCGCCGGCCGATCTGCTGCCGCTGCTGACTAGCACCAGCAACAGCGCCTACAGCTTCCGCCTGGCCGATGCGAGCGCCAGCGACTTCGTGAGCGACCTGGCGGGCGACACCAACATGGTGGGCGCGAGCTTTGCCGACGTGGTCATCAACCGCATCAACTACACGGTCGACGGCACCAACAACCTGGCGCCGCGCGCCTTCGTCGAGTTCACGCACAGGGACAAGAACGGCGTGGCCTTCAGCAACAACAAGAGCATGCAGATCGTGAAGGGCAACGACGGCGTGTGGCGCTTGCGTGGCGACGGCCGCGTGCTCGACATCAACCCGCACATCCAGGCCTTCAAGGACCCGGTGTCGGGCTGCGTGATCACGGGGCTGGAGTTCTCGATCAGGGACCCGAACCCCAACAACAGCAACGCGGCGGTCGCCGTGGTGGTGACCGGTCCGGGCCTTCCGCCGAACGGGCTGCGCCATGTGCGCCCCGCGCTGGCGGGCGACTACTGGCCGATCCAGGGCAACAACGGCAGCAACCAGTACGCGCTGGCATCGAACTGCGCCGGCGCATCGACGGCGGGGCTGAGCGACAGCGCCATCGCGGCGATACCGGCCGCGCCTGAATACACCTTCACGGCCTACACCAGCAACGACACGGTCGCGCAGATCACGAACAGCACGTTCGACATCGTCTACAAGCAGAGCTTCAATGCGCGGCCGTTCACGCTGGCCGAGGCGGCGGCTTTGACCTACCCGAGCTTCACGACCACGCCGGCGCTGGCTTCGTACAGCGGCGGCAGCGACTTCGCGGTCAGCGCGACGGGCCTGAACCCGGCGTTTTCGTCGGAGTTCTTCCTGGCGCTGGCCGGCGCCACCTCGACGCCGAGCAAATGGTCGGACCAGGCCGACGTGGCGCCGTCGGCCGCGGGTGCGGCGTCGCACACCTTCAATGCGCCGGCCATGTCGGGCCTCGTGCTGCGCAGCATGTTCGTGAGCACGCGCGACGCCAACTGGCGCGAGGTGGTGCTGCGCCAGGCCAACTGAGGGAACTGCCGGCCGGCGGCTACTGCGGCGGCTGGCGGCCGTTGAGGTAGGGCTCGGGGTCCACGGGGTTGCCGTTCCTGCGGATCTCGAAGCGCAGCTTCACGCGGTCGGCGTTGCTGCGGCCCATTTCGGCGATCTTGTCGCCCTGGCGCACCACGGTGCCTTCCTTGACGAAGATGGTCTGCAGGTGCGCGTAGGCGGTGAGGAAGGTCTCGTTGTGCTTGATGATGACCATGTTGCCGTAGGCCGGCAGTTCGCCGCCCACGTACACCACGCGGCCGTCGGCCGAGGCCAGGACCGGGTCGCCAAGCGTGCCGGCGATGTCGATGCCCTTGGTGCGGTCGCCGTCGAAGCGCGCAATGATCGGGCCGTTGACGGGCCGGATGAACTGTGCCGCGGGGCGCTGTGCCACCGGAGGCTTGGCCGCCGGGGCGGTAGGCCAGGGCGTGTTGAGGTCGACGGTGGTGCACGCCGCGAGGCTCGCGGCAAGCAGCGCTGCAGCGCCGGTACGGAAAGCAAGAGTCTGGAGTTGCATGGCGCCTTGTTGGAACGGATTCGTTGCGGAGGGTTCCTTCGGTGCGGCTCCACCGGGCGGAGCCGCGCGAGCGATGCTAGCAAACTCGCGTGCCGGCTCCCCGGGAAGTGCCGGGCAGCAAAGGGGCAGTGGGGCGCGCGCTACTTGAGCGGAATCGGCGTGCCACGGTCGATGGGCACGGCGGTCACGCTGTTCTTCGGCGAGCCGTCGACTAGCAGGTCGGAGTAGGTCAGGTAGACCAGCGTGTTGCGCTTGGGGTCGACCATGCGCACCACGCGCAGCCGCTTGAAGAGGATCGACAGCCGCTCGCTGTAGACCTCTTCGCGCTTGGGCAGCGGTTGCGTGATGCTCACCGGGCCGACCTGGCGGCAGGCTATGGAGGCTTCGGACTTGTCCTCCGCCACGCCGAATGCACCGGCCAGCCCGCCGGTCTTGGCGCGCGACACATAGCAGGTGACGCCGCTGACCTTGGGATCGTCGTAGGCCTCGATCACGATCTTGTGGTCGGGGCCGATGAGCTTGAAGGCGGTGTCGACGTCGCCCACCGTTTCCGCGTGTGCCGTGGCAGCCAGGATGAACCCGAGGCCGAGCGCGGTGCGCAGCAGGGTGGAGCGAAGTGTCATGGTGTCGTGCGGTTTCAGATGAGGTCGATGGTGTGGACGCGGTCGAAGCTGCCGCGCCGGCGGTCTTCGAAGTAGTGCTCGAGCGTTTCACGCACGGTGCGAAAGGCGATTTCTTCCCAGGGAATCTCTTCCTCGGTGAAGAGCTTCGCCTCGATGGTCTCGTGGCCGGGGTCGAACTTGTCGTCGAGCAGGCGCGCGCGGTAGAACAGGTGGACCTGGCCCACGCGCACGACGCTGATCACCGAGAACAGGCCTTCCATCTCGAAGTTCGCGCCGGCCTCTTCGTCGGTCTCGCGGGCCGCGCCCTGGGCGGTGGTTTCCTCGAGTTCCATGAAGCCGGCGGGCAGGGTCCACTTGCCCCAGCGCGGCTCGATGTTGCGCTTGCACAGCAACACCTTGTCGCCCAGGACCGGAATGGTGCCCACCACGTTGAGCGGGTTCTCGTAGTGGATGGTGTTGCAGGCCGGGCAGATGGCGCGCTGCTTGGTGTCGCCGTCGTCCGGAACGCGGTAGACCACGGCGGTGCCGCAGTTCTTGCAGTGCTTGATGGGAACGCGCAGGAGCATGAAGCCGTCCGCCGCCTTCAGACGATCCTGACGGTCAGCGCCGGCAGGCCCGCGACTTCGCCCACCAGCGTGTCGCCGGCCACCACGGCGGCCACGCCTTCAGGGGTGCCCGTGAAGATCAGGTCGCCGGGCTGCAGCTCCCACGCGGCCGACAGGTGCTCGATGGTCTCGGCCACGTTCCAGATCAGCTTGCTCACGTTGCTGCGCTGGCGGTCGGCGCCGTTCACCTGCAGGGAGATCTCGGCTTTTTCGGCGTCGCCGGCCTGTGCCACGGGCACGATCGGGCCGATGGGCGCGCTCTGCTCGAAGCTCTTGCCGATGTCCCAGGGGCGGCCTTGTTTCTTCATGTCGTTCTGCAGGTCGCGGCGCGTCATGTCGAGCCCGACCGCGTAGCCGTAGATGTGCTTGTGCGCATCGGCTGCCGCGATGTTCTTGCCGCCGGTGCCGATGGCCACCACCAGTTCGATCTCGTGGTGCAGGTTCTTGGTGAGCGTGGGGTAGGCCATGGTGCCGGTCTGGCCGGCATCGACCGTCACCAGCGCGTCGGCGGGCTTCATGAAGAAGAAGGGCGGCTCGCGGCCGGTGAAGCCCATTTCCTTGGCGTGATCTTCGTAGTTGCGGCCCACGCAGTAGATGCGGTGCACCGGGAAGCGGGCGGGCTGGCCGGCCACGGGAACAGAAACGGTGGCGGGAGGGGCGAAGACAAACTCGGAAGCCATTGCGACGTGTCCTTTTTCAGCGAAACCTGGCGGGGGAAACCGGCAGTGTGCCAGAGGCGGGAGGCTCACAATAGCGCCTCCGGCGCAACCCCATTTCTTCGTTTCCAGTTTCACAATGCCAATCCGCCTCGGCAAAGCCGGCAAAGCCACCGCCTTCAATGAACTCGGCCGACGGCGCGACGACGAGGGCGACCAGGACGGCGCGCTCGAAGCCTACGCACAGGCCAGCGCCGTCCACCCGTACTGGGCGGCGCCCTGGTACAACGCCGGGCTCATCCACAAGTACCGCGGCGAATGGGCCGCCTCGCTGCAGGCCAATGCCCGCGCGGTGCAATGCGAGCCGGACAACCAGGGCGCGCTCTGGAACCTGGGCATCGCGGCCACGGCGCTGGGCGACTGGGCCACGGCGCGGCGCGCATGGCGTCAGTACGGCATCGGCATTCCGGACGGCGAAGGGCCGATCGATTTCTTCGTCGGCCTCACACCCATCCGCGTGCACGGCGACGAGGCCAGCGAGGTGGTGTGGGCCGACCGCATCGACCCGGCCCGCGCCATCCTGCGCAGCGTGCCGACGCCGGCCTGCGGCCACCGCTGGGGCGACCTCGTGCTGCACGACGGCGCGGCCAACGGCTACCGCATGCGCGGCGATCGCGAGGTGCCGGTGTTCGACGCGCTGGAGTTGATCGCGCCGTCGGAGCACGGCACCTATGAAGTGACGATCGAGTGCGTGGCGCAGGAAGACATCGATGCGCTCATCCGGCGTTTCGAGGCGGCCGATGCCAGCGCCGAGAACTGGACCACCAGCATGCAGGTGCTCTGCCGCGCCTGCTCCGAAGGGCGTCCCCACGGCGAGGGGCACAACCACGAACCCGGCGAGCCGCCCGGCGCGCGCGGCCCGTGGCGCCTGGGCATCGCCGCCCGGGAGGAGGGCGCCGCGCTGCGCATCCTTGCCGAATGGCGCGAAACAGCGACGCCGGGCTGCGTGCTCGGCGAGCTGCGCTGCCTGCTGATGGGCGTGCCTCGTACTTGATGGCGCGCTATGCTCGGAAAACCATGAAGCTGCACAACTATTTCCGCTCCTCTTCCTCGTTCCGCGTGCGCATCGCCCTCAACCTGAAGGGCCTCGATTACGAGTACGTTCCCGTGCACATCGCGCGCGGCGAACACCGCACCGGCTCCTATCCCGCCATCTCCGCCGACATGCTGGTGCCGTTGCTCGAGGACGAGGGCGAGCGCTTCTCGCAGTCGATGGCCATCATGGAATACCTCGACGAAGTGCACCCCGAGCCGCCGCTGCTGCCCAGCGACCCGGCCGGCCGTGCGCATGTGCGCGCGCTGTCGCAGTCGATCGCCTGCGAGATCCATCCGCTCAACAACCTGCGCGTGCTCAAGTACCTCGTGAAGGACCTGAAGCTCGACGAGGAAGCCAAGAACAACTGGTACCGCCACTGGGTGCGCGACGGCATGCTGGCCTTCGAGCGCCAGCTCGCGCAGCACCCCGCCAGCACCTACTGCTGGGGCAACACGCCCACCATGGCCGACTGCTGCCTGGTGCCGCAGATCTTCAACGGCCGCCGCTTCGACTGCGACTTCAGCGGCCTGCCGCGCACCATGGCCGCATTCGAGGCCTGCATGGAGCTCGACGCCTTCCAGCGCGCGCAGCCCTCGCGGGCGCCCGACGCGGAAGCCTGAAGCCGATGGATGCGCGCTGGCTCGTGCCCGAGTGGCCCGCGCCGCCGAACGTGCGGGCCGTGTGCACCACGCGAGACGGCGGGGTTTCGCAGGGGCGCTACCAGAGCCTGAACCTCGGCGACCACGTGGCCGACGATGCCGCGCACGTCGCCGAGAACCGCAGGCGCCTGCGCGAAGCCGTCGGCGCGCGGCCGGTCTTCCTGCAGCAGGTGCACGGTACCGGCGTGGTCGCCCTCGACGACGAGCGGCACGTGGTGCGCGACGGCGCGGCGGCAGATGGCTGCACCGCCACCGCCACGGGGCTGGCCTGCACCATCATGGTGGCCGACTGCCTGCCCGTGCTCTTCACCGACGAAGCGGGCCACCGCGTGGCGGCCGCGCATGCCGGCTGGCGCGGACTGGCGGGCGGCGTGCTCGAGCAAACCGCACGGTCGTTCGCACAGGACTCGTCCGGCAAGGTCATCGCATGGCTGGGGCCTTGCATCGGGCCGAAGGCCTTCGAGGTCGGCCCCGAGGTCAAGGCCGCGTTCGAGGCGCATGCGCACGAGGCCGCCGCGTGCTTTGTCCCTTCTGCATCCGCCGGCAAGTGGCTGGTCGACCTGCCCGCGCTCGCACGCCAGCGCCTGCACGCGGCCGGCGTCGCGTCGGTGCATGGCAACGACGGCACCGACGCGTGGTGCACCGTCGCCAATGGCTCAAGGTTCTTTTCGCACCGGCGCGACGGTGTCAGCGGGCGTTTCGCCGCGCTGGTCTGGAAGGTCTGAGGCCGCTGCTTCTTCAGCCCTGGCGGCGCGGCGTGCGGCTTCCTGCGCCTCGGCCTCGCGCTGCTTGATGGCCCGCCGCCGCGCCGGGGTACTCATCAGGTAAACCACCAGTGCCAGCGGCGCCAATCCGTACAAAAGAAATGTGAAGATGGCGCCCAGCACCGTGCCCGTGGTGTTGGTGGCTTCGGCCACCGCCATCATGAGTGCGACGTAGAGCCAGCCGATCACGATCAAATGGATAAACACGGAATTTCAGTCGTTAAGGGAAAGAGCGGCGTTGTGGGTGCCTTGTGAATGCAGGATACTCAAATCACGCAAGCCATCCGTTTCGTTTCAGGCGAGGACCAGGAGACATGATGAAGCAACAAGCCGCGGGGGCCGATGCGTTCGCGCCCTTCCAGCAAGCAATGACCGAGGGATGGACCAAGGCGCTGGAAGCATTCCAGCAATCCGCCGCGCAGGGGGCCACGGCCTTCAACGTCGGCGGTACGCCGCTGTGGCAGATGCCGCAGATGTCGCCGTCGAAGCTGCCCGAGCTGCCGAAGCTGTCCATCGACCCCGAAAAGCTCAAGGCCATCCAGCAACAGTACGTTGCAGAAGCAACCGACCTCTGGCGCCGCGGCTTCGACGCCAGGCCCGAGGGCGACAAGCGCTTCGCCAGCGAAGCCTGGGGCAGCAACCCGCTGTCGGCCTTCTCGGCGGCCGTGTACCTGCTCAATGGCCGCACCATGCTCAGCATGGCCGAGGCCATCGACGCCGACGAGAAGACCAAGGCGCGCATGCGCTTCGCGGTCGAGCAATGGATGGCTGCCTCTTCGCCCAGCAATTCGCTCGCCTTCAATGCAGAGGCCCAGAAGAAGGCCATCGAGACCCAGGGCGAGAGCATTGCCAAGGGCATCCAGAACCTGCTGCACGACATGAAGCAGGGCCACGTCAGCATGACCGACGAGAGCGCCTTCGAGGTGGGCCGCAACGTGGCCACCACCGAGGGTGCGGTGATCTTCGAGAACGACTATTTCCAGCTGCTCGAATACAAGCCCCTCACCGCCAAGGTGTACGAGCGGCCGTTCCTGCTGGTGCCGCCGTGCATCAACAAGTTCTACATCCTCGACCTGCAGCCCGAGAACTCGCTCATTCGCTATGCGAACGAGCAGGGCCACCGCGTGTTCGTGGTGAGCTGGCGCAACCCCGACGAGTCGATGGACAAGGCCACCTGGGACGACTACATCGAGAACGCCGCCATCAAGGCGATCCACACGGTGCAGGAGATCAGCGGCAGCAAGCAGATCAACACGCTGGGCTTTTGCGTGGGCGGCACCATCCTGAGCACCGCGCTGGCGGTGCTCGCGGCGCGCGGCGAGAAGCCGGCCGCGTCGGTCACGCTGCTGACCACCTTCCTCGATTTCAGCGACACCGGCATCCTGGACATCTTCGTGGACGAGCAGATGGTGCAGTACCGCGAAATGCAGCTCGGCAAGGGCGGCCTGCTGCCCGGCGGCGACCTGGCCTCCACCTTCAGCTTCCTGCGGCCGAACGACCTCGTCTGGAACTACGTGGTCGGCAACTACCTCAAGGGCGAGACCCCGCCGCCGTTCGACCTGCTGTACTGGAACAGCGACGCCACCAACTTGCCGGGGCCGTTCTATGCCTGGTACCTGCGCAACACCTACCACGAGAACAAGCTGGCCAAGCCCAACGCGCTCACCGTGTGCGGCCAGAAGATCGACCTGGGCAGCATCGACATTCCGGCCTACATCTACGGCTCGCGCGAAGACCACATCGTGCCCATCGGCGGCGCCTATGCCTCCACGCAGCTGCTGCCGGGCAAGAAGCGCTTCGTGATGGGCGCGTCGGGCCACATCGCGGGCGTGATCAACCCGCCCGCCAAGAAAAAGCGCAGCCACTGGATCCGCGAGGACGGCAAGTTCCCCAAGACCCAGGCCGAATGGCTCGCCGGCGCGCAGGAACACCCGGGCAGCTGGTGGACCGACTGGGCACAATGGCTCAAGGGACACGCGGGCAAACAGATCCCCGCGCCCAAGGCGTACGGCAACGGCAAGGCCTACAAGGCCATCGAGCCGGCGCCGGGCCGCTATGTGAAGGCCAAGGCCTGAGCGCAACAGATTTCAAATCACTTCAACGGAGAACCTCATGGAAGACATCGTCATCGTTTCGGCCGCGCGCACGGCTGTCGGCAAGTTCGGCGGCTCGCTCGCCGGCATTCCCGCCACCGAGCTGGGCGCCATCGTCATCAAGGAAGTGATCGCGCGCGCCAACCTCACGGCCGAACAGGTCGGCGAGGCCATCATGGGCCAGGTGCTCGCGGCCGGCGCCGGCCAGAACCCCGCGCGCCAGGCATGGCTGAAGAGCGGCGGCGCCAAGGAAACGCCGGCGCTCACCATCAACGCCGTGTGCGGCTCCGGCCTGAAGGCCGTGATGCTGGCGGCCCAGGCCGTGGCCACGGGCGACAGCGAGATCGTGATTGCCGGCGGCCAGGAAAACATGAGCGCAGCGCCGCACGTGCTGCCCAATTCGCGCAACGGCCAGCGCATGGGCGACTGGAAGCTGGTCGACACCATGATCGTGGACGGCCTGTGGGACGTCTACAACCAGTACCACATGGGCATTACCGCCGAGAACGTGGCCAAGAAGTTCGGCATCGACCGCGCCGCGCAGGACGAACTGGCGCTGGGCAGCCAGACCAAGGCCGCGGCCGCGCAGGACGCCGGCAAGTTCAAGGACGAGATCGTCGGCGTGAGCATTCCGCAGAAGAAGGGCGACCCCGTCATCTTCGATACCGACGAGTTCATCAACCGCAAGACCAGCGCCGAAGGCCTGGCCGGCCTGCGCCCCGCCTTCGACAAGGCCGGCGGCGTGACCGCGGGCAATGCCTCGGGCCTGAACGACGGCGCCGCAGCCGTGATGGTCATGACGGCCAAGAAGGCCGCCGCGCTCGGCCTGAAGCCGCTGGGCCGCATCGCCAGCTACGCCACCGCAGGGCTCGACCCCGCCATCATGGGCATGGGCCCGGTGCCCGCGTCGACCAAGGCGCTGCAGCGCGCCGGCTGGAAGGCCGCCGACCTCGACCTGCTCGAGATCAACGAAGCCTTCGCCGCGCAGGCCTGCGCCGTGAACAAGGAAATGGGCTGGGACGTGAACAAGGTGAACGTCAACGGCGGCGCCATCGCCATCGGCCACCCCATCGGCGCGTCGGGCTGCCGCATCCTGGTGACGCTGCTGCACGAAATGCAGCGCCAGAACGCCAAGAAGGGCATCGCGTCGCTGTGCATCGGCGGCGGCATGGGCGTGGCGCTGACGATCGAACGCTGATCGCAGCAACCGGGCGCTTGCGCCCGTCGGTGTCGCCGCTCAGCGCGACATAGACGGCCGCTGCGCCATCGCGGCACGCCAGCGCAGCAGCTCGGGGTGCCGCTCCCCCGGCTTGACGCGCACCACGCGCGCAAAGTCCACCGCGACCACCGCGGCGATGTCGGCAATGCTGAACCGGTCGGTGGCGATGAATTCGCGGCCGGCCAGCCGCTCGTTCAGCGTCTCGAAGAAGTGCTGCACGCGCGCCTGTCCGCGCTGCGCGAGCTCGGGAATCTGGGCGTAGTTCACCGGGCCGGGCAGGGCGCGGTCGGCCATGGCCGGCGAGCCGTTGCGCAGTGTTTCGGCAATGGCCAGCAGGCCTTCGAATTCCACGCGCCAGTTCCAGCTGGCGATCTCGGCTTTTTCGGCTGGCGTGCGGCCCAGCAGCGGCGGCTCGGGGTAGCGCGCTTCCAGCCAGGCCGCGATGGCGGCGTTGTCTGTCAGGAGGCCGTCTTCCTCGGTGCGCAGCGCGGGCACCGTGCATTGCGGATTGATCTCGCGGTAGGCGGCGCCCAGCTGTTCGCCGCGCACGAGGTCGACCTGCACCGTTTCATGGGCAATGCCCTTCTCGGCAAGCAGGATGCGCGCGCGCCGCGGGCTGGGCGCCGTGGCGCAGTCGTAGAGAATGATCATCGTCTGTCCAACTCCTGGAATTCATCGCATGAATGGCACGACCGCCTATACGCCGCCCACCGTCTGGTCCTGGAACAAGGAAAGCGGTGGCCGCTTCGCGAACATCAATCGCCCGATCGCGGGTGCTACCCATGACAAGGACCTGCCGACCGGGAAGCACCCGCTGCAACTCTATTCGCTCGCGACGCCCAACGGCGTGAAAGTCACGGTGATGCTGGAAGAACTGCTGGCGCTGGGCCATGCCGGCGCCGAGTACGACGCCTGGCTGATCCGCATCAACGACGGCGACCAGTTCGGCAGCGGCTTCGTTGCGGTGAACCCGAATTCCAAGATCCCGGCGCTGCTGGACCGCAGCGGCGCGGCGCCCGTCCGGGTGTTCGAGTCGGGCGCGATCCTGCAGTACCTGGCCGAGAAGTTCGGCGGTGCCTTCCTGCCGGCCGAGCGCGCGGCGCGCGCCGAATGCCTGTCGTGGCTCTTCTGGCAGATGGGCAGCGCGCCTTATTTGGGCGGCGGCTTCGGGCACTTCTACGCCTATGCGCCGACGAAGATCGAATACGCCATCGACCGCTTCGCGATGGAAGTCAAACGCCAGCTCGACGTGCTCGACCGCCGGCTGGCCGAGAGCCGCTACCTGGCCGGCAGCGAATACACCATTGCCGACATGGCCGTCTGGCCCTGGTACGGCACGCTGGCCAAGGGACAGCTGTACGAAGCGGGCGAGTTCCTGCAGGTGGGCGAGTACAAGAACGTGCTGCGCTGGACCGACGAGATCGCGCAGCGCCCCGCGGTGCAGCGCGGGCGCATGGTCAACCGCGCCTGGGGCCAGCCGTCGAGCCAGTTGCACGAGCGGCACGACGCCAGCGACTTCGACACCCGCACTCAGGACAAGCTGCAACCGCCGGCCTGAGCCAACCCGCAACAAACAAGGAGCTTCGATGAGCGACAGGATCCTGGTCTTCTACGGCTCGTACCGGTCCGACCGCATGGGCGTGCGCCTGGCCGACTACATCGTCGCGGGGCTCAACGGGCGAGGCGCGCAGGCGGAGCTGATCGACGCCAAGGCGGTCGACTTGCCCATACTCGACCGCATGTACAAGGAGTACCCCAAGGGCACCGCGCCGGCGGCGATGGAAGGCCTGGCCGAAAAGATCCGCACGGCCGACGCCTTCGTCTTCGTGACCGGCGAATACAACTGGGGCCCGCAGCCCGGCCTCAAGAACCTGACGGACCACTTCCTGGAGGAGTGGTTCTGGCGGCCCGCCGCGGTTGCGAGCTACTCGGCGGGGCGCTTCTCGGGTGTGCGCTCGGGCACGGTGTGGCATTCGATCCTGTCGGAAATGGGCATGGTCGTGGTGTCGAGCACGCTCGCGGTCGGGCCGATCTCTCAGACGCTGGACGCGCAGGGCAAGCCGACGGGGAGCGCGGGCGATTCGCTCGACCGCTCGTTCGGGCGGTTCGCGGACGACCTGGCCTGGTGGACCGAGGCGGCCCGGGCGCAGAGGGGGCGCAAGGCGCCGCCTTACTGAGCCCTGAAAGCCCGGTATCGGCGGTGCGCCCGAAGCATCTTGTTCACCGCCCAAAATTTAGGCAGGTTGTTGAATCCCCTTATAAAACAACAGCTTAGATTGCTTTTACAAGGCTCCACCTGAGTTACCCCCAAAGTTGTGCACAGAAAATGGGGAGTAACCCTGGCGGGTGCGGTTCCGCGCGCAAGTTGGCGGCACGCAGCGAAAAAATTTTGCTCTGCATCGTGCGTTCAGGTCGCGCTCCAACGATCCTCTGCTAGGAATGCGACTAGAAAAATGCCTTCGGACCGGTGTCCGGGCGCCAAGGTTGTGCACTGCTCAAATTTTGAGCAAAGTGTGGAATACCTATATAAAACAACGAGTTGCAGCGCTTTTACAATGCTCCTCATGAGTTACCCCCAAAGTTGTGCACAGAAAATGGGGAATACGCGCATCGGCTCAGGTTTCGCGCGCAACTTAGGGTGAATCGGGCTGCCCCAGCGTCCGCGCCTCGTCGGCGTAGTGCCGGCACAAGGTTTCCACCAGCGCCTGTGCATAGATCGGCAGCGCCGCCCGGTCGCGCACCAGCAGGTAGCGCTCCCGCACGCACCATGCATCGCTGAGGTCGATCAGCGCGAGCTGCATGCTGTCCTGGTTGCGCCGCGCGGCCGACTCGGGCACCACGCCGATGCCCACGCCGCTGCCGATCATCCGGCACATGGCGTCGAAGCTGCCCAGCTGTATGCGCAGCTTCTGGCGCTTGCCCAGGTTGTCGGTGATCTGCGCCAGGAAGGTCTGCAGCGTGCTGCCCTGCTGCATGCCGATGGCGTCCTCGTCGAGCGTCTCGGCAAAGGCGATGCTGCGGCGCCTGGCGAAGCGGTGCTTGCGCGAAGTGACCAGCACCAGCCGGTCGGTGCTGAAGTGGATGGCTTCCAGCCCCAGCGTGTCGACGCGGCCGGCGACGATGCCGATGTCGGCGCGGCCGTCGAGCACACCGCGCGGAATCTGAGCATTCGGTTTTTCCTGAAGGTCGACGTTGATGCGCGGGTTGTTCGCAAGAAAGCCCGGCAGGATCTCGGGCAGGAAGTCGGTCACGGCCGTGGTGTTGGCGAACACGCGCAGGTGGCCGCGCAGGCCGCCGCCGTATTCGAGCAGGTCGGCGCGCAGCTGCTCCGTCTGGTGCAGCACGAGGCGCGCGTGGTGCAGGAAGGCTTCTCCCGGCGGCAGCAGCCGCACGCCGCGGGCCTCGCGCTGCAGCAGTTGCAGGCCGGCCTGCGTTTCCAGCGCCTTGATGCGCGCGCTGGCGGCGGCCAGCGACAGGTGCTGGCGCTCGGCGGCCCGCGTGAGGTTGCCGAGTTCGGCCGTGGCCACGAAGAGCCGCAGGTCGGTGAGGTCGAAGAGCATCGCCCGATCTTAGTCAAGCCTTCGGAATCGCAGAAGGCTGGGTTCCGAATTCGCAGATTGCGCGCGCGGGTGGCGCCGACGACCATGCGGCCATGGAGACAAGAAACATGAGCTTTCGCGCATTCGCGCTGCTGGCGCTCGCCGCCGCGGCCACCCTGGTGCAGCCGGCTGCGGCCAGCGCCGAGCCATACCCCTCGCGCCCCGTCACGCTGGTCGTGCCGCAGGCGGCCGGCGGCACCAACGACATCGTCGGGCGCCTCGTGGGCCAGAAGCTCGGCGAAGTGATGAACAACGCCGGCGTGGTGGTCGACAACCGGCCCGGCGCAGGCGGCAACATCGGCACGCAGCTGGTGGCCAAGGGGCCGAAGGACGGCTACACCCTGCTCATGACCATCAGCAGCAGCCAGGCCATCAACCCGGCGCTGTACAAGAACCCCGGCTTCGACCCGGTGAAAGACTTCAAGCCCGTCGGGCTGATCGGCTCGGTGCCCAACGTGCTGCTGGTCAACCCGTCGTTTCCGGCAAGGAACTTCGCCGAGTTCCTGAAGCTCGCCCGGCAGAAGGGCGCCAACTACCAGTACGCCTCGGCCGGCAACGGCACGCTCAACCACCTGCTCGGCGAAATGCTCAACAGCATGGCCGGCATCTCGCTGCAGCACGTGCCGTACAAGGGCGTGGCGCCCGCGCTCAACGACGTGCTGGGCGGGCAACTGCCGATCGTGTTCGCGAGCCTGCCTTCGGCGCTCTCCCACATCAAGGCCGGCAAGCTGCGCGCGCTGGCCGTGAGCGGCGACAAGCGCTCGCCGGTGCTGCCCGACGTGCCCACCATCGCCGAGGCCGTGCCCGGCTACAACGGCACGCTGTGGATCGGCCTGTTCGCGCCCGCCGGCGTTCCGGCCGACGTGCTCGCGACATTGCAGGACGCCACGCGCAAGGCGCTGGCGTCGAAGGACCTGCGCGACAAGCTGGACCAGCAGGGCGTGGAGATCGCGCCCGACACCTCCCCCGAACAGTTCGCGAAGCTGCTGCAGGACGACCTCGCCAAGTGGGCGCGCATCGTCAAGGCATCCGGCGCCGCGGTCGATTGAACCGAAGCATCGAAGCAAACCCACCCACCCATGAGCGAGCAAACCTCCCCGAACCCCCGCCTGATCGACGACGGCACCCTGGCAAAGCTGCAGGCCTGGCAGGGCCGCAGCGAAACGCTGGCCGACGACATCACCGCCGCGCCCGTGCGTGCGCTGTCCGCCACCCTCGACCGCGACGACGCCGCGCCCGCGGCCGGCACGCGCCTGCCTGAGCTGTGGCACTGGCTCTACTTCCTGCCGCACCACCGCCAGTCGGAAATCGGCGAGGACGGCCACGCCCGGCGCGGCGGCTTCCTGCCGCCGGTGCCGCTGCCGCGCCGCATGTGGGCCGGCGGCCGGCTCCATTGGGAGGCGGGCAATGCGCTGCGGGTCGGCGACAAGGCGGAACGCACCTCGACCATCGCGTCGGTCACGCACAAGGCGGGCCGTACCGGCGAGCTGGTGTTCGTGCTGGTGCGCCACGAGGTGCGCAACGAGCGCGGCCTGGCGCTGACCGAGGAGCACGACATCGTCTACCGCGCCGCCGCGCAGCCCGGCGAATCGGGCCCGCCACCCACGCCGGCGCCGAAGGACGCCGCCTTCAGCCGCGACATCGCGCCCGACGACGTGCTGCTGTTCCGCTACTCGGCGTTGACCTTCAACGGACACCGCATCCACTACGACCGGCGCTACGTGACGCAGGTCGAGGGCTACCCGGGCCTGATCGTGCACGGACCGCTGATCGCGACGCTGCTGGTCGACCTGCTGCGCCGCAACGTGCCGGACGCGCAGCTCGCGCGCTTCGAGTTCCGCGCGGTCCGCCCGACCTTCGATACCGCGCCGTTCCGCGTGCACGGCAAGCCGGGTGCGGACGGCAAGACATTCAGCCTCTGGGGCGAAGACGCCGACGGCTGGCTCACGATGCAGGCCACGGCCGTGCTGGCCTGAAGAGGGAGGACGAACCCATGACCCGACCACTGGACGGCATCACCGTCGTTTCTCTCGAACACGCCATTGCCGCGCCGTTCTGCACCCGGCAGCTCGCCGACCTCGGCGCGCGCGTCATCAAGGTGGAGCGGCCCGGCGCCGGCGACTTCGCGCGGGCCTACGACGAGCGCGTGGGCGGCGAAGCCTCGCACTTCGTGTGGGTCAACCGCTCGAAGGAGAGCATCACGCTCGACCTCAAGCAGCCCGCCGCGCTCGAGGTGCTGCGGCAGCTCGTGGCCGAAGCCGACGTGCTGGTGCAGAACCTCGCGCCCGGCGCGACGCAGCGCATGGGGCTCGGCGCACAGGCGCTGCGGGCGGAGCATCCGAGGCTCATCGTGTGCGACATCTCGGGCTACGGCGACGACGGCCCGTACCGCGACAAGAAGGCCTACGACCTGCTGATCCAGAGCGAGGCCGGCTTCCTGTCTGTCACGGGCACGCCCGACGAGCCTTGCAAGTCGGGCAATTCCATCGCCGACATCGCGGCGGGAATGTACGCCTACACCGGCATCCTCGCGGCGCTGCTCCAGCGCGGCAAGACCGGCAAGGGCTCGCACATCGACGTGTCGATGCTGGAGTCGCTCGCCGAATGGATGGGCTACCCGATGTACTACGCCTACGACGGCGCACCGCCGCCGCCGCGCAGCGCCGCGTCGCACGCGACCATCTATCCCTACGGCCCGTTCCCGGCGGGCGACGGCGGCACGGTGATGCTGGGCCTGCAGAACGAGCGCGAATGGCGCGTGTTCTGCGAGAAGGTGCTGCTGCAGCCGGGGCTCGCGACCGACGCGCGCTTCGACAGCAACGCACGGCGCAACGAGCACCGTGAAACCCTGCGCGCGGTGATCGTCGAGACCTTCGGCGCGCTGAGCACGGCGCAGGTGCTCGAGCGGCTCGACACCGCGCAGATCGCCAACGCGCGCATGAACGACATGGCCGGCCTCTGGGCGCATCCGCAACTGCAGGCGCGCGAACGCTGGCGGCAGGTGGGCTCGCCGGCCGGGGAGATTCCCGCATTGCTGCCGGCCGGGCGGCAGAGCGCGTTCGACTACCGCATGGATCCGATCCCCGCGGTCGGCCAGCACACCGACGCCATCCTGCGCGGCCTGGGGCGCAGCGAGGCGGACATCGCGGCACTGCGCGAGGCGGGGGCGGTGTGAGCGGCAATTCCCTCGCGCCCCTGGCTCCCCTGGGGCCCTTGGCGCTGGCGCGCGCCTTCCTCTTCGTGCCGGCCGACCGGCCCGAGCGCCATGCCCGCGCGCTGGCGACCGGCGCGGGCGGCGTGATCGTCGACCTGGAAGACGCCGTGGCGCCCGAGCGAAAGGTGGCGGCGCGCGACGGGCTCGAGACCTCGTTTGCCGCACTATCGGCCGCCCAGCGCGGCCGCCTGCTGGTGCGCGTGAACGCCCAGGGCACGCCGTGGCACGGCGACGACTGCGCGCAGGTCGGCAAGCTGGTGAGGCAAGGCCTGGTCGCGGGCGTCGTGCTGCCCAAGGCCGAAAGCGCCGGAGACCTGGCGCGGCTGGCCGAAGCCGTCGGGCCTCGGGGCTTGCTGGTGCCGCTGATCGAATCGGCCGCCGGGCTCGCTTTCATTGATGAGCTCGCCGCTGCCCCGCAGGTGCTGCGCCTGGCTTTCGGCAATCTCGACTTCCAGGCCGACCTGGGCCTGGCCTGCGGCGCGGACGAAGCCGAGCTGGTTCCGGTGCGGCTGGCACTGCTGCTCGCCACGCGCCGCGCCGGGCTGCCCGCACCCATCGACGGCGTGACGCCCGACTGGCGCGACGCGCAGCGCCTCGCGGCCGACACCGCGCGCGCCCGCCGCGGCGGCTTCGGCGCCAAGCTGTGCATCCACCCCGACCAGGTCGCGCCGGTGCATGCGGCGCTCGGCCCGAGCGCCGACGAACTGGCCTGGGCCCGCCGCGTGATCGAGGCGACGCGGGCATCGGGCGGCGGCGTGGTCAGCCTCGACGGCCGCATGGTCGACGCGCCCGTCGTGCGGCTCGCCGAGCGGCTGCTCGCGCTCGATGCACTGCCTTCAATCTGAGACAGCTACCTGCCCATAACCATAGGAGACAAAGAAGTGACAGCAACCAAGAAGACCTGGAAGTCCAAGACCCTGATCGCAGCCGCCTCGGCGGGTGCCTGCCTGCTGGCGGCGCAATCGCCCGCCTCGGCGCAGGCCCCGTGGCCCGACAAGCCCGTCACCATGGTCGTGCCGTATTCCGCCGGCGGCCCGACCGACGTAGTGGCGCGCATGCTCGCCATTCCGATGGGCAAGTCGCTCGGGCAGACGGTGATCGTCGAGAACACGGTGGGCGCGGGCGGCACCATCGCGCCGGCGCGCGTGGCCCGGGCGGCGCCCAACGGCTACACCATCCTGATCCACCACATGGGCATGGCCACTGCGCCCGCGCTCTACAAGAAGCTCAACTACGACCCTCTGAAGGACTTCGAATACGTCGGCCAGGTACTGGACGTGCCGATGACGCTGCTGTCGCGCAAGGACTTCCCGGCCAGCAACTACCAGGAACTGCTGGCCTACGTGAAGGCCAACAAGGACAAGGTCACGCTGGCCAATGCGGGCGTGGGGGCGGTGTCGCAGCTGTGCGGGCTGCTCTTCATGAACCAGATCGGCGTGCAGCTCACCACCGTGCCCTACAAGGGGGCGGGCCCGGCGCTGAACGACCTGATGGGCGGGCAGGTCGACCTGCTGTGCGACCAGACCACGCAGACCGCGCCGGTCATCAAGGACGGCAACCGGGTGAAGGTGTTCGGCGTGACCACGCCCAAGCGGCTGTCGAGCATGCCGAACATCCCGACGCTGGACGAGCAGGGCCTCAAGGGCTTCGACGTGCGGGTGTGGCACGGCATCTACGCGCCCAAGGGCACGCCGCCCGCGGTGATCGAGAAGCTGAACGTCGCCTTGCGCGCCGCGCTGCAGGACGACATGGTCAAGCACCGCCTGGCCGAACTCAGCTCGGAGATCGTGCCGCTGGACAAGCAGACGCCGGAGAGCCTGCGCACGCACCTCGCGGCGGAAGTCGACAAGTGGGGCAAGGTGATCCGCGCGGCGGGCGTGCAGGCGGACTGAGCCTTCGCTTCAGGCGGGCGGGGCTTCTTCGGGCTGCGCCCGCAGCGTCTCTTCGAACAGCGCGAGCAACTGGCGCGCGAACAGGTCCATGTTGAGCGGCCGGTCGTTGCCGCCGTTCTCGATGGTGCGGCTGACCGTGGCCGCGCCGCCGACCACGGCGAGGCACACATGCCCCGGCGCGTCGCCGTAGGGGCTGCCCGCCGGTCCGGCGGCGCCGCTTTCGCTGATGCCCCAGCTCGTGTGGTGGCTGTCGCGCACCCGGCCGGCGACGAGCCGGGCGTAGGGCTCGGTCTCGCCGCGCATGCCGGCCATGTCTTCGGCGGTGAGGCCCAGCAGCGCCCGGCCTGCGCGCCGCGAATAGACCACCGCGCCGCCCCTGAAATACGCCGACGCGCCCGGCACGGCGAGCAGCGCGGCCGACACCAGCCCGCCGGCCGAGGATTCGACGACCGAGACGGTCTGGCCCCGCGCACGCAGCAGGCCGCCCACGCGCGCGGCCAGCACGGCCAGCGACTCCGGGGTGGAGATGGAGGAGGGCAGCGTGCTCATGGCTTGGAGAACGGGGTGCCGGGGCGCTTCACGTAGGCCGGCGCGCGCTCGTGGGTCGCCGTGCTGCCGTAGACCGTGTCGGCCGGGTAGTACTCGGCCTGCAGCTGCACCTTGGCGGCGGCTTCCTCTCCCGCGGTGTGGGCGATGAAGGCCAGCATCAGGTCGGTGCCGGCCGAAACCCCGGCGGAAGTCCAGACGTTGCCGTCCCGCACGAAGCGCTGCTCGACCACCTTCACGTCGCCCAGCGCGCGCAGTCGGTCGAGCGAACCCCAGTGCGTGGTCGCGGTCCTGCCCGACAGCAATCCGGCCGCGTGCAGCACGAAGGCGCCCGTGCACACCGACAGCAGCGCGCGGCAGGCGGGCGCCTGGTCGGCCAGGAAACGGGTCAGCACCGGGTTGTCGACCTCGCGCCGGGTGCCCATGCCGCCGGGCACCAGCAGGTAGTCCAGCGGCGGGCAGTCGGCAAAAGACACGTGCGGGTTGACCGACAGGCCCTTGGCGCAGGCCACCGGCTCGCGCTTCTCGGCCACGATCAGGCAGTTGGCGGGACCGCCGGCCAGCTTGCTCCACATGGTGAGCATTTCCCATGGTCCGACGAAATCGAGCTCTTCGACGTCGGGGAAGATGATGATCCCGAAATTCATACTTTCGAACTCCTTGATATTTCCGTGGCGTTGGTGGTCATGCAAGAACTGCAGGTGCGCGGGCGATGCGAGGATAGAGTCTGCGCTGAAGCCACGCTTCGTGACAGCTGGTTGCAAGCTTGGCTCAGTGTTTTCCTCAGAGTTCGGTGGTCCGAAACTCGCTAGAGTGAAGGCGGCCGTTCAGGCTTTTGCTACGTACATAAAGGAATTCTCATGAGCAAGAAAGTTGCATATGTCACCGGGGGCATGGGGGGCATCGGAACAGCCATCTGCCAGCGTCTGCACAAGGACGGGTTCACTGTGGTCGCAGGTTGCGGCCCCACGCGCGACTACGCCAAGTGGCTCGCCGAACAGAAAGCCGAAGGCTTCGAGTTCCATGCCTCGGTCGGCAATGTCGGCGACTGGCAATCCACCGTCGAAGCCTTCTCCGCCGCCAAGGCAGCGCACGGCCCCATCGACGTGCTGGTCAACAACGCCGGCATCACGCGCGACCGCATGTTCCTCAAGATGACGCCCGAGGACTGGAGCGCGGTCATCGAAACCAACCTCAACAGCATGTTCAACGTCACCAAGCAGGTGGTGGGCGACATGGTCGAGAAGGGCTGGGGCCGCATCATCAACATCAGCTCGGTGAACGGCGCCAAGGGCCAGGCGGGCCAGACCAACTATTCGGCGGCCAAGGCCGGCATGCACGGCTTCACCATGGCGCTGGCGCAGGAACTGGCCAACAAGGGCGTGACGGTCAACACCGTGAGCCCGGGCTACATCGGCACCGACATGGTCAAGGCCATCCGCCAGGAAGTGCTCGACAAGATCGTGGCCACCATCCCGGTCAAGCGCCTGGGCGAGCCGAGCGAAATCGCCTCGATCATCTCGTGGCTCGCCACGGACGAAGGCGGCTACAGCACCGGGGCCGACTTCTCGGTCAACGGCGGCCTGCACATGCATTGAACATGCTGACCGGCACCTGAAGAAAAAACCCGCCTCGGCGGGTTTTTTTGTTCACGATGCGGCTTCTACGAATGGAAACCTGATCCGACGCAACCTACAGTTCCGAATCCTCCGGAGGCATCCATGGAAAACACAACAAGTAAATCCGCCAAGAAGCTCCCTCTGTACCGCTCGCTCTACGTGCAGGTGATCACCGCGGTGATCATCGGCGTGCTGCTCGGCCATTTCTATCCCTCGGTCGGGGAGGCGATGAAGCCGCTGGGCGACGGCTTCATCAAGCTCATCAAGATGATCATCGCGCCGATCATCTTCTGCACGGTGGTGGTCGGCATCGCCGGCATGGAAGACATGAAGAAGGTCGGCAAGACCGGCGGCCTGGCGCTGCTGTACTTCGAGGTCGTCTCCAGCATCGCGCTGGTGGTCGGGCTGGTGCTGGTCAACGTGCTGCAGCCCGGCGCCGGCATGAACGTCGACCCGGCCACGCTCGACACCAAGTCGATCGCCTCGTACACCGGCCCCGGCAAGATGACCGGCACGGTCGACTTCATCCTGAACATCATCCCCAACACCATCGTCGATGCGTTCGCCAAGGGCGAGATCCTGCAGGTGCTGCTGATCGCGGTGCTGTTCGGCTTCGCGCTGCACCGCTTCGGCGGGCGCGGCACGCTGGTGTTCGACGTGATCGAGAAGGGCTCGCACGTGCTCTTCGGCATCGTCAACTACATCATGAAGCTGGCGCCCATCGGCGCCTTCGGCGCGATGGCCTTCACCATCGGCAAGTACGGGCTGGGCAGCCTGTTCTCGCTGGGCAAGCTGATGGGCACCTTCTACCTGACCTGCCTGCTGTTCATCTTCGTGGTGCTGGGGCTCATCGCGCGCTTCCACGGGTTCAGCATCTGGAAGTTCATCAAGTACATCAAGGAAGAGCTGCTGATCGTGCTGGGCACGTCGTCCAGCGAATCGGTGCTGCCGCGCATGATGGAGAAGATGGAGAACCTGGGCGCCAACAAGACCTGCGTGGGCCTGGTCATTCCCACGGGGTACTCGTTCAACCTCGACGGCACGTCGATCTACCTGACGATGGCGGCGGTGTTCATCGCGCAGGCCACCAACACGCCGATGACGCTCACGCAGGAGATCACGCTGCTGGCGGTGCTGCTGCTCACCTCGAAGGGGGCCGCGGGCGTCACGGGCAGCGGCTTCATCGTGCTGGCGGCCACGCTGTCGGCCGTGGGCCATGTGCCGGTGGCGGGGCTCGCGCTCATCCTGGGCATCGACCGTTTCATGTCGGAAGCCCGCGCGCTCACCAACCTGATCGGCAACGGCGTGGCCACCATCGTGGTCGCCAAGTGGACCAACGAGCTGGACGAGAACCGGCTGCAGGCAGGGCTCAACAACGAGACCTGGGTCGAGGCGCAGGAGCCCGAGGCGCTGGACGCCGCGCGCAGCAGCAAGATGGCCGGATAGCCGGGGAGCAGCCCCTGCAACACCAGCGGCCCGGCGGTAAAGCCGGTCCCACGGTGTTGCGTGAAGAGTCCTGCCAGCCTCGAAGGTTGGGCATCGTTCCTGCAAAATGGAGCGATGCCCCATAGCGTCTCCCTCATCAACACCATTGCCGCCGGCCTGGGGCTTGCGCTCGTTTTCGGTTTCCTGGCGGCCAAGCTGCGGCTGCCGGCGCTGGTCGGCTATCTGCTGGCCGGCGTGATCATCGGCCCGTTCACACCGGGCTTCGTGGCCGATGCGGGCATTGCCGCCCAGCTCGCCGAGATCGGCGTGATGCTGCTGATGTTCGGCGTGGGCCTGCATTTCTCGTTGGACGACCTGCTGGCGGTGCGCAAGATCGCGCTGCCCGGCGCGCTCGCGCAGATCTCGGTGGCCACGCTGCTCGGTGGCGGCCTGGCCATGTGGTGGGGCTGGAGCCCCGGCGCGGCGCTGGTGTTCGGCCTGGCACTGTCGGTGGCCAGCACGGTGGTGCTGCTGCGCGCGCTCGAGAGCCTGGGCATCCTCGATTCGTTCACCGGGCGCATCGCCATCGGCTGGCTGGTGGTCGAAGACCTGGCAATGGTGCTGGTGCTGGTGCTGATGCCGCCGCTGGCCGGCACGCTGGGCGGCCATGCCGCGCAGGAAGGGCCGGCCGACCCGTTGTGGCAGACGCTGGGCCTCACGCTGCTGCAGGTCGGCGGCTTCGTGGCGCTGATGCTGGTGGTGGGGCGGCGCGTGTTCCCGTGGATCCTCTGGCAGGTCACGCGCACCGGTTCGCGCGAGCTGTTCACGCTGTGCGTGGTGGCGGCCGCCGTGAGCATCGCCTTCGCGTCGGCGGCGCTGTTCGGCGTGTCGTTCGCGCTGGGCGCTTTCTTCGCGGGCATGGTCATGCGCGAGTCGCAGTTCGCGCACCGCGCAGCGGAAGAGTCGCTGCCGCTGCGCGACGCATTCGCAGTGCTGTTCTTCGTGTCGGTCGGCATGCTCTTCGATCCCTCGGTGCTGATCGAGCGGCCACTTCAGGTGCTGGCGGTGGTGCTGGTGATCGTGCTGGGCAAGTCGCTCGCGGCCTGCGCGCTGGTGCTGGTGTTCCGCTACCCGCTGGGCACGGCGCTCACGGTGAGCGCGAGCCTGGCGCAGATCGGGGAGTTCTCGTTCATCCTGGCGGGGCTGGGGGTGTCGCTCGGCCTGCTGCCGGTGGAGGGGCAGAGCCTGGTGCTGGCGGGGGCGCTCATCTCCATCGCAACCAACCCGCTGTGGTTCAGCCTGATCGGGCCGATGCAGAAATGGCTGCATGCGCACTCGTCGTTCGCGCGCGGGCTCGAGTCGCGTGACGACCCGCTGGCCGAACTGCCCATGACGACCGAGGCCAAGTACCTGTCGCGGCAGGTGGTGCTGGTGGGCTACGGCCGCGTCGGTCGCCGCATTGCGGCGGAACTCGACGCCAACGACATTCCCTACGTGGTCGCCGAGCAGAACCGCGAACTGGTCGAAAAGCTGCGCGAAGCCGGCACGCCGGCCGTGTGGGGCGATGCCGCCGATCCGGCGGTGCTGATCCAGGCGCATGTGGCCCGCGCCCGCGTGCTGGTGGTTGCCACGCCCGACGCCATGAACGTGCGCCAGATGATCGAGACGGCGCGCACGCTCAACCCGACCATCCAGACCGTGATCCGCAGCCACAACGAACAGGAAGCCGCGCTGCTCACGCGCGAGGCGGCCGTGACCGTGTTCCTGGGAGAGCAGGAACTCGCGCAGGCCATGGCGCGAGACGTGGTCCAGCGGGCCGTGTCGATGGCGGCCCCGGCCTGACGAACTCAGAGGTCTTCGATCACCAGCGTGCGGTAGCGCTGCGCGATGGAGTAGGGCACGGTGCGCACCAGCACCATGAGCTGCTCGGCCGCTTCGCTGTCCTCGGTCTTCACCAGCAGCGCCGTGTGGCCTTCGCGCGCCAGCTTCGTGTATGCGCGCACGGTCGCGCCTTCGGTGCCGGCGGAGGGCAGGGGGTCGTCGGCAGTCTCCACGGTGGGCGTGATCTGGGAGAGCACGGTTTGCGCGGGAAGCAGGTAGACGTCGTCGCCGATGGTGCCTTGCTCGATCAGCCCGCGGCCGACGCGCTGGGCATCTTCCGCGTCCGGAAACATGACCATCGAGTAGCCGGTCGGATAGAAGGCTCCGCCGATGGTCGCCCGCATGCCGGGTTCGAGAGTGAAGTTCTTCATGCTGTCTCCTTCTCCTGCTTGTGCATGTGCAAAACTTAAAAACATAGGCTGCATGGGGAATCCCCTCTGTAGGAGAAGCCCGGAAGCTGTCAACCGGCCTTGGCCTCCACCCATTCACCAATAAGCACTGCCCAATCCAGTCCATGCACACACAGAGAAACATCGCGCTCACTGTCCATGAGCTGGAAAAAGGGGAGTTCTACTGGGTGCTGATGGAAGCGGTCGCCGGGGAACCCGGAGACGCCTCCCACTTCTACGAGCCGCTGGAAGCGGCGCTCGAGCCCTACGCCAGCTATTCGAACGCGCTGGTGGCCGGCGTGGCGGTGATGCGGCGCCTGTTCGGACCCGACGGCAATAGCGGCTACTTATAATTTCGCGGTTGTGGTTTGTTGATTCTCACGAATCAAACCAGTCAACACGGTTCGAAGGTGCCCCGCCCGCCATGCCATGGCGCCGGGGTTAAACGGGAAGCAGGTGCGCCGGGTCATAGCCGACCCGGTCATTCCTGCGCTGCCCCCGCAACGGTCAGCGGATCGGGAACCCTCAAGCCTGCGCCTCCTTGAAGAGGCCGGCGGCCACTGCGCTTCGGCGTGGGAAGGCGAGGGTTTCTGCTCCGATGCGCATTTCGCGCATCGGAGCGCTCCGCAAGCCCGGATACCGGCCTTGGAAACCGCCTTCGGACGCTGCGGGAGTGCGTGTCCGGGCCTGCCGCCTCCGCGCTCGCGCCTGGACCGTCATCGCCCCTCCGCTTCTCCCGCCTCGTCCTTTTTCGGACAGAGGAGCCTGCGGGGACGCGGGCCGGAGGAGAGATCACATGAGCCGACAGGCATCGCCATCGCGCGATCGCACGGGCGCGCCGCAACGCGTGCGGCTTTCGGGTATTTCACTGGGGCTGGGGCTCGCCCTCGGGCCTGCCGCGGCCCTCGCGCAGGCCGACGGCAGCCAGAGCCTGGCGCCGGTGCAGGTCGAGGCCGACCGCCATACGCGGCTCGCCATCGACGAGACCACGCAGACCGGCAGCCGCCTGGGCCTGACGCCACTTGAAACGCCGGCCAGCATCGAGGTGCTGGACGGCGACACCATCCGCGCACGCGGCGACGTCTCGGTGATCGATGCCGCCACCCGCGCCACCGGCATCACCGGTTCGCCCGGCCCCGGCAACGGCGGCACCGCGATGGCGGCGCGCGGCTTCCTGGGCCACGGCTCGGTGATGCAGCTGTTCGACGGCACGCGGCTGTACGCGGGCGCGGGCACCGTCACCTTCCCGTTCGACACCTGGTCGGTCGACCGCATCGAGATACTGCGCGGCGCGGCCTCGGTGATGTACGGCGAAGGCGCCATCGGCGGCGCGATCAACGTGGTGCCCAGGAAGCCCACGCGCGGGCCGATCCAGAACCAGGCGCTGCTCACCGTGGGCTCCGACGCCACCCGCCAGGTGGCGTTCGGCAGCGGCGGCGCGATCAATGACAGGCTCTCCTACCGCTTCGACATCAGCCACCGCCAGACCGACGGCTTCATGCAGCGCGGCCAGGCCGAGAGCCTGGCCGTGGGCGCGGCGGTGCGGCTCGACGTGTCGCCGCAACTGCAGTTCACGCTTTCGCACGACGAGGGCCGGCAGTCGCCGCAGCGCTACTACGGCGTGCCGCTGATCGACGGCCGCCTGAGCAGCCAGACGCTGCGCCAGAACTACAACCTCGACGATTCCGAGATCAAGTACCGCGACAAGTGGACCCGCCTCGACGCCCAGTGGACGCCGAACGATTCGGTCACCGTGCGCAACCAGCTCTACCGGCTGGAGAGCAAGCGCCACTGGCGCAACAGCGAGACCTACACCTACAGCGCCACCACGCGCCGCGTGACGCGCGGCGACTACCTGGAAATCGGCCACGACCAGGAGCAGATCGGCAACCGCACCGACGCCACCTTCAAGCACGGCCTGTTCGGCCTGGCCAACCAGGTGCTGGTGGGCTTCGACGTGAACCGCATCGACTTCCAGCACACCAACGATTCGCCCTACGGCGGGCGATCGGTGGTGGACCCCTTCGTCTTCAACCCGGGCTACTACGTTTCGCCCGTGGCCTACACGCCTCGCTACCGGACCAGGACCGGCACCTACGCCTTCTTCACCGAAGACAAGCTGGCCTTCGACGACCAATGGTCGGTGGTGGGCAGCCTGCGCTGGGACCACGCGAAGATCGCCCGCGCCGACCTGCAGAACGCGGCCAACAACCTGGGCAAGACCTTCGAGTACGCCACCGGCCGCCTCGGCGTGGTGTATGCGCCCGATGCGTCGCAGTCTTTCTATGCGCAGGTGGCGCGCGCGGCAGATCCGCTGACCTCGCTCATCAGCACCTCGGCCACGCAGGTGCCGTTCGAGCTCAGCACCGGCCGGCAGGTCGAGGTCGGCTACAAGCGCCAGTTCGCCGACAACCGCGGCGCCTGGACCGTGGCGGCCTACCGCATCGAGAAGAACAAGCTGCTGTCGCGCGACGCGAGCGACCCGGGCAAGACGCAGCAGATCGGGCGGCAGTCGTCCGAGGGCATCGAGGCCACGCTGGACATGGCGCTCACGCCCACGCTGGACCTCGAGACCAACATCGCCAGATTGCGCGCGCGCTACGACGACTTCAACGAAGTGGTCGGCGGCAAGCTGATCTCGCGCGCGGGCAACACGCCCAGCGGCGTGCCCGAGCAGACGGCCAACCTGTGGCTCAACTGGCGCTTCCTGCCGCAGTGGGAGGCCGCGTTCGGCGTGCGCTACGTCGGCCCGCGCCAGGTCGACGCCGCCAACTCGCGCAAGATCGGCTCGTACACCGTGGCCGACGCTTCGCTCAGCTGGCAGGCGAACCGTTCGCTCAAGCTGGCGCTGCGCGCCTACAACCTGGCCGACCGGCGCTATGCGGTGTCGTTCTCGAACGGCGGCAACCAGTGGCTGCTGGGCCGCCCGCGTTCCTTCGAACTCTCGGCGCTGGTCGATTTCTGAGCGACCCACGCATGACTCCCGCATGGCGCCGCGCCTGGCCGCGCATCCGGCACGGCCTCTACTGGACCCACCGGTGGCTGGGCATCGGCGGCTGCCTGCTGTTCGTCATGTGGTTCGTCTCGGGCGTGGTGATGATGTACGTGGGGTATCCCAACCTGACGGACGCCGAGCGGCTGGCCGGGCTGGGGCCGCTGCGCTTTTCGCAGGCAACGGTGTCGCCCACGGCCGCGCTCGACGCATTGCCGCCCGCCGCGCGCACCCAGCCGCCCCGGCGCATGGTGCTGGAAATGCAGGGCGGCACCGATCCGCAGCCCGTGTGGCGCATCGTCGATGCGCACGGCGGCCGGCACACGGTCTCGGCGCGCGACGGCCGTGTGCCGGGCCCGGTCGATGCCGCGCAGGCCGAAGCCATCGCGCGCGCGTTTTCGGGCCGGTCCGGCGCGCGCTGGGCCGAGACGCTGGAGCGCGACCAGTGGACCGTGCCGCAGAGCCTGAACCCGCTGCGCCCGCTGCACCGCATCGAGCTTGGCGACGCGGCCGGCACCGAGCTTTACGTGTCTTCGCGCAACGGCGAAGTGGTGCGCGACACCAACCGCTCCGAGCGCTTCTGGAACTGGCTGGGCTCGGTGCCGCACTGGATCTACTTCACGCCGCTGCGCGCCGACCCGCCCCTGTGGCACGAAGTGGTCGTGTGGCTGTCGGCGGCGTGCATCGTCTCGGCGGTGACGGGGATCGTCATCGGCATCCTGCGCGTGCGGCTGCGCAGGCGCTTCCGCAATGGCGCCGTCACGCCCTACACGGGGTGGATGGCCTGGCACCACATCGCGGGGCTGATCGGCGGCTTCTTCGTGCTGACCTGGATCATCAGCGGCTGGCTCTCGATGAACCCCAACGGCTGGTTCCAGCGCGGGCCGGGCGACGCGGCGGCGATGGCCCGCTACAGCGGTGCTGGCATCTCACCGTTCCCCTGGCCGCCGGCATCGTTGCCGCACGGCGAGGGCGCCGCCGCGCCGCGCGAGGCCGTGCTGCTGTGGTTCGACGGCCGGCCGCTGCTGCAGCTGCGCGATGCGCAGGCGCGCGCGTGGGTGGTCGATGCCGCCAGCGGCGCGCCTGCTTCCATTGCCAGGGACGACATCGTGCGCGCCGCTTCGGCGCTGCGTCCCGGCGCCCGCGTCACCGAGGCGGTGCTCCAGACGCGCGAAGACTTCCACTGGTACGGCCACCACCGCGAGCGCATCGTGCCCGTGTGGCGCCTGCAGTTCGACGACGCCGCGCGCAGCCGCGTCTATATAGACCCGGCCAGCGGGCAGGTGGCGGGCAGCAACGACAGCAACTCGCGCCTTCGCCGCTGGCTCTTCAACGCGGCGCACAGCCTCGACTTTCCCTGGCTCATCCAGCACCGGCCGGCCTGGGATGTCGTGATGTGGCTGCTGTCGGCGGTCGGTGCGGTAGCCTCGGCCAGCGGCGTGGTGATCGGCTGGCGCCGGCTGCGGCGCAAGCCACGGCGGGCGGCGGCCTCGAAGGGGCTTGCGCAGGCAGGTCCATGAACCAACAATCAACTTTCGCACTGCGGTGCATTTCAGGAGGTGCTCGATGCACATCGAACCAGGTCTCGTCGACGGAACCAAGATTTTTCTCAGCTATGCCACGGCCGCTGCCGCACTCGCCTACACAGGCAAGGTGGCCATCGAAACCGCGGTGAAGGACGGCCTCGCCGCCCTGGTGCTGCGCTCCGCCATTGCCGTGGCGCTGGTGTTCTGCTTCTTCGAGGTGTTGCCGCATCACCCGGTGGGCGTGTCCGAGGTGCACCTGATCCTCGGCACCACGCTGCTGCTGGTGTTCGGGTCGGCGCCTGCGGCCATCGGCCTGGCGGGCGGGCTGCTCATCCAGGGCCTGTTCTTCGAGCCGCAGGACATTGCGCAGTACGGCATGAACGTCACCACGCTGCTGGTGCCGCTGTTCGCGACCGCCGCGCTGGCGCGCCGCATCATCCCGAAGAACGTGGCCTACGTGGACCTGAGCTACCAGCAGGCGTTCAAGCTGTCGGTGGCCTACCAGGGCGGCATCGTGGTGTGGGTGGGCTTCTGGGCGCTGTACGGCCGCGGCACCGGGCTCGAGAACCTCGGTCAGATCGCCAGCTTCGGCGCCGCCTACATGACGGTGGTGCTGGTCGAGCCGCTGGTCGACCTGGGCGTGCTGGCCGCCGCCAAGGGCTGGCGCCGCCTGCAAGGCTCGGTCTTCGTCGAACGCCGCCTGTACGGCGGCGTCTGATTCGCCGGGCAGTCTTTCTTCCCGGGTTCCAGGCTCGCTTGGCGGGCCTGGCGCCGATCCTTTCGTGATGGCCACCGGAACGCCCATGCTGGCGCCCGGTGCCCGTTCATCTCTCCTGCCGCCACGGGCGCCCCAAAGAACACTCCAATGACCCAAGCAAGCAACGCCAAGATTCCCGTCACCATCGTCACGGGCTTCCTCGGCAGCGGCAAGACCACGCTGCTGCGCCACATCCTCGGCAACGCCGAAGGCCGCCGCATCGCGGTGATCGTCAACGAGTTCGGCGAGCTCGGCATCGACGGCGAGATTCTTCGCGGCTGCGGCATCGGCTGCGACGACGAAGGCAACGAGCGCGAAGGCGCGCTCTACGAGCTGGCCAACGGCTGCGTCTGCTGCACCGTGCAGGAAGAGTTCCTGCCCGTGATGCTGCAGCTGGCCGAGCGGCGCGGCGACCTCGACGCGGTGCTCATCGAGACCTCGGGCCTGGCACTGCCCAAGCCGCTGGTGCAGGCCTTCCAGTGGCCCGACATCGCCAACATCTTCACCGTCGACTCGGTGGTCACCGTGGTCGACGGCCCGGCCGCCGCGTCGGGCCAGTTCGCGGAGAACCCCGAGGCCGTGGACGAAGCGCGCCGCGCCGACCCCAACCTCGACCACGAATCGCCGCTGCACGAGCTGTTCGAAGACCAGCTCTCGGCCGCCGACCTGGTGGTGCTCAACAAGACCGACCTGATGGACGACGCCGCGCGCGCGAAGGTCGAGGCCCTGGTGCGCGAGGAACTGCCGCCCGAGGTGAAGATCGTCGCTGCCACCGAGGGCAGGCTGCCGCTCGCGCTGCTGCTGGGCCAGGGCCGCGCCGCCGAGGCCACCATCCACCTGCGCGAAAGCCACCACGACCACGAGGAAGACCACGACCACGACGAGTTCGACTCGCTGGTGATCGAGCTGCCGCCCGTGGACCGCGACAGCCTGCTGGCCGTGCTCGGCAAGCTGGTCGAGCAGCACACCATCTACCGCGTGAAGGGCTTCGTCGCCGTGCCGGGCAAGCCGATGCGCCTGCTGGTGCAGGGCGTGGGCCGGCGCTTCGACCACCACTTCGACCGCCGCTGGCGCGACGGCGAGGCGCAGCGCACGCGGCTGGTGTTCATCGGCGAAGACCTGGACGAAGCGGCGCTGCGCAAGGCGCTGCAAGAGGCGGCTGCTGTCGCCGCATGACGGTTTGACGGCCTGAACTCCTGAACGCATGCACCTGCTGAGCACCCAGCCCGGACGCTTCGTCGAGGACGACGGCGTCGTCACCCGCCTCGACCAGACGCCGGGCGACATCGTGGTGCTCAGCTCGGCCGACACCACGCTCGCACTGCTGGCCGCCGCACGCACCGCGCTGGCCGAAACCGACCCCGGCTACCCGTCGCTTCGGCTGGCCAACCTCATGTACCTGAAGCAGCCGGCCTCGCTCGACCTGTACATCGACGAGGTGCTGCAGCATGCGCGCGTGGTGGTGGTCGACCACCTCGGGGCCGAATCGGCCTGGGCCTACGGGCTGCAGCAGTTGGAGAAGCTCGCGAAGCGCAAGGGCCAGCAGCTCGCGATGTTCTCCGGCGACCTGCAGGAAGACGAAGACCTGCTGGCGCGCGGCACCGCGCCGCGCGCGGTGGGCCGCCAGCTCTGGCAGTACATGCGCGCGGGCGGCGCGGGCAATGCGCTGCAGTTCCTGCGCGCGGTGGCCTTCCACGGCCTCGGCCATGGAGACGCGCCGTTGCCGCCGCGCAGCCTGCCGCAGGTCGCGCTGCATGTGCCGCGCGGCATGGACACGACGCACACGGTGGCCGGCATCGACGACCTGCGCGCCGGCTGGCACGCGGGCGCGCCGGTGGTGGCGCTGGTGTTCTATCGCTCGCACCTGCTGTCGGGCAACACCGTGGCCTTCGACGCGATCGCCGCCGCGCTGAGCGCCGAGGGCCTGAACCCGCTGCCCGTGGCGCTCGATTCGCTGAAAGACCCGTTGTGCCTGTCGGCGCTGCGCGAGCTGTGCGCCGCGCACGACGTGCAGCTCGTGCTCAACACCACCGCCTTCGCCGCGCTGGGGCAGGGCACGCAGAAGGAAGAGGGCGAGAGCCTTGCGCTGGCCGGCGACGCGCCCGTGCTGCAGGTGATCGTGAGCGGCGGCAACCGCGAAGACTGGCTGGCCGACAGCCAGGGCCTGCGCCCGCGCGACATCGCGATGCAGATCGCGCTGCCCGAGATGGACGGCCGCATCATCACGCGCGCCGTGAGCTTCAAGGGCCTGTCGCACCGCTGCGAACTCACGCAGACCGAGGTGGTCAACTACCAGCCCGAGCCCGACCGCGTTGCTTTCGTCGCCGAGCTGGCGCGGCGCTGGTGCCGGCTGCGCGCGCTCGGCGCGGCCGACAAGCGCATCGCGCTGATCCTGGCCAACTACCCCGGCAGCGAAGGCCGCATCGGCAGCGGCGTGGGGCTCGACACGCCGGCTTCGGTCATCGCCATCCTTCGCGCGATGCAGGCCGAGGGCTATGCGATCGGTGACCCCGCCGCGCTGCCCGAAGACGGCGACGCGCTGATGCGCCGCCTGCAGGAAGGCATCGCCAACGACCCCGCGCAGTGGGCCGCGCGCCCGGCCTGGCAAAGCTATGCGCTGGCCGACTACCGCGCGCGGCTCGCGTCGCTGCCCGAAGGCATGGCCGACGCCATCGACGCCCGCTGGGGCGCGCCCGAGCAAGACCCGATGGTGCGACAGGGCCGCTTCATGATCGCGGGGCTGCGGCTGGGCCGGGTGTTCGTCGGCATCCAGCCCGCGCGCGCGCTGGGCACCCTGGGCGCGGCCGACTACGCGAGCTACCACGACGCCGAGCTGGTGCCGCCGCACAGCTACCTCGCCTTCTACTTCTGGCTGCGCGACGCCTTCGCCATCGACGCGGTGGTGCATGTCGGCAAGCACGGCAACCTCGAGTGGCTGCCGGGCAAGAGCATCGCGCTGTCGCAGGCCTGCTGGCCCGACGCCGTCCTGGGGCCGATGCCCAACGTGTATCCCTTCATCGTCAACGACCCGGGCGAGGGCGCGCAGGCCAAGCGGCGCACGCAGGCGGTCATCATCGACCACCTGATGCCGCCGCTCACGCGCGCCGAGAACCACGGGCCGCTGCAAGACCTGGAGCGGCAGGTGGACGAGTACTACGACGCGCTGCTGGTCGACGCGCGCCGTGCCAAGGTGCTGCGCGCGCAGATCCTCGCGGCGGTGCGGGCGCAGCACCTGGTCGAGGAACTGGGCATGCCGGGCGCGGAAGACGACGCGGTGCTGGCCCGTGTCGATGCCTACCTGTGCGAGCTGAAGGAAACGCAGATCCGCGACGGGCTGCATGTGTTCGGCGCATCGCCCGCGGGCAGCCTGCGGCGCGACACGCTGCTGGCGCTCGCGCGCTATCCGGCCGCGGAAGGCGCGGGCGAGAACGCGGGGCTGCTCGGCGCGCTGGCAAACGACCTGCTGCCCGGCGAAGGCTTCGATCCGCTGGACATCGACGCGGCCAGGCCCTGGCAGGGCGCCCGGCCCGCGCTGCTGCAAGCGGTCAGCACCGATGCGTGGCGGCACCAAGGCGACACGCGCGAGCGGCTGGAGTTGCTGGCGCAGCGGCTGATCGAATCGCGCGATTGCCCGCCCGGTTTGCCGCGCACCGCGGCCGTGCTCGGGCGCGTCGAACGCAGCCTGGCGCCCGCGCTCGACGCCTGCGGCACGCAGGAGCTGCTGCAGCTCTCGCGCGCCCTGCAGGGCCGCTTCGTGCCGCCCGGCCCGAGCGGCTCGCCCTCGCGCGGCCGGCCCGACGTGCTGCCCACCGGGCGCAATTTCTACGCGGTCGACACCCGTGCCATTCCCACGCCCACGGCCTGGATGCTGGGCCTGAAGTCGGCCGCGCAACTGGTCGAGCGCCACATGCAGGAGCATGGCGACTACCCGGTGGCGATGGGCCTGTCGGTCTGGGGCACGGCCACCATGCGCACCGGCGGCGACGATCTGGCGCAGGCCTTCGCGCTCATCGGCGTGCGGCCCAAGTGGGCGCCGGGCAGCCAGCGGGTGGTCGATTTCGAGGTGCTGCCCACGGTGGGGCTGGGCCGCCCGCGCATCGACGTCACGTTGCGCATCTCGGGCTTCTTCCGCGACGCCTTTCCCAACGCGGTGCAGATGTTCGACGCCGCCGTGCAGGCCGTCGCGGCACAGGAAGACGAAGACGCCGAGCGCAACCCGATCCGCGCGCGCATCCTGCGCGAAGCCGCCACGCTGCAAGCGCAGGGCGTGGCGCCCGAAGCCGCCCGCACCCAGGCCGGCTGGCGCGTGTTCGGCTCGGCGCCGGGCAGCTACGGCTCGGGCCTGCAGCCGCTGTTCGACCACGGCGACTGGCAGACCGACGACGACCTGTCGAAGGCCTATGTCGGCGGCAGCGCCCATGCCTACGGGCAGGGCAGCGACGGCGTGCCGGCCGCCGGCGCGCTGGTGCGCAGGCTGCGCGCCATGGACGTCGTCATGCAGAACCAGGACAGCCGCGAGCACGACCTGCTCGACTCCAACGACTACTACCAGTTCCAGGGCGGCATGGCCGCCGCCGTGCGCCACCTGAGCGGCCGGCAGCCGGCCATGTACCACGGCGACCACGGCAACCCGCAGGCGCCGCGCGTGCGCACGCTGAAGGAAGAAATCAGCCGCGTCATCCGCTCGCGCGTGGTCAACCCCAAGTGGATCGACGGCGTGAAGCGCCACGGCTACAAGGGCGCGTTCGAGATGGCCGCCACGGTCGACTACCTGTTCGGCTTCGACGCCACCGCGCGCGTGGTCGGCGACCACCAGTACGCGATGGTGGCCGACGCCTACGTGCTGGACGAGGCCACCCGCGACTTCGTGAGCGAGCACAATCCGCGCGCGCTGCACGACATGCTCAGCCGCCTGCTCGAAGCGATGCAGCGCGGCCTCTGGCAGTCGCCCGGCGACTACCGCACCCAATTGGAGAACCTGCTGCTCGACCAGGAGCAGCGGATGGAAGGAACCCCCCGATGACCACAGCCGCCCCGATGCCGCTGCCTTTTCCGTTTGCCGCGATCGCCGGTCAGCCGCATTTGCGTCAGGCGCTGCTGCTGGCTGCGGTCGATCCCGCGCTGGGCGGCGTGCTGATCGAAGGGCCGCGCGGCACGGCCAAGACCACCGCCGCGCGGGCGCTGGCCGAGCTGCTGCCCGGCGCGCCCTTCGTCACGCTGCCTCTGGGCGCGAGCCTCGAAAGCCTCGTCGGCACGCTGGACCTCGGGCAGGCGCTGGCCGGCCATGAACTCAAGTTCGCGCCCGGCCTGCTGGCGCGCGCGCACGGCGGCGTGCTGTACGTGGACGAAATCAACCTGCTGCCCGATGCGCTGATCGATTCGCTGCTCGACGCGGCGGCCAGCGGCGTGAACGTGGTCGAGCGCGACGGCATCTCGCACCGGCATGCCGCGCGCTTCGTGCTGGTCGGCACCATGAATCCGGAAGAAGGCACGCTGCGGCCCCAGCTGCTCGACCGCTTCGGCCTGTGCGTGCAGCTGCGCAACATCGACGATGCGGCCGAGCGCCAGGCCATCGTGCGCGCGCGGTTGGCGTTCGATGCCGATCCGGCCGCCTTCCGCGCGAAGCACGCGCAGGCGGAGGCCGAACTGTCCGACGCGCTGGCGCGGGCTCGCGCGCGGCTGGCCGATGGCTCGGCGCTGCCTTATGGGGACGCGGTGCACGACGCGGTCGGTGCGCTGTGCATCGAGGCCGGCGTGGACGGCCTGCGCGCGGACCTCGTCATGCTGCGCTCGGCGCGAGCGCTCGCGGCATGGGAAGACGCAGAAGCCATCACCACCGATCACGTGCGGCGCGCGGCCGAAGCGGTGCTGCTGCACCGTCGCAAGCCGGAAGCCGCTGGCGCGCCGCCGGCCAAAACCCCTGCGCCCGCCCCCGCGCCCGCGCCTGCACCTCGTGGCGCGGAGACGAACGGCGCCTCCGGCACAAGCAGTGCCGCCGACGAAGACTGGGGCGCCATGCCGCCCGAGCCCGTCGGCATCGAGCGCGTGAAGCCGCTGCGCCCGCTCATCGCTTCCCGCCCGCAGGCCGCGCCAAAAAAAGCCTGAGCCTCCGGGACGCCGCACCCGCTGGCGCGCGCCAGGGTGACCGGAGGCAGGGCACGCAGAGGGACGCATGGCGTGGCGCCGTGCCGCAGGGCACGGCCTTCGACTGGCCGCGTACTTTTGCGGCGCGCGGTGCGGGCCAGTTGCGCGCAGAACACCTGAGACACCGTCCGCGGGAGGCGCGCAGCGGCGCGCTGCACTGCTTCCTGCTCGACTGCTCTGCCTCGATGCGCGACGACGGCAACCTCGCGCGCGCCAAGGGCCTGCTGCTCGCGTTGATGGAGGAGGCCTACCAGCGCCGCGACCATGTCGCGCTGCTGTGCTTCGCCGGCGAGGTGGTCGAACTGCGCCTGCCGCCGCGACGCGCCAGCGCCTGGAACGACGACTGGGTCGCGCCGATTGCTGCCGGTGGCGGCACGCCGCTGGCGTTGGGCGTGCAGCGCGCCGAGCAGTTGCTCGCGAAGAGCGAGACGCGGCAGCGCTGGCTGTGGCTGCTGACCGACGGGCGCAGCAGCGAAAGCCCCGCGCGGCCCGAAGCCGCCGATGTCGCATGCGTGGTCGATTTCGAGGCGGCGCGGGTGCCGCTGCACCGCGCGAAGCGGCTCGCAGAGAGTTGGGATGCGCGCTACCTCGCCGTGTAGGGCTGAGCGGTGTTTTTTGCCGCCGTTGCGTTACCGTGCGGCATGAGCGTCAAAACCTTCTTCCTGGCCCTTGTGTCGAGCGTGACGCTGCCTGCCTTCGCACAACCCGCCGTGCCGCCGGACAGCGCCACTTGCCAGGCCGAGGAGGCTGCCCTGGAGCGCGACATCGATCTCGCGCGTTCACGGGGCCAGATGCTGCGGCGGCGGGAGCTTGCCGAGGCCTTGAGCGCGCTGCAGGCGCAATGCAAGGCCGCCGCGCCGGACGAGAGCCGCGCTGCCCATATCGACAGGCTGGAGCAGCAGGCCAGGGCGCTTCGCCAGGAGCTCGATCGCACCGAGGAGCAACTGCGCAGGCTGAAGAGCGAGTCGCCCTGAGGCCGGTGCGGGGGCGCTCAGGGGGCGGGTGCCTCGGCCTCTTCGGGCGCCAGCATCGTCCCCCGGCAGTTCGCCGAACCGCAGTGGCAGGGGTACTTGGAGGGCGGCGAGCCGTCATCCGCCGTCAGCGAATAGTCGATGAACAGCTCGTCGCCCGCGTCCACCGCCGTGATCGTCTGGAACTTCAGCACCAGCTCGCCGCCCTCGTCGTATTCCTCGACCGCCTCGCAGTTGGGCTCGCACGAATGATTCAGGTGCCGCGTGGCGTTGCCGCCCTTGGCGCCGTCGATGGTCTCGTGGTTCGACAGCGTGAACAGGTAGGTGAGCTGGTCGTTCCAGACCTTGGTGGCGATCTCGGCCTTGGTGTAGCGGCGGCCTTCGTACAGGCCCAGGAAGGCTTCGGGCGGCAGGTCGCGCGTGGCGAAGGCGCCAAGGCCGTGCACGCCGCTGGGGCCGACCCGGACGAAAGGCGTGGACGATGTGGTTTGCTTGCGGTGCTTCATGGGGGAGCGAGGGTCAGGCGAGAGGGGCGTCGTTGTCTTGATGCAAGGTCAGTGCCATTTCGACCTGGCGGATGACCGGAACCGCGCCGCGCGCGCTGGCAGCCCGCAGCAGCGGGCTGCCCTCGGGCTCGTCCACCAGCCGCCAACGGGTGCCGGGGCGGGCGGTGGCCAGGGCGTCGAGCAATTCGTGCGCGGCGGTTTCGTCGAGGGCCGCGGCGTCGAGCAGCGCACCCTGGCCATCGCCGGGCGGCGGCATCACCGCGTAGGCGCACAGCGTGTCGTCGCGCCACACGCCGAGCGCGACGGCGTGCTCGCGCACCAGGGCGTCGAGCACGGTCGGCCATTCGCGGCGCCAGGTGGGCCGGGAAACCTCGGCGCAGGCGCGGTGCAGCTGCTGGAGCGCAGCGGGTTCGGGCCGCGTGCTGGCCTTCCGGCGATGCTTCTCGAAGCTCCATTCGCGCACGTCGAGCATGCGCAGCTCCTTGAAGCCGGCCCGCCGGTAGAGCGTGCGCGCCGGGTTCTGCTCGATCACTTCGAGAACCGCCAGCGCGATGCCGGCATGCGACAGGGCCGCGGCTTGCGACTTGATCAACTGCCCGGCCAGCCCTTGGCGCCGGTGCGAATCCGCAATGCCGAAGCCCGCGAGGTACGCGCGCTGCCCGCGCCGGCCGACCAGCGAGATGCCGCAGGCCGCGCCGTCCACCGCCAGCACGCGCGACAGCGTGAGGTCGACGTCGCCGCGACGCAGGTGGCGCTCGAAGCGTTGCTCGTCGAACGCGACGGGCACGAAGTAGCCCTCGTAGGCGCGGTTCCAGAGTGCGGTGAGTTCACCGTGAGAGAAGTCCGTGGCGGGGACCACCGCCATGCCGCTGCTGTTCTGCATGAAGTGTCAGGCGACCGGGAGCTTCGCCACGAAACAGGTTCCGTCTTCCGCGCAGGAGGTGACCTCCAGCGTTCCGCCATGGGCCGCGACGATTTCCGCGCAGATGTACAGGCCCAGCCCCAGGCCGCCGCCGGGCTTGCTGTTCTCGGGGCGCCAGTAGGGCTGGAAGATCCTCGTGATGTCGCCAGGCGGAATGGGCTCGCCGCCGTTGGCCACCGAAAGCTCCAGCTGGCCGTTGCGCACCTCGGCGCGCACCACGATCGGCTGGTTGGGCGAGCCGTGCGCGACCGCATTGCCCAGCAGGTTGGACAGCACCTGCTGGATGCGCCCCGGGTCGCAGCGCACGGTGCCGCTGATGGAGATCTCGTCGCGGATGTCGAGCGCCGGATGGGCGACGCGCACTTCGTCGATCACGTCCTTGAGCCCCGAGGCCAGCGAAGCGGCTTCGCGGATCTCCAGGCCCATGCCCGAGCCCAGCCGCACGCGCGCGAAGTCGAGCACGTCGTCGATCAGCGCCGACATGCGGCGCGTGCTGGCCTTCAGCCGGGTGCCCAGCTTCACGAGGTCGGGCTCGGCCTGCCGTCGGAGCAGCAGCTCGGCCGCCGCGCCCACCGACGACAGCGGGTTGCGCAGGTCGTGTCCCAGCACGGCGATGAACTGCTCGCGCAGCTCGGCCGTGGCCTGGGCCGATTGCAGGGCGGTTTCGGTGCGTTCCTGGCGGTCTTCGGTTTCGAGCTGGCGCGCGATCAGGTCGGCGAAGGCGGTGAACATGGCCACCACGCGCGGCTCTGACACCTGGGCCGGACGCGGGTCGATGGCGCAGAGGTTGCCGAAGTAGTCGCCGTTGGTGTGGATGATGGGCACCGAGATGTAGCTCTCGATGTTGTACAGGCGCGGCGTGTGATGGTCGAAGTAGACGGGGTCGGTGCTGGCCTTGTCGATCACCACCGGCTGGCGCGCCGCGCGCGACTCGCTGCACAGCGTGGTCCGCACCTCCAGTTGGCCGCCGGGCTTGAGGCCGAACTGGATGTTGTCTTCCACCGCGCAGGCGGTCCAGGTGCCGTCCGTCACGCGGGCCACGGCCGCGAAGCCCATGCCGGTGTGCTGGCAGATGACCTTGAGCAGCGATGGCACCGCGCTGATGCGGCCGATGGCGGCCACGTCCCGCGCGATGGCCTCGTCGGTATCGACGGCTGCTACAGGCGCGGAAGAGGCGGGCGATGTGGTCAAGATGCCGGAATGGTACGTCAGGGCCGCCGCCGAGGGGCGCGGTCGGTCAAGGCTTGGGCTCGCCCAGCGAGGCGAGGCAGCCCACGATGGCGTCGGCGGCCTCGTCCAGCCGTGGGCCGGGGCGCATCATCAGGTCGAAGCGGGCCGAGGCGAAGCTGCAGACCCGCCCGCGCTTTATCGCCGACATGGCCGACCAGCCGGGCCGCCCGGCCATGGCCGAGATTTCGCCCAGTGCCGACACCATCAGCACGTCGGGGTCGGCGCGCACCACGAATTCGGGGCTCATCTTGGGAAAGGGGCCGAGCGTGCCGGGCACCGCGTTGCCCAGCCCGAGGCGGGCGAGGGTTTCCCCGATGAAGGAGCTTTCGCTGGCCGCCGCCATGCCGCCATGCACTTCGAAATACACCCGCCGGCCCTGCCAACCCGCCGGCACGCGGGCCCGGGCGGCGTCCAGCCCGGCATCGAGCTTGCGCCAGTAGGCCTCGCCGGCGCCGGGGCGGCCAGTGGCGCGAGCCACGGTCTCCATCACGCGGCGCAGGTCGGCATGGGTCTTGGCGTCGAGCGCCAGCACCTTGATGCCCAGGCGCTCCAGCGGCTCTGCGGCACGGCTGCGCGGGCGCAGCAGCACCAGGTCGGGCTTGAGCGCGACGATGCGCTCGATGTTGGCGTCGTCGATGCCGCCCACCTGCGGCAGGCCCTTCACCGAAGCCGGCCAGTTGGCATGGCGGTCGATGCCGACAAGCCGGTCGCACGCGTCCAGCGCGCAGACGGTTTCGGTCAGCGAGGGCATCAGCGACACGATGCGCCGCGCCGGCGCCTGCAGCTCCAGCGTGGTGCCCCGGTCGTCCTGCAGCCGGATGGCCGTGCCGGCGGCCTGCGCGGCCGGGCCGAAGCCCAGCGCCACGAAAGCCGCGGCCTTGGCGACCCGGCGGACGGTGGAGGACAGGAACTGGCGCGGGACGGGAGTCGGCAGGGCGGAAGAGGTCATCGGGCAGGCGGGCGTTGGCCCGCCTATTGTCGCGGCGTGCGCAGGCGCAGCAGCCGCGCGGCCTCTTCCTCGCGCGCGTCGTCCACCTCGCGCAGCACGTTGCGCAGGTCGACCGGGCCGGTCTCGGGCACGAAGCTGCCGGTCAGCTCGGTCTCGGGGCGCAGCTGGCCGCGTTCGTAGAGGTGCCAGATCTCTTCGCCGAAGCGCGTCTTCAGCAGCGCGGGCGCGAACTGGCCAAAGAAGTTGCGCAGGTTCTCCACGTCGCGCAGCAGCATGCGCCGGGCGTGGTTGTTGCCCGCGGCATCGACGGCCTGCGGCAGGTCGATGACGACCGGGCCGTCTTCGGCCAGCAGCACGTTGAACTCCGAAAGGTCGCCGTGCACGATGCCTGCGCACAGCATGCGCATCACCTCGCGCAGCAGGCTGGCGTGGTGGCGCAGCGCGTCTTCGGGCGAGAAGGCCACGTCGTTCAGGCGCGGGGCGGCGTCGCCGTTGGCGTCGGTCACCAGGTCCATCAGCAGCACGCCCTCCAGGAAGTTGTGCGGCGTCGGCACGCGCACGCCGGCGGCGGCCAGCCGGTAGAGCGCATCGACCTCGGCGCTCTGCCAGATGGCCTCGGTCACCTGGCGGCCGAAGCGCGTGCCCTTGGCCATGGCCCGCGCCTCGCGGCTGTTCTTGACGCGGCGGTTCTCGGTGTAGTCCACGGCCTGGCGGAAGCTGCGCTTGTCGGCCTCCTTGTAGACCTTGGCACAGCGTGTCTCGTCGCCGCAGCGCACGACGTAGACCATGGCTTCCTTGCCGCTCATCAGCTGGCGCACCACGGTGTCGATCAGGCCTTCGTCGATCAGGGCCTGCAGTCTCTGGGGTGCTTTCATCGAGATGCCTCCTCGGGCGTGGTGGAACGGGTGGCGAGAAAGTCCCGCAGGCTTTGGGTGCCGACCTGGTAGAGCCCGTCGTGCCGGTACGGCGCGAAGCCCAGGCGGTGGTTGATGGCGAGCATGGGCGCGTTGACCTCGGCGTTGCTGGTGATGGCGAGCGTGACCTCGGGATGGCGCTCGCGCACGAGTTGCAGCATGGCGGCCTTCACGCCCTTGGCGAGACCCTTGCCGCGCCATTTGCGCGACACGGCCGTGAGGCGCTGGCTCATGCGGTCGGGGTAGCGCGCGTTCCAGCTGGCCTCGCACATCGCGGCCAGTTCGTCGCCGTCGAGCAGCAGCACCAGGAAGTGCTCGCCGCCGCGGCGGTCCATTTCCGCGTACCAGGGTGCGAAGTCTTCGAGGTCGTAGCGAAAGGGCGGACGCTGCAGGCCGGAGGTGGGTGCGTCGTCGAACAAGCTGGACATCGGGCCCACCAGCGCCGCCAGCCGCTCGTGCGGCACGCGGCCGGCATGCACCTCGGCGCGAAGGCCGTGTGCAGGCGCGAAGCCTTCGGTGCGCCAACGCGCGAGCTCCTGCCAGTCGAGGCCGTCGAAGCGCATGCGGTTCTCGACGCTGCGGTGTTTTTCGCTCGCGCCGATGGCCCTCAGGAAGGCGTGGCCCCCGGGCATGTGCGCCTTGATGGTCGCGATCGATTTGCCGTGCTGCTCCATCTGCGCCAGCAGCGTGCGCAGCAAGGCGCTCGCCACGCCGCGCCGGCGGTGCGGCAGCAGCACGCCGCCCCAGGCGTCGATGAAAGGCGCAAAGGGCTCGCTGCCCGGAGTGCCCGGGCGGCGGAAGCTGGTGCTCAGGCTGCCGATGAATTCGCCGTGCTCGCCCACGGCCAGCACGCGATGAAAGGCATACAGCGGGGCGGTTTTCAGCACTTCGCGCCGGCGGTCGGCGTCGGGCTGCACGGGCTCTCCGGGATGGTCTTCCGCGGAGCGCAGGCGCCAGTAGGCGAGAAAGCGATCCCAGTCGGCTTCGCTCGCGCGCTGGGGATCGAACACGGTAGTGGTCACGGTATGCCGCGAATGCGCGGCACGGGGTTCAAGCATGGGTTTGCCTTGATTCGAAAAGGAACGAGGCGCGGCCGGCACATGCGTGCTGGCGGCGGCGTTTGAATCGGGGCGGTTTGTTGTCGCTGCGGCAAAAAGGCCGCGGGTACCAGACTGGCCGCGCCCGTCAGGGGCACGTGCTGCGCGGGTGAAGCGTCAGCAGTCGGTCAGAGGGCTGGAGGAGGCACGACAAACCGCACGATGCGGGGGGGCGTGAACAGCGGTGTCTTCCATCGCGCACCTCCTTCTGTGGCTGTTTGTCGGAGCGACGACTGTAGCTGGCTTGCCTTGCGCTGTGAAGCGGCGTGTGGTTTTGGCGCTCGCTCGCTCGCTCACTTGCGCATGCTGTGCACGAGCGTAGCCACCGCGGAAGACACGAAGACCGCCGCCAGGAACCCGCCCCATCCGCTTTTTCGTCGCAGGAAGTTGCTGATGAACACGCCGCCGGTGAGCAGCCAGATCAGCGGGCTGGAGCCGGCCAGGAAGGTCGTGACCACATAGAGCGCCTGGAACATCATGCTGACGATCCAGCCGATGTGGGACAGGGCGCCGGGCGCGGGGGCGGCCGCGGGAGTGGAAGGCGCGGATGGCGCCTGCGTCTGCGCCGGGCGCGCCGCGGCCTGTGGCGCGGCTGCTCCAGCGGCAGCCTGTGCCCGGGCCGCATCGCGCTGTGCCTTCTTCTCTTCGGCGATCTGCTCCGCTGTCTTCTCCAGCACGGGCGCCGCTGCCTGCGCGGGTTGCCACCATGCGGGCCACGGCGCCTGTCCCGCAGCCGACTGCTTGCGGAACTGGCCCGCGGGCAGGCTGCGTTGCGACGGCGTCTGCGGCACGGCCGGCGCGGTCGCCTTGCCGCCGCCTTGCTTCGCGGCCAGTGCGCGAACGCGTCCCACGTAGGGCGCACCGCGCGCCGCGTCGGTCATCGCGATGAAGTTCGCGTAGCCGCGCAGCGCGCCGATCACGTCGCCGTTGCCGTTCCACTGCAAGCCCTGCGGGCCATGCCGTTCGGCTTGGTGCAGCACTGCGCGAAAACGGCGCATCGTGTCGCGGTCGAGTGATAGCTTGTCGTTGACCACGATGCCCGTCACATGCTGCTGCCGGTGCCTGCGCATGACCTGCTGCTTGTCGGGGTGCACCGTGAGGCCTTCGCTGGCCACGATCTGCTTCACGCGCCACAGCAGCTTGGCCGTGTCGCGGCTGTGCGCGGCGTCGGCCGAGAAGCTCAGGTCGTCGGCGTAGCGCGTGTAGCGAAAGCCGAGCCTGGCCGCGCTGGCTGCCAGCCGTGCGTCGAGCCGGCGGCACAGCAGGTTGGTCAGCATGGGGCTGGTCGGCGCGCCTTGCGGCAGCACGCGCTCGCCGCGCGCAACGAAGTAGCGGCGGCCGTCGAGCTGCACTTCGTCGGTAGGTGCCTCGGTGCACACCAGCGCGAGCAGGCTCGCCACCTGCTGCGAATAGCCCAGCTGGCGGAACACGCCGCGCACGCGGCGCATGCCGATGGACGGAAAGAAGTCCTTCAGGTCGAGGTTGATCACCACGTCCTGCCCCACGTGCGGCGCGGCATTGGTGAGGATCGAGCGGCCCGGCAGGAAGCCGTGCACCGCGTCGTGCACCGGCATCTTCGCGAGGATGTTGTCGAGCACCCAGTACTGCGCGCGCTTCATGCGCGGCATGGGCGCGGAAATATGGCGCTCGCCGCCGCTCTTCTTGGCAATGGTGAAACGCTGGTAGTGGCTCACGCTGGCCACGTCGCGGTGCCAGGCCAGGAAGCGCAGTTCGCCCAGGCCGATGCCCATCGCCTGCGCGAGGTCGCCCGCGTGGTGCAAGGCGGGCAGGGCGTTGCGCGCCAGCACCTCGGCGTCGCTGCGTGCCTCGCCCAGGCCGCCGGACACGCCTTCGCCCACGTAGAGCAGTTCGCGCTGGCGCCGCTCGTGCCATGCCAGCGCGCGCGCATGGCGGCCCTGGGCGAGGCGCTGGCGGGTTTCCTCGCGGCGTTCGCGGGCCTTGGCCATGCGCTCCTTGCGCATCGTCTTCAGGGCCTTGTCGCGGTCCTCGATGCCGCGCAGCTCCTCGCCGAGCTTGCTCAGTGCGGCCTGCAGCTCGCTTTCGCGGCGGATCAGCCGGGCCTCTACCGTGGGCTGCGCCGCGTCCTGCGGCCAGAAGCCCAGGCGCTGCATTTCCTCGAGGACCACCTCCTGCTTCGAACCCTTGCGGATGCGCTCGTAGAGCTGCTCGCGCGTGAGTGCCGAGTCTGGAATGGAAGATGCGGGGGGAGACTGCATGGTCATGGCGCTGCGCCACCGGCCGATGCACTGCTGAAGATAAAAAATTGCGAACGAAGCGGGAATCTCGTCGAAGAGCCTCGGGACTGGAGGGCTCCACTCGACGCCGTACACGCATGGTGACGCCGATGAGCTTCGAGGAAGCCGTACTGTTGTCGCGTCACCATGCGTGTACGGCACAGTGAAGAGACGTCCAGTGACGCTTGGGAAGTGCTGTGTGCGAGGGTGGCGATACGCCAACCGGATTGCAAGAGCCTTCCCGCTCCGTTCGCAAAAAGCAGTGTATCAGCCGATGCGTGCGGTCCTTTCCTGATCTGTCGTCGTTGTCGTTGCGTTCTGGACCGCGGCCGTGGCCGGCGAGGCCGACAGGCGCAGCGCGAGCATGTGCTCGCACGGTCCCTTGGTCATGCGGTGGCGCACGAAATGGCTGCACTGGCAGTCGCCCGAGGCCACGCGCTGGTCGGTGTCGAGCTGCAGGCTCACCAGGTATTCGCGCTGGCCGGTCGCGCCCTTGCATTTGCCGCTCAGCGCGAGGCCGCCGTCGGGCCGCGCCTGCGTCTTCACGTTGGCGATGCGGCGTGCGCGCACCAGTTCGGCAGCGGCTTCTTCCTCGGGGCTGGCGTAGCGCAGCTTGTCCATGGGCAGCGGCTCGCGGCTGAGTTCGCGCAGGCGCCAGACGCCGTGCGCCAGGTCGTACACCACGCGGCCGGCCTGCACGTAGCCGCCGAGCGCCGCATCGACCGTGAGCGTCGACAGCCCGGTGGCTGCCGCCAGCTCGGCGGTGGTGGCGCGCCAGCGTTCGCCCAATGCTGCGAACACGCGAAGCTGGCTGTCCTGGTCGACCGTTTGGCGCGGTTGCAGCAGTTCGAAGTGGCCGTTGCGCGACCAGTCGTTGGCGGTCCAGCCCGAGAGGCCGAGCGTGAATTCCATGTCGGGCAGCTGCGCCACCCAGAAGCTGGGCATGCCGGTGCCCAGCAGGTGCACCGTGAAGCCTTGCGCCACAGGCACCAGGCGTTCGAGCTGCAGCAGCCGGCGCCGGCCCCAGACGCGGATGTCGATGTCCGAGGTGGCGCTGTGCGTGGAACGCGGGCACACCAGCTCGTGCCCCCAGGGCTCGAACAGGATGCGCACCGGCTGGCCCGGCCGCAGGATGAAGCGCAGCGAGCGCGGCCCCACGCGCTCCTTGCGCCGGCGCAGCACGAGGCAGATGTTGTGCACGTCCATCGGATGCAGCTGCAGCCGCTGCGCCGGCAGCAGCATCGCGCTGCTTACCTGCAGGAAGCCGCGCACCCAGCTGTCGGGCACGTCGATCTTCGGCTCGTGGAAGGCCGGGTCGTTGTCGCTCTGAACCTGGAAGCCGCCGGGGTCGATGGCCAGCCGCGTGGTCTTGTAGTCGCGGATCTTCTGGAACTCGTCGTACAGAGACTCGGAGTAGTCCACGTTGGTGGTGCCGAAGGCGTGGTCGCTCACCCGGTCGAAGATGTCGTGGCTGCACGAGAACATGCCGTAGCTCGACTCGTCCTGGCTGAAGCACTCGAAGAACACGCGGTCGGGGTGCACCGTGATGACCGGGTCGAGCACGAACCACGCCTCGCGGTTGACCTTGTAGATGTGGTCGAAATAGCTCTTCTGCGCGCGCAGGAAGGGCTGCAGCACGGCCGACTTGCGCTTGCGCAGCTCGGCCAGTTCGTCGCGAAGAGGCGCCATCTGCGTCTTCAGCTCGTCGCTGCGCGCCATGAACTGCGCGAGCAATTCGCCTTCCTGCCCGGCCAGCCATTCGAGATATGCGCTCTTGTCGCGCGGCTGGAAGCGCAGGTCGCCCACCACCACGTCGTGCAGGGCCGACATGCCTTCGCGGAACGGCAGGTGGCGGTTGATGTCGGCCACGAAGTGCACCGGCGCGCGCAGCGTGTCGGGCGCGAACTGCAGCGCGGTGCTGTCGGCCGTGTGCTGCGCGCCGGAGTGGCCGAAGTAGCGGTATTGGAATCTCATGCGGCGCTTCCTCCGCCCGGGGCGGCGGGCAGCGCGCGGCGCGGCGCGACGCTGCGTACCGGGGCGGTCTGCAAGGGGTTGTCGAGTTCGGGGAACTGCGCCTGGATGCCGCGCAGCCCCGCCACGTACTGTGCGCGCTCGGTGATGGCGCCGGTGACGGCCTGCCGCGCGAACACGCGCGCCACGATGCGCGCGATGTCTTCCGAATGCGCCGCCTGCGCCGCGAGGAACTGCATGACGCGCGCCTTGGCCAGCCGGCCGCGGTTGGCCTGCGACAGCACGCTCAGGAAGTAGGGCTCCAGCCGCGCGAGCACGTCGGGCTTCTGTCCGGCGGCCGAAGCCAGCCAGTTGGTCACGAACAGCTGCATGCCGGGCGAGGGGTGCTGGCTCAGCTGCAGCATGTAGGTGGTGACGTCGGTCACGTCGAAATGCGTGGTGAGCAACTCGCGGCCCAGCCGCTGCGCGCCGGCGTCCTTGTGGTCGCACAGGCGCACCAGCAGCGCGGGCGTCCATTGGGGCGCGTTGTCCTGGGCGCGGAACCACTGGCGGGCCCAGTCGCGGGCGTCGTCCCAGCGGCTGTCGAAGATGCGCAGCGCGTCGCCGAGATTCGCGAGCGTTCGTTCCGCCTGTGCGGCGAGCTGGTCCATGGCCCAGCGGCGCGCGGCGGCGGTATCGACGAGGCCGAGGCTCGCGGTCTGCAGCACGTCGAAGCCCTGCGGATCTTGCTGCGGCAGCAGCCATGCGCCGAGCTGTTGCGCGCCCTTGCTGCGTGCTTCGAGCAGGCGCAGCGTGACGGCGGGCTCGCCCCTGCGCGTGTGCTCGGCGAGCGGGCCGCGCAGCCATTGCAGCAGGGCATCGAACACGCCCTCGGCGGCTTCGGCGCGGAACAGCTCGTTGCGCAGCATCGGCATCAGCGCCGCGCCGAACGCCGGATGCTCCGGCAGCAACTGCGCGAGCTTTGGCGCCACGGCCGCGCGAACGGGCGCCATCGGGCTGGCGCAGAAGGCCGCGAATAGCTCGGGCTGACCGAGCAGCGTGTCGTCGGGCAGGGCGGTGAAAAGGCGCACGCCGGCGCCGCGCAGGCGCGCATCGTCGGACTGCAGCAGCCGTGTGAGCACGGCCACCGGCAGGCCTTGCACCGAGGCCGGGTGCAGCAGCAGCCACTCGGCCGCTGTCGCCACGACCTCGGCTGCGGGGTGATCGAAAAGCGCAAGCAGTTCCGGCAGCGGCGCCTTGGCCGCCGCCGCGCGCAGCAGGCCCTGCAACGCCCATTGCAGGTTCTCGCAGATGGCGGGCAGCTCGGGCGTATCGGCATCGCTGCCCGCGAGCCAGGCCAGCAGTTCGACGCACAGCGCATCGAGCGTCGAGAGGTTCGACGCCGCCGCCTGCAACAGCAGCCGCGAGGCACGTCGCACTTCGGCATCGGCCGAGGTGAGCAGCATCAGCAGCAGATCGACCTGCTGGCTGTACAGGCCCGGATCGCGTGCGATGCATTCGAGCGCGTAGGCGCGCGCCTCGGCGAGCGGAGAGCGCAGCAGCGCTGGAATCCATGGCATGGGCGCCGTGCCCGCCGCGATGCGCTGGCGCGCGATGGCGAGCGCGAAGCGCGCGGTGTCGTCCCAGTTGCTGGCGAGCAAGCTCCACACGGTGGGCGCGTCCAGCGCCTCGCAGAAGGGCTTGTTGTCTTGCAAGGCGCGGGCGGCAAAGGCGTGCACCGCGGCGCAGCGGCCTTGCTGCATCAGCTGCAGCAGGGCTTGCGGATGGCGGTCCCAGCGCTCCGGCCAGGCTTCGGTACGGTCGATGCGCTGCGTGGGCAGCGGGCTGTGGCGGCGCCAGCGCAGTCCGCCGCGCTGGGCTTCCCATTCGGCGTCGTGGCGGTGCAGCAGCTGCATCAGCACCAGCCAATTGCTATAGGGGCCGGTGTGCCAGCGGCCGGGTTCCTCGCTCCAGCGCGGGTCGCGTTGCTGGCCGGCGGTGCCGGCGTCGGCATCGTCGGCGGCGAGCAGCACGCCCATGGCCAGCTGCAGCCAGCTTGCCTCATCGGCCGTGCCGGCCAAAGCCAGACGGCGCAGGCTGCGCCAGGTGCGGCGGCGCAGATAGTCGCGCGTGCGGTGACTGTAGGCCAGGCGGCTGTCGGGCCGCACGATTTCCTTTGCGATCTCTACATAGCGGCCGTTCGCCATCGCCCAGCGTCCGCCGGAGCGGAATGCCGCGCGCTGCGTTTCGAGCCGCTGGTGCAGCACGCCGAGCAGTGCGTAGTCGCCCGCAAATTCGGCACCCTTGTAGAGCCGCCGCCATGCGCGGAAGCTGCCGGCTGCGAGCTGCAGCGTCTGGGCGATCTCGCGCAGCGCCGCGTGCACCAGGCTGTCGGCGGCGGGGCCTTCGAGCAGCGACAGGTCGAACAGCTGCTCGACCCACGCGGCAAATTTCATTCCGTTCCACAGCGCGCTGTCGGCCAGGTGATCGCGCAGGCGGGGCATGGCTTGTTCAAGCGGCAGCTCCAGCAGCTCGGCCCAGGCGCGGCGCAGCGCGGCCGGCCAGTCGTCGGCGATGCGCGCCATTTCGCTGGCGCGTTGGTCCTGCGGCCACAGGCTCAATGCGGCCCAGCGTGCCGCGCGCGTGACCACGGGCGTGCGGCCGCGCCGGGACAGCTCGCGCATGGCCTCGAACGCACCGCCGTCGCCGCAGCGGCCGATGGCCCAGGCGATGCAGTAGTCGAGCATCGGCTCGCCGGTCTCGATGAGGTCTATGAGGCGCGGCACCGAGGCGGCCAGCCGGCGTTCGCCGATGCGCCACACCACGCGGCTCTGGCGCACCGGCGGCAGCAGTCGCCATGTGTCGGGGTGGAGGCTGGCGAGCAGCACGGCGTCGCCGCGGTGTGCAAGCGCAACGGGGGCAGGCGATGCTGACGGGGCGCTGGCAAGCGGGGTGCCTTCTATGGTGTAGCCCTGCGCGATCTGCGCCGCCACGGCCTGCTCGAATGCGGCGGTGGCGGCATCCAGCGGCAGCGGCGAGGGGGTGTGGACGGTTTCCTTCCACTGCTGGCCGTCGCGGCTGGTGCTCACGTGCACCACGTGGCCCGGGGCTTCCGGCAAGGCGAACAGTTCCACCGTGCTGAAGCCGCTCGCGCCCAGCGCGCCCGGCTTCATGCGGATCAATTTCTCTGAGCGAATGCGCTTCACGCGGAGGCCTCCCTGCCTTCGGGTTGGATGCTTGTGCTTCTTGTTCCGCCGAGCATCTTAGCGGCCAGGGGCGCCGGTTGGCCGTGTGTAGCATCGTGCTCGGCAGGCATCTTTTCGAACAGGCAGGCAATGAGCGCGATGGCGAATACGGAACACTTACAACAATCGAGTTTTCTCTACTTCACGGGCCAGGGCTCGGACAAGGTCTACCAGGTGCACCTGCGCCAGAAGGACGACGGCTGGGTCGTCGACTACGGCAACGGCCGGCGCGGCGGCACGCTCGCCACGGGCACCAAGACCAGCAGCCCGCTCGCCTACGAGGCCGCGCTGAAGATCTACGAGAAGGTCGTGAAGGAGAAGACCTCCAAGGGCTACACGCCCGACCAGTCCGGCGCGCTCTACACCTCGACCGAGCTCGCCGGCCGCGTGAGCGGCGAGCTGCCGCAACTGCCCACGCTGATTGCCGAGGAACAGCTGGCGCGCTACCTCGACGACCCCGGCTGGGGCCTGCAGGAAAAGGCGGACGGCGAGAACCGCATCCTGCTGATCGAAGGCGGCACGGTGCGCGGCACCAACCGGCGCGGGCTGTTCGTCGACATACCGCAGGCATGGGTCGGCGCCGCTGACGCGCACGCCGGTCGAACGGTGATCGCGGGCGAGCACGTCGGCGACGCTTTCCTGGCCTTCGACCTGCTGGAGATGGCGGGACAGGACCTGCGCGGCGCGCCATTCATCGAGCGCTTCGGCCATCTGCGGAAGGCCGCGGCGACGGTGCCGTGGATCACGGTGCTCGCGCTCGAACTGAGCGCCGAGGGCAAGCGCCGGCGTGCCGCCGAACTGCTGGCCGCGCACAGTGAAGGCTATGTGCTGAAGGCGCTCGACGCGCCGTTCGCGGCGGGCCGCAGCAGCGCCAGCCTGAAGTTCAAGTTCAACCAGAGCGCGACCTGCGAGGTGCTTCGCGTCAATGCGCAGCGCTCGGTGGCCGTGGGCTTGCGCGACGAAGCCGGCGCGATGGTCGACCTCGGCAATGTGACCGTGCCGCCCGGCGAGGCGCTGCCGGCCGTGGGTACGCTGGTCGAGGTGCGCTACCTGTACCGCTATGCCGGCGGCAAGTTCGAACAGCCCGTCTACAAGGGCCGGCGGCCCGACATGACACCGGCCGATGCGGTGCTGTCGCAGGTCACGCGCATCAAGGACCGCAGCGCGGCGCTCGAGGAAGACGGCGAAGCCTGACGCGCTTCAGCCGAACGCGGCACGAAGCAGGGCCGCGAGCCGGTTCGCCTCGGCGGCGCTCGCGATGTTGGTGAAGCCCATCAGCAGCCCTTCGTCGCCGGACGCCGCGACATGCCGGCCCGACAACGGCTGGCAGTTCAGCCCCGCCTGTTGCGAACGGCGGGCCAGTTCCGCATCGCGATGGCCGAGGCCGTCGAAGCGTGCGATCAGGTGCATGCCGCCGCTCTTCAAGTCGATGCGCACCGCGTCGCCAAAAGCTCTCAGCAAGGCCGAAGCGAGGATGCTCCGGCGGCGCGCGTACAGCAGCCGCATCTTCTTCAGGTGGCGCGAGAAATGGCCCTCGCGCATGAAGTCGGCCACGATGGCTTGCGTGAGCTGAGGGCTGCCGTTCGAGCCGATGCGCGCAGCCTCCTCGAAGCGCGCGCGCAGCGACTCGGGCACCACCAGGTAGCCGAGTGCCAGGCCCGGATACAGCACCTTCGAGAAGCTGCCCGCATACAGCACGCGGTCGTTGCCGTCCAGGCTCTTGAGCGCCGGCAGCGGCGGACCGGCATAGCGGTATTCGCCGTCGTAGTCGTCCTCGACGATCCAGGCATTGGCCGTGGAGGCCCATTCGAGCAGCTGCAGCCGCCGTGCCAGCGACATCGACACGCCAAGCGGTGCCTGGTGCGAGGGCGTGACGACGGCCATGCGCGCCTTCGGCGCCTTGCGCAGCCCGCGCGAGACCACCAGTCCCTCTTCGTCGACCGGCACCGGCACCGCGCGCTGTCCGGTGCGGCGCAGCACTTCATGTGTCGGCGGAAAGCCCGGGTCTTCGATCCACACGCGGTCGTCCTTCTTGAGCAGCACGTTCGCAACCAGCGCGAGCGAGGCGCGGTAGCCCGGGGTCACCAGCACCTGCGAGGGATGGCAGGCCATGCCGCGCGACACCTGCAGGTAGGCCGTGATGGCCTCGCGCAACGGCGCGAAGCCCGCGGGCGCGCCGTAGAACATGTCGGCCGCGCCCATGCCCCGCATGCGCCGCGCCGCCAGGCGCGACCACAGCTTGCGCGGGAAGGCATCGAACGACGGGATGCCGAGTTGCAGCAATGGTGGTTCGCCCGGCTGCATGAGTCCGCCGATGGCGACGGGGGCCTCCACGCGCCGGGGTTCGCGCCGCGCCGCATGCTGCACCGGCAGCGACGGCGAGACCACCGTGCCCGCCTGCCCGCGCGACGACAGATAGCCTTCGCCCGTCAACTGGCTGAAGGCCGCCTCGACGGTGCCGCGCGCCACGCCCAGTTCGCTGGCCAGGTTGCGCGCCGATGCCACGCGGTCGCCGGGGCGCAGCGTGCCTTGCTCGATGGCGTTTCGGTAGCGCTCGTAGATCTGCCGGAACAGGGGCGTGGCCCTGGCGCGGTCGAGCGTCGGTGTTTTCCTGGATGGTTTCTTGCCGCTTGCCATGGCCCAGTCGTTTTTTCGATTCTTGGTTCTTTCGGGTGAGGCATCGTAGGCCTAAGCTCGTTCCATGAACAGCTTGAAGGAATCGATGCGATGAGCGAGAAAGTATTTTTGGCGGGCGCGACCGGGGCCGTGGGCACCGCGCTGATTCCGCTGTTGAAGGACGCAGGCTATGTCGTGTACGGCAGCACGCGGCGCGCCGACCGGGCAGCCGGGCTGGAGGCACTGGGCGTGCTGCCGGTGGTCGTCGATGTATTCGACGCGACGGCATTGAGGGCAGCGCTCGCGCGCATCGCGCCGTGGGGCGTGATCCACCAGCTCACCGACTTGCCGAAGGACCTCGATCCGAAGCGGATGGCCGAGGCCGCCGTGCTCAACGCGCGGGTGCGCACCGAGGGCACGCGCAACCTCGTGGCCGCTGCGGCGGCAGCCGGCGCGAAGAGGCTGGTGGCGCAGAGCATCGCGTGGGCCTATGTGCCCGGTGCCAAGCCTTTCACCGAAGACATGCCGCTCGACCTGGACGCGGAGGGTGCGCGCCGCGTCAGCGTCGACGGCGTCGTCGCGCTGGAGCAGGCGGTACTGGGCGCGCCAGGGATGACGTCCACGGTGCTGCGCTACGGCCAGCTCTATGGTCCGGGCACCTCGACCGCCGAGCCCAAGGGCGCGAGCCCGCTGCATGTGGAGGCCGCCGCCGTTGCGGCGCTGCTGGCGTTGCAGCGCTCGGAAGGCGGCGTCTTCAACATCGCCGAGGATGGCGATGAAGTCGGCAGCGAGAAGGCGAAGCGGGCGCTCGGGTGGCGCGCGGATGCCCGGCTGCCGCTGGGGGCGATGCGGTGAATGCGAAGGCGCCTTTGCTGTCGTGGCACCGCACGTGCCTCGGCTTCTGCGCGCTGGCCGTCGTCGCCGCGGCCTGGGCGCTGCTGCCGCATGCGGGCAGGCAGTCGGCAGTGCGGCTCATCGATGACATCTGCAGCACGGTGAGCCGGCCGATGTTCGCGTCGGCACCATCGGTGGAAGGCCCGGGCGCCGCCGCGCGGCCGGCCACTTCGGTGAAGGTGATCTCGTGCGAGCCGCTGCCGCATGTGCCAGGGAAGTCCGTCACCACCGCCATCGTCGACTTTCCGCCGATGGCCTATTCGCCGGCCCATCGCCACCCGGGTTCTGTGACCGCGATCATTCTCGAGGGCACGGTGCGCTCGCAGCTTGCCGGCACGCCGCCCGGCAACTACCGCACCGCCGAGACCTTCTTCGAGCCGCCCGGCACGCTGCACCTGTTTGCGGAGAACCCCGACCCGGTGAAACACGCGAAGCTGGTGTCGGTGTTCGTGGCCGATGAGAACTGCGGGCCGCTGGTGCTGCCGCCCTGACGGGGGCCTATCGTTTCCAGAACTGCCAGCGCGGCGCTTTCGGTTCGGGCGGCGGTTCTGCCGCCGGCGTTGCGCCTTGGGGCAGCAGCGTGCAGGCAACGTTCGAGATGCGGCCGGATTCTTCGAAGCTGATTTCGATGTGCCCCTCGCCCGCGCGCTCCGCCCGGATGGCCGCCGCGGTGCTCGATGTGGCCTCCAGGCCCTGCTGCCGCAGGAAGCTCGTCGCCATCCGCCTGTGGTCCACGTCGAACTGCGAGATCACCTCCATCAGCACCGTGACCGCGCGTGGCAGCGTCACAGGTGCCAGTACCTCGCGCGGAACGTCGTCGAGCAGCACGATGAGGGCGCCGCCGTCGTAGGGCGCGCGGTAGTAGCAGCGCCCGCCTTCGAGGCCGCCGCACGTCATGGCGATCATGTGGTCGGTGAGGGCATCGTCCAGTTGCAGCGACGCGGAGGTGAAAGCCTCGATCGACTCCGCTTCTCCGCGCTGCCGGATGCGCAGGGCCGCCTCGGTGTGCTGTTCGGGGATGTTGCTCTGCGCGTTGGCCCAGACCCACAGCCACGTGCCGGGGCCGAAGGCGTGCGTGCCGATCAGTTGCGCGGGGTATCGCAGGTCATCGCCGAAACTCAGCACGCCCTTTTGCACGTCGATGCCCCAGGACCTCTCTCCGATGACATCGCCCAGTGCCATCTGTCTGGCCAGGGCGGAGGCTGCTTGGTCCGAAAAATGATCCTGGAATGTACTCACGTCAGATCCTGTGTTCGTTGATGAAAGCGCTCAGCGCACCCGCTCCCCGTCGCGCACCGATTCCACCGCTCCGTTGTAGAAGCGCACGATGCCCAGGAAGTTGCCCTGGCCGCGGTGGTAGACCCAGTCTTCCATCGGCACGCATTGCTGCGTGATCACCTGTTGCGCCGGGCCGCCGGGGTAGGGCGAAAGCACCCAGGCGACTTGCGGGCGCGGCACGCAGACGAATTCCTTGGACATCGGCTCGCCGCATTTCTGCACGACCGAATACTTGGAGTCGCCCACGCCCGAGAGCATGCCGCCGCAGCTCAGCGATTGGGCGGACGCGCCTGCGCCGTGCAGCAGGGCGGCAATACCGAAGAGGACGGCGCTCGCGGTGGTGGTGCGCATGGGCGGCAAAGAGAGGCAAAAGGAGGCTGTTCCGGCTCGGACTTTATCCGCTGCTTGAAGTTCTGGGCCTTGCGGTGGTGCCGGAAATGTCCGATGTCGGCCCTGCCGGATGCGGGGTGGTGGCTGACACGCGGTTCCGCCAAGCGATGCGAGCATCGATGCTCGACTATCGAACCTGGAGGAACACCCGATGACCAGAAAAATCCTGATTGCGCTTGCAGCATCGCTCACGATGCTCGCCGCCGGCACTGCCAGTGCCCAGATCGGCAAGGCCGCCTCCGACGCGACCGACGCCGCCAAGCACAAGATCGACGAGAAGCGCGCGGACAGCGATGCCAAGAAAAGCGGCCCGGTCGGCAAGGCCGTGAACAACGTCAAGTCGGGCTATCACAAGAACCGCTCGAAGAGCTCGGCCGAGAAGGCAAAGAAGGCATTGAAGGACGCAGGCTGAGCCTAGGCCAGGCGGATCAGGTCTGCCGCGGCTGGATCAAAGGATCGAGTTCCGCGCGCAGTTGCCTGATGGCGATTTCATGGCGCAGCGTCTGCGGCCCTCGGCCGTAGGTGCCCGCCTTGCGGATCAGGCGCAGTTGCTCGCGCTGCAGCCGGGTCTTCAGCCGCCTCGCGCGCCAGCCGTAGGTCCAGCCCATCTCGCGGCGGACCTTGTAGCGCTGCATGGGCGCGCCCAGCCGTACCCATTCGTCGTCGCGGATCAGGTCGCGCTCGGGCACGAAGACGGCTGCCAGCGCATGCAGGTACGTGCCGTTCTCTTTCACGGCCACGCGCCATATCAGGCCCGCCGCGACCAGCGCGGGAATCCCCTTGACGAACAGCAGCACGGCCATTTCGCCGTAGCCGTTGTCGAACAGGTCTTCGAGGAACGGCGAATTCCAGATGAAGTGCATGGCCCACGCGAGCGCGAAGCTCGACAGTGCCGCAGCTACCCGCACAGCCATCGGCCGCTCGGGATGCAGCAGGAACCAGGCGATGCCGAATGACGCGATGGTGGTGTAGGCCGCATGGCTCCACAGTCCGCTCATGAGCCCGCGCGTGAGCAGGTTGAGGAACACCGGATAGACCTGGTTCTCCAGCGGAAAGTGCATGGAGGCATTGACGGTGTAGCTCAGGTTCTCGATCACCTGGAAGCCCAGCCCAGCCAGCGCGCCGACGATGAGCACCGAGAGATACGTCTGGAACTGGTTGCGCGCGACCAGCACCAGCAGGATGACGCCCGCGATCTTCAGGAACTCTTCCGTGATCGGCCCCGCGATGGCCGGCCCCCACACCGCCACGAACTCCGGCGATATGAGCTTGGCGCACAGGCTCTGGATCGCGATGTTGGCCGGCGCCGCGAAATACACCGCGCCCATGCCGCCCCAGGCGAAGGCCAGAATGAACGCCTCCGGCGGATGCTGCTCGAGCAGGTCGAGCGTGCGGAAGGCGGCCAGGAAGATCAGCGTGTAGAGCCCCCACACCAGCAGCCCCAGGAAGGCCGTGACCGGGACCACGCGGAATCCGAGCGAGAACATGTTCACCGTGTAGAAGAGGCCGTTGACGATCAGCGCCGTGAGCACCCAGAACGCCGCGCGCTGGGGCTGGAAGAAAGAGTCGGTACCGACCGGCCACGAGGCCTGGTCCTTGTCGAGGACGGGAGCGTCGATGTTCATTCCTGCGGCGCCTCGATGTCCATGGAGTCCAGCATGCCGCGCGCTTCGGCCAGCGCGTCGTCCAGCCCGTCGTTGGGTCCGTAGAAGTCGATCTGCACGAGCGACTTGCGCCGCATGTCGACCACCTGCCAGAAGCGACCGGCCAGCTTGGAGCCGTAGTACGCGAAAGTCTTGCCCTGCAGGCCCCATGACGTCACGAAGTCGGACACGTCGCCGTCGATGGTCAGGCCCTGGCCGCGCTCCATGAGCCGCTGCTGCCGCACCAGCGGACCGTCGGGGCCGCCCGCCCAGGGCTGCGTCGTCACCCGAAACTTATGGCCGCCCTTGAGCAGCATCAGCGAGCGGCCGGCCTTGGAGCGCGCCACGTCCATCTTCCACCCCTCGGCCGGCACGAACCGCGCCTGGCCCGCATCGATGGTTTCGCCGGCAGCCAGCGGGCGTGCGCCGGGCGTGTGGCGGTCCCAGAAAGTCAGCCCGCCGACGTAGGCGGCAATGGCGAGCAGAACCGCGAGCGCGCCTGGCCAGGTGCGGTAGGGGATTCGGCGGGAGGGCTCGTGCATGGGTTGATCGTGCCATATGGACGACCTTCATCGCGCACGAGTCACGCCCGAGGTCCACGCGACTTTGCGACGCCGAAGCCCACGATCACGGCCGCGCAAACAAAGGCCAGCAGCGCCAGCCACACCGACCTGGTGAACCCGTAAGTACCCAGCGCCACGCCCGCCGCGACAAAGATGCCGAGCCATTCGAGCACGGCGTCGAGCCAGCTCCTGGGCCTGGACGCTGGCCGTGCGGCCTGTGGCGCGACTGGCTCCCGCCTCGGCTTCTTCCTGTCAGCCTGCGGAAACAGGCCTTTCAGTTCCTCCGTGGGCCAGGACACCGCATCGGTCGAGCCCGCGCCCGACAACAGCCATACCGGGTTCGCGCCGTATGCCAACAGGTCTTTCGCCAGTTGCTTCATCTCGCCACTCGCGGCATCGGGCGTGTCGATGGCCGCCAGATCGGCGCGCAGCCATTTCTCGGCTTCGGCGGCGTCGGGCAGTCCGCTGGTCCGCAGCAGCAGATGGTCCGCGAAATCATGCGCGATCAGTTCCGCAAAGCCGTCGTAAATGGGCCGGTAACGCTCGCCGACTGCCGTCAGGATGGCCTCGCGCCGGCTCGCCAATCGCGCCAATGCAGTTCGCTTGTCGGTCACGAGATAGGGGTACGTGGCCTCCGCGCCGAAATGTTCCAGGCATTCCGCGCGGTCCGCGGCGGCGGCTTCATCGTCGATGTCGTATCCGTCGATGAACCGCGCATGCCGGATGTCGTCCGCGTCGAAGAGCGCGCGCCAGAACAGCGGGAAGAACGCATTGGCTTCCAGTTCGCCGCCGTGACCGAAGAAGCCGCGCCATTCGTTGCGGCTGCCCTCGGGCATGCGAGGCAGGGCGGAACTGGACAGGAAGACGGGATGCGACATGGATTCCTTCCGGCGCGGCGGCACGAGGCTGCGTAGATTACTTTCTTGTCACCGGCCTGTCAGGCTATCTGTGGATGGGCTTCCTACAGTGCGGCGTGGGCGGACATTTCGTTCATCCGTTCACGGCAAGGCAACGCAAGAGAAGGAAAGCCATGGTTCGCATCAGACTCCACATTCCCGCCGTCGCGGCGCTGCTCGCATTGGCGGCCACCGGCGCCGCCGCATCGGGCACGCATGCAGGCGGCCACGACGCCGCCGCCGACAGCGCCATCGGCAAGCCCGGCGTCGCCGGGAAATCGGTTCGCACGATCCATGTCGACATGACCGACAACATGCGCTTCACCCCGTCCGACATCCGCGTGAAGCAGGGAGAGACGGTGCGCCTGGTGGTCAGGAACGTGGGTGTCCTGAAGCACGAACTGGTGCTGGGAACCGGCAAGGACCTGCGCGCGCACTACGAGGCGATGATGAAGAACCCCGAGATGGAGCACGCCGATCCGAACATGGTGACGCTGGCGCCGGGCAAGACCGGCGAGGTGCTCTGGCAGTTCACGCAGGCGGGCAAGGTCGATTTCGGCTGCCTGCAGCCGGGGCACTACGACGCCGGCATGAAGGGCGCGGTGAGCGTGGCGAAGGCCGGCCGCTGACCTTCTGCGTGCCAGCCCGTTCGATCGCCACTCAGCCGCCGATGGGCGAGCACAGCTCGACCAGCGTGCCGTCGGGGCAGCGCACATAGGAGACCACCTGTCCCCATGGCTTGGAGACGGGCGCGGACAGTTCGGATGCCCCTGCCGCAATGGCTCGTGCATGCGCTCCCGCGACATCGTCGGTGACGAAGCCCAGCTCCACGCCCAGCGGCTTGGCCGAGGCCGATGCAGCAACATGCCCTTGCGGGAAATTCGACTCCGCAAGCTCGTGCGCGGCAAAGGCGAGGGTGGTCTCGCCGGTCGCGAGTTCGCCGTAGGTGTTCGATTCGTGGAGAAACTTGCGCGTGAAGCCGAAGGCCTGTTCGAAGAACTGAAGCGATTGGGCGACGTCGGGAACGTAGACGATGGTGTAGCCGAATTTCATGGGTGTCGGATGCGTGAATGCGCGGTCGAGTGAAACAGCCGGCACTCTATCTGGAGTCGATTGGCGGTGTGAGCCGCGAAAGGCCGGGAAGCTCGACCGCCTGGCATCGCCGTATCACCTCGGCGAAATAGGGCTCGAACACGCGGTTGGCAGCCTCCCACTTGCCGTGTTCCTGCAGGTAGGCGGGCAGCAGTTCGTCCAGTTCGGCCCACACCGCCGATTCGTCGACTGTGAGCAGCCGGCCGTCCTGCGAGACGATCCGCCCGGCCACCATCACGAGTTCGACCGAGCTGCCGTTCTCGCAATAGACCAGCTGTTTTGCGATGTCGTTGCGCGGCCGGAAGTTGTCGTTGTCCAGGTCCAGCATGACGAGGTCTGCAGCCTTGCCGACTTCGAGCGAACCTGTCACTTCGTCAAGCAGCGCGGTTCGCGCGCCGTCGATGGTGGCCATCTTCAGCACCTCGGCGGCGCGCGGCCATTCGGCGGCGTCGGCGCCCGGGCCGTTGTGCATCAGCGCGGCAAAACGCATCAGGTCGAAGACGCGCGCGCTGTCGTTCGACGAAAGGCCGTCGGTGCCCAGCCCGATGCGCACGCCTGCATCCACCAGCTTGCGGATGGGCGACAGCCCCGAGCCCAGCTTGAGGTTGCTCAGCGGGTTGTGCACCACGGTGCAGCCGGCCTCGCCCATGCGCGCAATGTCGGAATGGGTGAGCCAGATGGCGTGCGCCAGGGTGGCGTGGCGGTCGAGGATGCCGATGTCGTGCATGTGCGCCAGCAGCGTCTTGCCGTAGAACATCTGGCCTGCCACGGCCTGCACCTTCGTCTCCAGCAGGTGGGTGTGCAGCGGCACGCCGTGCTGCACCGCCAGCGCGTGGCAGGCCTGCAGCATGTCGACGGTGCAGCGCTGCGGCGCCGAGGGCGTGATGGCAAAGCGCAGGCGGCCATCGGCCTGCCCGTGGAACAGCCGGAACGCCTCCTGGCAATACGCCGTGTAGTCGGCGGCCGTGGCCGGTGCGCCGAACTTCAGCTGCGCGCTCAGGTGCTCGGGAAACAGCTCGTGGCCGAAGGGCGTGGAGTCGAGCACCGGCGTATTGAGCACCGCGCTCGACACATTGACCCGGATGCCCGCGTCCCGGTATGCGCGAAAGACGATGCCGAGCCGGTCGATGCTGTGCGCCATCGGGTCGAAGAAGTCGTCGCAGAGGGTGGTCACGCCGCTTTTCAGCGACTGCATGGCGAGCAGCAGCGTGCGCAGGTACAGCAGGCGGTCTCCGATGGGGCTGCCGCTGAGGTACGTGTAGGCGTACAGCAGCCAGGTCTCCAGCGGCATGCCTTCGTAGCGGCCCTTGAAGAAGGTCTCGCTCGAATGCGTGTGTGCGTTGACGAGGCCGGGCATCAGCAGCTTGCCGCGCGCTTCGACGAGTGTGCAGGCCTGCGGCACGGGCAGGTCGGGGCCGATGGCTTCGATCCTGCCGTCCCGCAGCAGCAGGTCGGCATGCACGGGCTGCGTGCCCTGCGGCCCGGCCAGGGTCAGTACCTCGGCGCCGCGGATCAGGGTGAGGGCTGGCGTGGTCGTCATGTGCCGCCTGCTCAGTCGCGCATCTCGGCCGTGCCCCTGATGGAGCCCAGCCCGCCGCGCAGCTTGGTGCTCAGCCACACGCCGAAGATGGTCGCAAGGTAGGGCAGCGACTGCAGCAGGTCGTTGGAAATGGCCCCGCCATACATCAGCTGGGCGCGGATGCCCAGCGCGGAAACCACCGCGAAGAACAGTGCCGCCCCGGTGGCGCCGAGTGCGCTGCCGGCGCCGAAGATCACCGCCGCGAACGCCATGAAGCCTCGGCCCGCCGTCATGTTCTGCGAGAAGATCTGCAGGCTGCCGCCGGCCAGCTCCGCACCGCCGACGGCGCACAGCACGCCGCCGAGCGCCAGCGCCAGCAGGCGCATGCGCCCCGGGTTCACGCCCACGCTGCGCGCCGCGAACGGGTGCTCGCCCGAGGCCGACATCTGCAGGCCCAGCCGGGTGCGTTCCAGCAGCAGCCACACCAGCCACACCGCCACCGGCATGAACAGCACGAACACCGAGAGGCCGCCGAATGCGCCCAGGTCGACGCTGGTCAGGCTGTTGAGCTTGGGAATGCCGAACCGCGCAGTCACCGTGGCTTCCCTGTCGTACAGCGCCTGGATGGCGAGCGAGGTGCCGCCGAGGCCCAGCCCCGTCAGGCCCAGCCCCGCGATGATCGGGTTGGCCTTGAGCCGCTCGACCACCCACCACAGCAGCGCCGACGCAGCCACGCACAGCCCCGCGGCGATCAGCATGGCCTGGGCGAACGAGCCGGTCTGCACGATGCCGACGATGAGCGCGCAGCTGCCGATGATCATCAGGCCCTCCAGGCCGAGGTTCCAGATGCCCGCGCGCTGCGCCAGCACGCCCGCCAGCGTGACATACACCAGCGGCGTGCCGGAGATCAGGATGGAGACGAGCGTGTCTGTCATGCGGGCTTTCGGGTCAGGAGCTTGTCCAGCCACTTGGCGCGGGACGTGATGAACAGGGCGATGGTGGCGTTGATGACCTCGATGGCCGCCGCGGGCATGCCGGCCATCACCGGCAGGTAGAGCGCGGCCGATGCCAGCGCACCGAAGAAGAGGGCCGACACGGCGGTGCCGACGATGGTGAGCTGCGCCACCAGCGCGATCAGGATGGCCGTGAAACCGTGCGCGGGCAGGAAGCCGCTGGCCAGCCGCCCGTTGGGGCCCAGTAGCTCGATGCCGCCGGCCAGCCCGGCCAGCGCGCCGCTCACCAGGAAGCTGAAGAGGCCGATGCGACCGACCCGCGCACCCTGCCACGACACCATGGTCGGGTTGCGCCCCGCGAGGTTGGCGACGATGCCCAGCGCCGTGCGGTTGGCCAGCAGCCACGACAGCGCGAACACCAGCAGCGTGAGCACCACGATCAGCGGCGACACGCCCAGCGAATCGGAGATGCGGTAGGCGTCGGCAATGGGCCGGCTCGATGCCTGCTGTCCCGAGCCCGTCGGGTCTTTCAGCGGCCCGGAGGTCACGTACACCAGCAGCAGTCCTGCCAGGAAGTTGCCCATCAGCGTGGTGATGACCTCGTCGGTGCCCGAGCGCAGGCGCAGCAGGCCCGGCCACATGGCCCACAGCGCGCCGCCCAGCATGCCCGCGACCAGGCAGCAGGCGACGACCAGCCAGGCCGGACCGCCCGCGAGCCACTCGGCGGTGAACGCCGCGAAGATGGAGCCGACATAGAACTGCCCCTGGGCGCCGATGTTGAAGAAGCCCGCGCGGAACGCGATGGCCACGCCGGTGGCGGTGATGAACAGCGGCATGGCCCAGCGCAGGCCCTGGTGCAGGGCCCCGTCGCGCAGGAAGGCGCCGTCGAGGATGCCGGTGAACAGCTCGCCCGCGTCGAGCCCGGCGCCCACGAAGGCCAGCGCGCACAGCAGCAGCGCGAAGCAGACGAAGACCACCACCCGCAGCACGGGCAGCATGCGAGAGGCCGTCATGCCTGTGCTCCCACCATCGCCTGGCCGACCTGCCCCAGGTCGTAGGGCGGGCCGTATTCGCCGACCACCTGCCCGCGCAGCATGACCAGCACGCGGTCGCTGATGTCGAAGAGCTCATCCAGGTCGGACGAGATGAGGATGATGGCCGCGCCCCGGTCGCGCGCCTGCCGCAGCGCCTTCCACACATAGGCCGTGGCGCCGATGTCGAGGCCGCGCGTGGGCTGCGCCGCGATGATGAGCCGGGCGCTGTCGTCCACCTCGCGCGCGAAGATCACCTTCTGCGCATTGCCGCCGGAGAGCGAGCCCGCGGGCTGGCCGCAGTTGGCGTAGCGCACGTCCCATTGCGCGAGCGCCACGTCGCACTCGGCCTGGAGCTTCTTCGGGCGCACGAACGACAGCAGCCCGCCCTGCAGCAGGCGGCCCATGGACCAGTTCTCCCACAGGCTGCTGTTGAGCGACAGGCCCTCGACGTTGCGCTCGAACGGGATGATGCGCAGGCCCGCGGCGCGCCGCGTGGCGAGGTCGCTGTGCGTCATGTCCTTGCCGCCGAACTCGAGCGTCCCGGACGCGGTGCCGGCCAGCGCCGAGATGGCGCGCACCAGCGTGCGCTGGCCGTTGCCTTCGACGCCGGCGATGCCGATGATCTCGCCCGCGCGCACGTCGAGGCTCACCTCGTTCAGCGCCGCGCCCTCGGCGTCGGGCTGGGTAGAGAACTTGTGCATGCGCAGCACGGTGGGAGCCGTGAGTCCTTCGGCTGCACGCGGCGGTACCGCGGCTGCCTGCACCGGCGCCTTGGCGTCGCCCATGATCCATTGGCTCAGTTCGGCCGCGCCGATCGATGCGCATGGCACGGGGCCGGTGACATGCTCGCCGCGGCGCAGCACGCTCACGGTGTCGGCAATGGCCATCATCTCGCGGATCTTGTGCAGGATGAGCACGACGGTCACGCCGCGCTTCTTCAGGATGCGGATGCGCTCGAACAGCGTCTCCACGCCGGCCGGTGCGAGCACCGCCGTGGGTTCGTCCAGGATAAGCACGCGCGCGTCGGTGACCAGTGCACGCGCGATCTCGATGCCCTGCTGCGTCTCGATCGGCAGGTTGCGGATCACTTCGCGCGGGCTGACCGAAAGGCCCAGCCCGTCGAGATGCGCCTGCCAGCGCGCCTCCAACTGGCGCCTGGTGAACACGCCGCTGTGCCGCGTGGCGCCGAACTCCATCGCCTGCGCAACGGTGAACGACGCGGGCAGCGCGAAGCTCTGGTGCACCAGTTCCACGCCGGCCGCGCGCGCGGCGTTCACGCGGCCGGTGCGGATCTCGTGCTCGCCGATGTGCACGCGGCCGTGCGTGGGTTTCACCAGGCCGGAGCAGACGCGGGCGAAGGTGGTCTTGCCCGCGCCGTTCTGGCCGACCACCGCATGGATGCGGCCTTCCTCGAATGCGATGGACACGTCCGACAGCGCCTTCACGGTGTCGTATTGCACGGTGACGCCGTCGAGCACCAGCGCCGGGCGCGCAGGGGAGGCCCCGCTGTTCGAGGAACTGCTGTTCATGCTGCGGTGACGAGGGTCAGAGAACGGTGTTGAAAGGCACCTTCAGGGCGCCGCTCAGGATGGCCGCCTGCGCGGTGCGTATCTCGGCCATCACCTTCTCGGCCTTGGCCGCCACGGCCTTGTCGCCTTCCTTCTGGAACAGCGGCGACAGCTCCAGGCCCACCACCCCGGTGCCCAGGCCGGTGTTCAGGTGCGCGCCGCCCTTGCCGCTCTTGAGGATCTTGCTGGCCTCGTCGTAGAGCGACTTGCCGAAGTGCAGGCTGACGATGGAAATCAGCGTCTTCGGACCCTGCGGGTATTGCGCCGGGTCGAGGCAGCTCAGCAGGCGGCCGGGCTTGTCGTTGGCGGCGGCGATGATGCCCGCGTCGGTCGCGGCGGCGTCGGTCTGGATGAAGTCGATGCCGCCGTTGAACATCTGCGTGGCGATCTCGCGGCCCTTCACCGGGTCCTGGAACGAGCCGGCGAAGGCCACCGTGACCGCGGCGTCCTTGCGCACCGACAGCACGCCCGCCTTGAAGGCGTTGTAGTCGGCATTCAGCGGCGGGATCGACATGCCGCCGATGAAGCCGATCTTGCCCGTGGTCGACATGCGCCCCGCGAAGATGCCGGCCAGGTAGGTGCCGAGGTAGTAGTCGTAGGAGACGGTGGTCACGTTGGGGATGGCGGGCTTCATCTCGTCGCCGAACAGCTGCAGCCACTGCGTCTTCGGGTACTTGGGCGCGAGCGCCTTGAAGGGCTCGGTCACTTCGTTGAAGGTCGACACGATGATGGCCGCGCCGGCATCGCCCAGCGTGCGGAAGATGGTCTCGTAGGTCGACGGGTCCTTCGCGTAGATGGCGCGCGTCTGCATGCCCGTTTCCTTGCCCAGCAGCTTGAGCCGCGCAATCATCGCGTCGACCGCGCTGGCGTCGCCCGCAGCCTGCGTGTGCACCAGCGCGATCAGCCCGCCCTTGGCATTCGCGATCAGCGGATAGAGGGCGCTGGCCATGGCGACACCGCCAAGGCCGGCCGCGGCTTTCAGTATCTGCCGGCGGGGCGTGGCGGCGCGGGAGGATGCGTTGCTTGTCATGCGGATATCTCTCGGGTTGAAGAACTGGCGGACGAAATTGCTGCGGGGAAGAAATGTGCTCAGGGCGTCGGCGAACCGGGGGCGGGGTTCATGATCATCACGTCCTGGCTCTGGATGGCGTCGAGTGCCCACACGCTCTTGATGAATGCCTGCCACTCGGGGTCGGCGTACATGGCGGCGCGGCGGGCCTCGCGGTCGGCCAGGCTGTCGTAGGCCCAGATCAGCACCGAGGTGTGCAGCCGGCCGATCTCGGAGATGTACAGGCCCACGAACTTGTTGAGGTGGCGCTTCTGCACCGGCAGGCCCTCGCGTTCGTACTTCTCGCGCCACTGGTCGATGGTGCCGGGGCGGAAGGTGTAGAGGCGGTGTTCGACGATCATTTCGGAGTGCTCCTGCTGTCCTGGTTTCTACTGGCCGGCCAGGATGAATTCGGCGCACTTCTCGCCGATCATGATGGCCGGCGCATTGGTGTTGCCGCTGGAGATGACCGGCATGATCGAGGCGTCGGCCACGCGCAGGCCCTCGATGCCGTGCACCTTGAGCCGGTGGTCGACCACGGCCAGTTCGTCGTGGCCCATCTTGCAGGTGCCCACGGGGTGGAAGGTGGTCATGGCGGTGGCGCGCAGCCATGCGACGAGGTCTTCGTCGCTCTGCTTCTCGGGGCCGGGCGCGATCTCGTTGCCGCGGTAGTCGTCGAATGCGGGCTGCTCGATGATGCGGCGCGTGGCGCGGATCGCATCGACCATGGTCTTGCGGTCGAACTCGGTGTCCAGGTAGTTGGGCTCGATCATCGGCGCGTCGGTCGGGCGGCCCGAGCGCAGCCGGATGCGGCCCTTGCTGTTCGGGTTGACCGGTCCCACGCGCAGGGTGAAGCCGTGCTTGGCCTCGACCGTGCTCTTCCTGAACGGGTTGGGGAAGTACAGGTTGGCCGTCTTCTCCAGCGCGGGCATGAAGTGCAGCTGCACGTCGGGGTTGGCGAGCTCGGGCGAGGTCTTGATGAAGGCGCCGGCCTCGTAGGGGAAGGTGGTGGTGATGCCTTCGCCGAACAGCATGCCCTGCACCACGGAGAACGCAATCTTGTCGAAGCGCAGGTCCTTGTAGAGCGTGACGGGCTGCTTGCACTCATAGGACATGACGCAGTCCACATGGTCCTGCAGGTTGCCGCCCACGCCGGGAAGCGGCTTGAGCACCGCAATGCCGTGCTGCTCCAGCTCTTCCTTCGGGCCGATGCCCGACAGCATGAGCAGGTGCGGCGAACCGACCACGCCGGCGCAAAGAATCACTTCCTTGCGCGCGCGCACGGTGCGCATCTGGCCGTGCAGCTCGTAGGACACGCCCACGGCCCGGGCCCGCTCCACCAGTACCTTGTGCGTGCGCGCGCGGGTCACGACCTTGAGGTTGCTGCGCTTGAGCGCCGGCCGCAGGAAGGCGAAGGAGGTTGACCAGCGCTTGCCGTTCTTGATGGTGAAGTCGTAGCGGCCGAAGCCGAGCTGGCTGGCGCCATTGAAGTCGTCGTTCAGCGGATAGCCGGCCTGCTGGCCCGCAGCGCAGAACACGTCGAGCAATGCGTTCCAGCCGCGCGCGCGGCACACGGTGAGTTCGCCCTTGGCGTTGTGGAACACGCCGTCGCGCTGGATGTGGCCTTCGGAGCGCTTGAAGGCGGGCAGCACGTCCTTGTACGACCAGCCGGGGTTGCCCATGGCAGCCCAGCCGTCGTAGTCCTGCTTGCCGCCGCGCACGTAGATCATGCCGTTGATGGTCGACGTGCCGCCCAGCACCTTGCCGCGCGGCCAGTAGATCTTGCGGCCATTGAGGTTGGGCTCGGGCTCGGTGTGGAAGTGCCAGTTGTAGATGCCCGACTGGAACAGCTTGCCCATCAGCATTGGCAGGCGGAACAGCGGGTTGGAGTCCTTGCCGCCGGCCTCCAGCAGCAGCACGCGCGTGGCGGGGCGCGCACTGAGCCGCGCGGCGAGGGCGCAGCCCGCGGAGCCCGCGCCCACGATGATGTAGTCGTAGTCGTTCTTGTCGTTCATTGGGGTGGTCACCAGTGGATGGAGGTGCTGTCCATCTCGGCCAGATGGGTGTTGCAGAGCACGAAGGGGTTGGGCAGGCCGAGCACGGCGTCCGCGTAGGCGGGGTGCTCGCGCAGGATGCAGGCGACATTGCCGTTGCGGCCCTCGCCGATGCCCGCCGCCGCGAAGGCCTCCGCGGCCGAAGCGCCGAAGCCCATGCAGACCAGCGGCTCGCCGCGCTGCAGCAGGTGGGCCAGCACCGCCTGGATGAGCGGCTTCCACAGCACCAGGTGTCCGTGCGACTGATGCGGGTCGATGGCCACCTGGAAGCGGCTGAGCGTGAAGGAGGTGTTGAGCAGCAGCACGCCGTCTTCGATCCAGCGGTCGCTCAGCCAGTCGGGTGTCTCGAATGGCAGCGCGCCCGATTCGATGTCGGCCAGCGTGCGCGGCCAGTTGGCGAAGCTGCCGCCGTAGCCCGCGTCGCCCGTGCGGGCCTGGGCCAGCATCTGCACCCAGGCGCGGATGCTCTTGGTGAACATCTTGTCGAGTTCGCGCCACCGGGCGACGTTGCCGACCTCGAAGGCGCGGCCGGTGGCGATGTCGATCGAGGGGTAAGGGTCTTGCCCCAGCACCAGGCAGCGCACCTTCGAGGGCATCACGCTGTCGAAGGCCTTGAGCATGTGCGCGCCTGCCGGCATGCCGGGCAGGCGGCGGCCCTTGCGCGCCGGAAAGATGGGTTCCCAGGCTTCCAGCTCGAGTCGAGCGTCCACGCCTTCGAAGTCCAGCCGCACGCCGCCGAGCGCGCGGCGCCAGTCATCGGGCAGGTCGTCCTGCCAGTCGAGCAGGGTTTCTTGCAAGGCGGTGCGCAGGGCTTGAGGCATGGCTTACATTCAAACTTCAAAAAAGCTGACCAGTTCGTCAGGAAATTCTAAGTAATAAATTGACGATATGGTCAGATTTTTTTGCTGGTGCTTTCCCGGCCGCCGCGCCGGGCCACCTCTAGAATTTGTTCCGGTCAAAAAAAGCGACTCAAAGCCATGCGCGAAACCAAGACAACACGACCTTCGGCACCCGAGACAACCGCGGACAGGGAGATCAGGGCGGCCAACAAGCGCAAGATCCTCAAGGCCGCCAGCGAGGTGTTCGCGGCCAAGGGCTTCGACGGCGCGCGCATCGCGGAGATCGCCACCGTGGCCGAGTTGCCCAAGGCCAACGTCTACTACTACTACCCCACGAAGGAAGAGCTCTACAGCGCCACCTTCGCGCCGCTGCTGGAGGAGTGGGACAGCGCGCTGCGCATCCTCAAGGTGGAGACCGAACCCGCCGTGGCGCTGCGTGCGTACGTGGAAGCCAAGCTCCGGATGGGCCGCAAGAATCCGCTGGAGGCGCGACTGTTCGCCAACGAGGTGGTGCGCGGCGGCACCTTCCTGTCGGCCGCCGACAGGGCGCACATCGCGCAGAGCACGGCCGCCAGCATCGAGGTGCTCGAAGCCTGGATGGCTGCCAAGAAGATCCGCAGGATCGACGCGCGCCATTTCCTCTTCATGCTCTGGGCCTCGACCCAGTTCTATGCCGACTACGAGCCCATCGTGAACGCGGTGCTGCAGGTGAAGAAGCTCACGGCGGTGCACTACGAGCAGGCGCTCGAATGCATCGTGAGCACGGTGCTGGCGGGCGTGCTGCTCGACTGAAAGGGCGTTGCGGGAAGGAGGAGCGGGCGCCGCGATTGTTTCCTTCACACGAACACCGCGGTTCTTTTCGATGCGGTTTTTTATTGGTTCGGCGGCGCAAAATTCTTTCCATGGACCAGCCCTTCAGCTGATCCAGATGAAAAGAAACCAACCAATTGAAGGACCTCCAAATGACCGCCTCGAAACTCCTCTCCGCCGTCTCTCTCGCTCTGCTGGCCGCTGCCGGCGCTGCCCATGCCGAAAGCTATGACGGCGTGCATCAACTGACTTCCGCCGCGAGCCGCGCCGAGGTCGCCAGCCAGGCCGTCGTGGCCGCGCACAGCGCCAACCCCTATGCCGATGGCGCCAACTCGGGCCCGGTGCAACTGACCGCCTCGGCCACCAGCCGCGCAGCCGTTCGCGCCGAAGCCGTGGCCGCCGCGCACAGTGCCAACCCGTATGCCGACGGCGCTTCGTCGGGCGTGGCGCCTGTGCTGGCCAGCGGCGTCGATCGCGCCACCGTGCGTGCCGCTGCCCGCGCTGCTGCTCGCGGCGATACGCTGCCGCTGTAATCGATCTGCTTTGACGTGCTTCGCCGCTCCGGCGAAGTCAGTCGAATCAAAAAAAAGAAGCCGGCTCCGCACAAGCGGGGCCGGCTTTTTCATGGGCCGTGCGCGCTACCGGATCGGCCGCAATCGATCGTCAGCCATGCCCACCAGCAGGGCCGAACCATTGGGCAGGATGCGGAATTCGCCGTAACGCGCACCTTCGAACTTCTGCGCGTCGCCTTCCTTGAAGAACCATGCGTCGGTGACGAAGACCCAGCTCCCGTCCTTGGCACTGAGCGGTACTTCGATGTCGTCGCTCCGCCGCGGCTCCAGGGCCGATGGCAGATGCAGCGTATAGGCCGACGGCAGCGCCGGATCGGGGCGCACCAGCACGGTCGGCCGCCGGCCACCGCAAGGATGGTCGTCCCGGTCCATTCGATCGGGCAATGCGAAGTTCAGCCGCATGTAGTCGCCCTGCATCAGCGAGCGCGGGTCGACAGGCGCCAGTCGAACGAACACGGGACGGCCGTCGCGAATGATGTTTTCCTTCTCGAAGATGGCGAAGTTCGCCACCGCCAGCGTGGCGACGCCTGCCAGCGCGATGCCGGCGAGCCGCCTGTTCTTCCACCAGCTGCCGGCGTTCTGCGCAACGCTCTCGGCGCCGGCCGAATGCGACATGGCGCGCGTTGCCAGCCAGGCCAGTGCGCCCAGCGCGGCACCGATCAGCACCAGCAGCAGCGCCTTGTCCGCCAGCGACCACGCGAGCAGGTAGTAGAAGCTGCCCACGATCCAGAGCGCGGCCGCGCAGCCAAGGGCAGCGAGCCGCCAGCGTTGCGTCACCGCCAATGCCGCGGTGCAAAGGCAAGTCGCCCCGAGATTGGGCATGAAGGCGCACAAGACCGCCAGCAGCAGTGCCACGCCCAGGCCCGCCAGCGGCATTTGCCGCAGTGCCGGCCAGCGACTGGCCAACAGCGCGGCCGCACTCAGGGCACACAGCACCGACACCATGTTCCGCGTGCTGCCGAGCAGGTCGAAACCGCTGCCGGCCTGGCCCATTTCGCTTCCTGCGCTGCTGCCCGCAACTACACCACCGAGCATGAACGTGGTGCCCGACAGCAGCACCAGCATCAGCAACAGCTGCGCGCACCAGCCTTCGGCCAGGCTCTCCAGCAGGCTGCCGGTGCGGGCGCCGGGCAACCGCGGCAGCAGCCAGAGCACCGCGAGCCATGCGGCCAGGCCGATGTGCGCCTGAAGCCACCACGTCCAGCGGAAGCGGCCGGACCAGAACAGGTGATCGAAGGCGTCTTCGCCGCTCGACCATCCCATGACGGCGACGGTGAGGAACACGCCCAGCATCATGCCCAGCAGGCTGCGCAGCCAGTGCAGCGGCGCGAGCGATGCCAGCACGACGCTGGCAGCGCACATGCCCAGCGCGGCGACGGAAACCGACAGGTCGCGAAACAGCGCCCATCCCAGGCAGCACAGGCCCAGCACCACGGCCGGCAGGCAGAGCTGTTCGATGAACAGCGCCAGTCCGCCCTGGCGCAGGATGACGACGCTCACGGCCAGCAGGCCGAGTCCCGATACGTACAGTGCCGGTCCTTCGCGCAGCAGCGCATCGCCGAATGCCAGGCCGATCGCGCCCAGCAGCGGCAGCACGGCGAGCCAGGCTCCCAACGAAGTCAGCAGCAGCACCGCCCCGGGGCGGGAATCCTCGCGCGGCCATTGCGCGTCTTGCGGCAGCAGGCCCTGGGCCGCGGCGCGCCGGATGATCTCGGACGGGGCGATCATGCGGTCGCTCCTTGCGGCCGCGATGCCGCCAATACGGTGCTTTGTCTGCGCATCACCACGGCCACGGACACGGCCAGCAATCCCGCGGCCACAAGCCCGATGAGCAGCAACCGGCCCATGGTGTCGATGCCGCCGCCGTCGAACAGGATGCGAGCCAGGCCGGCGACCAGCAGGGTGTCGACGCAGAGCACGGCGGCGCTCAGCCCGACGATGTCGAACCATTGCCGCTGCATCAGCATGCCGCCGGCACCGCACATCAGCGCCAGGCCCAGAAAGTAGTGGGGCGAAACCTCGCTGCGCCAGAGAAGGCCTGCAAGCGAGGTCAGCGTCACGTTCACGGCCAGCGCCAGCATCGCCAGCCGTTGCGACCAGTGCGTTTCGCCGACCCAATGCCGTGCCCACGGGCTCAGCACGGTGATGAGCAGCACGCCCATGCCCCAGCCGACCAGGTGGATCGGCAGGTCGCTGTCGTCGAAGCGCCAGCGGTGGCCCGTGTGCGCATAGGTCCAGAGGCCGATCGCGCTGCAGGCCACCATCGCCCAAGGAAACCACAGCACGTCGCTGCGCACGCCAAGGCACAGCGGCAGGCTGAGAACGGCCCACAGCGCGAACAGCTGCCAGGCATCGGCACCGGTCTGGTAGGTCTGGCCGTAGTAGGCGAACAGCGCGCCCGTGCCCAGCAGGCACAGCAGGCCCATCGGTGTGCGAAGCGTCGCGCTGCGCCATGCGGCCAGCGCCGTCAGCAGCACCCAGCCTTGCAGCAATGCGAACTGCCCGGCGCGGCCCAGCGACCCCCAGTTGGCCGCCACCCACATCACGATGCCGAAGCCGCCGAGTCCCGCGGCGAGCAGTGCGACGACGCGCCAGAAGCGCTGCTGCAGTTGCGTCGGTTGCGCGTCGAGTTCAGCCAGCGCGAACAGCGCGTGCATGCGAGCCGACGGCAGCCGATGGATGCGGGCCAGTTCGTAGAGTGCGAGTCTGATGTTCATGGACGTGGAGGATGGTTGCCGCTGCCATTCTCCACGTGTCGGTTCGGGCGCCTGCGGGCGCCGGAAGAGGGGGGCCGGGTGTTGTCGTCAGGCCACCCGCTCCTCGATGGGGCCGACGCGGTCGGGATAGAAGGCCACGTGGTCCTTGATCTGGGCGACCGGCTCGTAGGGCGACTCGTAGGTCCACACCGCATTCACCGAGCGCTCGCCGCCGGCGGGAATGCTGTAGTAGTTGCACTCGCCCTTGTACGGGCAGTAGGTTGCGTGCGAGGTGCGTTCCAGCAGGGACATCTTCACGTCCTTGCGCGGTATGTAGTGCACGGTTCCGAAATGCGCTTCGCGCAGCGTCAGCGCTTCGCGCGTGTCGGCAATGACGCGGCCGTCCACCGACACCACCACGCGAAGCGGATTGCGCGCGATGGTGATCGGGTGATCGGGGCCGGGGGTCTTGATGGTGCGTTCGGGCGTGGCGAACATGAGGGGGCTCCTTCAGTTGGTCGGGTGACGCAAGAATCGGCGGATGCGCATCTTGCCGCGATGTCGGGGCGGTTTGAAGCCCCCCGGAAATCAGCACGTTCGCGAAGTGGTTAAAGACAGGGATGCCGTTCGGAGGTGCTGTGGAAGCCTTTCGGATCGATTTGTAGTGCTTCGGTTTGTAATGCCTGCGTCAGGCCTTCCTGTCGAACGGTGATAAAACTTCGCGCTGCCCCACCCCCCGACCAGCGAAAGACCCAAGTGAAGAACAACAGGCTCGCCATCTTCCTGCTCGCCGGCCTGCTGGCCGCCGGCGCAAGTGCACAGGAGTGGCCGTCCAGACCCGTTCGCGTGATCGTTCCCGCGCCGGCCGGCAGCTCGCTCGACGTGATCGCGCGCACGCTGGCCGACCGCCTGCGCGTGATCTGGAAGCAGCCCGTGGTGATCGAGACCAAGGCCGGCGCCGGCGGCCTGATCGGCATGGACACGGTAGCCAAGGCGCCGCACGACGGCTACACGCTGGGCATCGGCTTCAACGGCCCGATCGCATTCGGACCCTACATGTACCGGCGCATGCCCTATGCGCCGTCCCGCGACTTGGTGCCCATCGTGCTCACGACCTCGCAGCCCAATGTGCTGGCCGTGCAGGAGAGCAACCCGGCGAACACGCTGCCCGAATTCGTCGACTGGGCCAGGAAGCAGGGCTCGAAGTTCAGTTATGCGTCCGTGGGCGCGGGCAGTTCGTCGCACCTCACGATGGAGCTGCTGCGCAGCGTGACGAAGATGGAGGCGGTGCACGTGCCGTACTCGGGCTCGCCGCCCGCAGGCCTGTCGCTTGCCGCGGGCGACACGCAGGCGCTGTTCACGGTGGCGCCTGCGTTGCTGCCGCTGATCCAGGGCCATCGGGTGAAGCTCATCGCGGTGACCAGCGCCACCCGCTCGGAACTCATGAAAGACTTGCCGACGGTGGCCGAGGCGGGCTACGCAGGCTTCGAATCGCTGGCCTGGAACGGCTTCTTCACCGCCGCCGGCACGCCGCCCGAGGTGGTGCAGCGCATCAACGCGGACGTCAACGCCGTGCTGCGCGAGCCGGCGGTGCGCGAACTGCTGGCCAACCAGGGGCTGGTGGCGGGCGGCGGTTCGCCCGAGGAATTCAAGGCCTTCATCGACAGCGAGGCGCGCAAGTGGGGTGCGATCATCGCCAAGGTCGGCATCCGTCTTGATCAGTGACCTGCTTGTCGTCCACACTCCCGCAAAACTCCAGGAAGAAAAAAATGGCCGAGCTCCCGGACTCCCCTGAATTTCCCGAAGACATCTATACCGAACCGGAGCCCGATCCGCATACGCTTGCCAACCTCGGCCCGCTGACCGGCCTCGCGGGCCTGTGGATCGGCACTTCCGGCCACGACGTCAGCCCGAAGCCCGAAGGCCCCGAAGCCGAAGCGTTCATCGAGCATGCGGAATTCCAGCCCATCGACGCGCAGACCAACGGCCCGCAGATCTTCTACGGGCTGCGCTATCACCTGCGCATCGTCAAGCCCGACGACGTCGAAACCTTCCACGACCAAGTCGGCTACTGGCTCTGGGAGCCCGCCACGGGCGCGCTGGTGCAGACGCTGTCGATCCCGCGCGGGTTGACGGCCATGGCCACCGGCCAGGCGAAGGCCGGCGACCGCAGTTTCAGGCTGGAGGCGGTGCGCGGCGGAGAGACCAACGGCATCCTCGCCAACCCGTTCCTGGAGCATGCATTCAAGACGCTGCGCTATAGCATCGCGGTGACCATCCACGACGACCGCAGCTGGTCGTACGAGCAGGAAACCGTGCTGAGCGTGCGCGGCCAGGCCGAGCCCTTCAGCCATACCGACCGCAACCTGCTGCGCAAGATCGGCGAGCCCACGCCCAATCCGACGGCATTGGCCGCAATGGCGGAGGCGGCGGGCAAGAGCGCCATCGACGTCGCCAGTGGCAGCGTCGACTCCCCAGGCAAGGCCGGCCTCAGCGGAGCCAGCACCGGATAGAACAAACACGCATAGCTCGCCCGGCGCTATGCCGATAACCTCAGGTCATGGACCTGAAACAGCTGGAGTACTTCATTCGCGTGGCCGAGCTCGGCAGCTTCACCCGGGCATCGACGGTGATCGACATCGCCCAGCCCGCGCTGAGCCGCCAGGTGCGCCAGCTTGAAGTCGAACTGCGGCAAAACCTGCTGGTGCGCAACGGCCGCGGCGTGGTACCCACCGATGCCGGCAAGCGGCTGCTGGAGCATGGCCGCGGCATCCTGCACCAGGTGGAGCGCGCGAAGGAAGACATGGGACGCATGCGCGGCGCGCTGGCGGGGCGGGTGGCGGTCGGGCTGCCGCCCAGCGTGGCCGGGGTGCTGACGGTTCCGTTGGTGCGGGCCGTGCGCGAGAGGCTGCCCGATGCGGCACTCTCGATCACCGAAAGCCTTTCGACCGCGATGCAGGAGTCGCTGCTCACCGGCCGGCTCGACATCGCGCTGCTCTACAACCCGCAGCCTTCGCCCGATGTAGACAGCGAGACGGTGCTGGAGGAAGACCTGTTCCTGGTCAGCGCCACCAAGGGCGCCGGGCGCGCGCGGCGCGGCGTGCCGCTCGCGTTGCATCAACTGGCCGACCAGCCGTTGGTGATTCCGACCCGGCCCAACGCGATCCGCATGCTGGTCGAGGCGGAACTGGCCGCCATCGGGCGGCGGCCGAGCATTGCGCTGGAGATCGACGGCGTGCCGGCGATCCTCGCGCTGGTGGCCGATGGCGCGGGCCATGCAGTGCTGTCGCGCAATGCGGTGGCCATTGCCGAGCGCTCGCAGCGCTATGCGATACGGCCCATCGCCGAGCCCGGCCTGCGCAGCCGGCTGGCGCTGGCGGCCAGCTCGCAGCGGCCCGTCACGCGCACGCAGCGTGCCATGGGAGAGTTGCTGCGCGAACTCGTCCAGCAGCACCTGGGTGCCGGTGCAATGACCGGTGCCAGTCAGAAGCGGTGACGCATACCGAACCCCACGCTGCCGCTGCCGCGGAAGTCCGTCAGCCGGTCGCGCATGTAGACCGCGTACAGGTCGGTCCGCTTCGACAGGAAGTGGTCGTAGCCGGCGGCCCAGGTGGTGCGATGCGTCTCGGCGCCGTTCGTCACCTTGCGCTCGGTGCGCGCCACCGAGGCCATGAAGCGGCCCGCGCCCACCGGCACCGCCGCACCCAGCTGAGCGGTGTCGGTGTCGACGCGGATGTCGGGCGTTCGGGTGCGCAGCAACTGGCCGTACAACTGCACCGCCTTGAAGTCGTAAGAGGCGCCGATCATCGCTGCGTCCTGCCGGCCGATGGCCGTGGTGAAGCCCGGCCCCGTCCTGGCCTGCTGCATCGACAGCACCGCCGCGAACGGGCCGGCTGCGTAGTTGAGGGTCAGGTTCAGGTTGCGAACGCTGTCGCGGTTCGTCACCTCGCCCATGCCGTAGAGCAGGTTGGCGCGCAGGCCCGCGAAGGTGGGTGAGCTGTACTGCACCACGTTGTCCCACACGCTGTCGCCGAGCACGGCGCGGTTGTACGTGGGCTGCCATGTATGCAGCATGACGGGCGAGAACTGCAGCGACACGCCGAAGGGATTGAAGGCGCCGCTGGCAGCGAACATCGGGTTGGTCTGCCGGCCGAGCGACACCTGCCCGAAGCCGCCGGACAGCCCCACCCAGGCGTTGCGAGAGAAATAGGGGTCGGTGCTGTTGCGCCCGAAGGTGCCCGTGTCGGTCTGGAAGAAGCTCTCCAGCGCGAACTGCGCCTGCAGCCCGTTGCCCAGGCTTTCCGCGCCGCGCACGCCCCAGTAGGCCGTGGTCATGCCGCCGCTGCCCAGCACCTTGGTGCGTCCCTTCTCGTCGCTGCGCTGCATGGAACCGACGAACGCATCGACCAGCCCGTAGATCTGGACGCTCTCGGCGGAGGCTCCCGCCTGGGACCAGGTGGGGTGTGCGGCGGTGCAGAGCGCCAGCGCGGGAAGCGCGCGCAGGGCAACGCGCCCGGAAAGTGCCGGAAGGCGGGGAAGTCGTCTCATGTTGTCTCCTCGTTGTGAATTCGTAGCCCGCGAGAAAACGCGGGCGCAGGCGAGCCCGTCCGCACGCCTTGGCGGTGCCGTGGCGTGAAAACAGGGCTGTGGGGGGGCTGTGGGGGGCTGTCGGGGGAGCGGCGCGCGGACGCGCTCAGTCGTACCAGTACAAGCGGGTCGGGTTGTCGACCAGCAGCCTGCGAAGCTGTGCCGTGTCGTCGCAGAACAGCGGCAGCAGGTCGACCAGCTTGCCGTCGTCGGGCATCTCGCGCACGTTGGGGTGCGGCCAGTCGGTGCCCCACAGCACGCGGTCGGGCGCGGCCTCGATCAGGCGGCGGGCGAAGGGCACTGCATCAGCGTAGGGCTGGCCCTGCGCCGAAAGGCTCTGCGAGATGCGCTCGGCGCCGCTCACCTTGACCCAGGCTCGCTCGTCGCGCATCAGGTCGAGCATCATGTCGCAGGCCTGCTGACCGAGGCCGTGCTCGACCATCGTGCGGCCCATGTGGTCGATGACGAAGGGCACCGGCAGCGTGTCGAGGAACGCGCGGTAAGTGACGAGGTCTTCCGCGTCCAGGTGAAGCATCAGGTGCCAGCCGAGCGGACGGATGCGCTCGGCCATGCGCAGCACCGTGGGCAGGTCGGGCGCGCCGCCCAGGTGCTGCACGAAGTTGAAGCGCACGGAGCGCACGCCGGCCCTGTGCAGTGCGCCAAGCTCCGCGTCGCTGACGCCCGCGCCCACCATGGCCACGCCACGGTAACAGTCGGGCGACTGGGCGATGGCGTCGAGCATGGCGCGGTTGTCGTGGCCGTGCACGCTGGCCTGCACGAGCACCACGCGGTCGATGCCCAGCAGTTCGTGCAGCGCGCGCAGCTTGGCGGCAGGCGCGTCTGGCGGTGTGTAGCGGCGGTTGTCCGAATACGGAAACACGTCGCCGGGGCCGAACACATGGCAATGCGCGTCGCAGGCGCCGGCAGGCAGGGTGAACGCCGGTCGGCTCGGATCGGGGTGGGGTGGGGCGATGGTCTTCAAGATGGTGTCCTTGCCGTTTTTTCTCATTGCTTGGGAATGCCGGCGTGCTGGATCACGGCCGACCAGCGCCGGATCTCGCTGTCGAGCAGGTGCGCCTGTTCCTGCGGCGTGCTGCCGCGCGGCTCTACGCCCAGGGCCTGCAGCCGCTTCCTTACCTCGGGCGAGTCCAGCGCCGCGCGTGCTTCGCGGTTCAGGCGGGCGATCACGTCGGGTGGCGTATTGGCGGGCGCGGCCAGCGCATTCCACGAGGCGACCTGGAAGCCCGGCGTACCGCTCTCGGCCACGGTCGGCACATCGGGCAGGTTGGGGGCGCGCTTGTCGCCCATCACCGCCAGCGCGCGCAGCGCCTTCGCCTCGATCTGCGAGAGCACCGGCGAGAGGATTTCCACCGCCACGTCGATCTGCCCACCGCGCAGTGCCGTGGTCACGGCCGGCGTGCCGTTGAAAGGCACGACCTGCGCGTCGATGCCCAGCGAGGTCTTGAGCAGCTCGCCGGCCAGGTTCTGCGTGCTGCCGACGTTGATGGTGCCGATGTTCAGCCGGCCCGGATTGGCCTTCGCATAGGCCACCAGGTCGGCGAAGGTCTTGAACTTGCCGTTGCCCTGCGCGAGCACCGCCATGTCGAAGTAGCCGAGCGTGGAGACAGGCGCGAAGTCTTTCACCGTGTCGTAGGGCAGCGACTTGAACAGGCCCGCGCTCACCGCGTTGCCGTTGGACATGAGCAGCAAGGTATGGCCGTCCGGTGCGGCCTTGGCAACGGTGTCGGAAGCCACCACGCCACCGGCGCCGGGCTTGTTGTCGATCACGATGCTCTGGCCCATCGATTCGGACATCTTCTGCGCCACGCTGCGCGCGACCAGGTCGGCCACGCCGCCGGCACCGAAGGGCACCACCAGTCGGATCGGCCGGGAAGACAGGGGGGCGGCCAGCGCATACGGCGCGCCGGCGGCGGCAGCCAGGGCCAGCATCAGGCCGACGAAGCTGCGACGGGAATCTCTCATAGGTCTCCTTTGGTATGGGCGCGGCCTCTTTCACCGCTGCGCCGCACTATTCCCGAGGAGCCGACCTGCAGCAATATCGTGATCGCACTGGGAGATATAGCTTTTCGGCATGGCCGGGCACGCGGTGCCCGCGCTGGCCTCAGTCCAGCCGCAACGAGCCGAGCCGCGCGACGATCAGGTCGTATAGCGTCTGCGCCGCGACCGACAGGCTGCCTTCGCGCCGCTGCACCAGGTACAGCGTGCGCGTGAGCGCGGGCAGGGGCAGCGGGCGGGTCACCAGCGTTTCGCGCTGGAAGTGGAACAGCGTGAGCGCCGGCACCACGCTGATGCCCAGGCCCGCCTCGACCAGCCCCATCACGGTGGCCAGGTGCTCGACCTCGAACACCGCGTTCAGCCGCTGCGGATGCAGCGCGGCGTCGAGCGCCTGGCGCACGCTGCTGTTGCGCGCCATCTGGACGAACGGATGCGGCGCGATTTTCTTGACCGTGAGGCGCGGCTCGCGCGCCAGTGGATGGTCGGCGCGGCACACCAGGTGAAAGCGGTCGCTGCACAGCTTGCGCGCGCGCAGGTCGCTGCCCGCCGCGGCCTCCGCGCCCGAGGCGGCGAGCGCGAAGTCGGCCTGGCCGCCGCGCACCAGCGCGATGCAGGCGTCGGACAGCGCATCGTCAAGGTCGACGCGGATGCCGGGCCAGGCCTGCATGAATTCCGCGAACACCGCGGGCAGCCAGCCGGCCGCGAGCGAGGGCAGGGCGGCCACGCGCACGCGGCCCTTGCGGCGCTCCACGTGGTCGGCCAGGTCGACCATCGCGTTGCCCATGTCGTCGAGCAGCCTGCGCGCCGAGCCTTCGAACAGCAGCCCCTCGGGCGTGAGCTGCACGCTGCGCGTGTCGCGGTCGAACAGGCGCGTGCCGACGGCGTCTTCGAGCGTGCGGATCAGCGCGCTGAAGGCCGGCTGCGACAGGTGGCTGGTCTGCGCGGCGCGCGTGAAGTTGCGGTGCTCGGCCAGCGCGAGAAAGGCGCGCAGCTGCCGCGTGGAGAGGTCTGGCGTCTTTTTCATGGCTCGGGGTTCCGGTGGCCGTATACGTTATTTGAAAAGCAGATCAATCGATCCGTATTTTCGATTTTACGGATGATGGCGGGCTGCCTACAGTGCGGCTCGATGACTTCCATTGCTGCAACGCCCACGCTGTTGATCGGATGCGCGGCCGGCTTCTCGGGTGACCGCACCGACGCCGCCGGCCCGGTGGTCGACACGCTGATCGCGCGTCTCGCGCAAGGCCCCGCGGGGCGGCGCGCGTTCCTCATCTTCGAGACGCTGGCCGAGCGCACGCTGGCTCTTGCGCAACTGCGCCGCCGCGCCAACCCCGATGCCGGCTACGAACCGCTGCTCGACGACATGCTGCGGCCGGTGCTGGCGCGCTGCCTGGCGCACGGCATCCGCATCGTGAGCAACTTCGGTGCCGCCAACCCGCGCGCCGCCGCCCGGCACATCGCCCGCATGGCGCGCGAACTGGGCGCCAGCGCCCCGCGCATCGCGGTGGTGGAGGGCGACGACCTCTCGGGCGTCGGGCATCGCGCGGTGCTGCGCGAAGCGCTCGGCGCGCGAATGGAAGGGCTGCGCGTGGTCAGTGCCAATGCCTACATCGGCGCCGAGCCGATTGCCGCCGCGCTAGACGCGGGCGCGCAGATCGTGGTGTGCGGCCGGGTGGCCGACCCGTCGCTCACCGTGGGGCCGGCCATGTCGCATTTCGGCTGGCGCGCCGACGACTGGGACCGGCTGGGCCGCGCCACCATGGCCGGACATCTGCTCGAATGCGGCGCGCAGGTGTGCGGCGGCTACTTTGCCGACCCCGGCTACAAGGACGTGCCGGAGCTCGAGTCGGTCGGCTTTCCCATCGCGGAGATCGACGCCGACGGCGGCTGCGTCATCGGCAAGGCCGACGGCACCGGCGGCCTCGTGACCGAAGCCACGGTGAAGGAGCAACTGCTCTACGAAGTGCACGACCCCGCCGCCTACCTGACGCCCGACGTGGTCGCCGACATCGCCGACGCCGAGGTGCGCGCACTGCCCGGCGCCGAACGCGTCGAGCTGCGCGGCGTGCGCGGGCACGAGCGGCCGCGCAACTACAAGGTCAACGTCTGCCATGAAGGCGGCTGGCTGGCCGAGGGCGAGATTTCCTACGCCGGCCCTCGCGCCGAAGCGCGCGCGCGGCTCGCGGCCGAGGTGCTGAAGAAGCGGCTCGACGGCCTTGCACTGCGCGTCGACCTGATCGGCGCGCTGAGCATCCTGGGCGACGACGCGGGCCGCGCACTGGCGGACACGCCCGACAGCGGCGTGCGCGACGTGCGCCTGCGCGTCGCGGCCACCCATGCCGACCGTGCCCAGGCCGAACGGCTCGGCCGCGAGGTGACCGCGCTCTACACCTGCGGTCCGGCCGGCGGCGGCGGCGTGCGCACCGCGCTCACGCCGCGGCTCAACACGCTGTCGTGCCTGCTGTCGCGCGAGGCGGTGCCGGTGCGCTTCGAGCTGCTGGCCGCGGAGGAACTGGCATGAGCAATATTCCTGAAGACACCATCGAGGTGCCTCTCTACCGCGCGGCCCACGGCCGCACCGGCGACAAGGGCGACCGCTCCAACATCAGCGTCATCGCCTGGCACGCCGGGCTGTATCCGCTGCTGGCCGAGCAACTCACGCCCGAGCGCGTGGCCGCGCAGTTCCGCCACCGCGCACCGTCGCAGGTGCAGCGCTTCCTGCTGCCGAAACTGCATGCGATGAACTTCGTGCTCGACGCGGTGCTCGACGGCGGCGTCAACGATGCGCTGAATCTCGATGCGCACGGCAAGGCGCTTTCCTTCCTGCTGCTCGACATGCCCGTTCGCGTGCCGCGCCCGCTCGTGCCTTTGCTGGCCGGGCCGTAGCGCCGGCTTCCACCTTTTCCACTGCCCCTTCCAATTTCGGAGACAAAACAATGAAACGATTTCCCCTGACCGTGCTGACCACCGCGCTGGCGCTCGCGCCGCTGCTGGGCCATGCACAGGCCTTCCCGGAGAAAGCCATCACCTTCGTGGTGCCCTTCGCGGCCGGCACGGCCACCGACCAGATCGCGCGCGCGCTCGGCAACCAGATCGCGACGGAGACCAAGCAGGCCGTCATCATCGACAACAAGGCCGGCGCCAGCGGCTTCATCGCGTCGCAGAACGTGGCGAAGGCGCCTGCCGATGGCTACACGGTGCTGATCACCACCAACACCACGCATGCCGCCAACGAACACCTGTTCAAGAAGCTGCCCTACGACCCGGTGAAAGACTTCGCACCCGTCGCCGCCTTGGGCAAGGGCGGGCAGATCATGGTGGTGAACCCCTCGTTCCCGGCGAAGAGCGTGGCCGAGTTCATCGCGCTCGCGAAGAAGGAGCCGGGCAAGTACAGCTTCGGCAGCGGCAGTTCGTCGAGCCGCATGGCCGGCGAGCTGCTGCAGCAGATGGCCGACATCAAGCTGCTGCACGTGCCCTACAAGAGCAACACGCTCGCGGTGACCGACCTGCTGGGCAGCCAGATCAACATGATGATCACCGACACCGCCACCGGCCTGCCGCAGGTCAAGGCCGGAAAGCTGCGCGCGCTGGGCATCTCCAGCTCCGCGCGCTCGCCGCTCGCGCCCGACGTGCCCACCATTTCCGAAGCCGGCGTGAAGGGCTACGAGATGGGCTACTGGTTCGCCGCCTATGCGCCGGCGAAGACGCCGCCGGCCGTGGTCAAGCGGCTCAACGAACTGCTGGTGAAGGCCGCGAAGAGCGAGGCGGCGAAGGCTGCGTTCTACGAACCCACCGGCACCGAAGTGTTCACCACCTCGCCAGAGGAGCTTGCCAAGTTCCAGGCGGCCGAATCGCAGAAGTGGGGCCGCATCGTGAAGGCCGCCGGCATCGAGGCCGAGTAGCCCGCGCGCCGTAGCGGGGATCGGCGCCGCGACGACACAAGACACACAACAGGAGACAAGACTATGAAACGCTGGAGCCTCAAGGCTGCCACGGTGGCTTCGGCCGCCCTTTTTCTGAGCGCATGCGGCGGAAGCGGCGGCGGGGGAGGAGGCAGCCTGCTGTTGCTGCCGCCGCCCGCCACGACCACGCCTGCCCCTCCCGCCGCGGCGGCTGCCGCACCCAAATACAAGCTCGCCATCACCGCCACGGAAGACGTGCCCGGCACTTTCGGCAGCGTCGGCGCCTACGAGAAGATCACGGGCACATTTACCGGCGAGGTCGACCCCAAGGACGCGCGCAACGCCATCATCCAGGACCTGTCGCTCGCGCCGCTGAACGCCAACGGCAAGGTCGAGTACAGCTCCGACTTCGTGCTCTTCAAGCCCAAGGACATGAGCAAGGCCAGCGGCGTGCTGCGCTACGACGCGCCCAACCGCGGCAACATCGTCAACCTCGACCCGTACTTCGCCTCGCGCGGCTACGTGTTCCTCACGGCCGCATGGCAGGGCGACGTGCCGGCGGCGCCGGGCAAGCTCACGCTCAAGGTGCCCGTGGCGAAGAACGCCGACGGCAGCAGCATCACCGGCACTTACCGCGCCGAGCTGCTGCCCACCGCCGCCACCAACGATTCGCTGCCGCTGCCGGGCGGCCCCTTCAACGCGGCGATGCAGGCGTATGCCACGGCCAGCCTGGACAACACCAAGCCCGGCTATGTGCTCACGCGCCGCATCAACGAGGGCGACGCGCGCCAGCTCATTCCGGCGAGCGACTGGAAGTTTGCGAAGTGCGGTGCCGCCACGCCGTTCCCCGGCACGCCCGACGAGACCAGCGTGTGCCTCAGGGACAAGTGGGACCCGGCCTATCTGTATGAGTTGGTCTACGTCGCGAAAGACCCGAAGGTGATGGGCCTCGGCCTTGCGGCGCTGCGCGACATGATCAGCTTCTTCCATCGGGACGCCTCCGACGCGGCGGGCACCGCCAACCCGGTGGCGGCCGCGATCAGGAACACGATTGCCTCGGGCGTCTCGCAGTGCGGCAACTTCATGAAGACCTTCGTGCACCTCGGCTTCAACGAGGACCGCTCGGGCGCCAAGGTGTTCGACGGCGTGTTCGCGCAGATCGCGGCGCGGCAGACGAACATCAACATGCGCTTCTCCGTGCCCGGCGGCGGCGGTGGCGTGCGCGCCGACCACACGGCCTTCGGCCAGGGCGGCACGCGCGGCCTGTCGAAGGACTATGTGGACGACGTGGCCCAGCGGCGCGGCGGCATCCTGTCGCGCTGCGAGGCGAGCGGCACCTGTCCCAAGCTCTTCATCGGCTTCAGCGGCACCGAGTTCTGGACGCTGCAGGGTTCGCCGCTGCTGACCGACGCCTGGGGCACGGCCGACCTGGTGCAGCCCGGCAACGCGCGCATCTACTACTACGCCAGCTCGCACCACCTGCTGGGCCTCGCGTCGGTGCCGGGCGCGGGCGCCGGGGCGCTGTATGCGACCAATGCCAACACGGGCGTGATCCCGGTCGTGCGTGCGCTGTACCAGAACCTGGAGGACTGGGTCGTCAAGGGCACCACGCCGCCCGACAACCAGGTGCCCAGGATCGCCGACGGCACGCTGGTGCGCCCGGCGCGGGTCGCGTTCCCGGCCATTCCCGGGGTGAGCTACACGGGACTGGTCAACACCTACTCGCTGCTCGACTGGGGCCCCGGCTACCGGCCGCAGGACGAGAGCGGCATTGCCACCCAGGTGCCGCCGGCCTACCTGGGGCGCGACTACGCGATCCTGGTGCCGCAGGTCGATGCCGACGGCAACGACATCGCGGGCATCCGCAGCATCGACGTGGCCGTGCCGCTGGGCACCAACACCGGCTGGAACTACACGAATCAGCCCGGGCGCATCGACCAGGCGGGCCTGTTCGGCTCCTACTTCGCATTCGCCAAGACGGCGGCGCTGCGCGGGAGCGACCCGCGCCCGTCGCTGCAGGAGCGCTATGTGGACCAGGCAGGCTACGTGGCGGCAGTGACCACGGCCGCCAACGATCTCGTGGCCAGGCGGTTCATGCTGCGCGTGGATGCCGACGCGGCAATTGCCAACGCGGTCGCCAACCCGGTGCTGCCTTAAGCGGTGTGCACTGAAAAGCCTGTCTTGCCCGGCGCGATGTCCTCGCGCAGGGTGAGGGCGGGAATCTCGTAGTCGCCGGCGTTCTGTGGGCGGAACGGGATCGGCTCGGCAGTGAAGAGCGTGTCGAGTTGCCGACCCAGTTCCCCGGTGATGCGTGCGTAGGCTGCATCGTCGATCTTGTTCGTGCGATGCACCACGTACGGCGGCATCACGTCGAAGCCCGGGTAGTACATGATGCCGTGCTGGATGGGAAACAGCAGGTCGTCCATGGGCCCGTTGATGCCTCGCGGCGCGTAGTGCGATGCCCAGCCGCCGGTCGTCACCACCAGCATCGCGCGCTTGCCGGCCATCACGCCTTCGCCGAAGCGGTCACCCCAGTGCGTGTCCGAGTGTTCGCCGAGTCCGTAGGCAAAGCCATAGGCATAGATGCGCTCGACCCAGCCCTTGAGGATGGCGGGCATCGAGTACCACCAAAGCGGGAACTGCAGGATCACGGCGTCCGCCCACAGCAGTTTTTCCTGTTCGCCGGCGATGTCAACGGTTTGCGTGCCAGTCTCGAACGCATGGAGCGAGTCGAGCACGGGGTCGAAGCGCGCGGCGGTGTCGCGCGCGGGGAAGTCGTCGGCATCGAGCGCGGGCTTCCAGCGCATGGCGTACAGGTCGGATACCTGCACGGAATGGCCGATGGCCGTCAGGTGCTCGAGCATGAAGCGATGGAGCGAGCCGTTGAGCGAAGCGGCTTCGGGGTGGGCGAGTACCAGCAGGATGTTCATGTTTCGCGGAGGTTCGAATGAAGATGCCCGCAGGTTAGGTTTCCTGGCGATATATTGGAAATGAATAGTTTGAATTCCAGGAATTGCCATGAACAATTTCAGCCGGCTCGACCTCAACCTGCTGGTCACGCTCGACACGCTGCTGGCCGAACGCAACGTCACGCGCGCGGCCGAGCGGCTGAACCTGTCGCAGCCCTCCGTGAGCGTGCAACTCGCCAAGCTGCGCGAAGCCTTCGGCGACCCGCTGCTTGTGCCCGCGCAGCGCGGCATGCGGCCCACCGCGCGCGCCGACGAACTGCGCGAGCCTCTGCGCGAGGCGCTCGAATCGCTGGGCCGCGCGGTGGCGCCCACGCGCCCCTTCGACCCCACCGAGGCAACGACCACCTGGCGCGTGGCCGCTGCCGACTATGCCGAGTCGGCCATCCTGCTGCCGGCGCTGGCCGGGCTGCGTGCCGCGGCGCCGCACACGCGGCTGGCCGTGGTGGAGGCGGTGCCCTCGCGCATGGCGCGGCAACTGGAGCATGCGGAGGTCGACCTGTTCTTTCACACCAGTGTGGGCGCGCAGCCCGGGCTGCACCGGCGCGTGCTGTTCCACGAGCGCTATGTGCTGGCCGGGCGGGAAGGGCATCCACGCCTGAAACGGCGGCCGTCGCTCGCGCAGTTCTGCGCGCTGGAGCATGTGGTGGTGTCGCCCGGCGGCGGCGGCTTTGCCGGGCCGACGGACGAGGCGCTGGCCGAAAAGGGCCTGACGCGGCGCGTGGCGCTTTCGGTGCCGCACTTTCTTTTCATGGTGTCGGTGTTGGCCCGCACCGACATGGTCGCGATGCTGCCCGAGCGGCTGGCGCGCGGCGCGGCCGGGTTGCGTGTCGTGGAGGCGCCGCTGGAGGTGCCCGGCTACGAGATGGCGATGCTCTGGCACGAGCGCCGGCACCGCGATCCCGCGCACAGGTGGCTGCGCGAGCAGATCGCCGCCGGCCTCTGACGGAGCTCAAACCGGATCCGGCGCCTTCATGGTGTCGGCGTCGCGGTGAAGAGGCAGCCAGAGCGTGAACCGGGTGCCGGCGCTGCCGGATTCCCAGCTCACCCTGGCGCCGATGGCCTGCGCACGCTGCTGCTGGTTGCGCAAGCCGCGGCCGTGCCGGCGCAGGGCCTCTTCCACGGCGAAGCCCTCGCCGTTGTCCTCGATCACCACGCACACGCCGTCTTCGGTCGTCTCGGTGCTGAAGCAGATCGTCGAGGCCCGCGTATGGCGCAGTACGTTGGCCACGCATTCCTGCACGATGCGCAGGATGTGCAGTGCGCTGTTCGGGTCCAGCCAAGCCAGCACGGGCACGGGCTGTACCTCCCAGCGCAGCGCGACGCCCGCTCCCTCGATGCGCGGCGCCAGGCGAAAGCGCAGGGTCGCCAGCAGCAGCAGCAGGTCGGCGTCCACGCTTTCCATGGAGTCGATGACCAGCTTCAGGTCTTCCATGCAGCTCTTGAGCACGCTGGAGATCTCGGCCTCGTTCATGGTGCCTCGCTCGACCGAGCGGATGGCGCTGATCAGCGACGAGCCCAGGCCGTCGTGCATGTCCTGCATCAGGCGCCGCCGTTCGGCGTTGAGCATCTGCTGGTTCTCTATGACGCGCAGGCGCTGGTAGCTTTGCTCCAGTTCGGCTTCGCGTGCCCGCAGCCGCAGGACCAGTTCGGTGTTCAGCCGGCCCACTTCGGCGAACGCGCCGGTGTAGCGCTGGAACATGATGAACGAGAAGACGAAGAACAGGCCGATGACGGCGTAGGGCGAGGTGTACACGCTCTCCGGGCTGACCAGGTTGTTCTGCAGGAGCCCGTCGTAGGAGGTGAACACGACGGCGAAGACCGTCCAGCCCGCCACCAGCCGCCCTTCCGGCAGTTGCGCCCGCAGGGCCTTGCGCAGGTTCACCGCAAAGATCAGCACCGCCACCGGCAGTACCGCCAGGTTGAGCAGCGGCGTGAACAGGTAGAGGCTGACGATAGACGTCGACACATGCGGCAGCGTCGCGACATTGCAGGCCAGCGTCAGGCCCAGCGCCAGCCGGGTCAGCCAGGCCGAGGGCTGCTGGTGCAGGCGCTGCAGGAACAGGTGGATGAGGACGATCAGCCACAGCAGGCTGGCCACGGTCACCCATTCGAACCATTCGTCCGAAATCGGCAGGTAGCTGCCGCCCACGTAGTAATGCAGCATGCGCAGGAACGCCACGGCCGAGATGGCGAAGAACAGCAGGTAGAGCGATTCGCGCCGCTTGCCCAGCCACACCGCGAATGCGAACGCGCCGACCGCCAGGAACGCCGCGCTGCCCATGAACGGCAACTGCACCTGCAGCATCTGGCGCGACTGGTAGCGCCAGGCCAGGGCATGCTCGTCGCCCACCCACACCGTGGAGAACCCGCTTCCGCTGTTGCGCAGGCGGTCGACCCGGATCAGCACGGACTTCGGGGACAGCGTGTTCGCGGTCGCGTTCAGCGGCAGCAGCAGCGGATGGTTGTAGCCGTTGTGGACGGGGCTGCCGTGCGACTGGTAGAGCAGCACGCCGTCGCCGTAGACCGCGATGTGCCCCAGGGTCTTCCAGCGCGGGAGGTAGAGAACGCGTTGCTGCGTCGTCCGGGGCTGGCCCGACAGGTCGATGCGGTACCAGTCGGTGACGGCCCGCATGCCGCTGGACGCCGTGGGCACCAGTTCACGCAAGGCCGTGTATGGGAGGTTGACAGGCTTCCAGCCGGCGCTCGGCAAGGTGGTGTCTTCGATCTGCTGGGGCGGGAGGGAATAGCCCGTACCCGTCACGGACAGCAGTTCCGCCCGGGTGATGTGAACGGCGGTGTAATCGTTCCGCGGCGGTTCGTCGGCGCGCGCAAAGGGCGGGATGGCCAGCAGCAGCAACGCCAGCCAGAGCTTTGCGATCGACCGGCCGATTCGCCAACAGCCTTTGCGGCCAAGCCTCATAGATCGCTTCTGCCTTGGAAATCTTGTTCAGCTTGCTCTAGGTGCGCCGGATGAGTGCCGGGACCGGCCCGCTACCGCGCGCGGCCGCCATTATGTCGTTGGCCAAGCCGGCTTCCCCCGCCACCGGGGAATACTTTTTCGTGACAGGCGGGGGCGGCGGACTGGCTCGGCCCCGTGTGTGGAGGAGGGCGTGTCAGGCGGCCGGACGGACCCAGGCCGCCAGCAAGGCCAGCCAGCGGGCCTTCCAGGCTGCGGTGAACGCGATGGCCAGCGCGGCGCCGGCCAGCGTCATGAACCACACCAGCGAAGCCATCGAGGCGTGGTCGACTGCCAGGCACAGCAGAAGCGACGCGACCAGCCCCGACACGCCAAGCACGCGCAGCAGCACCACCGTGCCACGCGACGCGGGCACCGGGCCGAATGCCTGTTCCCAATGAACATCCATGGCCAGTGCGAGCCAGCCGAGGCCGGCGATGTTGGCCAGCACGGCCAGCAGCAGGAGGAGGGCGTCAGGCACGGGCGCTCTCCTCCACGCCGGCGGAGGCCGCGCGAGGTGCCGCCGGAGCGGAGGTCACGCCGGTGCGGCGGCCGAGCTTGCGTGCGGCCATGACCGCTACCGCGGCGCTGGCGAGCATGAACAGGTCGGCGCCCGCCACCGGCCAGTAGCCCTGGCCAAGAGTGCGCAGCAGGTGGTCTCCGGTGGTCACCCAGTTCAGCAGCACCGCGGCCACGGCCATCACGGCGACGGCCCAGCACTGCTCTGCCCAGGCGGGCGCCATGCGCGCCTCGGCAACAGGCGCGGTGCGCCAGATGGCGTGCGCGAACGCGAGCAGCCATGCGCCGCAGAAGATGTACTTTTCCCAGTCACCGCGCGCCGGCAGGTCGTCGGGCAGCAGGCGGTTGCCGATCAGCATGGCCAGCGTGGCGACGAGCATGCCGGTCACGGTGGTCACCGCGAAGGCGTCGACCCAGCGCGCGCCGCCGCGCTCCTGCTTCGCATGCTGGCGCTTGCGCTTTTCCACGAAGAAGACGAAGCCGGTGGCAATGCACGCGCAGCCCGACAGGCCGCCCAGCACATACAGCCACCTCAGCAGCCAGTGTCGGAAGTGCTGCAGGTGCAGGCCGGTAAGGAAGGTGTTGACGCTGGCCACGGGCGTGAGCGGCGGGTCTTCGCGCAGCACCTCGCCTGTCGAGGCCTTGAAGTGGATGCCTTCGCCGGTCAGCGCGATGCGGTCGGTGCCGGCGCGGTACACGCTGACGTAGCTGTTGGCGTCGCCCACGTGCTGCACGCTGAGGAAGCCGACGTCGCCGGCCATGTCCTTGGCCGCCCAGCGGCGCTTGGCCTCGGCCACCATGGCGTCCACCGAGGCCAGCGTGCCGGGCACGCCCGCGCGGTCGTGCGGCAGGCCGGTTTCCATTGCCTCGTGCTTTTCATGCAGGTCGTGCAGCGGCTTGAGCTGGGTGTCGGTGATCGGAAAGTAGATGCTGCCGAAGATCACCAGCCCCGAGAAGGCGAAGATGAAATGGAAGGGCAGCGCCACCACGCCGGTCAGGTTGTGCAGGTCGAGCGTGCTGCGCTGCGTGTGCTTGCGCGGGCGGAAGGTGAAGAGCTCGCGGAAGATCTTGCGGTGCATGACCACGCCGCTGACCAGCGCCACCAGCATGACGAGCGCCGAGAACCCAACGATGAAGTAGCCCAGGTTCTTCCACTCCAGGTGCAGGCTGTAGTGCAGCGGGTAGAAGAACTGGCTGCCGATCTTCAGGTGGTCGTCGGGCAGCAGTCTGCCGTTGCGCGGGTCGATGGTGCGGTCGCCGAAAACGCTGTCTTCGGGGTCCTTGGCATTGGGCAGCTCATAGCTGGAGAACAGGCTGAGCACCGGGTCGCGGTGCGTGGTGTAGGCGCCCCAGCTCTTGACCACCGGAAAGCTGTCGGCCATGGGGCCGCTCACGCGGCTGCGGGCCTGCTCGATGCTCTGGGCGCTGGGCTTCATGTCCTGGAAGACGGGCAGCAGCATCCTGTCGAACGACGGCATGGGCTGCGGCTCGAAGCGGGTCGAGGGAATCGCCCAGCGGTCGATCTCGCGGTCGAACACCGACAGCGAACCGAAGAAGAAGACGGCCATCAGCACGAAGCCCAGCACAAGGCCGAACCACGTATGAAGCCAGGCCATGGAGAGGCGGAAATTCTGGAACACGGACTTGGGTCTCCTTGGGCGTGCGCGTCGACGATCAGAGCAGCGTGCGCTGCACCAGCCAGGCGGCACCGGCCATGAGCGCGCCGCCGCCGGCCAGCACGAGCCACACGCGCGCCAGGCTGTGCGCCGAGAACGCCCAGAGGAACGCGACCAGGAAGACGATGAAGCCCACGATGTAGCCCAGCGCCTCGGCGTCGTGGAATTCCATGCGGGCTGCGAACAGCAGGCCGATGGCCAGCGCGATGAAGCCCCAGGTGAAGGCGTAGCCGCCGAGCATGCCGGCGGCGATGCGCCAGGCGACGCGAGAAGGAGAAGCGTTTGAAGCGGTCATGCTGTCGAGGCGGCGTGGCGCGGTGGTGAGCCGCGCGGATGCGTCTTGAGCCAGGTCGGCGGGCCTCGAACGAATAACCGGTTCGACGCCTTTTATCAAATAAGAACTATTCTCATAGTATCTTGGTTTTGTCGGCGCAAGCCCTATGCGCTAGCGTCTCGGAGGGCTTTTCGCCGAAGCGGGCGCGGTACTGCGCCGCGAAATGGCCGAGGTGAAGAAAGCCGTATCTCTCCGCCGTCTCGCGCACGCCGCCACCGTCGTCGCGCTGCGCCGCCGCCACCAGGTCGGCCCGCACCCGGTCGAGCCTGAGTTCGCGCAGGAACTCCATCGGCCCCTGGCCCGCATGCTGGCGAAACGCCAGCTGCAATGCGCGTGCGCTGCAGCCGACCTCGCGGCACACGTCGGCCAGCGACACCGGCTGCTCGGCGTGCGCCGCCATGAACTCCTGCGCCTTGCGGACCACGCGCGGCAGCAGGCCGCGCTGCGCGTCGCCGGCCAGCGCGCCCGAGTGGTTGTGCCGCGCCGACATCAACAGGCTCGCCATCAGGTAGGCCTCGGCATGCTCGGCCAGGCGGCTGCCGCCGGCCTGCAGCGAGTTGCCCGCGTCGAGCGTGAGCCGCAGGTAGTCGATGAAATGCACCAGCGGCGCCAGCGCGGGGTTGTCGAGCGGCACGCCAAGCTCGAACACCAGCGCCTGGCGCACCGGCGCCTGCAGCAGGGCCTCTAGCCGCGACTGCAGCGCCGGGCGGGCCAGCCGCACGATCAGGTGCGGGCTGTCGTCGGCCCAGCGCATGGAGAGCTGTTCGGTCGGCGACGGCAGCGATGCCAGGCTGGGCGTGGCATCGACCTGCTGCGCGCCGCAGCGGATGTCCGCGCCGCCGCGCAGCGGAATCTGCAGCAGGAAGAAGTCCTGCAGATAGCCCGGGTCGATCTGCACGCCCGGCCCGTACTGCACATAGTTGAGGCTCACGTCCCGGTGCAGGCGCGCGCTGTGGTGGCAGGCGTCCAGTTCGGTGCGCGGCCGCAGCATGGTCAGGCCGTGCGGGCAGAACACGCGGGCCACGCTTTCACGCGCCTCGTCCATGTCGTGGCTTTCGAACAGTCGGTAGCGCTGCAGCGGCAGCCGTGGGGTCGTGGCGGCGGTTTCCATGGGGCTGGGGCACCGTAGCAAAAACCATCCCCGCCCACAATTCGGATCGCCCCTCCTCAAAAAACATGCGCGGCAGGGACAGCGCCTGCGCTTGCGGGATGCGTGCGCGCGCCCCGGCCTCCTAACGTACGACCCCACGGGCCAGCCCGGCCCGGTTGATCCACCGTAACAGGAGAGCCAGCGTCATGTTCAAGGGACTCGAAGGCAGGAGCGCCATCGTCACCGGCGGTGCCACATTGATAGGAGCCGGCGTGGTGCGCGCGCTGCACGCCGCTGGTGTGAAGGTGACCATTGCGGACATCGACGCCGGCAACGGGCAGGCGCTGGCCGATTCGCTGGGCGCCGGCGCGCTTTTCGCGCACACCGACATCACCGACGACGCACAGGTGGCGGCATGCGTGGCCCAGGCGGCGCAGCGGCACGGCGGCGTGCACTTTCTGGTGAACCTCGCGTGCTCCTACGTGGACGACGGCTTCAAGTCGCCGCGCGCCGACTGGCTCAGCTCGTTCAACGTGAACGTGGCCAGCGCGGTGGCGATGCTGCAGGCGGTGCATCCGCACATGGTGGCGGCGGGCGGAGGGGCGGTGGTCAATTTCACGAGCATCTCGTCGCGCGTGGCGCAGACCGGGCGCTGGCTGTACCCGGTCAGCAAGGCCGCGATGGCGCAGCTCACCCGCAACATGGCCATGGACCTGGCGGGCGACCGCATCCGCGTGAACAGCGTGTCGCCGGGCTGGACATGGTCGGCCGTCATGGACCGCCTGAGCAACGGCGACCGCGCCAAGACCGACCGCGTGGCCGCGCCTTTCCATCTGCTGGGCCGCGTGGGCGACCCCGACGAGGTGGCGCAGGTGGTGCTGTTCCTGTGCTCGGACCACGCGAGCTTCGTGACCGGCGCCGACTACGCGGTGGACGGCGGCTACTCGGCCATGGGCCCCGAGCAGGCCGTGCCGGCCATTCCCAAGTTGATGGACTGACCAGCAAACAAGCAACCAAGCAAGGAGCAAGACAATGAAGCGGATCGCAATCGTCGGCGCGGGCCAGTCGGGCCTGCAACTGGGGCTCGGCCTGCTGGGCGCGGGCTACGAAGTCACCATGTTCAGCAACCGCACGGCGGACGACATACGCAACGGCAAGGTGATGTCGAGCCAGTGCATGTTCCACACGTCGCTGCAGATCGAGCGAGACCTTGGCCTTGACCACTGGGCCAAGGAATGCCCCACGGTCGACGGCATCGGGCTGGCGGTGCCGCATCCCGAGCAGAAGGGCGCCAAGGCCATCGACTGGGCGGCACGGCTGCATTCGAGCGCGCAGTCGGTCGACCAGCGCGTGAAGATCCCGGCATGGATGGCCGAATTCCAGAAGAAGGGCGGCGAGCTGGTCCTCAAGGACGCTGGCATCGACGAGCTCGAAACCTGCACGCAGACGCATGACCTGACGCTGGTGGCGAGCGGCAAGGGCGAGATCTCGAAGCTCTTCGAGCGCGACGCCCACAAGTCGACCTTCGACAAGCCGCAGCGCGCACTGGCGCTGACCTACGTGAAGGGCATGAAGCCGCGCGAGCCGTTCTCTGCCGTGTGCTTCAACCTGATTCCCGGCGTCGGCGAGTACTTCGTGTTTCCCGCGCTCACGACCAGCGGGCCCTGCGAGATCATGGTGTTCGAAGGCATTCCGGGCGGCCCCATGGACTGCTGGGCCGACGTGAAGACGCCGCAGGAGCACCTCGTGCGCAGCAAGTGGATCGTCGACACCTTCACGCCGTGGGAAGCCGTGCGCTGCAAGGACATCGAGCTGACCGACGACAACGGCATCCTCGCCGGCCGTTTCGCGCCCACGGTGCGCAAGCCCGTGGCCACGCTGCCTTCGGGGCGCAAGGTGCTGGGCCTGGCCGACGTGGTGGTGCTCAACGACCCGATCACCGGCCAGGGCTCGAACAACGCGGCCAAGTGTGCCGACGTGTACCTCAAGAGCATCCTCGCGCGCGGCGAGGGCGCGGCCGACGCCTCATGGATGCAGCAGACCTTCGACCGCTACTGGTTCGGCTATTCGCAGTGGGTCACGCAGTGGACCAACATGCTGCTCACGCCGCCGCCGCCCCATGTGCTGAAGCTGCTCGGCAGCGCCGGTGCGATGCCGACGCTGGCCAGCGCCTTCGCCAACGGCTTCGACGATCCGCGCACCTTCTTCCCGTGGTTCGCAGACCCGGTGGAGGCCGACCGCTACATCGAAACCTGCGCCGCCGCCGCGGCCTGACGACGCAATGAAACGCAGCGTTGCCATCGTCGGCGCCGGCCAGTCCGGCATGCAGCTTGCGCTGGGCCTGCAAGCGGCCGGGCACGAGGTGACGGTCTACTCGAACCGCGGCGCGCGCGAGATTCTCGAGGGGCCGGTCATGTCCAGCCAGTGCATGTTCGAGACCGCGCTGCAGACCGAGCGCGAACTCGGGCTCGACTTCTGGGCCGACGACTGCCCGCGCGTGGAAGGCATCGGCATGACGGTGCGCAACCCGCAGGGCGGCAAGGCGATCGAGTGGAGCGCCCGGCTCGACGGCGCGGCGCAGTCGGTCGACCAGCGCGTCAAGATCCACTGCTGGATGAACGCCTTCGAGCAGCGCGGCGGCCGGATCGTTCTGAAGGCCGTGGGGCTCGATGCCCTGGAGGCGTGCGCGCGCACGCATGAACTGGTGGTGGTGGCCAGCGGCAAGGGCGAGATCGCAAAGCTCTTCGAGCGCGACGCCGAACGCAGCGCATTCGACGCACCGCAGCGCGTGCTGGCGCTGACCTACGTGAAGGGCATGAAGCCGCGCGAGCCGTTCCCGGCCGTGTGCTTCAACCTGATTCCCGGCGTGGGCGAGTACTTCGTGTTCCCCGCGCTCACGACCAGCGGCCCGTGCGAGATCATGGTGTTCGAAGGCATTCCTGGCGGGCCGATGGACTGCTGGGCCGACGTGAAGACGCCGCAGGAGCACCTGGCGCGCAGCAGGCAGATCCTCGAAACCTTCCTGCCCTGGGAGGCCGAGCGCTGCCGGGAAATCGCGCTGACCGACGACAACGGCATCCTCGTCGGCAGCTTCGCGCCCACGGTGCGCAAGCCCGTCGCCACGCTGCCCTCGGGGCGCCAGGTGCTGGGCATGGCCGACGTGGTGGTGCTCAACGACCCGATCACCGGGCAGGGCTCGAACAACGCGGCCAAGAGCGCCCACATCTACCTGCAGCGCATCCTCGAAAACCCCGACGCACCCTTCGACGCGGCATGGATGCAAGAGACCTTCGACCGCTACTGGGAGGGCTACGCCCGCTGGGCCACCGACTGGACCCGCAGCCTGCTCGCGCCGCCCACGCCGCACCTGCACAAGCTGCTGCAGAGCGCGACGCACATGCCCTCGGTCGCGAGCATGGTGGTCAACGGCTTCGACGATCCGCGCGCCTTCGCGCCCTGGTGGTTCGATGCGGCGCAGGCCGACCGCTTCCTGGAGGACAGGGCGCGCGAGGCCGCGGCCGACCGCTTCGACCGCCGCGACTTCCGCAAGGCGCTGGGCCAGTTTTCCACCGGCGTGACCGTCATCACCACCCGCGCCATCGACGGGCGCCGCGTGGGCATGACGGCCAACTCGTTCTCGTCGGTGTCGCTCGATCCGCCCCTGGTGCTGTGGAGCCTGGCGCGCAACGCACCCAGCGTGGCGGACTTCACCGGCGCCAGCCACTTCGCCATCAACGTGCTGGCGGCGCACCAGCATCACCTGTCGCGCCAGTTCTCCACGCCGCAGGCCGACAAGTTCGGCGGCGTGGACTGCTGCGAGGGCACGGCGGGCGTACCCTTGCTCAATGATGTCATTGCGCGCTTCGTCTGCCGCAATGTCAGGCAGTATGACGGGGGCGATCACCTCATCTTCATCGGCGAGGTCGAGCGTTACGACCGCTTCGACGGCGAGCCGCTGGTCTTTCACTCGGGCTACTACCAGGTGACGACGCGGCACCCGGAATGTTTGCAATAGAACGGAGAACCCACATGCAAGAGAAAACCAAGGCCCCGGGCCAGTACATCCAGATGCAGGCCGCCGACGGCAGCGGCGCCTTTCGCGGCTACCTGGCGCTGCCAGAGGTGGGCACCGGCCCCGGCCTCGTGATTGCCCAGGAAATCTTCGGCATCAACCACACGATGCGCGAGGTGGCCGACTACTACGCCGAGGAAGGCTACGTGGTGCTGGTGCCCGACCTGTTCTGGCGCCAGGAGCCCGGCGTGGAGCTGGGCTACAGCGAAGCCGACTGGCAGCGTGCCTTTGCCCTGTACGGCGGCTTCGACGAAGCCAAGGGCATGCAGGACATGCAGACCGCCATCGACGCGCTGCGCGCCCGTGCCGAGGTAACGGAAAAGAAGGTCGGCGTGCTCGGCTTCTGCCTTGGCGGCAAGCTCGCCTACCTCAGCGCCTGCCGCACCGACGCCGATGCGGTGGTCGGCTACTACGGCGTGGGCATCGACGCCGCGCTGGACGAGGCCGACAACATCAAGTGCCCGCTGACCCTGCACATCGCCGAGCTCGACAAGTTCTGCCCGCCCGAGGCGCGCGACCGCATCCTGGCCGCGCTCAAGGGCCGGCCCGGCGTGTCGCTGTACGTCTACGCCGGCATGGACCACGCCTTCGCACGCGCGGGCGGCGAGCACTTCCACAAGCCCTCGGCGCTCATGGCGCACGAGCGCAGCATCGCCACGCTGAAAGACGCCATCGGCCCGCACTACGACCTCTCGGCGCTGTGGGACAAGCACTGCGAATACGAGTTCGCCACGCGCAACGTCGACGACACCATGCGCACCATGGTGGCCGAGCCCTACGTCAACCACATCCCGACCATGACCGGCGGCGTGGGCTACAAGGACCTGCACGCGTTCTATACGAACCACTTCGTCAACAGCAACCCGCCGGACACCGCGCTCACCTCGATCTCGCGCACCATCGGCGCCACCCAGGTGGTCGACGAACTGCTGTTCAGCTTCACCCACACCACCGAGATCCCGTGGATGCTGCCCGGCGTGGCGCCCACCGGCAAGCGGGTGGAAGTGCCGTTGCTGGCCGTCATCAAGTTCCGCGGCGACAAGCTCTACCACGAGCACATCTACTGGGACCAGGCCAGCGTTCTGGTGCAGGTCGGCCTGCTCGACCCCAAGCTGCTGCCGGTGGCGGGCATCGAGACGGCGCGCAAGCTGCTGGACGAGACCTTGCCGTCGAATACGTTGATGCGTTGATGCGCTGAGCCAGGGGTGGCCGGGGCGGTCCGGCCACGGCATAGGCCATCCGTCGAATGCACAGCGGAGGCTTCACTGCCTAGCATGAAGCGCATCGCCGTTCCAGCCGATGCCTTCGATGACAAAGACTTCTTTCATGGCCCGATGCACGCGCCTGGCCGGCGCGGCTCTGCTGTCGCCGTTGCTGCTTGCCGGCGCATTCGCCGCCGAGCCCGGCAAGGACCATCCGCTGGTCGGCCGCTACGAGGGCGCGGTGCTCGACGGCTACAAGGCCGCCGCGTACGACGAGGTCGGCCTCATCAAGGAGCCGTTCCAGAACTGGGGCGGCGGCAAGCCCGACCTGCTGCGGGTCGAGGGCAAGGTCACGCTCTATCTTTACCGCCTGCCCAAGGAGCGCTCGCTGCTCGAGGTGCAGCGCAACTACGAGTCCAGCCTCAAGGCCAAGGGCTTCGAGGTGCTGTTCACCTGCGGCACGGCCAATGCGTCGTGCTACAGGCCGCGACCGGGCAGCGTCGACACCACCACGCCCTATGACTTTGCGCTGGCCTTCGACGAGCCCGAATGGCCGCGCCTGGGCAGCCGGGGCGACTACGCGCGCAACTACTTCGCGGTGAGCGGCCGCTACCTGCTGGCGAAGAAGACCGGCCCCACGGGCACGGTGTACGCCAGCATCGCGCTGGCCGAGCACAACGCCGATGTGGGCAACCACGCATTCGTGCGGGTGGTCGAGACCAAGGCGATGGAAGACAACAAGATCGTCTTCGTCGATGCCACGGCCATGCAGAAGAGCCTGGCGGAGACAGGGCGCGTGAACCTCTACGGCATCCTGTTCGACCTGGACAAGGACGTCATCAGGCCCGAGTCGCAGCCCACGCTCGACGAAATGGCCAAGCTCATGCGCGGCAATCCGCCGCTGAAGCTCTCGGTGGTGGGCCACACCGATGCGCAGGGCGACGCGAAGCACAACGACGATCTCTCGAAGCGCCGCGCGCTGGCGGTGATCGCGGCGCTGGTGAAGGCCGGCGTGGACCCGCGCCGCTTCACGACCCGCGGTGCCGGGTCGGCCGAGCCCGTGGCGCCGAACGACAGCGAGGCGGGGCGCGCGAAGAACCGCCGGGTCGAACTGGTCCGGCTCTGAGCCGGGCTTCAGATGACCGGCACGCTGGTCTCCTTCAGCACGCGCAGCACGAAGTGCGACTTGCTGTGGCGGATGCCGGGGATCTTGTAGAGCTTTTCGCGCAGCAGGCGCTCGTAGTCGCGGGTGTCGCGCACGGCGATGCGGATGTAGTAGTCGTAGTCGCCGGAGACCAGGTAGGCCTCCTGGATCTCGGGGATGGTCGCGAGCACGCGGCCGAAGTCGTAGAGGGTCTCGTCGGTGTGGCTCTCCAGCGTGACCTGCACGATCACCGAGTCGTGGTAGCCCAGCTTGGCCGGATCGACGTCGACCGTGTAGCGCTTGATGACGCCCGTGGCCTCGAGCTTCTTGATGCGCGTCCAGCAGCTGGTGGGCGACAGGCCGACCTCGTTGCCGATCTCCTGCAGGGTCTTGCGGGAATCGAGCAGCAGCACACGGAGGATCGCCAGATCGGTCTTGTCGAAAGATCCTTCGTTGTCGCCGATGATTTGCCGATTGATTTTCATGAATCGAGTCCGAAGAGCCAAAAGAAAGAAGCATATTTTGCGCTCAAACCGGAAGAATCGACGGCATGCGACTGCTCGACCTACCCCTCACGTCCTCCCTGTCCCTCCACCCCGAGGCGCCCCCCGTGGTGCGCAACGGTGCCGAAGCCCTGCTCGACACGCTGGTCGAGTGCGGCGTCGACACCATCTTCGGCTACCCCGGCGGCGCGGCGCTGCCGCTGTACGACGCGCTGCACGGCGAGCCGCGGCTGCGCCATGTGCTGGTGCGCCACGAGCAGGCCGCGGTGCATGCGGCCGAAGGCTATGCGCGCAGCACCGGACGGGTGGGCGTGGTGCTGGTCACTTCCGGCCCCGGCGTGGGCAACACCATCACCGGGCTGCTCGACGCCATGAGCGACTCGGTGCCGGTGCTGTGCATCAGCGGGCAGGTGGCGACCGCGGTGATCGGCACGCAGGCTTTCCAGGAGAGCGATGCGCTGGGCATGTCGCGCTCGGTGACCAAGTGGAACCGCCAGGTGCGCTCGGCGGACGACGTGCCTTCGCTGGTGCGCCGCGCGCTGGAGATCGCCACCACCGGCCGCCCCGGGCCGGTGCTGCTCGACGTGCCGAAGGACATCCAGCTCAACCGCCTGAGCCATGCGCCCGAGCCGGCGCCGCTGCGCGCGCTGCGCACCAGCCGCGCCGCGATGCCGCCCAAGGCCATGATGCAGCGCGCGGCCGACCTGCTGTCCACGGCGCGCCGTCCGGTCATCTACGGCGGCGGCGGGCTCATCAACTCCGGCCCCGAGGCCTGCGAAGCCTTCACGCGACTGGTGCACCTGCTGCACGCGCCGTGCACGCTCACGCTGATGGGGCTGGGCGCCTTCCCGGCGTCGGACCCCAAGTTCATCGGCATGCTGGGCATGCACGGCATGCTCGAGGCCAACCTGGCCATGCACGAGGCCGACCTGGTGGTGTGCATCGGTGCGCGCTTCGACGACCGCGTGACCGGCAAGCTCGACGAGTTCTGCCCGCATGCGCGCAAGATCCACATCGACATCGACCCCGGCAGCATCAACAAGGTGGTGCACGTCGACGTGCCGATGGTGGGCGACTGCGCGGCGATCCTCGAAGGCCTGCTGGCGCTGCTGCCCGACAGCTTTGCTCCCGAGCGGCTGGCGCCGTGGTGGTCGCGCATCGAACGCTGGCGCGCCGAAGACTGCCTGGCCTTCGAGACGCGCGAGGACGCGATCCTGCCGCAGCAGCTGATGTCCTCGCTGAACCGCGCCATCGGCGGGCGCGACGCGATCGTCTCGACCGACGTGGGCCAGCACCAGATGTGGGCCGCGCAATACCTGCGCTTCGACAGCCCGCGCCGCTGGCTTACTTCAGGCGGTGCCGGGACCATGGGCTACGGCCTGCCGGCCGCCATCGGCGCGCAGATCGGCCACCCCGAGGCGCTGACGGTGTGCGTGAGCGGCGATGCGTCGGTGCTCATGAACATCCAGGAGCTGTCCACTGGCGTGCAGCATCGCGTACCGGTGAAGCTGGTGCTGTGCAACAACGGCTACATGGGCATGGTGCGCCAGTGGCAGGAACTGAACCACGGCAACCGCCTGAGCCACAGCTGGAACGAGGCGCTGCCCGACTTCGTGGCCCTGGCCAAGGCATTCGGCTGGGGCGCGCGCCGCGTGACCGATCCGGCCGAACTGGAAGAGGCGCTGGCCGAGTGCCTTGCGAGCGACGGACCGTTCTTCCTCAACGTCGAGGTGGCGGCGCAGGAGAACTGCTTTCCGATGATGCCGTCCGGACACGGCCACCACCGCGTGATGCTGGCCAAGGACCGCTGGTACGAAGAGGCCTGATCAAACGATGGGGTTGTAAGGCTGTTGGGCGTACGTATAGATTCTCTTCTCGTAAGAAGTGGGAACCCGGGTGCCGCCTTCGATGGTTTTTTCTATATGCGCGATCTGCTGCATGTAGATGACGGCCCGGCTGAACATATGGAACTTTCTGCCGTCCGGATGTATGACCGTGATGTGAAAGTAACTCTGTCCGTTGAAGTTCTGTAGCTGATGGAAGCCGAGTTCGACCGTGACATTGGTTTGACTGTCCAGCACCGCGGTGGCCACGTCGTGGAGTTCGTTGGCATGGTTATGGGCAATTTCTGTTTTTGCCCATGTATTCAGCATGGTGCATATCTGCTGCCAGCTTGACGCGCCCAGGGTGTTGTAGTCATCGGCGTACTGCAATCCATGCTTTGCCTGGAGCCCATTGATGTTGTCCCAGTCTTTGGCAAATGCGATCCCCATGTAGTCCTCCTGTTCGATGGATGGATGTTGGCATCCGTCCGTAGGCCGATCCATTTCATTCCATTACAGGCCGGTCCCGGCCGAACCTAGGAGTGCCCGTCCACCCGCATCTGGAACAGGAAATAGGGCGGGATGCACGCGCCGCGCCCTTCGGGCTGGCCGTCGGCCTGCGCGCAGATGTAGTCGTCCCGGCAGGGCTGCTGCGCCGAGCAACTGCGCAGGTTGCCGGGGCGCGTGTGCTTGGCCAGGCATTCGCCGAACGGCTTCTTCGCGGCCAGGCAACTGTTGAAGTCGCTCAGGATGGCGATGCCGCCGCAGGTGCCGTTCGGGTCCCTCGGGTCACAGGGACCCGAGCACATGCCGCCCGGGAAGCCGACCGAGGTTTTCTCGCACACCGAGGCCGCGCCTTCGCAGGCGTTGCGCGGCAGCTTCTCGGCGCGGTCGAGCCAGGGGTTGGCCGATGGCGTGATGCGCGTGGGCTCACAGCGCGCGCCGACCTTCGCGGGTTCGGCGGCGGTGTCGGCTTCCAGCGGCTCGGCGAGCGGGCGGAACGGATCGGGTCGCGGCGTCGACAGCGACGCCCGCACATAGGCCGTGCGCCGCGCCAGTTCGTCCTGCACGTGAGGCGAGTGCGACACCGCGAGCGCGTTGCCGGTGGCGAAGGTGCGCGACGCACCGCGCCGGTCCACGCCCAGCAGGTGAAAGCCCGCGACCGCGCGGCTCTGGTGGCAGCCCATGCAGCTCAGGTCGTCGAGGCGGCGCAGCAGCGCCTGCGGTGAACGCAGCGTGCGGCTGCCGGGCACCGCCTGCCATTCGCCGGGCGCGAAGACCTGCTCGAAAGGGCGGTTCGCGAGCCGCTCCAGCCCGCGCGGCGCGACCGACACCGCTTCGGTCGCGAGGAATTTCTCGGGAATCTGCAATGTCGCCTCGTCGAGCGCGCGCAGGTTGTCCGGCTGCCGCAGCCATTGCTGCAGTTCCTTGCGCAGCGGCGCGCTGGCCTTGAGCTTCGCGACATCGGGCGTGTTTTCGAGCGGCTTTGCCTCGTAGCGCTTCGTGCCCGCATTCCAGCGGAAGGCGCGCAGCATGTACTCTGCATGACCGCCCAGGTCGGGCCGCACGGCCGAGGGCCAGCGCACGCTCTGCAGGTTGGTCGTGACCTGCGAGATGCGCGCGTGTTCCAGGCGCCTGGGCGCCAGGGGCCCGTCGGCCGACACCAGCCAGCGGCCCAGCGCTTCGTCGCCGGTCGCGGCCTGCGGCGGCTGCCAGAGCCGGGCCGTGGCCGCACAGCTGCCATCGGCGTCGGGCGCGTCTCCGCGCAGCTCCACATTGACGGTCATCGGCAGGCGCGATTGCATCGCGGCGGTGCGGTAGGCCAGCCGGTACACCAGCCGTGTCTCGCCGCAGGCGCCGTTCTGGAAGGGCCGCCGGTCCATGCGGTTGGCAACGCCAACCAGCTCGAAGAACGCATCGGGGCTCGCGAGCCAGCGGGCGTCGAACAGCCGGTGCGCATAGCGCGCAACGCCGACGCCGGCCTGCCGGTCGCGCCGCTGGATGCCGGCGAGGCTGTCGCCCAGCGGGCCGGTGATGGTGCGCCACGCGAGCGAACGCGCCAGCGCTTCGTTGGTGGCGACGCCGTCGCTCGATGCCGGTGCTGCCGCATCGAACCAGCGGGCGAATCCGGCACCGGAGCGCTCTGCCGCCCGCAAGGCGGCGGGCGCGGTGACGAGGAGCACGGGTTCGGCGGCATTCGCGGCGCTCGCCACGAAGCTCGTCGCCGCGGTGACGACCAGCGCGAGGAGCAAGGGCAGGCGGTGTCTGAGGAATTGCACGCGGGCGATTTTTCGGGGCCGGTGCGCGCTCAGTCGGCGATCAATGCCGCGTCGACGCGCCGCACGCGGTGGTCGATGTAGTAGCCGCCGAACTCGGTGTAGCGCAGCACCAGCAGCTTGCATGCGGTGCAGCGGTACACGTTGCAGCGGTTGAACGGAAAGTGCGTGACCGAGATCGGCGCGTCCGGCGAGTCGTAGCGCGTGCCGGCGGGGTGCCATTCCTCGAAAGTCGGTTCGTACAGATCCGCATCGCGCAGCGTGCCGACCTGCTGCATCAAGGCTTCTGGCCAGCGCTCTTCGGTGATGCTCTCCCAGGCCGCGGCTTGCTGGAGGCGGCAGGCGCAGGGCGATGCGTCGGGGGTGGATGCGAGGGCGAGTCGCCGCAGTCCGGCGGCGTCGAGGAGAGATGTGGGTGTGTTCATGCGCGTGCCTGCGTGGCAGCTGCCGCCAATGGGGCAGGGCTTTGCATGATACGAGGCCGGCCCGCGCCTTCATGGCCGACATGCCGAGTCAGACAAGGCCGCTATCTGGCGTAGATCTCTGCGCCCAAGGGTGCGCACGCGCTGCGCTGCGGCGATTTGTCTGGAAAAATGCATTTCAATGACAACAGAACCGCCGCCGACAACACAACAACAAAAGCTCAGGGTGCTCTTGGTCGAGGACGATGCCGACACGCTCGCCACCACCCTGAAGCTGCTCGAAGCCCTGGGGCACTGGGCAACGGGCGTGAAGAGCGCCGAGGCCGCCATCGCACGCTTCTTCGATGGCGCTTTCGACGTGGTGATGGTGGACATAGGCCTGCCCGCGCTGTCGGGCCACGACCTGGCCGAACGGCTCCTGCACGACCACCACGTGCCGGTGATCTTCGTGACGGGACAGGCCGAGCCGGCCACGGCAATGAAGGGCACGTCGTGGCTGCGGAAGCCCTACACGGTCGAGCAACTGACCCAGACGCTGGAACGCTCGCTGGCCACAGTGAGGTAGCGGACCGGGCAGGCGGGATCACTGGCGTACAAGACGCGGCCGCGAGCGCGGCCTATCCTGCGGCGGTCTTGAACCCGCACGCTGCGTGAGAAACTACGAAGCCGATGCGGCCGGTGCTCCACCGGCTGGCCGGCCCCCTCGGGCCGATGGGCGGTGACGTATGGAATACAGAGATAAGTTGTTGAATTCAAACAAGAAAATTCTTTCGGTCGCGCCGATGATGGACTGGACCGATCGCCATTGCAGGTTCCTCCACCGCCTGCTGTCCCGCCACGCGCTGCTCTACACCGAGATGGTGACGACCGGCGCGCTGATACATGGCGACGTTCCCCGGCACCTTCGCTTCAACGCCGAGGAGCATCCCGTGGCGCTGCAGCTCGGCGGCAGCGAGCCTGCGGACCTTGCGCACTGCGCCAAGCTGGGCGAGGAGTGGGGCTACGACGAAATCAACCTGAACTGCGGCTGCCCGAGCGAGCGCGTGCAGCGCGGCGCTTTCGGCGCCTGCCTGATGAACGAGCCGCAACTGGTGGCGGATTGCGTGAAGGCGATGGTCGACGTGGTGAGCGTGCCCGTCACGGTCAAGCACCGCATCGGCATCGACAAGATCGAAAGCTATGAGTTCGTGCGCGACTTCGTCGGGCAGGTCAGCGAGGCCGGCTGCCACACCTTCATCGTGCATGCGCGCAATGCGTGGCTGCAAGGGCTGAGCCCGAAGCAGAACCGCGAGATCCCGCCGCTGCGCTACGAGCTCGTGCACCGGCTGAAGCATGAGTTTCCCGCGCTGAATTTCTCGATCAACGGGGGCATATCGGCCAATGCGCAGGTGCACGAGCACCTGCGGCTGCTCGACGGCGTGATGATCGGGCGCGAGGCGTATCACGACCCCTGGTGGCTCGCCGAATGGGACGCCGAGTTCTACGGCGCCGCGCCGCAGGTGCTGACGCGCGAAGAAGTCGAGTCGCTGATGTGCGACTACATGGTCCGCGAGGCCGCCGAGCACGGCACGCAGTGGTCGTCGATCGCGCGCCACATGCTGGGTTTGCGCAACGGCCTGCCGGGCGCGCGCCGCTGGCGGCAGGTCTGGAGCGACCATCGGCACAAGACGCTGCCGCCGCACGAGGTCATGGCACTCGCGCACGAGCCGGCGGTCCAGGCGGCCTGATCCAGGCGCGCCTGCTTCGGCGCTCGGCACGGGTGTTTTCACGCCTGTTTGCCGCTAAATGAAACATTGTTTCAAAATTGCTACTTCATGATAAGTGGCACGTCAACCGTTTTTTGCTGAAAAATGAGGTGCATCAGGGAAATAAGAAGGTTTCGATTCAATGAATGACGCGATTGGCGGCAAAGAAGAAGTGAGCGCGCTCGCTCGCGGCCTGGCTCTCCTCAAGGTCATCGGCATGGCGGCGGCACCCATAGGCAATCGCGAACTGGCAGATACCACGGGAATTCCTAAGGCCACGGTGTCGAGGCTCACCGCCACGCTGGTGAGTGCAGGGTATTTGCGACAGTCGCAAGACAACGAGCGCTTCAGCCTGGGGCCTGCGCTGCTCGACATGAGCAGCCGCTACCTGCTGCATTTCGATTTGCGCACGGTGGTTCGGCCACACCTGGCCGAGTTGGCGGAGGCGGCCGGCGTCAGCGTGCACATGGGCGTACGGGACGAGCTCGACATGCTCGTGATCGATTCGCTGCGGCCGCGCTCGGCGGTGATCAGCTCGCGCATCGAGGTCGGCACCCGAATGACCATCGCCACATCGGCAGCCGGCCGGGCGTATCTGGCGGCGCTGCCCGCGACGGAGCAGGCCGAGTTGCTGGAGCAGATCCGGCTCGAGAGCGGCGAGAGCTGGCCGACCATCGAGCCTCACCTGATGGCGGGGCTCGAAGAATATGCGCGCCTGGGCTACTGCGGTTCTTTCGGTGACTGGAACCCGCACATCCACGCCCTCGGTTTCGCGCTGCAGGGGCCGCGCGGCGAGCGGTACGCGGTCAGCTGCGGCGGTCCGGCCTACCTGATGCCCAAGGAAGCCATGGTGACGCGCATCGCGCCACTGTTGCTGGAGACGGCGCGTGCCATCGCCAGGGAAATCGGCACCCTCGGCCATCACGAATGAAGCGCCGCTCCCCTTTCGGGAGGCCTGCGCCTAGTTCGCGGCTTCGAGGCCGTTCCTGAAGTGCTCGCGCATGCGGGCCATGGCGGCCTCGGCATCGCGAGCCTCGATGGCGGCCATCACCGCGCGGTGCTCCGCCAATGATTCCGCGATCCGCCCCGCCTTCAGCAGCGAATTGCGGCGGTTGAGCTTCATCACCTTGCGCAGGTCGGCCACCATCTGGTCGCGCCACTTGTTGTCCGCGATGGCGAGCAGCCGCATGTGGAAGCGCTCGTTCACGGCGAAGAAGTGCTCGCGGTCCTCGGGGGTGGCGGCGGCTTCCAGCTCGGCGTGCAGCGCCTTCAACTCGGCGCGCTGCGCGTCGGTGGCGCGCTCGGCCACCACGCCGGCGGCATCGCTCTCCAGCAGCGAGAGCAGGTGGTACACGTCGGCCAGGTCCTGTTCGGACACCTCGGTCACGTAGGCGCCGCGCCGCACCTTCATCGTCACCAGGCCCTCGGCGGCAAGCACCTTCAGCGCCTCGCGCAGGGGGGTGCGGCTGATGCCGTACTCCTCGGCCAGCTTCAGCTCGTCGATCCAGCTGCCGGGCTCCAGTTCGCGGCGGAAGATCCGCTGGCGCAGCAGCTCGGCCACCTCTTCATAGAGGGCGCGGGGAGTAAGGGTGACGGCGGACATGGGCCGCACTGTACTTCAAAATCGGGTTTGAATTAATAATTATGGATGGGGTAGACTCGCGAACGACTTGCAAATCCGTGCAAGCAAATTTGCAAATACCTCTGCAAGACACTGCGAAGCGGCCCCTCATGAGCAGCACACCCGAACCCTCTTTCAAGCCCGCCGATCTCGAAGCCTGGGCCAAGGCCGCAGCCAAGTCGGCTCCCGGTGGCGACGTGAGCGCGCTGAACTGGATCACGCCCGACGGCATCAGCGTGAAGCCGCTCTACACCGCGGCCGATCTGCAGGGTCTCAAGTACACCGACACGCTGCCCGGCTTCGAACCCTACCTGCGCGGCCCCCAGGCCACCATGTACGCGGTGCGGCCATGGACCATCCGCCAGTACGCGGGCTTCTCCACAGCGGAGGAATCGAACGCCTTCTATCGCAAGGCGCTGGCCGCCGGGGGGCAGGGCGTGAGCGTGGCCTTCGACCTGGCCACCCACCGCGGCTACGACAGCGACCATCCGCGCGTGACCGGCGATGTCGGCAAGGCCGGGGTGGCGATCGATTCGGTCGAGGACATGAAGATCCTGTTCGACCAGATCCCGCTTGACAAGGTGAGCGTGTCCATGACGATGAACGGCGCCGTGCTGCCGGTGCTGGCGGGCTACGTGGTCGCGGCCGAAGAGCAGGGCGTGGCGCAGGACCAGCTCAGTGGAACCATCCAGAACGACATCCTCAAGGAGTTCATGGTCCGCAACACGTACATCTTTCCGCCGGCGCCGAGCATGCGGATCATCGGCGACATCATCGAGTACACGGCGCAGAAGATGCCCAAGTTCAACTCGATCTCGATCAGCGGCTATCACATGCAGGAAGCCGGCGCCAACCAGGCGCTCGAACTGGCCTTCACGCTGGCCGACGGCAAGGAATACGTGAAGACCGCGCTGGCCAAGGGCCTGGACGTCGACGGCTTCGCCGGGCGCCTGAGCTTCTTCTGGGCCATCGGCATGAACTTCTATCTCGAAGTGGCCAAGATGCGTGCGGCGCGCCTGCTGTGGTGCCGCATCATGAAGGAGTTCAACCCCAAGAACCCCAAGAGCCTCATGCTGCGCACCCACTGCCAGACCTCGGGCTGGAGCCTCACCGAGCAGGACCCGTACAACAACGTGGTGCGCACCACCATCGAGGCCATGGCCGCGGTGTTCGGCGGCACGCAGAGCCTGCACACCAACGCGCTCGACGAGGCCATCGCACTGCCCACCGAGTTCAGTGCCCGCATCGCGCGCAACACGCAGCTCATCATCCAGGAAGAGACGCACATCACCAACGTGATCGACCCCTGGGCCGGCAGCTACATGATGGAGAAGCTCACGCAGGACATGGCCGATGCGGCCTGGGCCATCATTGAGGAAGTCGAGGCCATGGGCGGCATGACCAAGGCCGTGGACAGCGGCTGGGCCAAGCTCAAGATCGAGGCCGCCGCCGCCGAGAAGCAGGCGCGCATCGACTCCGGCAAGGACGTGATCGTTGGGGTCAACAAGTACAAGCTCAAGAGCGAAGACGCGATCGACAGCCTCTCGATCGACAACGTGAAGGTGCGCGAGCAGCAGGTGGCGCGGCTGCAGAAGATCCGCGCCTCGCGCGACACCGCCCGGGTGCAGGCCGCGCTCGACGCGCTCACCGAAGCCGCCGAGAACAACACCGGCAACCTGCTGGCACTGAGCATCGACGCCGTGCGCCTGCGCGCCACGGTGGGCGAGATTTCGGACGCGCTCGAAAAATCATTCGGCCGCCATCGGGCCGACACGCAGAAGGTGACCGGTGTGTACGCAGCTGCCTACGACTCCGCCGAAGGCTGGGAAGCCCTCAAGACCGAAATCAACGCCTTCGCCGAGGAACAGGGCCGCCGTCCGCGCGTGATGATCTCCAAGCTCGGGCAGGACGGCCACGACCGCGGCGCCAAGGTGGTCGCTACCGCGTTCGCCGACCTGGGCTTCGACGTGGACATGGGGCCGCTGTTCCAGACGCCCGAAGAATGCGCGCGCCAGGCCATCGAGAACGACGTGCACGCCGTGGGCGTGAGCACGCTCGCGGCCGGCCACAAGACGCTCGTGCCGGCCATCATCGACGAGCTCAAGAAGCAGGGCGCGGACGACATCATCGTGTTCGTCGGCGGCGTGATTCCGCGGCAGGACTACGACTTTCTCTACGAGGCCGGCGTCAAGGGCATCTACGGGCCGGGCACGCCCATTCCGGCCAGCGCCAAGGACGTGCTGGAGCAGATTCGCGCGGCGGTCACGGCCTGAGGCGCGACGTGGGCGATCTCTTGTCGCGGCTGTCGCTGCAGCCGGTGGATTCCAGCGATTTCGAAGCCATGCTGGCCCTGCGCATCGACGCGATGCGCCCGAGCCTGGAGCGCGTGGGCCGTTTCGACGCGGCACGCTCGCGCGAGCGCCTGAGCGCGGGCTTCGTCGTGCCGTACATGCACCACATCGTGCTCGATGGCGACCAGCGCATCGGCTTCGTCACGCTCAAGCCGGAGGACAGCGATGCGCTGCGCCTCGACCACCTCTACTTGCGTTCCGGCTTCCAGGGCCTGGGCATCGGGGAATGGGTGCTGGAATGGGCCAAGTCGCAGGCGCGCGCGCAGCGGCTGGACATCAAGCTCACCGCGCTCATGAAGAGCGACGCCAACCGCTTCTACCTGCGGCACGGCTTCGTGCTCGAAGGCGAGGAGGGCGTCGACCTGCACTACCGCTGGCGCGTGGCGTCGGAGGCGGTGTGCTGAATACGGCACAGGCGCTCGAACGCGCCGTCGCCGAAACCGATGGCATGGCGCAGCGGCGCGCCATCGCCAAAGCCATCACGCTGCTCGAATCGACGCGCGCCGACCACCGCGCGCAGGCCGACGAACTGCTGACCGCGCTGCTGCCGCGCACGGGCAACTCGTTTCGCCTCGGCATCTCGGGCGTGCCGGGCGTCGGCAAGTCGACCTTCATCGAAACACTGGGGCTGCTGCTGATCGGCAAGGGTCACCGCGTGGCGGTGCTCACCATCGATCCGTCGTCCACCGTGTCGGGCGGCTCCATCCTGGGCGACAAGACGCGCATGGAGCGCCTTTCGGTGCACGAGCGCGCCTACATCCGCCCCAGCCCCTCGAGCGGCACGCTCGGCGGCGTGGCCGAGAAGACGCGCGAGGCCATGCTGGTGTGCGAAGCCGCCGGCTACGACATCGTGATCGTGGAGACCGTCGGCGTGGGCCAGAGCGAAACGGCCGTGGCCGGCATGACCGACATGTTCGTGCTGATGCAGCTTCCCAACGCCGGCGACGACCTGCAGGCCATCAAGAAGGGCGTGATGGAGCTGGCCGACCTCGTCGTCATCAACAAGGCCGACATCGACAAGGACGCCGCCACGCGCGCGCAGGCCCAGATCACTTCGGCGCTGCGGCTCTTCGGCCACCAGGGCAACCCCGACCACGCACACGCGGTGCACGACGCGCACAGCGGCGCTGAAGAGCGCTTCTGGCTGCCCAAGGTGCTGCAGCTCAGCGCGCTCGCCAACACCGGCGTCGATGCCTTCTGGGAAGCCGTCACGCAATTCAGGCAACTGCAGACCGCCAACGGCAAGCTCGGCAAGCGCCGCGAGAAGCAGGCCACCGCGTGGATGTGGGAGCGCATCGACGCAGGCCTCAAGCAGGCCTTCAGGCATCACCCCCAGGTGCGCGAGATGCTGCCGCAGCTCACGCAGCAGGTGGCGCAGGGCACGCTGCCGGCATCGACCGCGGCGCGCAGCCTGCTCGCCGCGGCCGCCATCACGGCCAGACCATGAGACACGAAATTCAGGACCACAGCTTCGGAAGCACACCATGCAAGAACTGATCGAACAACTCGAAAAGCGTCGCGCGCAGGCGCGTCTCGGCGGCGGGCAGAAGCGCATCGATGCGCAGCACGCCAAGGGCAAGCTCACGGCGCGCGAGCGCATCGAGCTGCTGCTCGACGACAACACCTTCGAAGAGTGGGATATGTTCGTCGAGCACCGCTCGGTCGACTTCGGCATGGCCGAGCAGAAGATTCCCGGCGACGGCGTGGTCACCGGCTACGGCATGATCAACGGCCGCCTGGTGTTCGTGTTCAGCCAGGACTTCACCGTCTTCGGCGGCGCGCTCAGCGAGGCGCATGCCGAGAAGATCTGCAAGGTGATGGACCAGGCCATGAAGGTCGGCGCACCCGTCATCGGCCTGAACGACTCGGGCGGCGCGCGCATCCAGGAAGGCGTGGCCTCGCTCGGCGGCTATGCCGACGTGTTCCAGCGCAACGTGATGGCCTCGGGCGTGGTGCCGCAGATCAGCATGATCATGGGCCCCTGCGCGGGCGGCGCGGTGTACTCGCCGGCCATGACCGACTTCATCTTCATGGTGAAGGACAGCAGCTACATGTTCGTCACCGGCCCCGAGGTGGTGAAGACCGTGACCCACGAGAGCGTGACTGCAGAGGAGCTCGGCGGCGCCATCACCCACACCACGCGCAGCGGCGTGGCCGACATGGCGTTCGAGAACGACGTCGAGGCGCTGATGATGCTGCGCCGCCTGTACAACTACCTGCCGCTCAACAACCGGGAGAAGCCGCCGGTGCGCCTGGGCAACAACGGCCTGGGCGACCCGGCGGACCGGCCCGACTATTCGCTCGACACGCTGGTGCCCGACAACCCGAACAAGCCCTACGACATCAAGGAACTGATCCTGAAGGTGGTGGACGACGGCGACTTCTTCGAACTGCAGCCCGACTACGCGAAGAACATCGTCATCGGCTTCGCCCGCATGGAAGGCCAGACCATCGGCATCGTCGCCAACCAGCCGCTGGTGCTGGCGGGCTGCCTGGACATCAAGAGCAGCATCAAGGCCGCACGCTTCGTGCGCTTCTGCGACGCCTTCAACATTCCGGTCGTCACCTTCGTCGACGTGCCAGGCTTCATGCCCGGCACGGGGCAGGAGTACGGCGGCATCATCAAGCACGGCGCCAAGCTGCTCTACGCTTACGCGGAGTGCACGGTGCCGAAGATCACCGTCATCACGCGCAAGGCCTACGGTGGCGCATACGACGTGATGGCCTCCAAGCACCTGCGCGGCGACGTCAACCTGGCTTGGCCGCGCGCCGAGATCGCGGTGATGGGCGCCAAGGGCGCGGTGGAAATCATCTTCCGCGAGGACAAGAACGACCCCGAGAAGCTCGCTGCCCGCGAGGCCGAATACAAGGCCCGCTTTGCGAACCCGTATGTGGCCAGCGCACGCGGCTACATCGACGACGTGATCCTGCCGCACGAGACGCGCAAGCGCATCTGCCGCTCGCTGGTGATGCTGCGCGAGAAGAAGCTCGAGAACCCGTGGCGCAAGCACGGGAACATTCCACTGTGAGTGGCACGGAGAAGAAGAACATGTTCAAGAAAATCCTGATTGCCAATCGCGGTGAGATCGCTTGCCGCGTCATCCAGACGGCCAAGAAGATGGGCATCCTCACCGTCGCCGTCTACTCCGACGCCGACAAGGAAGCCCGCCACGTCGAGCTGGCCGACGAGGCCGTGCACATCGGTGCGGCCCCGAGCCGCGAGAGCTATCTGCAGGCGGACCGCATCATCGCGGCCTGCAAGCAGACGGACGCCGAGGCCGTGCACCCTGGCTACGGCTTCCTGTCGGAGAACGAAGCCTTCGCCCGCAAGGTCGAGGAAGAGGGCATCGCCTTCATCGGGCCGAAGCACTATTCGATCGCGGCCATGGGCGACAAGATCGCCTCGAAGAAGCTCGCGAACGAAGCCAAGGTCAACACCATTCCGGGCTGGAACGATGCCATCGAGACGGCCGAACGCGCCGTGGAGATTGCCAACGACATCGGCTATCCGGTGATGATCAAGGCCTCGGCCGGCGGCGGCGGCAAGGGCCTGCGCGTGGCCTTCAACGACAAGGAAGCCTTCGAGGGCTTCACCTCGTGCCGCAACGAGGCGCGCAACAGCTTCGGCGACGACCGCGTGTTCATCGAGAAGTTCGTCGAGGAGCCGCGCCACATCGAGATCCAGGTGCTGGGCGACTCGCACGGCAACGTGATCTACCTGAACGAGCGCGAGTGCTCCATCCAGCGGCGCCACCAGAAGGTGATCGAGGAAGCTCCTTCCCCCTTCATCAGCGACGAAACGCGCAAGGCCATGGGCGAGCAGGCCGTGCAGCTGGCCAAGGCCGTGAAGTACCAGAGCGCTGGCACGGTGGAGTTCGTGGTCGGCAAGGACCAGAGCTTCTACTTCCTGGAGATGAACACGCGTCTGCAGGTGGAGCACCCGGTGACGGAATGCATCACCGGCCTCGACCTGGTCGAGCTGATGATCCGCGTGGCGGCCGGCGAGAAGCTACCGCTGACGCAGGCCGAAGTGAAGCGCAACGGCTGGGCGATCGAGTGCCGCATCAATGCCGAAGACCCGTTCCACAATTTCCTGCCGTCGACCGGCCGTCTGGTGAAGTTCCAGCCGCCGACCGAGACCATGTTCGCGAGCGACACCACGCACCTGCAAGGCGTGCGCGTGGACACGGGCGTGTACGACGGCGGCGAGATTCCGATGTACTACGACTCGATGATCGCCAAGCTCATCGTGCACGGCAAGGATCGCCAGCATGCGATCGCCCGCATGCGCGAGGCGCTCAACGGCTTCGTGATCCGAGGCATCAGCAGCAACATCCCGTTCCAGGCGGCGCTGCTGGCGCATCCGAAGTTCGTGGCGGGCGACTTCAACACCGGCTTCATCGCCGAGCACTACGGCAAGGGCTTCCATGCGGAAGACGTGCCGCATGCCGACCCGTCGTTCCTGATCGCGCTCGCGGCTTATGTGCATCGCCGCTATCGCGCGCGCGCATCGGGCATCAGCGGGCAGCTCGAAGGCCATGGCGTGAAGGTGGGCGAGCAGTTCGTGGTGGTGGAGCTGGGGCCGGAAGGCAAGCACGTGCATCACCCGGTTTCCGTTACCGACTTCCACGGCAAGACCGGCGCCAGCTCGGTGGCCGTGGGCGGCAAGAGCTACAAGATCGACAGCAGCTTCGCGCTGGGCGCGGTCCGCGTGCAGGGCATCGTCAACGACAAGCCCTTCACCGCGCAGGTGGAGCGCGGCGCGGGCAAGAGCCCGCTGGCGCTGCGGGTGTCGCACGACGGCACGCAGATCGAGGCGATGGTGCTGTCGCCGCTGGGCGCGCGGCTGCTGGAGCTGATGCCCTACAAGGCGCCGCCGGACCTGAGCAAGTTCCTGATGTCGCCGATGCCGGGCCTGCTGGTCGAGGTGTCGGTTCAGCCGGGGCAGCAGGTGCGTGCCGGCGAGAAGCTGGCCGTGATCGAGGCCATGAAGATGGAGAACGTGCTGTTCGCTTCGCAGGACGGCGTGGTCGGCAAGATTTCAGCGGCCAAGGGCGAATCGCTCGCCGTCGATCAGATCATTCTGGAGTTCAACTGATGGGTGCCAACGACTTGCAACAGGCGATCACGCTGTACCGGCCCGCGAAGGCCGCTGCCCCCAGGACCGAGGGCCCGTGGTCCGTCGAGGCGATCCAGGCGCTGCTCGACAAGCCGCTGATGGACCTGCTGTTCGAGGCGCAGACCGTGCACCGCCAGCATTTCCCCGAAGGCGACATCGAGCTGGCCACGCTGCTGTCGGTCAAGACCGGTGGCTGCCCGGAGAACTGCGGCTACTGCCCGCAGTCGGCCGAGTTCGATACCGGCGTGAAGGCGCAGAAGCTCATGGAGGTCGACGAGGTGGTGCGCGCCGCGCAGGCCGCCAAGGACGCCGGCGCCACGCGCTTCTGCATGGGCGCCGCATGGCGAGCGCCCAAGGACCGCGACGTCGAGAAGGTGGCCGTGCTGGTAGAGGCCGTGAAGGGCCTCGGCATGCAGACCTGCGCCACGCTCGGCATGCTGGAGCCGCACCATGCGCACCAGCTCAAGGCCGCCGGCCTCGACTACTACAACCACAACCTCGACACCGCGCCCGAGTACTACACCGACGTGGTCGACACGCGCACCTACCAGGACCGGCTCGACACGCTGGCCAACGTGCGCAGCGCGGGCATCAGCGTGTGCTGCGGCGGCATCGTGGGCATGGGCGAGCAGCCGGTGCACCGCGCGGGGCTGATCGCGCAGCTGGCCAACCTGAACCCGTACCCGGAGTCGGTGCCGATCAACAGCCTGGTGCGCGTGCCTGGCACGCCGCTGGCCGACTCGGACCCGGTCGACCCCTTCGACTTCGTGCGCATGATCGCGGTCGCGCGCATCACCATGCCCACCGCGCGCGTGCGTCTGTCGGCCGGGCGCCAGCAGATGGGCGACGCGGTGCAGGCGCTGTGCTTCATGGCGGGCGCGAACTCGATCTTCTATGGCGACAAGCTGCTGGTCACCGGCAACCCCGACGTGGAAGCCGACACGGTGCTGTTGCGCAAGCTCGGGCTCAACGCGCGGCAGGTCCAGGAACAGGCCACGGAAAGCTGCGCCGCATGACCGCCGCCACCACACGCCCCTTCAAGGTGCTCGGCATCCAGCAGATCGCCATCGGCGGCCCCGACAAGCTGCGGCTGCAGAAGCTGTGGGTCGACATGCTGGGGCTCGAAGTCACGGGCACGTTCAAGAGCGAACGCGAGAACGTTGATGAAGACATCTGCGCGATGGGCGTGGGGCCGTTCAAGGTCGAGGTCGACCTGATGCAGCCGCTCGATCCGGAGAAGAAGCCTGCCGTGCACACGACGCCGCTGAACCACGTGGGCCTGTGGATCGACGACCTGCCCAAGGCCGTCGAGTGGCTGACGGCGCAGGGCGTGCGCTTTGCGCCCGGCGGCATCCGCAAGGGCGCGGCCGGCTTCGACATCTGCTTTCTTCACCCGAAGGCGAACGACGAGTTCCCGATCGCGGGCGAGGGGGTGCTGATCGAGATGGTGCAGGCGCCGCCTGAAGTGGTGGCGGCTTTCAGCGCGCTCGCAGCTACGCGTTGAGCACTTTCTTGATCGGCGGCTTCACGTCCGAGCTCCTGGGCGGCAGCATCGCCTGGTGCTCTCGCGCCGGGTTCAGGATGATCGAGGTGGCGGTCTCGGTGAGGATGCAGAACTTGGTGACCACCGCGTCGAGGTGGCTCACGTCGATCACCGCGATCTCCAGGATCCAGCTGTCTTCCCCGGTCACGTTGTAGGCATTGACGCATTCGGGCGTCTGCTGCACCAGCTCGACCACGCGTGCGTAGTCGGCGCGGCCCACGCGGATGATGGCGCGGATGCCGTAGCCCAGCTTGCCCAGGTTCACGGTGGCACGGTAGCCGCTGATGACGCCCGCGGCCTCCAGCTTCTTCACGCGCTCGGTCACCGCGGGCTGGCTCAGGTGCACGCGGCGGCCGAGTTCGGCCATGGTCAGCCGCGCATCGTTCTGCAGTTCGGCCAGGATGCGGGTGTCGTGCGCATCCAGTGAGGGGTTCAAGGCGAAGTCCATGCAACTCCTTCAAATCAACGGTTGGAAGAGGGCAGAACCATGAATGTCGCATGGATGCCGGAGGTTGGCTTTCATACCATGGCTGCCATCACATACCAACAAGAGACTTCCCTCGGCCATGTCCACCCTCGCTTCTCCAGCCAAGCCCGCATCTGCAGGGCGCTCCGGCTTGCCGCCGCTGCTGTGGCTGTGCCTCGCCGCCACCTGGGTGGTCTGGGGCTCGACCTACCTCGCGATCAAGTACGCGCTCGTGAGCTTTCCGCCGTTCCTGCAGATGGGCTCGCGCTTCCTGTGCGCGGGCGTGCTGCTCATCGTGTGGATGCGCTGGCGCGGGGCGCCATGGCCGTCGCCGGTGCAATGGCGCAATGCGTTTGTCGTGGGGGCGTTGATGCTGGGCGGCGGCATGGGCGGTACGGCCAGTGCCGAGGTGTCGATCGGCTCTGGGCTGGTCGTTGCGTTCATCGCGGTGATTCCGCTGCTCATCGCGCTGCTCAACCTGATCTGGGGCGCGAGGCCGTCGCGGCTGGAGGCCGCGGGCATTGCGCTCGGGCTCGTCGGCGTGCTGATGCTGACGCAGGGCAGCGGCTTCCGGTCTTCGCCCGAAGGCTTGCTGGCGATGTGCATCGCATGCTGCTGCTGGTCGCTCGGCAGTGTGCTGAGCCAGCGCGGCCTGCCGCTGGCGCCCGGCGCGATGGGCTTCGCGAGCGAGATGCTCTGCGGCGGCGTGGTGCTGATGGGCCTGGCCGCGGTGTCAGGTGAAACGGTGGGCTGGCCGTTGCAGGCCGAGGCGGTGGCCGCGTGGATCTACCTCGTGGTGTTCGGCTCGCTGATCGCCTTCAACGCCTACATGGTGCTGCTCGCGAAGGCCCCGGCCGCGCTGGCGTCCAGCTATACCTTCGTGAATCCGGTGATCGCGATGCTGCTGGGCGTGTGGATCGGCGGCGAGACTGTGACGCGCTTCGAGTGGTACGCGGTGGGCGTGGTGCTAGCGGGCGTGCTGTTGCTGCTCTTCAAGCGCCGGGGCGGCGCCACACGGCAAGGGTAGCGGCCAACAGCCACATGCCGGCCGCACAACCGCGGTTCATTGCCTTGAGGCCGCGCTGCGAGAGAAAGCGCACGGCCTGCGTGCCGGCGCCGGCATAGGCCAGCATCACGCAGGTGTCGAGAGCGACGAAAACGGCACCCAGCAGCAGGTATTGAGGGCCCTGCGGCTTCGCGATGTCGACGAACTGCGGCAGGAAGGCGGCAAAGAACAGCACCGTCTTCGGATTCGACAGCGCCACCATGAGGCTGCGCAGCAGCGCGACACGGCCCTGCGGACGGACTTCGAGCGGCGACTTGGCCAGCGCGGTGCGCAGGTCGGTGGTTTCGCTGCGCCACAGCTTGACGCCCAGCCACACGAGGTAGGCCACGCCTGCGACACGGATCGCATTGAAGAGCCACTCCGAGGTCGCCAGCAGCGAGCCCAGTCCCAGGGCGACGACTGCGATCAGCGTGATGCTGCCCAGCGATGCACCGGCAATCCCCCAGCTCGCGCGGCGCATGCCGCCCTCGATGCCGTTGGACAGCGCGAGCAGCATCGTCGGCCCCGGGATGAGGGCCAGCGCGAGCGAAGCGACGATGTAGATGAGCAGGGTGTCGAGCGTCATGGTTTGGCGGCTGGTGGGCGTTGTTGCGAGGCGGCGCGGGCACGCGCCAGTGCGGCTTCGACGATGGCGCGCTTGCGTGCACCAGCGTCTTGCGGAGTTTCGGCCTTGGGCGCCGTCTCGACAAGGCGCGCATCGGTGTTGCGGTGCTTGCCGTGCACTTCGTAGCGGCGCCGTGCGCTCGCGGCCTGCTCGGCAGACCATGCTTGCCAGCCGGTGCGGCCGAGTGTTTCGACCTCGAGCGAAATGCAGTCGACGGGGCAGACCGGAATGCACAGCTCGCAGCCCGTGCAGTGGGCCTCGATCACCGTGTGCATGCGCTTGTTGACGCCGACGATCGCGTCGGTGGGGCAGGCATCGAGGCAGAGCGTGCAGCCGATGCACCAGGCCTCGTCGATGACGGCCATGGCGCGCGGGCCTTCAACGCCGCACTCGGGGTCGAGCGGCAGCGGCGCTCGGCCGGTGAGTCGTGCGAGCCGGTCGATGCCTTCGGCACCGCCGGGCGGGCACTGGTTGATGCCGGCCTCGCCGTCGGCCACGGCCTGGGCGTAGCTTGCGCAATCCGGGTAGCCGCAACGTGTGCACTGCGTTTGGGGCAGTGCGTCGTTGATGCGTGCGGCGAGCCCGTTCACTGTGGGAATGGCGCGCGCTTCAGCGCGCGGCGCTGGTGCCGGGCTTCTTGCGCGGCGCTGTCTTCTTGGCGGCGACGGCCGTGGCCGTCTTCGCTGGGGCCTTCTTGGCCGCGACTGCTGCGGGAGCCGGGCTTTTGCGCACAGGCTTCACGGTGTCTTCGGCGGCCAGTGCGTCGCGGGCGCTCGCGCGGCGCTGCGGCTGGTCGTTGGCCTCGATGAATTTCTGCATCTTCGGGTAGACCAGTTCGCGCCAGCGGCGGCCGCTGAAGATGCCGTAGTGGCCGGCGCCCTTGACTTCGTAATGTTCGCGTTTCGCGTCGTCGATGCCGGTGCACAGGCTGTGCGCGGCTTCGGTCTGGCCCGAGCCGGAGATGTCGTCGAGTTCGCCTTCGACGGTGAGCAGGGCCGTGCCGTGGATGTCCTGCGGGTGCACGCGCTCCACCTTGCCGTCGGGGGACTTGACGTCCCAGGTGCCGTTGACCAGGTCGAACTCCTGGAACACGGTGCGGATGGTCTCGAGGTAGTAATCGGCGTCCATGTCGAGCACGGCGTTGTACTCGTCGTAGAACTTGCGGTGGGCCTCGGCGCTGGCATCGTCGCCCTTGATGAGGTCCTTGAAGTAGTCGTAGTGGCTGCTGGCGTGGCGGTCGGGGTTCATGGCCACGAAGCCCGTGTGCTGCAGGAAGCCGGGGTACACGCGGCGGCCTTCACCGGGGAAGCCCTGCGGCACGCGGTAGATCACGTTGTTCTCGAACCACTCGAAGCTCTTGTTCATCGCGAGGTTGTTGACCGCCGTGGGCGACTTGCGCGCGTCGATGGGGCCGCCCATCATCGTCATGGTGAGCGGCAGCGGCTCGCCGCGGCTGGCCATGAGCGACACGGCAGCGAGCACGGGCACGGTGGGCTGGCACACGCTCACCACGTGGCAGTTGCCGTACTCGGCCTGCAGCAGGCGGATGAACTCCTGCACGTAGTTGATGTAGTCGTCGAGGTGGAACTCGCCTTCCGACATCGGCACGAGGCGCGCGTTCTTCCAGTCGGTGATGTAGACCTTGTGGTCCTGCAGCATGGTGCGCACGGTGTCGCGCAGCAGGGTCGCATAGTGGCCCGACAGGGGCGCGACGACCAGCACCACGGGCTGGCTCTTGAGCGTCTTGAGGATGTGCGGCTCGTCGGTGAAGCGCTTGAAGCGGCGCAGCTCGCAGAAGGGCTTGTCGAGCGCAATGGCTTCCTGGATGACGACGTCCGCGCCATCGACCTTCACCGACTTGATGTTGAACTCGGGCTTCTCGTAGTCCTTGCCCAGGCGGTAGAGCAGGTCGTAGCCCGCGGCCATGCGCTGGGCCATGGGCAGCTGGCCCCACACGGCTCCCGGGCCGTAGAGCTTGGAGGCTGCCTGGGCGAAGTCCGAGAAAGGCTCCATCAAGGAACGCTGGGCTTCGTAGAGTTGATAGAGCATCGCTGATCTTTGAGTGGAATGTTGCGGTGCAATATATCAGCGCATTCGCTGCGTTGCAGGGGGCCTAACCCCTACACCGACCCCGCCGCGAGGGTCCTTTGGCCAAGAAGTGTGAAGGAATCGTCGCTGCAGCGCATTCCCTCACACTTTGCTGTCACTTAGATGACTTTGGCGATCGACGCGCAGACGTAGTCGATGTTCTTGCTGTTGAGCGCGGCCACGCACATGCGGCCGGTGTCGGTGCCGTACACGCCGAACTCATTGCGCAGGCGCACCATCTGGTCCTTGGTCAGGCCCGAGTAGCTGAACATGCCGATCTGCGTGGTGATGAAGCTCATGTCTTCCTTCACGCCCGCGGCCTTGAGGCCGTCGACCAGCTTCTGGCGCATGGCCTTGATGCGCACGCGCATCTCGCCCAGTTCCTTTTCCCACAGGGCGCGCAGCTCGGGGTTGCCGAGCACCGCTGCCACCACGGCGCCGCCGTGCGTGGGCGGGTTGCTGTAGTTGGTGCGGATGGCGATCTTGAGCTGCGACAGCACGCGGCCGGCTTCTTCCTTGTTTTCGCACAGCACAGACAGTGCGCCGACGCGCTCGCCGTACAGGCTGAAGCTCTTGGAGAACGAGGTCGAGACGAAGAAGGTCAGGCCGGCTTCGACGAACTTGGCGACGGCCGCGCCGTCTTCCTTCAGGCCGTAGCCGAAGCCCTGGTACGCCATGTCGAGGAAGGGCACCAGGCCCTTGGCCTTGACGGCGGCGACGACCTGGTCCCACTGGGCGGCGGTGATGTCGTAGCCGGTGGGGTTGTGGCAGCAGGCGTGCAGCACGACGATGGTGCCGGCCGGGGCCGCGTTCAGGGCGGCCAGCATGCCTTCGAAGTTGACGCCGCGCTTGGCCGCGTCGTAGTAGGGGTAGCTTTCGACTTCGAAGCCGGCGTTGGTGAACAGTGCGCGGTGGTTTTCCCAGCTCGGGTCGCTGATCAGCACCTTGGCGGAGGGGCTGAACTTCTTGAGGAAGTCTGCGCCGACCTTCAGGCCGCCGGTGCCGCCGATGGCCTGGATGGTGGCCACGCGGCCCGAGGTGACGGGCTCGCTGTCGGCGCCGAAGACCAGCGCCTTGACGGCGTTGTCGTACGCCGCGATGCCGTCGATGGGCAGGTAGCCGCGCGCGGTGGGCGCTTTCATCATGTTCTGTTCTGCGGCCTGCACGCACTGGAGCAGGGGCAGCTTGCCGTTGTCGTCGTAATAGACGCCGACGCCGAGGTTGACCTTGTTGGGGTTGGTGTCGGCTGCAAATTGCTCGTTGAGGCCGAGGATCGGGTCGCGCGGTGCCATTTCGACCGCGGTGAACATAGACATGGAAAGGTCCTTTGGGATGAAAGCTTCGCTGCAACCGGACTAGGCTTTATGCTTTCCGGTTGCCTTGAATTTTACCGGCGCGAGCGCCACCTGTCGGGAACAGCCATGCCAGACAACAACGAAGCCATAGCAGACCTGAAGAAAGTGGACCCGATCGGGCCCGCGAAACAGGGTGAATTCATCAGGTACCCGGACTCCCCGTTCGAGCTCTTCCAGCCCTATCCGCCCGCGGGCGACCAGCCCAAGGCCATCGAAGGGCTTGTCGAAGGCGTGATCGACGGCGAAGTGTTCCAGACCCTGCTGGGCGTGACCGGCTCGGGCAAGACCTTCACCATGGCCAACGTGATTGCGCGGCTGGGCCGCCCGGCCATCGTGTTCGCGCCCAACAAGACGCTGGCGGCGCAGCTCTACAGCGAGTTCCGCGAGTTCTTCCCGAAGAACGCCGTCGAGTACTTCGTGAGCTACTACGACTACTACCAGCCGGAGGCCTATGTGCCTCAGCGCGACCTGTTCATCGAGAAGGATTCCTCGATCAACGAGCACATCGAGCAGATGCGGCTGTCGGCCACCAAGAGCGTGCTGGAGCGGCGCGACACGGTCATCGTGGCCACGGTGAGCGCCATCTACGGCATCGGCACGCCCGAGGACTACATGGAGATGCGGCTGATTGCCCGCGTCGGCGACAAGGTCGGGCAGCGTGACCTGATTTCCCGGCTGATCCGCATGCAGTACCTGCGCAACGAGCAGGATTTCGCTCGCGGCACCTTCCGCGTGCGCGGCGACACCATCGACGTGTTCCCGGCGGAGCACAGCGAACTGGCGATCCGTTTCGAACTGTTCGACGACGAAATCGAGTCGCTGCAGCTGTTCGATCCGCTGACCGGGCGCGTCCGGCAGAAGGTGCCGCGCTTCACGGTGTACCCGTCCAGCCACTATGTGACGCCCCGCGACAAGGTCATGGCGGCGGTCGAGACCATCAAGATCGAGCTGAGCGAGCGGCTCAAGGAGCTGGTGAGCGCGGGCAAGCTGGTCGAGGCGCAGCGGCTGGAGCAGCGCACCCGCTTCGACCTCGAGATGCTGGCCGAAATCGGCCACTGCAAGGGCATCGAGAACTACACGCGCCACCTGTCGGGCGCCGCGCCCGGCGACCCGCCGGCCACGCTGACCGACTACCTGCCGAAGGACGCGCTCATGTTCCTCGACGAGAGCCACCAGATGATCGGCCAGCTCGGCGGCATGTACAACGGCGACCGGGCGCGCAAGACCACACTGGTCGAGTACGGCTTCCGCCTGCCGAGTGCGCTGGACAACCGGCCGCTGAAGCTCGAGGAGTTCGAGACGCGCATGCGCCAGTGCATCTTCGTGTCGGCCACGCCGGCGCAGTACGAGAAGGACCATGCCGGCAACGTGGTCGAACAGCTGGTGCGGCCCACCGGCCTGATCGACCCCGAAGTCGAGGTTCGGCCCGCCACCCACCAGGTGGACGACGTTCTGGGCGAGATCCGCGTGCGCGTGGACAAGAACGAACGCGTGCTCATCACCACGCTGACCAAGCGCATGGCCGAGCAGCTGACCGACTACCTGGGCGACAACGGCGTGAAGGTGCGCTACCTGCACAGCGACGTCGACACGGTCGAGCGGGTGGAAATATTGCGCGACCTGCGCCTGGGCACCTTCGACGTGCTGGTGGGCATCAACCTGCTGCGCGAGGGGCTGGATATTCCGGAGGTTTCGCTGGTGGCGATCCTCGATGCCGACAAGGAAGGCTTCCTGCGCGCCGAGCGCTCGCTGATCCAGACCATCGGCCGGGCGGCGCGCAACCTGAACGGCAAGGCCATTCTTTACGCCGACCGCATGACCGACTCGATGAAGAAGGCCATCGACGAGACCGAGCGCCGCCGCGCCCGGCAGATTGCGCACAACGAGGCGAACGGCATCACGCCGCGAAGCATCGTCAAGCAGGTGCGCGACCTGATCGACGGGGTCTACAGCGAGAAAACGGGCAAGGAAATGGCCAAGCTCGACCTGGAACGCGCCAAGGTCGAGGACATGAGCGAAAAGGACATCGCCCGGGAAATCAAGCGGCTGGAAAAGCAGATGCTGGAGCACGCCCGGAACCTCGAATTCGAGAAGGCGGCTCGCGTGCGCGACCAGTTGGCGCTGCTGCGCGAGCAGGCTTTCGGGGCTGCCGGCGGGGACAACATCGCGCTCTAGCCGCGATAGTTCAAACGTTCGCGTTCTTCAAGCGGACGGCGCTGGGGTTTACCCGAGCAGAGTTCGGGGGCTTCTGTTATACTTGAGCGAAATACTCAACAACAAGAAAAGAACTTCGCGATGAAGGACCGACTCCTACCGGCTGGTTCACCAGCGCCAGGGGTCGGGCAGGGCGGAGACGAGGTCACCGCAGCCCAGGGCCACGGTGTCATTTCAACGGTAAGCACTTGAAGGAGCTTGCGATGCGTCTCACTACCAAAGGCCGTTTTGCGGTCACGGCAATGATCGATCTGGCGTTGCGTCAGAACACCGGTCCGGTCACGCTGGCCGCAATCAGCCAACGGCAGCAGATTTCGCTGTCCTACCTCGAACAGCTGTTCGGCAAGCTGCGCCGTCATGAACTGGTCGAATCGACCCGCGGCCCTGGTGGCGGTTACAGCCTCGGTCGCAAGGCTGCCGATATCACGGTCGCCGACATCATTGTTTCCGTCGATGAACCCATCGACGCCACCCAGTGCGGCGGCAAGGAAAACTGCCTGGGCGAAGCCGGCCGCTGCATGACGCACGAGCTCTGGGCCTCGCTGAACCAGCGCATGGTCGAGTTTCTCGACTCCGTCACCTTGCAGAAGCTGGTTGACGACCAGATCGCCAAGGGCGTGCAGATCGAGAACAAGCCCGTCGTCAAGCGCGCCATCTCGGCCCAGCCGGTGGTCAAGCCGATTCGCGTGAATGCGCCGAACTCGGTGTTCGCTCTCGGCAACGCCTTCGCGAAGTCCTGAGACCGCTTTCGAGACTTCTGATTTCCGGCGGCGCCTTCGGGCGCCGGCACGAGCAGCAGCCCAGATCTAAAAACAACCCCCACGCCAGCACGAGCCAGCCATGGACGTAACTCCTCATTTCCCGATCTATCTCGATTACGGCGCCACCACGCCGGTCGACCCGCGCGTGGTCGACGCCATGATTCCCTGGTTGCGCGAGCACTTCGGCAACCCGGCATCGCGCAGCCACGCCTGGGGCTGGGAAGCGGAAGAGGCCGTCGAGAAGGCGCGCGGCCAGGTGGCCGAGCTGATCAATGCCGATCCGCGCGAAATTGTCTGGACATCGGGTGCCACCGAATCGATCAACCTCGCGCTCAAGGGCGCTGCCCAGTTCTACAAGGGCAAGGGCAAGCACCTGATCACGCTGAAGACCGAGCACAAGGCCGTGCTCGACACCATGCGCGAGCTGGAACGCCAAGGCTTCGAGGTGACCTACCTCGACGTCGAAGAAAACGGCCTCGTCGACCTCGAGAAGTTTAAGGCGGCCATTCGCCCCGACACCATCCTGGCCAGCGTGCTCTTCGTGAACAACGAAATCGGTGTGATCCAGGACGTGGTCGCGCTGGGCAATGCCTGCCGCGAAAAAGGCGTGATCTTCCACGTCGACTCGGCCCAGGCCACCGGCAAGATCGACATCGACATCACGAAGCTGCCCATCGACCTGATGAGCCTGGCTTCGCACAAGACCTACGGCCCGAAGGGCATCGGCGCGCTGTACGTGCGCCGCAAGCCGCGCATCCGCCTCGAAGCGCAGATGCACGGTGGTGGCCATGAGCGCGGCATGCGTTCGGGCACGCTGCCCACGCACCAGATCGTCGGCATGGGCGAGGCCTATCGCATCGCCAAGCTCGAGATGCACAAGGACATCGAACACGCACGCCGCCTGCAGAAGCGTCTGCTCGACGGGCTGAAAGACGTGGAACAGGTGTTCATCAACGGCGACCTCGAACACCGCGTGCCGCACAACCTGAACATGAGCTTCAACTACGTCGAAGGCGAGTCGCTGATCATGGGCATCAAGGGCCTGGCGGTGTCGTCGGGCTCGGCCTGCACCTCGGCCAGCCTCGAGCCCAGCTACGTGCTGCGCGCCCTGGGCCGCAGCGACGAACTGGCCCACAGCAGCCTTCGCATGACCATTGGCCGTTTCACGACCGAAGAAGAAATCGACTACGCCATCTCGACCATCAAGCACAACGTCGCCAAGCTGCGCGAGCTGAGCCCCCTGTGGGAGATGTTCCAGGACGGCGTCGACATCAGCACGATCCAGTGGTCGGCCCACTGACGCAGGCCCGCACCAGGCTCCACGATTGAACAAAGTTTGAGAGGTACACCATGGCATATTCTTCCAAGGTCATCGACCACTATGAAAATCCCCGCAACGTCGGCTCCTTCGAAAAGGGCGACGACTCGGTAGGCACCGGCATGGTCGGCGCACCGGCCTGCGGCGACGTGATGAAGCTGCAGATCAAGGTCAATCCAGAAACCGGCGTGATCGAAGACGCCCGCTTCAAGACCTATGGCTGCGGCTCGGCCATCGCGTCGTCGTCGCTCGTGACCGAATGGGTCAAGGGCAAGACGCTCGACGAAGCGGCTGCGCTCAAGAACGCGCAGATTGCCGAAGAACTGGCCCTGCCGCCCGTGAAGATCCACTGCTCCATCCTGGCCGAAGACGCGATCAAGGCCGCCGTGAGCGACTACAAGGCCAAGCACGGCGTCAAGACCGAATCCGCTGCTGCCGAAGCTGTCCACTGACATGGCCGTCACGCTGACCGAAGCCGCTGCGCGACACGTCACCCGCTACCTCGGCAAACGGGGCAAGGGCGTGGGTGTGCGGCTGGGCGTGAAGACCACGGGTTGCTCCGGCCTGGCCTACAAGCTCGAGTACGTGGACGAACTGGCGCCTGAAGACGTGGTGTTCGAAGACCACGGCGTGAAGGTGCTGGTCGACCCGAAGAGCCTGGCCTACATCGACGGCACGCAACTCGACTTCGTGCGCGAAGGCCTGAACGAGGGCTTCAAGTTCATCAACCCCAACGAACGCGACCGCTGCGGTTGTGGGGAAAGTTTTCGCATCTGATGCGCCGTCGCTGACTGCGACCATAGCCGCCACCATGTCATGTGCTGGCGGTTTTTTCTTGCCATGAACCTGAACGACACCGACTTTCAACTGTTCGCCGTCCCGGCGACTTTCGCGCAGGACCGCGCCGTGCTCGACGCGCGCTGGAAAGAGCTGCAGCGCGAAGCCCACCCGGACCGCTTTGCCGCGCAGGGCGCTGCGGCGCAGCGCGTGGCCATGCAGTGGTCGGTGCGCATCAACGAGGCCTACCAGCGCTTGAAGGACCCGATCCGCCGCGCCAGCTACATCTGCGAGATGCACGGCGCACCGCTGAATGCGGAGAACAACACGGCAATGCCGGCGGAGTTCCTCATGCAGCAGATGGAGTGGCGCGAGGCGCTCGACGATGTCGAAAGTATCGCTTCGCTCGAGAAGCTCCAGGCGGAGGTCGAGGCCGGCCGCGCACGCGCGCTGTCGTCGCTCGACTGGCTGATCGACGAGAAGGGCGACTACCCCGCCGCCGCGCAGCAGGTGAGAGCCCTCATGTTCATTGAGCGCTTCGGACAGGACGTCGAAGCCAAGTTCGATCAGTTGGGACAATAGAAGACATGAACCCCCACGCTCATCACTTCGTGTATTCGCTGCCCTCCATGGGGGCGCAGGCCTCCCTTGGGGCGGCCCGGCGGGAGGCCTGATGGCTCTTCTTCAGATTTCCGAACCCGGCCAGGCGCCCGATCCGCATCAGCGCCGCATCGCCGTGGGCATCGACCTGGGCACGACGCATTCGCTGGTGGCCTCGGTGCGCAACGGCGTGGCCGAATGCTTGCCCGACGACCAGGGACGCGTGCTGCTGCCCTCGGCCGTGCGCTACCTCGAAGGCGACCGCCGCCAGATCGGCTTCGATGCCGTGGCCGCGCGCGCGCAGGACCCCGCCAACACCATCACTTCCGTGAAGCGGCTCATGGGCCGCGGCCTGGCCGACATCGCGAACCGCGATGCGATGTCGTACCGCATCGGCAGCGGCGACGGCGGCATGGTGAAGGTGCAGACGCTGGCGGGCGAGAAGTCGCCGGTCGAGATCAGCGCCGAGATCCTGGCCACGCTGCGCTACCGTGCACAGGACACCTTCGACGACGACGAACTGTATGGCGCCGTCATCACCGTGCCCGCGTACTTCGACGAAGGCCAGCGCCAGGCGACCAAGGATGCCGCGCAACTCGCCGGCCTGAACGTGCTGCGCCTGATCAGCGAACCCACGGCCGCAGCCATCGCCTACGGGCTCGACAACGCGAGCGAAGGCGTCTACGCGGTCTACGACCTGGGCGGCGGCACCTTCGACATCTCGATCCTGCGGCTCACGCAGGGCGTGTTCGAAGTGATTGCCACGGGTGGCGACTCGGCCCTCGGCGGCGACGACTACGACCATGCACTCGCCGATTTCGTGCTCGCGCAGACCGGCCTGCAAGCCGTCAGCGACGCCGACAAGGCCGCATTGCTCGTGGCCGCTCGGGCAGCGAAAGAGGCACTGACCGATTCGCCGTCGACCATCTTCAAGGCCGATGTCGCAGGCAAGGCCATCTCCTTCGACCTGGCCCGCGAGCAGTTCTACGCCGCCACGCAGCCACTCACCGACCGCACCATCGCCGCCGTCCGCAAGGCTCTGCGCGACGCGAAACTCAAGCCTGAAGCGCTGCAGGGCATCGTGCTCGTCGGCGGCTCGACCCGCATGCCGCAGGTGCGCCGCGCCGTCGCCGATTTCTTCGGCCGCGAACCGCTGGTCAACCTGAACCCCGACGAAGTCGTGGCCCTCGGTGCCGCCATCCAGGCGAACCAGCTGGCCGGCAACAACGGCGCGGGCGAACTGCTGCTGCTCGACGTGATCCCGCTGTCGCTCGGCATCGAAACCATGGGCGGCCTGGTCGAGCGCATCGTGCCGCGCAACCAGACCATTCCCACCGCGATGGCGCAGGACTTCACCACCTACCAGGACGGCCAGACCGCACTGGCGCTGCACGTGGTGCAGGGCGAGCGCGACCTCGTCTCCGACTGCCGCAGCCTCGCGCGCTTCACGCTGCGCGGCATTCCGCCGATGGCCGCTGGCGCCGCGCGCATCCGCGTGACCTTCACCGTCGATGCCGACGGCCTGCTGAGCGTGAGCGCAAAAGAGCAGGGTAGCGGCGTCGAGGCCAGCGTGGCGGTCAAGCCGTCTTACGGCCTGTCGGACGACCAGATCGCGACGATGCTGCAGGAAAGCTTCTCCACCGCGCAGCAGGACATGCAGGCCCGTGCGCTGGTCGAGGCACGCGTCGATGCCGACCGCATGCTGCTTGCCACGCAGAGCGCGCTCGATGCCGATGGCGACCTGCTGAACGGCGAGGAGCGCGCGGTCATCGATGCTTCGATGCTGCAATTGCGCGAAGCCGCCAGGAGCAGCAACGACGCCGCCGCCATCGAGGCCGCCACAAAGAAGTTGGCCGACGACACCGAAGCCTTTGCCGCACAGCGCATGAACGCGGGCATTGCGCGCGCACTTGCCGGCCGCAAGGTCGAATCTCTCTAGAACAAAAACATGCCCACGATCAAGATCTATCCGCATCCCGAGTACTGCCCGCAAGGCGCCGAAATCACCGCGCCAGCCGGCACCTCGATCTGCGAAGCGCTGCTCGACAACGACATCAATATCGAGCACGCCTGCGAGATGAGCTGCGCCTGCACCACCTGCCACGTCATCGTGCGCGGGGGCTTCAACTCGCTGAACGAAGCGGAAGAGGGCGAGGAAGACCTGCTCGACCGCGCCTGGGGCCTGGAGCCGCAATCGCGGCTGAGTTGCCAATCGATCCTGGCGCAGGAAAATGTGACCATCGAGATTCCGAAGTACTCGATCAACCACGCCAAGGAAAACCACTGATGAGTCGCTTGATCGTCCTCGATACCGAAACCACCGGGCTCTCTGCAGAGAACGGTGACCGCATCATCGAGCTCGGCTGCGTGGAGCTGTTCAACCGCAAGCTCACCGGCAACGACCTGCACATCTATTTCAACCCGGAGCGCGAGAGCCACGAAGACGCGTTGAAGGTCCACGGCCTGACGACCGATTTCCTTCGCGACAAGCCGAAGTTCGCCACGCTGGCCAACGACATCGTCGAGTACCTGCGCGATGCCGAATTGATCATTCACAACGCGGCCTTCGACGTCGGCTTCCTCAACAAGGAGTTCGAGCGCGCCGGCTTTCCTCCGCTGCGCACCTTCGTCGCGGAAGTGACCGACACGCTGGCCATGGCCAAGCAGGTGTATCCGGGCAAGCGCAACTCGCTCGATGCGCTGTGCGACCGCTTCGGTGTCGACCGTTCGAACCGCACCTTCCACGGCGCCAAGCTCGACGCGCAGCTGCTGGCCGACGTCTACATCAACCTCACGCGCGGACAGGATGCGCTGCTCATCGACGTGGCCTCCAACGAGCCCGAGGTCGGCACCAAGGTCGTGGCCATGGACCTGAGCCAGTTCGAGTTGCCGGTGATCCTGGCAGCGGAGCATGAGCTCGCCGCGCACGAGGGCGTGTTGGCCCAGCTCGACAAATCTTCTGGTGGTCGCACGCTGTTTCGTCAAAACGAAGAAAAAGCTGTGGCATAATCTGAGGCTTCGCTGAACGCGATACGTAATTCGAAGCAACGCAAACAATGCGCTGCTTTGGGCGGTTAGCTCAGGGGTAGAGCACAGCATTCACACTGCTGGGGTCGGAGGTTCGAAGCCTCCACCGCCCACCATCATCAAAAAGCGACCTGGATTTCCAGGTCGCTTTTTTGTTTTGCGCGCCAGTTCGTTTTTTACCGCTTCGCGCCGAACAGATCGTCGCAGCTGTCGCATGCGAAATAGGGCTTCTGCTCGCCGCACTGCGCCGACCCCGTGGCTCCCGCGCGGATCTGCCATTCGCACGACCTGCCTGAAGTGACGAGCGTTGCTGTCGGTTGGCGCCGACGGCAAGTGCAGCCGCATGATGGCGCGTCTTTGCCGGCGCCGGCATGGAAATGTCGGAAAAGGAGCAAGACCATGGCCACTCATCCAGATCTTCCGACCCCCGTCACGCCGGACCTGCCCGTGGAGCCCGACGAGGGCCCGAGCACGCCGCCGGACGAACCCACGGACCCGGTACCCCCACCTCAGTGAATTGAGTCTGCGCGTCTGCCGTGCGGGCCGCGATAAGCTCGCACGATGGAAGAAATCGATTGCGCCGTCATTGGCGGTGGAGTGGTGGGCTTGGCCGTGGCGCGCGCTTTGGCGCTCGAAGGCCGGGAGGTTTTGGTGCTCGAATCCGAAGGCGCCATTGGCACCGGCACCAGTTCGCGCAACAGCGAGGTGATCCATGCGGGCATCTATTACCCGAAGGGCTCACTGAAGGCGCGGCTTTGCGTGGAAGGCAAGCAACTGCTCTACGCCTACGCCGAGGCGCGCGGCGTGCCGCATCGGCGCTGCGGCAAGCTGATCGTTGCTACGTCGCCCGAGCAGGCGGGGCAGCTCGATGCGATCCGGGCCAAGGCGGCGGCCAACGGTGTCGACGACCTGCAACTGCTCACCGAACAGCAGTCCAAGGCCATGGAACCGCAGCTGCAATGCGTTGCGGCGCTGCATTCGCCGAGCACCGGCATCGTCGATAGCCATGCGCTGATGCTGAGCCTGCTCGGCGACCTGGAGAACGAGGGCGGCATGCTCGCGCTGAAATCGCCTGTCATGCGCGCCGAATGCGGTGCCGATGGCATCGTGCTGATCGCGCAGGACGGCACGGCGTTGCGTTGCCGAACGGTGGTCAACGCCGCCGGGCTGGGCGCTCCGGCGCTGGCCCGCCGCTTCGAGGGGCTGCCGGCTACGGCGGTGCCACGCGAGCATTTCGCCAAGGGCAACTACTTCACTCTGCCGGGGCGGGCGCCTTTCGGGCGGCTCATCTATCCGGTTCCCGAGCCGGGCGGCCTGGGCGTGCACCTGACGATCGACCTTGGCGGCCAGGCCAAGTTCGGCCCCGACGTGCAGTGGGTCTCCTCGGCCGACGACCTCGTGGTGGACCCCGCGCGCGGCGACGGCTTCTATGCCGAGGTGCGCAAGTACTGGCCTGCGTTGCCCGACGGCGCGCTGATTCCAGGCTACGCAGGCATGCGGCCCAAGATCTCGGGGCCCGGCGAGCCGGCCGCGGACTTCGTGATCGACGGACCGGCGTCGCACGGCGTGGCGGGGCTGGTCAATCTGTTCGGCATCGAGTCGCCGGGGCTCACGAGCAGCCTGGCGATCGGGGCGCACGTCGCCTGCCTGCTGGCGGGTACGGAAGGCTGAGTGAGGATCGAAGGGCACATGTACGCACATCTGTCGCGCATGAGGGTCTTTTGTGCCTGTAACATGACAGTACGCCATTTGCTGGCGTGAAGCCGCCGGCGCGGTGCCGGTGTCATCACGGAGGAAAGATTCCAATGAGTGCATCCCAAAATCTTGAAGCAGCAGCCGAAGACATCGCGAGCGACGTGCGCGGCGTGCTGGCGAGCAAGGACCTGGATTCGGTTCCCCACATCAAGGCGCTGCGCCAGCGCATCGACACCAAGCTCGCCATTGCGCGCGAGCTCGCATCCGAGAAAAGCAAGCTCGCCGCCAAGAAGGCCCGCGAGGCAGCCACCTCCGCCAACGCATACGCTCACGACGAACCATGGCAGATCGCCGGTGCCGCACTGGCCGTCGGCGTGCTGGTGGGTCTGCTGCTTGGCCGCCGCTGACCGGCAGTCGCACCGCAGCACCGTTCACCCGGGCATGACAGGAGGTAGCCCATGAGGCTGCTTTCCCTGTTCGGCCTGGACGCCCGCGTCCGCCGGCTGCGCATCGCCGCCGCCGAAGGCGCCCTGGCGGCCGAAGACCGGGTGCAACTGCTGCGCATGGCCTGGGATGACGAGAAGCAGCGCCTGAAGCTGATGCTCGTGTTCGGGCTGGCCGTGCTGGGGCTGACCACCGTCACCGTGGCGCTGGTGTCCGTGGCGGTGGTGGTTCATTTCTGGGAGACGCCGTACCGCATCACGGCCGCGTGGTCGGTGGCGGGCGTGTGGATCGTGCTGTGGCTGGTGGCCGCCATCGGCCTGCTGCAGACCTTGCGCAATGCGTCCAACGGCTTCGCGCCGGCGCGCCAGGAGTTCGAGCGCGACTGGGCGTGGGTGCAGGACCGTTTCGGCCTCGGCAAGGACCCGGACCAGCCCGACGACGAACCCCGTCCCTCGAGGCCGGCCACGCGCGAGGAACTGCTGGCGCGCATGGACCGCCAGCGCCAGCGTATCGCAACGCTGCAGGGCGGACGCGAGCCGCAGTTCGCGCACGACGACGCGGCCAAAGCGGAGCAGGCGCCTCCGCCTGACGAGTCCGCTGCCGCTGCTGCATTGCGCATCGCGCGGGCGCACCCTGTGGCCGCCGGTGTCGTCGCTGCTGCGGCCGTGGTGGTGATCCGGCCGCGGCGTCTGCTGCGCTGGGCAGCGTTCATTGCGCCAGTGCTCTGGCGCATGCGCTGAAGAGAGCCGAAAAAGACTCAGGCCTTGCTGCGATCCCGCAGCAGCGCCTGGGCGGCTTCGCGGACCAGTCCGGGGCCGCGATAGATCAACCCGGTGTAGATCTGCACCACGTCGGCGCCGGCGGCAATCTTGGCCTTGGCATCGGCCCCGCTCAGGATGCCGCCCACCCCGATGATCGGAAAACCGGCGCCCAGCGCCGCGCGCAGTTGCGCGATCACGCCGTTGCTGGCTTCCCGCACCGGTGCGCCTGAAAGTCCGCCCGCTTCCTCCGCATGCGGCAGGCCCTTCACCGCGTCGCGTGCCAGCGTGGTGTTGGTGGCGATCACGCCGTCCATGCCGTGGCGCTTCAGGGTGGCGGCAATGACCGCGACCTGGGTTTTGTCGAGGTCCGGAGCGATCTTCACGAACAGCGGCGCGCGCTTGGCATGGCGCGTGGCCAGCGTCTCGCGCCGCTCGGCCACGGCGCCGAGCAGGGCGTCGAGCGCCTCGTCGCTCTGCAGCGAGCGCAGGTTCGCGGTATTGGGGCTGGAGATGTTGATCGTCACGTAGTCGGCATGCGGGTACACGCCGTCGAGGCAGGCGAGGTAGTCGTCCACCGCGCGCTCGATCGGCGTGGCGGCGTTCTTGCCGATGTTCAGGCCCAGCAGCATCGGCGGCCTGGCCGCGCCACCCGCCTTGCGGAAACGCGCCTTCTGCACGTTCGCCAGGAAGGCCTCGAGACCTTCGTTGTTGAAGCCCAGCCGGTTGATCAGCGCGTCGCGCTGCGGCAGGCGGAACATGCGGGGCTTGGGGTTGCCCGGCTGGCCCTTTGGCGTGACCGTGCCCACTTCGACGAATCCGAAGCCCATGGCCGCGAAGGCATCGATGCAGCGCGCGTTCTTGTCGAGCCCGGCGGCCAGGCCCACGCGGTTCGGAAAGCTCAACCCCGCAAGCTGGATGGGATCGCTGACACGCGGTGCCGAATAGGCGCAGGCCAGGGGCGTGTTCTGGGTGCGCGCGAGTCCGTCGAGGGTCAGTTCATGGGCGTGCTCGGGGTCGAAGCCGAACAGGAAAGGGCGGGCCAGGCCGTAGAGCGAAGAGGGCAGCAGCAGGGGCATCGGATAATTCTCGACTTCAATGAGCCAAGGATTCTCCGCGATGACCGCACCCGCCTCCCCAACCCCCGTTTCCGGCACCCTGTCCCAGGACGAACTCAAGGCCCTGGTCGGCCACGCCGCTCTGGCCTACGTGGTCAAGGGCGAGATCGTCGGCGTCGGCACCGGCTCCACGGTGAACAAGTTCATCGATGCGCTGGCCACCATCAAGGACCAGATCAAGGGCGCCGTCTCCAGCTCGGTTGCTTCCACCGAGAGCCTGCGGGCACTGGGTATTCCGGTGTTCGACAGCAACGAGGTGGAGGAGCTGGCCGTCTACATCGACGGCGCTGATGAAATCGACCACCGCGGTTTCATGGTGAAGGGCGGCGGCGCGGCACTCACGCGCGAAAAGATCGTTGCGGCCCAGTCGTGCAAGTTCATCTGCATCGCCGATGCGTCCAAGCTGGTGGAGACGCTGGGCGCCTTCCCGCTGCCGGTGGAGGTGATTCCGATGGCCGCTCGCCGCGTGATGCGCCAGTTCGCGGCCATGGGCGGCATCGCCCAGGTGCGCGAGAAGGACGGCCTGCCGCTGGTCACGGACAACGGGCAGCACATCGTCGACGTGACCGGCCTGCGCATCGCCGATCCGCTGGCTTTCGAGACCGAGGTGAGCCAGTGGCCGGGCGTGGTGACGGTGGGCGTCTTCGCCCATCAGAAGGCCGACGTGTGCCTGCTGGGCACCGCCACGGGCGTGAAGACGATGACCTTCGCCTGAGGCGGCAACGCCCCAGGTTCAGAACTTGATGCCTGCCGGGTTGCTCGGCCCCGGCTCGCTCGATGCGGGCGGTGGCGAAGCCGGTTGCGCGGCGGGTGCCGGAGCCTGGGGGCGAGCGGCGGGCGCCGCCTGCTGTGCGACCAGCGGCCGTGCCGGGCCATTGCGGTAGCCGGCGGGAAGGCTGTTGCTCTTGGGGTAGCCGGCCGCGTCGAGGTACTGCGACCATTCGACGTCGGAGAAGCCCTTCAGCTGCTGCGATCCGATGGTCAGCAGCGGCAGCGAACTCTGGCCGCTCAGGCGCTGCAGCGCCTCGATCTCCGCGTTGCTCTTGACGGTGCGCTCGTCGAACGGGATTCCGCGCGTCGTGAGCAGGGAGCGAGCGGCGCCGCATGGTGCGCACTCTTCGCCGCTGTACAGCGTGACCGGGTAGCGCTGTGCCACCTGCCGCAGCTCGTAAGGCAGGCCTGCGTTGGGCGGCGTGGTGACGCCGCCTTGCGGCACCGATGCCGCCCCTGTGTCGGCAGTCGGTGCGCGGTCCGAAAAAGTGACCTTGCCGTTCTTGTCCACCTGGCGGTAGACGTTCTGCGCCGTGGCACTGGCGGCCGCGAACACGAGAGCCAGGCCGATCAGGCGATGCAGTGAGAATTTGTAAGGGGTCGGATGCATCGCCCGAGTATCGCAAGCTTCAGCGCCGCATCAAGCGGGCTGGGCCTCGGCCATGCCCTGATGTCGCAGCAGCGCATCAAGCTGGGGTTCGCGGCCGCGGAAGGCCTTGAACGAATCCATCGCGCTGCGGCTGCCGCCCGCCTCGAGGATGGCCTGGCGGTACTTGCGGCCGGTCTCGATGTTCGGCTCGCCGTCGGCACCCACGGTTTCCTCGAAGGCCGCGTAGGCGTCGGCGCTCAGCACCTCGGCCCACTTGTAGCTGTAGTAGCCGGCCGCGTAGCCGCCCGAGAAGATGTGGCTGAAAGTATTCGGCGTGCGGCTGAACGGCGGGGACGGCATCACCGCGACTTCGGTTCGCACCTTGCCCAGCAGCGCCATCACGTCGCCGGGCTTGGCGTCGGCGGCGTGGTACTCGGTGTGCAGCAGCATGTCGAACAGCGAGAACTCGATCTGGCGCAGCGTCTGCAGGCCGCTCTGGAAGTTCTTGGCCGCCGTCATCTTGTCGAACAGCGCGCGCGGCAACGGCTCGCCGGTGTCGACGTGGGCCGTCATGTGCTTGAGCACGTCCCACTCCCAGCAGAAGTTTTCCATGAACTGGCTCGGCAGCTCGACCGCGTCCCACTCGACGCCGCTGATGCCCGAGACGTCGCGCTCGTTCACCTGCGTGAGCATGTGATGCAGGCCGTGGCCGAATTCGTGGAAGAGGGTGGTCACGTCGTCGTGCGTGAGCAGCGGCGGCTTGCCGTCGACGCCGCTGGCGAAGTTGCAGACCAGCTGCGCGACCGGCGTCTGCAGCACGCCGTTGTCGGGGCGCAGCCAGCGGGCGCGCACGTCGTCCATCCAGGCGCCGCCGCGCTTGGCTGCGCGGGCGGACGGGTCGAGGTAGAACTGGCCGACCTTTTGCCCCGCTCGCTCGATGCGGTAGAACTCGACGCTCGGGTGCCACACAGGCGCGCTGTCGCGGCGGATCGATACTTCGAACAGCGTCTCGACGATCTTGAACAGGCCGGCCATGACCTTCGGCGCCGGGAAATACTGCTTCACCTCCTGCTCGCTGAAGGCATAGCGCGCTTCCTTCAGCTTCTCGCCGATGTAGGTCCAGTCCCAGGGCTGCGGCTCGGTGATGCTCAACTGCTCGGCCGCGAAGACGCGCAGGTCGGCCAGGTCGCGTTCGCCGTAGGGCTTGGCCTTGGCCGCGAGGTCACGCAGGAACTTGACGACCTGCTCGGGCGATTCGGCCATCTTCGGCACGACCGACAGTTCGCCGAAATTCCTGTAGCCCAGCAGCTTGGCTTCTTCCTCGCGCAGCGCGAGGATCTCGGTGATCAGCGGGGTGTTGTCGAACGAGGCGTCGCCGAACTCGCTGGCGCGTGTGACATAGGCGCGGTAGAGCTTTTCGCGCAGCGCGCTGCTCTTGGCGAACTGCATCACCGGCAGGTAGCACGGCATCTTGAGCGTGAGCTTGTAGCCTTCCTTGCCGTCGGCCTCTGCGGCCGCGCGGGCGGCGCTCACCACGTCTTCGGGCACGCCTTCGAGCTCGCCAAGAGAGGCGTAGTAGGCAAAGGCGTCGGTCGCGTCGAGGGCGTTCTCGCTGAACTTCTGGCTCAGCTCGGCCTGGCGTTCCTGGATGTCGGCGAAGCGCTTCTTGGCTTCGCCCTGCAGCTCGGCGCCGCCGAGCACGAAGTTGCGCACGGCATTGCGATGGGCCTGGCGCTGCTCGGCATTGAGCGTGGCGACGTCGATGGCCTTGTACTTGGCGTAGAGCCGCTCGTCGGAGCCCAGGCGGGTCCAGAAGGCGGTGACGCGCGGCATGGCTTCGTTGTAGGCGGCGCGCAGCTCGGGGGTGTCAGCCACGGCGTTCAGGTGGCCGATGGCGCCCCAGGCGCGGCTGAAGCGTTCGGAGGCCACGTCGAGCACCTTCGAGATCGCGTTCCAGTCGGCGGGGAATTCGGGTGCCGTCACGGTCTGCAGCGCGGTCTCGGCGTCGGCCAGGAGGGTGTCCACCGCGGGTGACACATGCTCCGGCTTGATCCGGTCGAACAGCGGGAGGTCGGTGAAATCGAGGAGGGGGTTGTTCGTCATGGCCATGTGAGTTACTTGGCGGCGCGTTCGGCCGCTTCAAGGGTGTTGGCGAGCAGCATGGCGCGCGTCATGGGACCGACGCCGCCGGGCACGGGCGTGATCCAGCTTGCGACTTCCTTGACGCCGTCGAAATCGACGTCGCCGGCGAGCTTGCCGTCTTCCTTGCGGTTCATGCCCACGTCGATGACCACCGCGCCGGGCTTCACCATGTCGGCGGTCAGGAGATTGAGCTTGCCCACCGCCGCGACGATCACGTCGGCCTGCCGCGTGATGGCGCCCAGGTCCTGCGTGGCGCTGTGGCAGATGGTCACGGTGGCGCTCTTGGCCAGCAGCATCATGGCCATCGGCTTGCCGACGATGTTGCTGCGGCCGATGACCACCGCGTGCTTGCCGCGCAGGTCGTAGCCGATGGATTCGAGCATCTTCATGCAGCCGTGCGGCGTGCAGGGCCAGAAGCCGGGGGCGCCGGTCATCAGCGCGCCCGCGCTGGCAACGTGGAAGCCGTCGACGTCCTTGGCGGGCGAGATCGTCTCGATGACCTTCTGGCTGTCCATGTGCCTGGGCAGCGGCAGCTGGACCAGGATGCCGTGCACCTTCGGGTCGTCGTTGAGGGTGCGGATGCGGGCCAGCAGGTCGGCCTCGCTCATGTCGGCGGGGTAGGTCTCGAGCGTGGCCTCCAGGCCGGTCTGGGCGCTGTCGTTGACCTTGTGCCTGGTGTAGACCTGGCTGGCCGGGTCTTCGCCCACGAGGAGGATGGAAAGGGCCGGGTTCACGCCTTTGGCCTTGAGTGCGGCGGTGCGGCCGGCAACCTCGGCGCGAATGGTTTTGGCGAGGGCGTTGCCGTCGATCAGTTGGGCGGTCATCGGTTTCGATCTTCCAAGTAAAAACGCCCGCTTGCGCAGGCGTGGGGGCCATTCTTCGCTATCGCAGGGATAGCTTCTAGGCCTTGGCCGCGGGGGCCGCCTGTCCGAGCGCGATCTTCAGCAGGTCGGCCACGGTGTTGGCGTTGAGCTTTTCCATGATGTTGGCGCGGTGCGCCTCGACCGTCTTGATGCTGATACCCAGGTCGTCGGCGATCTGCTTGTTCAGGCGGCCTGCGACGATGCGTTCGAGCACCTGTGCCTCGCGGCCGGTGAGCTTGGACAGCAGCGCGTCGCGGCTGGCCGATTGCTGGTGCTGGGTGAAGGCGCCGCGCGCATGTTCGAGCATGCGCTCGACCAGCGTGACGAGTTCCTCGTCGTTGAAGGGCTTCTGGATGAAATCCATGGCGCCCTTCTTCATGCTGTCGACGGCCATGGGCACGTCGCCGTGGCCGGTGATGACCACGATCGGCAGCGGGGAGCGCCTTTCGATCAGCCGATCCTGCAGTTCGAGGCCGGTCATGCCGGCCATGCGGATGTCGACGATCAAACAGGCGACTTCGCGCGGGTCGTATCGGGAGAGAAAGGATTCGGCGGAATCGAAACAGCGGACTCTGTAGTCCTTGCCTTCGAGCAGCCATTGCAGCGAATCGCGTACGGCTTCGTCGTCGTCGACGACATAGACCGTGCCCTTCTTCGGAATCAAACTCATGCAGGTACCTTTGCCTCGTCGCTAGCTACGGAACTGATAGCGTCCAACACCGGAATCCAGAAGGAAAAACGGCATCCGATCACATCCGGACCATTGTAGATGTTCTCCGCCTGCATCCGGCCGCGGTGCGACTCGACGATGGTGCGGCACAAATTGAGCCCGATGCCCATGCCTTCGGGCTTGGTCGAGAAGAAAGCCTCGTAGAGCCGGTCCATCACTTCCGGGGCCAGGCCCTTGCCGGTGTCCTGCACCGAGAATTCGATGGCGTTGTGGCCCTCGATTACCTTGGGCAGCACCCGCAGCTCGACGCTGCGGCGCGCCAGCGGGCGGTCGGCGATGTCGATGGATTCGGCCGCGTTCTTCAGCAGGTTGACCATCACCTGCTCGATGAGGATCGGGTCGACGCGCACCACCGGCAGCCGTGCCGCCACGTAGTGGTTCAGGCGCACGTTGCGCCGGCGCAGCTCGATGCCGGCGAGCTCGACCGCTTCGCTCACCATGGTGGCCACGTCGGCCGGCGTGCGGTTGGGTTCGCTGCGCTTCACGAAGGAACGGATGCGCTGGATGATCTGGCCCGCGCGCTGGGCCTGCTTCGAGGTTTTCTCGAGCGCGGCGAGCAGCGCCTCGGTGTCGATCGTCTGCCCCTTGATGCGCGACATCATCCCGTTGCAGTAGTTGGTGATGGCGGTCAGCGGCTGGTTGAGCTCGTGCGCCACGCTCGACGCCATTTCGCCCATCGTGATGAGGCGGCTGGCGGCCTGGGCCTTGTCGGCCTGCGCGGCGGCCTGCTCCTCGGCGTCGCGGCGGGGCGTGATGTCGGTGGCGATCACGAGCTGGGCGAGGCGCCCGTCCACCCAGGTCAGGTAGCGCGAGCGCACTTCGAGCCACTTGCCCAGGTGCGGCACGAAGATCTCGTTGTTGGCGGTCTGGGCTGCGGTGAGCGTGTCGATCGGCAGGCCGGCGTAGGGGTCGACGTCGTCCAGGCCCTCGTCGTGCGCGTTCGACGCCGGCACGCCGGCCTGCGCGACCATGCCGAGGTGCCCCACGGTGTCCGAGCCGAACCAGAGGCGGTACAGCTTGTTGGCGAACAGCAGTTCCTCGGAGCCGATGGGCGCCACCGACACGGCCGCGTCCAGTGCCTCCAGCACCGTGGTGAAGCGCTCGTAGGAGGCGGAGAGCTGTTCGCGGATGCGCGTGGGCTCGGTGATGTCGGTCATCGACGTCATCCAGCCGGTCTGGTGGCCGCGGGCGTCGATCAGCGGCGACACGTAGAGGCGGGCGTTGAACACGCTGCCGTTCTTGCGCTTCACCCGCACCTGGAAGCCGCCGGGCAGGGCGCGGCCATGCAGTTCTTCTTCGAGCCGCTCGTTCATCACCTCGCGGTCGGACTCGAGCCAGTAGGGGAAGGGCGGCGACTGGCCGACCAGTTCTTCCTCGCTCCAGCCGGTCATCGCGCAGAACGCGGCGTTCACGTAGGTGATGCGGCCCTGCAGGTCGAGCACCCGCATGCCGGTGAGCATGGAGTTCTCCATGGCCCGGCGGAAGTTGGTTTCAGCCACCAGCCGCTGCTGTGCCTGCAGCCGTCGGCGCGTGTGGCGCCAGGTGCCGATCAGCATCCAGCTCGTGAGCACGCTGAGTGCGCAGACCAGCCAGAACAGCCCGTTGCCGACCACGCCCTGCGACGTGCGGTAGGCCTGCGCCCGCAGCACCAGGGCATTGCCGACCGGCGACACCGGCACTTCATATTCGTTGGTGCGCTCGGTCCAGGGCAGCAGGCGGGTGCCGCTTTCCTTCAGGTTGGTGGTGTTGCCTGCGATCACGCGGCCCTTGGCGTCGAGCAGCGACACCGCGTAGCGCGCCTGCACCTCGGACGGCATGCCGTAGCGCAGCAGGCCGTCGACCGAGAACTCGCCAAGCACCACGCCCGCGAACAGGCCCTGGTCGAACAGGGGAATGTGCAGTTGCAGCATCGCCGGGGGATCGCCGCCGGCCACGGGCTGCGAATACACCGGCTGGCGCAGCTCGCGTGCCAGCGCGTAGTTGCTTTCGATGTCGCCGGGGCGCAGCACGTCGCCGATCAGGTGCTGCTGCGCGGGGTGGACGCTGGGCGCGGCGTAGCCGGCCTTGAAGCGGCGGCGGTCGTCGATCCAGGTGATGGTCTGCAGCTCGGGGAACTGGCTCACCAGCGACTCGGCGCGGCTGGTGAATTCGATCGGGTCGATCTCTCGGTTGGAGGCATCGCGCGCGATGCGCATCAGTTGCTCCTGCCGCTCGAGCAGCCTCAGGCGCATGCGCTGCTGGGCGTATTCGACGTCGCGGCGGACCGACTCCTGCTCGCGCTCGACCTCCTCGGTGCGCAGATACCAGAAGGCCGACACGATGGCCGCGAGAAAGAGCAGCACGGCGGCCATCGGCGCGAGCATCGCGACCGCGTCCTGCAGCACCGGCGTCTGCTTGCGCCACCACCTGCGCCACCAGGACAGGGGCGAGGCGTTCACGGCACTGCGGGCAACCGCCAGCGGGGAAGAAAGAGGCATGCCCTGAGTTTAGGTGATGGCCCCCTCGGCAGCGACTGGAATGCCGCGGTGCCATGGGCTCCTGCATGGTCGGCGTCAAAAGGCTCAATGTCATCCAAATATCACATTAAGAAATCATCAAGCACTATTTGAAATTCAGATATTTCTATGAGAAACTCCGCCGCGCTGAGCGCATAGCGCACTAAATTACCGCCACAGCCCTAAAAGGAGAGACAAGCATGTCGGCAAATCCCGAGAACCTGTTCGGCTCGGCCGCGAATGACGCGGACGCCCAGGAGACCCGCGAATGGATGGATGCACTGTCCTCCGTCATCCAGAGCGAGGGTCCCGAGCGGGCCCACTTCCTTCTCGAGCAACTGCTCGAACATGCCCGCCAGAACACGGTCGACATGCCGTTCTCGGCCAACACGGGCTACGTCAACACCATCGAGCCTTCGCAGGAGGCTCGCAGCCCCGGCAACCTCGAAATCGAACAGCGCCTGCGCGCCTACATGCGCTGGAACGCGATGGCCATGGTGGTCAAGGCCAACCGCCACCATCCGGCCGAAGGCGGTGACCTGGGCGGCCACATCGGCTCCTTCGCCTCGCTGGCAAGCATGTTCGGCGCCGGCTTCAACCACTTCTGGCACGCCGAGAGCGAAAACCACGGCGGCGACCTGCTCTACATCCAGGGCCACGTTTCGCCTGGCATCTATGCCCGCGCCTACCTCGAAGGCCGCCTCTCCGAAGAGCAACTGCTCAACTTCCGCCAGGAAGTCGACGGCAAGGGCCTGTCGAGCTACCCGCACCCCAAGCTGATGCCGGAGTTCTGGCAGTTCCCCACCGTCTCGATGGGCCTGGGCCCGCTGATGGCGATCTACCAGGCGCGCTTCCTCAAGTACCTGCATGCACGCGGCATCGCCAACACCGAAAACCGCAAGGTCTGGGTGTTCTGCGGCGACGGCGAAATGGACGAGGTCGAATCGCTGGGCGCCATCGGCCTGGCGGCGCGCGAGAACCTCGACAACCTGATCTTCGTCATCAACTGCAACCTGCAGCGCCTGGACGGCCCGGTGCGCGGTAACGGCAAGATCATCCAGGAGCTCGAGGGCGAGTTCCGCGGCGCCAACTGGAACGTCGTGAAGCTCATCTGGGGCAAGGGCTGGGACGCCCTGCTCGAGAAGGACCATGACGGCGCGCTGCGCAAGATCATGATGGAGTGCAACGACGGCGACTACCAGTCGTTCAAGGCCAACGACGGCGCCTACGTGCGCAAGAACTTCTTCGGCCGCGATCCGCGCACGCTGAAGATGGTCGAGCACATGACCGACGACGAGGTCTGGAACCTGCAGCGCGGCGGCCACGACTCGCAGAAGGTGTACGCCGCCTTCCACGCCGCCCAGAACCACAAGGGCCAGCCCACCGTGCTGCTCGTCAAGACCGTCAAGGGCTTCGGCATGGGCAAGATCGGCGAAGGCAAGAACACGGTCCACCAGACCAAGAAGCTCGGCGACGAAGACATCAAGGCCTTCCGCGACCGCTTCAACATCCCGATTCCCGACAGCCAGATCGCCGAGCTGCCGTTCTACAAGCCGGCCGACGACACGCCGGAAATGCGCTACCTGCACGAGCGCCGCAAAGCCCTCGGCGGCTACCTGCCGCACCGCCGCGTCAAGGCCGACGAGAGCTTCACGGTCCCCTCGCTCGACACCTTCAAGGCGGTGATGGAGCCCACGGCCGAGGGCCGCGAGATCTCGACCACGCAAGCCTACGTGCGCTTCCTCACGCAGCTGCTGCGCGACAAGGCGCTTGGCCCGCGCGTCGTGCCCATCCTGGTGGACGAAGCCCGCACCTTCGGCATGGAAGGCCTGTTCCGCCAGATCGGCATCTACAACCCGCACGGTCAGCAGTACACCCCGGTCGACAAGGACCAGGTCATGTACTACAAGGAAGACAAGGCCGGCCAGATCCTGCAGGAAGGCATCAACGAAGCCGGCGGCATGTCGAGCTGGATCGCGGCGGCCACGTCGTACAGCACGAACAACCGCATCATGGTGCCGTTCTATGTGTACTACTCGATGTTCGGCTTCCAGCGCATCGGCGACCTGGCCTGGGCGGCCGGCGACATGCAGGCCCGCGGCTTCCTGCTGGGCGGCACCTCGGGGCGCACCACGCTGAACGGCGAAGGCCTGCAGCACGAAGACGGCCACAGCCACATCCTGGCCAACACCATCCCGAACTGCGTGAGCTACGACCCGACCTTCGCGCATGAAGTCGGCGTGATCCTGCACCACGGCCTCAAGCGCATGGTCGAGAAGCAGGACAACGTCTACTACTACCTGACGCTGCTCAACGAGAACTACGCGATGCCCGGCCTGCAGCCCGGTACCGAAGAGCAGATCATCAAGGGCATGTACCTGTCGAAGCAGGGCCCCGCGATCAAGGCGTCCAAGGGCAAGGAAGCACCCACGGTGCAACTGCTGGGCAGCGGCACCATCCTGCGCGAGAGCTTCGCCGCGCAAGAGCTGCTCGAGAAGGATTGGGGCGTGTCGGCTTCCGTTTGGAGCTGCCCGAGCTTCAACGAGCTGACCCGCGACGGCCAGGACGCCGACCGCTGGAACCTGCTGCACCCCGACCAGACGCCGCGCGTGCCCTTCGTGGCCGAGCAGCTCGCGCCCACTGCAGGCCCGGTGGTCGCATCGACCGACTACATGAAGGCCTATGCCGAGCAGATCCGTCCCTTCATCCCGAAGGGCCGCACCTACAAGGTGCTCGGCACCGACGGCTTCGGCCGCAGCGACTTCCGCAACAAGCTGCGCGAGCACTTCGAGATCAACCGCCACTACATCGTGGTGGCTGCGCTCAAGGCGCTGAGCGAAGACGGCACCGTGCCCGTGGCCAAGGTGGTGGAAGCGATCAAGAAGTACGGCATCAATGTCGACAAGGTCAACCCGCTTTACGCCTGACCCTCAACAATCAACGAACGAAACGGCGCCTCACGGCGGGAGACAAACGATATGGCAGCAGTGGAAGTCAAGGTGCCGGACATCGGCGATTTCGATGAAGTCGCGGTGATCGAGGTGCTTGTGAAGGTGGGCGACACGGTCAAGGCCGAGCAGTCGCTCATCACGGTGGAATCGGACAAGGCGTCGATGGAAATCCCGTCGTCCACGGCCGGTGTGGTCAAGGAGCTGAAGGTCGAGGTCGGCAGCAAGGTGAAGGAGGGCTCGGTGGTGCTCGTGCTGGAGGCCGAGGGAGCGGGTGCCGCTGCACCGGCTCCGGCTGCGGCTCCTGCCGCCGCTGCGCCCGCGCCCGCGCCGGCGCCCGCTGCGGCTGCGCCGGCACCTGCCGCCGCGCCTGCAGCGGCGTCGGGTCCGGTCGAGGTCAAGGTGCCCGACATCGGCGATTTCAAGGACGTGGCCGTCATCGAGCTGCTCGTGAAGGTCGGCGACACGGTCAAGGCCGAGCAGTCGCTCATCACGGTGGAGTCGGACAAGGCTTCGATGGAGATTCCGTCGTCGGCGGCCGGCGTGCTCAAGGAACTCAAGGTCAAGGTCGGCGACACCGTCAACATCGGCGACCTGATCGCCGTGCTCGAAGGCACGGCTGCCGCGGCCCCGGCGCCCGCGCAGGCCGCTGCTGCGGCGACCGCCAGCGCACCCGCGCCCGCGCCCGCGCCAGCCGCCGCAGCCCCGGCGCCCGCCGCGAGCCCGGCCGCTGCCGCCGCACCGCACGACCCGACCGTCGCGCCCACCGGCAAGCTGCCGCATGCGTCCCCGTCGGTGCGCAAGTTCGCCCGCGAACTCGGCGTGCCGCTCGAAGAGGTCAAGGGTTCCGGCCTCAAGGGCCGCATCACGCAGGAAGATATTCAGAGCTTCACCAAGGCCGTGATGAGCGGCCAGGTCAGCACCAAGGCTTCCGCGGCCAAGGCGCCGGCTGGTGGCGGCGGCGACGGCGCGGCCCTGGGCCTCATTCCATGGCCGAAGGTCGACTTCACCAAGTTCGGCACGGTCGAGCGCAAGGACCTCTCGCGCATCAAGAAGCTCAGCGGCGCCAACCTGCACCGCAACTGGGTGATGATCCCGCACGTCACCAACAACGACGAAGCAGACATCACCGAGCTCGAGGCCTTCCGCGTCTCCACCAACAAGGAGAACGAGAAGTCCGGCGTCAAGGTCACGATGCTGGCCTTCGTCATCAAGGCGGTGGTCGCGGCGCTGAAGAAATTCCCCGAGTTCAATACCAGCCTGGATGGCGACCAGCTCGTCTACAAGCAGTACTACAACATCGGCTTCGCGGCGGACACGCCCAACGGCCTGGTGGTGCCGGTGCTGAAGGATGCCGACAAGAAGGGCATCCTGCAGATCAGCGCCGAGATGGGCGAACTGGCCAAGAAGGCGCGCGACGGCAAGCTCGGCTCGGCCGACATGCAGGGCGGCTGCTTCTCGATCAGCTCGCTCGGCGGCATCGGCGGCACGCACTTCACGCCCATCATCAACGCTCCGGAAGTGGCCATCCTCGGCCTGTCGAAGAGCGCGATGAAGCCGGTGTGGGACGGCAAGCAGTTCGTGCCGCGCCTGACGCTGCCGATGTCGCTGTCCTATGACCACCGCGTGATCGACGGCGCCCTGGCTGCGCGTTTCAACGCCTACCTGGGCCAGGTGCTCGCGGACTATCGCCGTATCCTGCTATGACCACGGTTGTGGCCGTCCGCAAGGGTGGCCAGGTCACGATGGCAGCCGATTCTCTGGTGACCTTCGGCGACACGCGGCTGTCGCACCGCGCCGAGGCCAACCAGAAGATCTTCACCGTCGAGGACGCGGCGGGCACCAGCCTGTTCGCGATGGCCGGCGCGGCCGCGCACTTCCTGGTGCTGCAGCATGCGCTGGCCGTGCAACCGCGCGAGAAGCTGCTGTTCGGCAGCAAGCACGAGATCTTCCGCACCTTCACGATGCTGCATCCGGTGCTGAAGGACTCGTTCTTCATGCAGACCAAGGAAGACGACCACGAGCCCTACGAGTCGAGCCAGTTCACTATGCTGATGGCCAACCCGAGCGGCATCTACGGCATCTACAGCTACCGCGAGGTGTTCGAGTTCAAGGAGTTCTGGGCCATCGGCTCGGGACGCAGCTTTGCGCTCGGCGCCATGCACGCGGCCTATGACATCAAGTCGCGCACCTCGCGCGACGTGGCGGAGGCGGGCATTGCCGCCGCCTGCGAATTCGATCGCAATTCGGCCCCACCGGTCGACGTTCTCACACTCAAACTGAAAGTGTCCAAATGAGCGAACAACAAATCAAGGTGCCCGACATCGGCGACTTCGACGAAGTCGCGGTGATCGAGGTGCTGGTCAATGTCGGAGACACGGTCAAGGCCGAGCAGTCGCTGATCACGGTCGAATCGGACAAGGCCTCGATGGAGATCCCGTCGTCCGCCGCCGGCGTGGTGAAGGCGCTGGCCGTGAAGGTGGGCGACAAGGTCAAGGAAGGCTCTGTCGTGCTGACGCTGGAAGTCGACGGCGCCGCCGCGGCCGCCCCCGCTGCTGCAGCACCGGCTCCCGCTGCCGCCGCCGCACCCAGTGCAGCCTCCGCGCCCAAGGCCGCACCGGCGCCGGCCCCCGCCTCGGCGGCCGTGGCCGTGTCGAGCTACGGCGGCAAGGTCGATGTCGAATGCGACGTGGTCGTGCTCGGCGCCGGCCCCGGCGGCTATTCGGCAGCCTTCCGCGCGGCCGACCTCGGCCTGAAGGTCGTGCTGATCGAGCGGTACGCCACCCTCGGCGGCGTGTGCCTGAACGTCGGCTGCATCCCGTCGAAGGCGCTGCTGCACGTGGCGTCGGTCATGGACGAGGTCAAGCACTTCGCGGACCTGGGCGTGAGCTTTGCCGCTCCCACGGTCGACCGCGCCAAGCTGCTGGGCCACAAGAACAAGGTGGTGGGCAAGCTCACCAGCGGCCTCACGGCCATGGCCAAGATGCGCAAGGTGACGGTGCTGCGCGGCGTCGGCAATTTCATCGACCCGTACCACCTGGAGGTCGACGAAACCTCGGGCACCAGCTGGGACACCACGGGCAGCAAGCAGACCGTCAAGTTCCGCAACGCCATCATCGCGGCCGGCTCGCAGGCCGTGAGCCTGCCCTTCATGCCGAAGGACCCGCGCGTGGTCGACTCGACCGGCGCGCTCGAGATGGGCACGGACCCCAAGCGCATGCTGATCCTGGGCGGCGGCATCATCGGCCTGGAGATGGGCACGGTGTATTCGACGCTGGGCGCACGCCTGGACGTGGTCGAAATGCTCGACGGCCTGATGCAGGGCGCCGACCGCGACCTGGTCAAGGTCTGGCAGAAGATGAATGCGCCGCGCTTCGACAACATCATGCTGAAGACGAAGACGGTCGGCGCCGAGGCCACGAAGGAAGGCATCAAGGTCAGCTTCGAGGGCGAGAACGCGCCGAAGGAGCCGCAGGTGTACGACCTGGTGCTGCAGGCCGTGGGCCGCAGCCCCAACGGCAAGAAGATCGGCGCCGAAAAGGCCGGCGTCACGGTGAGCGACCGCGGCTTCATTCCGGTCGACATCCAGATGCGCACCAACGTGCCGCACATCTTCGCCATCGGCGACATCGTGGGCCAGCCCATGCTGGCGCACAAGGCGGTGCACGAGGCACACGTGGCGGCCGAAGTGATCGCAGGCGAGCAGAAGGGCGACAAGGAACTGTCCATCGCCGCCTTCAACGCCCGGGTGATCCCGAGCGTGGCCTACACCGACCCCGAGGTGGCGTGGGTCGGCCTGACCGAGGACCAGGCCAAGGCCGAGGGCATCAAGGTCAAGAAGGGGCACTTCCCGTGGTCGGCATCGGGCCGCGCCATCGCCAACGGCCGCGACGAGGGCTTCACCAAGCTGCTGTTCGACGCCGAGACGCACCGCATCCTGGGCGGCGGCATCGTCGGCACGCACGCGGGCGACATGCTCGGCGAGATTGCACTCGCCATCGAGATGGGTGCCGACGAAATCGACATCGGCAAGACCATCCACCCGCACCCGACGCTGGGCGAAAGCATCGGCATGGCGGCGGAAGTGGCGCACGGCACCTGCACGGACCTGCCGCCGGCCCGCAAGAGCTGATTTCCGGCTGGAAGGGGGCGCCTGTCGAGCGCCCATAAAAAAATCCCGCTGCGGCGGGATTTTTTTCGTCCTGGACTTCCAGGGAGGAAGAAGGGGCTCAGTTGCCGGTGTGTGCGACGGCTGCCGCCTTCACTTCGTCCGTGGGGCCGGCCAGCACGCGGCGGGCACCGTCGAAGCGGCGCTGCCAGTAGCTGCCGTTCATGTCTTCCACGCGAACCTGGGCGCCGGAACGCGGCGAGTGGATGAACTTGCCTTCGCCGACATAGATGCCGACATGGCTGAAGGCGCGGCGCATGGTGTTGAAGAACACGAGGTCGCCGGGCTTGAGCTGCTCGCGGTCGATCTTCTCGGTGGCGGCTGCCTGCTCTTCGGCGCGACGGGGGAGCATGTGGCCCACCGTCTGGTTGTACATGGCACGAACGAAGCCGCTGCAATCGAAGCCTGCTTCCGCCGTGTTGCCGCCGCGGCGATAAGGCACGCCGAGGAAGCCGATGGCAGTGACCACGAGGTCGGAGGTTCGTTCGGAGACTGTTTGACGCACCTGCTGCAGCTGGCCGATCAGGCCTTTGTCTGCAAGCATGCGGGCCATCTCGTCGTCAGATCGGTCCTGTTGAGGGGCTGCGTGGGCAGCGACGGCAAGCAGGAGGGACACGGGTAGGACGAAAAAACGCATGGCGCGTAGGATATTGATGACGCGCGGTTATGTCAATTTAAACAGAATTAGCGATTGCCACCGTAAACCATTGATTTACATGGATTTTTTCTATTCGGCCAAAGAAAAAATGTAACGGTGAACGTTTATGGTCCATAAGTGGTTGTCACAAAATGGACCTTTTTTGTCGGGCTGAACAATACCGGATGCTGGATCCACTAGCCATTTGCTGCCAAGCTGATGTCATCCATCAGCAAAGGCCGCGAAGTTGCAGGCTAGTGCTCGGAGCCGGTGCTGCCGCCGTCAACCGGGGCAGCCCGGCAGCGGCAGCGTCGGCAGCATGCGTTGCCACAGGCGCTTCCACTCCGGCCAGTCGTGGCCGCCTTCGGTGGTGAAGACGCGTTCCGCGGGCAGGGCCGCCGCCAGCAGCCGGTGGCTGAAAGCGAAGCGGTCGTCCACGCCGTAGCCCAGGTAGAGCGGCGGGCGCGGCGCCGCTGTCTGCGTGAAACCGACGTAGCCGCGCAACCATTGCCATAGCTGGGTTTCGTTCGGCGCGCGGGGAATGCCTTCGCCCGGATCCGCCAGCGGGCCGCGCCATTGCGCAAGCCCGCCGGCGTTGGCGATGTCGGTGCTCTGCGCGCGCTCGCCGAGGTAGGGCGCGAGCGTCACCACGCCGGAGAGTTCGCCGGGATGCGTCTGCGCATAGAGCAGCCCGCCGAATCCGCCGACCGAGATGCCGACGATCCAGATATGGCGGTAGCCATGCTGGCGTGCCGGCGCCATCACGTCGGCGCTCAGGCGCTCGAGGATGCTCCTGTTGTTGTAGTAGCCCAGGTGCGCGTCTACCAGCATCACGTCGGCGGCGAGCCGGGCGTCTCGCACGGCACTTACGAAGCCTTCGCGCGTGAATTCGTCGGGGGTGGAATAGGCGCCGGGCAGCATGACGAGCAGCGTGTCGACGTTGCGCGCGCAATTGCTCTTCTCGAGCGTGGTCGCCATCGGCACGGTGGCCTTGCGTATTCCGCCGCAGGCCGCGACCAGCAGGGCCGCTCCGATTCCCAGGGCTACGAGGCAAAGGCGTGTTGACGGCAGCTTCATGCGCCGCAGTTTAGGCGCGGCGGGACGCCGGCAGGTCGACCATCACCGGTTGCCCTGGCGTGGTGCAGCCGGTGTCGCAGCATTTGCCGGGCTGGCGGTTGCGGGTGATGGCGCGTGCCGGGTCGTGCGGGGCGGCGGCGGGCGATCCATCGGCCGCGATGCCGCGTTCGAGGATGCGCTCCACCAGTTCGACCTTGGAGCCGAGCGGGTAGTTGCGCCAGATTTCCTGCTTCATCGCAGCCGGCGAACCGCCGCCGTGCAGGCTGATCACGCTGTACCAGCCGCCCTGGTAGCCCGCCGTCAGATCCTCGATGAAGCGGGCGGTCTCGATGCGCTGCTCGTAGGGAATGGCCGGGTTGGCGCGCAGCACGTCCGACAGGCGGGCGGCGGTCTCGGGGTTGTGGTCTTCGTCGGGGCCGGGCAGGGTGACGATGAGCCCGCCGCTCACGTAGTGCGCGATGCGGTGCATGTCGTAGATCTTGGTGGCCAGCAGCAGCTTGCCGATGTTGCTGAACACCGGGTCTGGCATGAAGACCTCGCAGTGCTCGTCGGCCTTGCCATAGACGCTGGCCGCCACGCCGCAGGCAAAGAAGCTTTCGGTGATGGTGATGAGCTCGACCATCTGCTCGCGCAGGTGGCTTTCCTTGCCCGGGTCGAAGCCGTTGGCCTCGCACATCAGCGCGCCGGCGCCGATCAGCAGGTCGCCGAAGCCCGCGCGCGCGCCGATGCAGCTGTGGCGGTGGTGCGTGGCGTAGCTGTAGGTCAAGTGGCCGGAATGCTCCCATTCCCCGGCGTAGAACACGCGCTCCCAAGGCATGAAGACCTTGTCGAACATGCATACGCCGGTGCTCTGCCCGTACTTGCGGCTGAAAAGGGCGTCGCCATGCTCGAGCTTTTCCCCGGGGCGCCCGGCGGGGCGGGCGACGATGGTGAGCCCCGGCGCGTCCAGCGGCACGGCGCAGCAGACGGCGAAGTCGGCGTCTTCCTTGCCCATGTTGCGGCAGGGCATGACCAGCAGTTCATGCACATAGGGCGCTCCCGTCACGATGGCCTTGGTGCCCGAGATGACGATGCCGCGCGCATTGCGCTCCACCACGTGCAGGTAGCTGTCGACGTTGGCCTGCTCGTGTGGCCGCCGGCTGCGGTCGCCCTTGGCGTCGGTCATGGCGACTCCCAGCGTCAGGTCCTGGTCCTGCACGCGGTGCAGGTACTCGTGGAAGCGGGCGGTGTGCTCGGTACTGCCGCGGGCGTCGTCGATGCGGGCCGAGACCTGGGCGATGGCGTTGAGCGCGTCGTGCGTCAGGTAGCGCTGGGCGCATCCGGTTTCCTGGCAGACAAGGCGCACCGCCTCCAGCTTGTTGAGCAGGTCGCCGGAGCTGGTGTTGATGTGCGACAGCCGGTTCACGCGCTTGCCGCTGGTGTGCTGCACCGCCGTCATCAGCGGCTCGTATTCCTTGCGCAGCGCGTAGTCGTAGGTGAGGGCGATGGCATTGATGCCGGGCTGGAAGGCGGGCTCATCGGCCACGCTTTCGACGCGGCGGCCGTCCACGAAGACAGTGGGGCGGTAGCGGCGCAGCGATTCGCGGTAGTCGGCGCCGGACATGAGCGTGGTGGCGGGGAGCGGGGCGTTCATCGTTTCTTGTCTCCGTGGTTTTCTGGGCTTCCGAGGGGCTTCCGGGCAAAATTTGAACACTGTTTAATTTTTTGATCAACGCTCGAATTTTTGTATAGTCCCGCCCATGCATGCCAAGCTCCAACGCCGCCAGGCGCTCACCGATGCGCGCCGCGCGCTGGTGCTCGACGCCGCACGCGCCGTGTTCCTGGAAGCTGGCATCGAGGGCGCGAGCATTCGCGAAATCGCGCGCAGGGCCGGCTACACGCCGGGCGCCATCTACTCCTATTTCGACAGCAAGGAAGCGATCTACGGCGCGCTGCTCGATGAATCGATCCAGCGGCTCCAGACGGCCGTCGCTGATGCCCCCGAGTCCGAAGGCCGTCCTGACCAGACGCTCGCCGCCAAGGCGCAGGCGTGGTTCGACTTCTACGCAGCGAACCCGCGCGAGCTCGACCTCGGCTTCTATCTTGTGCAGGGCATGCGCCCGCGCGGGCTGACCAGCGAGCTCGACCATGAGCTGAACGACCATCTGCATCAGGCCCTGCGCCCCTGCGAAGACGCGTTGCAGGCCATGGGCCTCGACGCGGTCGGCGCCCTGCGGGAAAACACCTCGCTTTTCGCACACGGCGTGGGGCTGCTGCTGATGCAGCACACCGGGCGCATCCGCATGTTCAGGCAGTCGGCCGACGCACTCTTCAAGGCCTACGTGGCGCAGCTGGTGGAGCGCGTTGCCGCCCAGGCGGCCAAACCCGGTCTTTTCGGTGGTACGGTTTAGCCCAACCTAAACCTCTACAAGAAAGAATCCGTTCATGCTGCTCGACGCTTCGCAATCCCAACTCGTGCTGGTCGACTACCAGGCACGGCTGATGCCGGCGGTCTTCGAAAACGAGGCCGTTGCGAAGAATGCCGTGCGCCTCGGCCAGATGGCGAAATGGGTCGACGTGCCGGTCTGGGGCACCGAGCAGAACCCGTCCAAGCTGGGCGAGAACCTGCCGGACATCCGCGCACTGTGTAGGAAGACGCTGGCGAAGATGCACTTCAGCGGCGTGGAAGAGGGCCTCGGCGAATGGCTGCGCGCGCCGGCCAAGGCCGCGCCGCAGGGCAATGCGCGGAGCCTGCCGAAGCATCTGCAGAAGCCGCAGGCCACGCCCGAAGAGCGCAACACCATCGTGATCGCCGGCTGCGAAGCCCATGTCTGCCTGCTGCAGACCGCGCTCGACCTGCTGGAAGACGAGTTCGAGGTCTGGGTCGTCACCGACGCCTGCAGCTCGCGCACCGAGCGCAACCGCGACGCCGCGTTCGACCGGCTGGCCGGTGCCGGCGCCGAGCTGGTGACGACCGAGATGGTCGGCTTCGAGTGGCTGCGCACTGCCGAGCACCCGGCGTTCCGCGAACTGCAGGCCCTGATCCGGTAAACCCGCTGCCCCCGGCGCTGCTGCCGGGTTGGGGCTCGGCCGGGTTGTCCCGGTCGTCAGCTTGCTGCAAGATCGGTCTCCATAATTATGAATTCAGTTTTGGCGAGGCCGCCTGAACGAAAACGTAGAACGGAGACAAATCCAGATGAGCCGCTTTGAAGAGTTCCATCGCCAGTCAGTGGATGCGCCCGAGGCCTTCTGGGCCGAGCAGGCGAAGCTGATCGACTGGCACACCCCCGCGCAGCAGATCCTCGACGCCAGCCAGCCGCCGTTCGCGCGCTGGTTCGTGGGCGGCACCACCAACCTGTGCCACAACGCCGTCGACCGGCACCTGGCCGAGCGCGGCAGCCAGCCCGCGCTGATCTTCGTCTCCACAGAAACCGGCGTCGAAAAGAGCTACAGCTTCGACGAACTGCACGCCGAAGTGCAGCGCACCGCCGCCAGCCTTGTGGAGCTCGGTGTCGGCAAGGGCGACCGGGTGCTCATCTACATGCCGATGATTCCCGAGGCCGCGTTCGCCATGCTGGCCTGCGCGCGCATCGGCGCCATCCACTGCGTGGTGTTCGGCGGTTTCGCGAGCGTTTCGCTGGCCACGCGCATCGAAGATGCCGAGCCCAAGGTGGTCGTGAGTGCCGATGCCGGCTCGCGCGGCGGCAAGGTCATCGCGTACAAGCCGCTGCTCGACGAGGCGATCCGCCTGTCGAAGCACAAGCCCTCGGCCGTGCTGCTCACCGACCGCGGCCTCGCACCCATGGACCTGACGGCAGGGCGCGACCACCTCGCCGCCGACCTGCGCCAGAAGCACATCGACGCCAAGGTGCCCTGCACCTGGCTCGCCTCGACCGACATCAGCTACACCATCTACACGAGCGGGACCACCGGCAAGCCCAAGGGCGTGCAACGCGACGTGGGCGGCTACGCGGTGGCGCTGGCCGCGAGCATGAAGCACATCTTCGACGGGCGGCCCGGCGAAACCTACTTCTCGACCAGCGACATCGGCTGGGTCGTGGGCCACAGCTACATCGTGTACGGCCCGCTGATCGCGGGCATGGCGACCATCATGTACGAAGGCCTTCCCACGCAGGGCATCGACCGGCAGCCCGATGGCGGCATCTGGTGGCGCCTCGTCGAGAAGTACAAGGTGACGGTGATGTTCAGCGCGCCCACCGCGGTGCGCGTGCTCAAGAAGCAGGACCCGGCCTTGCTCAAGAAGTACGACCTGTCGAGCCTGCGCGCGCTGTTCCTGGCCGGCGAGCCGCTCGACGAGCCCACCGCGCGCTGGATCAGCGAGGGCCTGGGCGTGCCGATCATCGACAACTACTGGCAGACCGAATCGGGCTGGCCGATGATCACCATCGCAAACGGCGTGGAGGCCAAGGCCAGCAAGTTCGGCAGCCCGGGCGTGCCGATGTACGGCTACCGCATCAAGATCCTGCACGAGTCGACCGGCGAGGAGCTGACCGGCGCGAACGAGAAAGGCGTGGTCGTGGTGGAGGGGCCGACCCCGCCCGGTTTCATGCAGACCGTGTGGAAGGACGACGCGCGCTTCGTCGATACCTACTGGAAAAGCGTACCCGGCAAGATGGTCTATTCGACCTTCGACTGGGGCATTCGCGATGAAGACGGCTATTTCTACATCCTCGGGCGCACCGACGACGTGATCAACGTGGCGGGCCACCGACTGGGCACGCGCGAGATCGAGGAGAGCATTTCGGGCCATGCCAACGTCGCGGAAGTGGCCGTGGTGGGCGTGGCCGACGCGCTCAAGGGGCAGGTGGCGATGGCCTTCGTCGTTCCGAAGGACGGCAAGGCCGTGGCCGACGCCGACCTGGCGCTCAAGCTCGAGGGCGAGATCATGAAGCTGGTGGCCGACCAGCTCGGCGCGCTGGCCCGTCCCGCGCGCGTGCGCTTCGTGAGCGGCCTGCCCAAGACGCGCAGCGGCAAATTGCTGCGCCGCGCCATCCAGGCCGTCTGCGAGCAGCGCGACCCGGGCGACCTGACCACCATCGACGACCCCGCCACGCTGCAGCAGATCAAACAGTTACTTTCTTCGCCCTGAGTTATCCCCGAAGGGGGTTGCAGGCTCCCTTTGAACCGTCATATGGTTGACGTGGCACAATGCCAAGGTACTCAGGCCCTTCCCCAGCCACAGTCGCATCCGCCAACCGGTTCAGCCGTGTCGCGGAAGGTTTCTTAACCAGCTAGTGCTTCCTTCAGGGAAGCGAAGGTCAGCGGATCATGAGCGATTCATCGACGCCATCGGCGTACACCGCCTATCAAGGCAACACATACCTCTTCGGCGGCAATGCCCCCTATGTCGAAGAGATGTATGAAAACTACCTCTCCAACCCCGGCAGCGTGCCCGACAACTGGCGTTCGTATTTCGACGCGCTGCAGAACGTTCCCGCCGCCGACGGCAGCAACACCCGCGACGTCCCGCACCTGCCGGTCATCAACGCCTTCGCCGAACGCGCGAAGCAGGGCACGACCAAGGTCGTGCAGGCCAGCGGCGCCGATTCCGAACTCGGCCGCAAGCGCACCTCCGTCCAGCAGCTGATCGCCGCCTACCGCAACGTCGGCGCCCGCTGGGCCGACCTCGATCCGCTCAAGCGCGCCGAGCGTCCCGCCATTCCGGAACTCGAGCCCTCGTTCTACGGCTTCACCGATGCCGACCTCGAGACGGTGTTCAACACCAGCAACACCTTCTTCGGCAAGGAAGCCATGTCGCTGCGCGACCTGCTCAATGCCTTGCGCGAAACGTACTGCGGCACGATGGGTGCCGAGTACATGTACACCACCGACCAGAACCACAAGCGCTGGTGGCAGCAGCGGCTCGAAAGCGCCCGCACCAATCCCAAGCTGAGCGCCGAGCAGAAGAAGCACGTGCTCAGCCGCCTGACGGCCGCCGAAGGCCTCGAGCGCTTCCTGCACACCAAGTACGTCGGCCAGAAGCGCTTCTCGCTCGAAGGCGGCGAAAGCTTCATCGTCGCGATGGACGAGCTGATCAACCAGGCCGGCGTCAAGGGCGTGCAGGAAATCGTGATCGGCATGGCCCACCGCGGCCGCCTGAACGTGCTGGTCAACTCGCTCGGCAAGATGCCGGCCGACCTGTTCGCCGAGTTCGACCACACCGCCCCCGAAGACCTGCCCAGCGGCGACGTCAAGTACCACCAGGGCTTCAGCTCGGACGTGACCACCCCCGGCGGCCCGGTGCACCTGAGCCTCGCGTTCAACCCCTCGCACCTTGAAATCGTGAACCCCGTGGTCGAAGGCTCGGTGCGTGCCCGCATGGACCGCCGCGGCGACCCGCTGGGCAAGCAGGTGCTGCCCGTGATCGTGCACGGCGACGCCGCCTTCGCAGGCCAGGGCGTCGTGATGGAAACGCTGGCGCTGGCCGAGACCCGTGGCTACTCCACCGGCGGCACGGTGCACTTCGTCATCAACAACCAGATCGGCTTCACCACCAGCGACCCGCGCGACAGCCGCTCGACGCTGTACTGCTCGGACATCGTCAAGATGATCGAGGCGCCGGTGCTGCACGTGAACGGCGACGACCCCGAAGCCGTGGTGCTCGCCACCCAGATCGCCCTGGACTTCCGCATGGAATTCCAGAAGGACGTGGTCGTCGACATCATCTGCTTCCGCAAGCTGGGCCACAACGAGCAGGACACCCCCTCGCTCACGCAGCCGCTGATGTACAAGAAGATCGCCCAGCACCCCGGCACGCGCAAGCTGTACGCCGACAAGCTGGCCGCACAAGGCCTGGGCGACACGCTCGGCGACGACATGGTCAAGGCGCAGCGCGCCGCCTTCGACGAAGGCAAGAACACCGTCGACCCCGTGCTCACCAACTTCAAGAGCAAGTACGCCGTCGACTGGAGCCCGTACCTCAACAAGAAGTGGACCGACGCCGGCGACACCGCCATTCCCTCCAGCGAGTGGAAGCGCCTGGCCGAGAAGATCACCACCGTGCCGCAAGGCTTCACGGTGCACCCCCTCGTGAAGAAGGTGCTGGACGACCGCGCGGCCATGGGCCGCGGCGACGTCAACATCGACTGGGGCATGGGCGAGCACATGGCATTCGCCTCGCTGGTGGCCAGCGGCTACCCGGTGCGCCTGTCGGGTGAAGACTCGGGCCGCGGCACGTTCACGCACCGCCACGCCGTGCTGCACGACCAGAACCGCGAGAAGTTCGACGAGGGCACCTACACGCCGCTGCAGAACGTGGCCGACAACCAGGCTCCGTTCGTCGTCATCGACTCGATCCTGTCGGAAGAAGCCGTGCTCGCGTTCGAATACGGCTACGCATCGAACGACCCGAACACGCTCGTCATCTGGGAAGCCCAGTTCGGCGACTTCGTGAACGGCGCGCAAGTGGTGATCGACCAGTTCATCGCCTCGGGCGAAGTGAAGTGGGGCCGCGTCAACGGCCTGACCATGATGCTGCCGCACGGCTACGAAGGCCAGGGCCCCGAGCACAGCTCGGCACGCCTGGAGCGCTTCATGCAGCTGAGCGCGGACACCAACATGCAGGTGGTGCAACCCACGACGGCCAGCCAGATCTTCCACGTGCTGCGCCGCCAGATGGTGCGCAACCTGCGCAAGCCGCTGATCATCCTCACGCCCAAGTCGCTGCTGCGCAACAAGGACGCCACCTCGCCGCTGGCCGAATTCACCAAGGGCAGCTTCCAGACCGTCATTCCCGACAGCAAGGGCCTGAAGGCCGAGAAGGTCAAGCGCCTGATCGCCTGCTCGGGCAAGGTCTACTACGACCTGGCCAAGAAGCGCGAGGAACTGGGCAGCGAAGACGTGGCGATCATCCGCGTCGAGCAGCTCTATCCGTTCCCGCACAAGGCGTTTGCCGCCGAGATCAAGAAGTACCCGAACCTCGTCGACGTGGTGTGGTGCCAGGACGAGCCGCAGAACCAGGGCGCCTGGTTCTTCGTGCAGCACTACATCCACGAAAACATGCAGGACGGCCAGAAGCTCGGCTACTCCGGCCGTGCCGCATCGGCATCGCCGGCGGTGGGCTACTCGCACCTGCACCAGGAACAGCAGAAGGCGCTGGTCGACGGCGCGTTCGCCAAGCTCAAGGGCTTCGTGCTGACCAAGTAATCGCCTGTCCCTTTTTCACACGAACACCCTGAAGAACAAAACGGAGCTCACTCCACATGTCTATCGTAGAAGTCAAAGTCCCCCAGCTTTCCGAATCCGTGGCCGAGGCCACCATGCTCACCTGGAAGAAGAAGGCCGGCGAAGCCGTCGCCGTCGATGAAATCCTGATCGAGATCGAGACCGACAAGGTCGTGCTGGAAGTGCCCGCGCCTTCGGCCGGCGTGCTGGCTGAAATCGTTCAGCCCGACGGCGCCACCGTGGTGGCCGAGCAGCTGATCGCCAAGATCGACACCGAAGGCAAGGCTTCGGCCGGCGCTCCGGCTGCCGCTGCACCCGCCGCAGCTCCCGCGGCTGCGGCACCCGCCCCGGCGGCAGCCGCTGCTGCCACGGGTGGCTCGAAGGCCGACGTGGCCATGCCCGCCGCCGCCAAGCTGCTGGCCGACAACAACCTGAAGACCAGCGACGTCGCCGGCACCGGCAAGGACGGCCGCGTCACCAAGGGCGACGTGCTCGGCGCCGTGGCTTCGGGCGCCAAGCCCGCGGCACCTGCCGCCACCGTCGCCGCGCCGGCAGCCAAGCCCGCGCTGCCGCAAGTCGCGGCGCCCGCCGGTGCGCCCGACCTGGGCGAGCGTCCGGAACAGCGCGTGCCGATGAGCCGCCTGCGCGCCCGCATCGCCGAGCGCCTGCTGCAGTCGCAATCCACCAACGCCATCCTGACGACCTTCAACGAAGTCAACATGGCGCCGGTCATGGAACTGCGCAAGCGCTTCCAGGACAGCTTCACCAAGGAGCACGGCGTGAAGCTCGGCTTCATGTCCTTCTTCGTGAAGGCCGCCGTGCACGCGCTGAAGAAGTACCCGGTGATCAACGCCTCGGTCGACGGCAACGACATCCTGTACCACGGCTACTTCGACATCGGCATCGCCGTCGGTTCGCCGCGCGGCCTGGTGGTGCCGATCCTGCGCAATGCCGACCAGATGAGCTTCGCCGACATCGAGAAGAAGATCGCCGAGTTCGGCAAGAAGGCGCAAGACGGCAAGCTGGGCATCGAAGACATGACCGGCGGCACGTTCTCCATCTCGAACGGCGGAACTTTCGGCTCGATGCTCTCGACCCCGATCATCAACCCGCCCCAGTCGGCCATCCTGGGCGTGCACGCCACCAAGGACCGCGCCGTGGTGGAAAACGGCCAGATCGTGATCCGCCCGATGAACTACCTCGCCATGAGCTACGACCACCGCATCATCGACGGCCGCGAAGCCGTGCTGGGCCTGGTCGCCATGAAGGAAGCGCTGGAAGACCCGTCGCGCCTGCTGTTCGACATCTGATCCACCCCCAGTCTTCGCGCACTTCGTGTCGCTTCGCCAACCCCCTCGCGGGGGCAACACCTGCGGTCCGGCAAAGCCGGTTCCGCGGTGTTCGCGAAGGAACCCTGATTCACGCGGCGCGATGGACAACTGAAACGGAAACCCAATGAGCAAACAATTCGACGTCGTCGTCATCGGCGGCGGCCCCGGCGGCTACATCGCCGCCATCCGTGCGGCGCAACTCGGCTTCAACGTCGCCTGCGTCGACGAGTGGAAGAACGGCAAGGGCGGCCCGGCACCGGGCGGCACCTGCACCAACGTCGGCTGCATTCCCTCGAAGGCGCTGCTGCAATCGTCGGAGCACTTCGAGCAGGCCGGCCACCACTTCGCCGACCACGGCATCAAGGTCGAAGGCCTGGGCCTCGATATCGACAAGATGCTGGCCCGCAAGGACCAGGTCGTGAAGCAGAACAACGACGGCATCCTGTACCTGTTCAAGAAGAACAAGATCACGTTCTTCCACGGCCGCGCATCGTTCGTGAAGACGGACGAAACCGGCTACGAGCTCAAGGTGGCCGGCGCCACCGAAGAGTCGATCAGCGGCAAGCACATCGTCATTGCCACGGGCTCCAACGCCCGTGCGCTGCCGGGCGCGCCGTTCGACGAGGAGAACATCCTCTCGAACGACGGCGCGCTGCGCATCGGCGCGGTGCCCAAGAAGCTGGGCCTGATCGGCTCGGGCGTCATCGGCCTCGAAATGGGCTCGGTGTGGCGTCGCCTCGGCGCGGAAGTCACGGTGCTCGAAGCGCTGCCGACCTTCCTCGGCGCGGTGGACGAGCAGATCGCCAAGGAAGCCAAGAAGGCCTTCGACAAGCAGAAGCTCAAGATCGAGCTCGGCGTGAAGGTCGGCGAGATCAAGTCGTCCAAGAAGGGCGTGAGCGTTGCCTGGACCAACGCCAAGGGCGAAGCCCAGACGCTGGAAGTCGACAAGCTGATCGTGTCGATCGGCCGCGTGCCCAACACCATCGGCCTGAACGCCGAAGCCGTGGGCCTGAAGCTCGACGAGCGCGGCGCCATCGCCGTGGACGACGCGTGCAAGACCAACCTGCCCAACGTCTGGGCGATCGGCGACGTGGTGCGCGGCCCGATGCTGGCGCACAAGGCCGAGGAAGAGGGCGTTGCCGTGGCCGAGCGCATTGCCGGCCAGCACGGCCACGTCAACTTCAACACGATTCCCTGGGTGATCTACACGAGCCCCGAGATCGCGTGGGTCGGCCAGACCGAGCAGCAGCTCAAGGCCGAAGGCCGCGCCTACAAGGCCGGCACGTTCCCGTTCCTCGCGAACGGCCGCGCACGCGCTCTGGGCGACACGACCGGCATGGTCAAGTTCCTGGCCGACGCTGCGACCGACGAGATCCTGGGCGTGCACATCGTGGGCCCGCAGGCCAGCGAGCTGATCTCCGAAGCCGTCGTGGCCATGGAGTTCAAGGCGAGCGCGGAAGACATCGCGCGCATCTGCCATGCGCACCCGTCGCTGTCGGAAGCCACGAAGGAAGCCGCGCTGGCTGTCGACAAGCGCACGCTGAACTTCTGATCTCTTGACCAGCGTCAAACAGGCCTACGAGGCGGAACTCGCTGCGCGCGGGTTCCACAGCGATCCCGCGCAGCTGCGCGCCGTGGAGGCGCTGGATCGCTGCGCCAACGAATGGGCCGAGTACAAGGCCCAGCGTTCGAATGCGCTGAAGAAGTTCATCAACCGGCCGGAGCTCCCGCGCGGCGTCTACATGTACGGCGGCGTCGGGCGGGGCAAGAGCTTCCTGATGGACTTGTTCTTCAACGCCGTGCCGCTGCGGCGCAAGACGCGCCTGCACTTCCACGAGTTCATGCGTGAAGTGCACCGCGAACTGCGGGAGCTGCAAGGCACGGTCAATCCGCTCGACGAACTGGGCCTGCGCATTTCCAAGCGCTACAAGCTCATCTGCTTCGACGAGTTCCATGTGGCGGACATCACCGACGCGATGATTCTTCATCGGCTGCTGGTGTCGTTGTTCGAGAACGGCGTGGGCTTCGTCACGACCTCGAACTTCAAGCCCGACGATCTCTACCCCGGCGGGTTGCATCGCGACCGCATCCTGCCTGCCATCGCGCTCCTCAATGAGAAGCTCGAGGTGCTCAGCGTCGACAACGGCACCGACTACCGGCGCCGCACGCTGGAGCAACTGCGCATGTACCTCACGCCCAACGACGCGGCGGCCGAGAAGGAAATGCGCAAGGCCTTCGACAAGCTGGCCGAGGTGGCCGACGAAAACCCGGTGCTGCACATCGAATCGCGCGAGATCCGCGCGCGGCGCAAGGCCGGCGGCGTGGTCTGGTTCGACTTCAAGACGCTGTGCGGCGGTCCGCGTTCGCAGAACGACTACCTGGAGATAGCGAGCCAGTTCCACACGGTGCTGCTGTCCGACGTGCCGCACATGCCCGTGCGCATGGCTTCGGAAGCACGCCGTTTCACATGGCTGATCGACGTCTTGTACGACCGGCGCTGCAAGCTCATCATGTCGGCTGAGGTTCCGCCCGAGGCGTTGTACACCGAGGGTCCGCTGTCGCACGAATTCCCGCGCACGGTCTCCCGGCTCACCGAAATGCAGTCGAGCGAGTTTCTTTCCCTGGAACGCCGCATCGTCGACACCCGACTCACATGAAAAAATTCGCTCTTGTCCTGTTGATGTCGTTGGCCAGCCTGCCGCTGTGGGCGCAGTCCAACGCCGCCTCGGGCACTGTCGATCTCGAGGCCGAGAAGCGCAGGCTCTCGTCCGAGCGCGAAGCCATGGAAAAGCGTTTCCTGGAAGAGCGGACCGCCTGCTACAAGAAATTCGCGGTCGAGGACTGCCTGAGCGAAAGCCGCAACCGGCGCCGGATCCAGTCCGACAGCATCAAGCGCCAGGAAACCGCGATCAACGACATCCAGCGCCAGCGCAGCGGTGCTGCGGAACTGCAGAAGCTCGACCAGAAGGCTGCCACGCAGCGCGAGCAGGACACCAAGGAAAAGCAGGAACAGTCGATCCAGAGCCAGAAGGACCGCGAGCAGCGCGCCGCCGACCACGCGGCCAGCCGCGCCTCGACGGCTTCCGGCGCGGCGGAGCGCGAGCGCGAATTCCAGTCGAAGCAGCAGGCACATGCCGACGAGCGGGCCAAGGCGGCCCAGTCGCGAGCCGCCGCACCCGCGAACGTCCAGCGCTTCGAAGACAAGCAGAAGAGGGCGGCCGAGCACAGGGCCAGCGTCGAGCGCAGGAATGCCTCGAGCGACAAGCCGCGCGGCGCGCCGCTGCCGCCGCCACCTCCCGCGGCGGGCGCTACTCCGGCTCCGGCCGCACCCTGATTCGGGCACTGCCGCCTGGAAGAACCGCGCTCAGGCCGCTGCCGGCAGCGCGTCGAGCTTCAGGACTGCGATGGAGATGTTGTCGCCGGTGCCGCGCGCCCGGCGTCGCGCTTCGCCCACCAGGATTTCCACCGCGTCGCGCGGCGGCTGGGCGTAGAGCACGCTCGCCATTTCCTCGGGCGTGAAGTAATGCCAGAGCCCGTCGCTGCATGCCATCAGCAGGTCGCCGGACTGCATCTTCGGGATGTAGTGCGGATCGATGGGCGGCGGCGTCGTGGTCATGCCAAGGCAGCCCAGAAGGATGTTGCCCTGCGGATGGGTGTTGGCTTCGGCCTCGCTGATCTGGCCGCGGTCGATCAGCGCCTGCACGTACGAATGGTCGCGCGTGCGCTTGACGAGCTGTCCGTCGTGGAAGTGATAGATGCGCGAGTCGCCGGCATGGATCCAGGCGCATTCGCCCTTGGGATTCAGCAGGAAGGCGGCCAGCGTGCTGTGGGGCTCCTGCTCGCTGGAAACTGCGGTGAGCTTGATGACCGTGTGCGAGTCTTCCAGCATCTGCCTCAGCAGGACTTCGGGGTCGTCGCGGCCCGGGGCGTAGCGCGCGAAGAGCTGGCGCGCGGTCATCATCACCTGGTCGGATGCCTTGCGCCCGCCGCTGCGACCGCCCATGCCGTCCGCAACGACGCCCAGCACGCAGCCGGGCACCCTCGGGTGACTCATCATCAAGACCTGGTCCTGTTGGTACGGGCGGTCTCCCTTGTGGAGTCCGGTGGCCGCTGCTAGTCGAAAGCCTTGAGTCATGAGGCATGTGCGCCAAAGCGCGTGGTTCTGTCTTCTCGGGGATTCGTGTCAGGACGTATTATCGAATGAACATGCGACGCGCCAACTCTGCGTTCGCTCCCCAACGTTGGACTCCAATCTTCATTCCCTTTCCCGGCAGCTCATCGAGCTGCGTATCGAGCATGCCGATCTCGATGCCACCATCGACCGGCTGTCCGAAGGCTCGCCGCAAGACGAGTTGCTGCTGCGGCGCCTGAAAAAGCGCCGCCTCGCATTGCGCGACCAGATCACGCGCCTCGAAAACGTGCTCGACCCGAAAGAGCCGGCGTGACAGGCGCGCTCGAAGACAAGGTGCGCGACGCCTTCGCGCAAGACGGTGCGCTGTCGCGTGCCGCCGAGCAGTTCCGCGAACGCTCGGGCCAGACCGAGATGGCCATGGCCGTGGCCCGCACCATCGATCAGGGCGGCGTGCTGGTGGTCGAGGCCGGCACCGGGGTCGGCAAGACTTTCTCGTACCTCGTGCCGGCGCTGCTGAGCGGCGAGCGCGTGCTGCTGTCCACCGCCACCAAGACCCTGCAGGACCAGCTGTTCGGCCGCGACCTGCCCCGGCTGGTCGAGGCTTTCGGGCTGCCGGTGCGCACGGCGTTGTTGAAGGGGCGCGCCAGCTACCTCTGCCTGCATCGCCTGGACACCGCGCGCCATGACGCCTCGCTGCCCGAACGCGGCAGCCTGCGCACGCTCGCCAAGATCGAGCAGTGGTCCAAGGCCACGCGCACCGGCGACCTCGCCGAGCTGCCGGGGCTGGACGAGCGTTCGCCGCTGATCCCCCTCATCACGTCCACCCGCGAGAACTGCCTGGGCGCGCAGTGCCCGCAGTTCAAGGCCTGCCACGTCAACCTGGCGCGGCGCGAGGCGCTGGCCGCCGACATCGTCGTCATCAACCATCACCTGTTTTTCGCCGACCTCGCGGTGCGCGAGACCGGCATGGCGGAGTTGCTGCCCAGCGTGAGCGTCGTCGTGTTCGACGAGGCGCACCAGCTCAATGAAACCGGCGTGCAGTTCCTGGGCGCGCAGCTCGGCAGCGGCCAGGCACTCGATTTCGCGCGCGACATGCTGGGCTCGGGCCTGCAGCATGCGCGCGGGCTGGTCGACTGGCAGCAACTGGTGTCCGGCGTCGAGCGTGCCGCGCGCGAGCTGCGGCTGGTGGTCGGCAAGCAGTGGCCCGGCGCCAAGCTGCGCTGGCTGGGCCCTTCGCCGGAAGGCATCGACCCCGACGCCTGGCAGCATGCGCTCGATGACCTGCAGCATTCGTTCGAACTGGCCGCCGAAGGGCTGGCCACCGTCAGCGAAATCTCGCCCGACTTCGTGCGGCTGCACGAGCGGGCACGCCAGCTCGCCAAGCGCACTGCGCGCTTCGCGCAGCCTTGCGAGGTCGACTCGGTGCGCTGGGTGGATGTCGGCTCGCAACTGCGGCTGATCGAGTCGCCGCTCGACATCGCGGATGCGATGCGCAAGCGGGTGCTCAAGATTGCCGATGCGTCGGATGCCGACGAAGGCGGCGACGCGGACGACGGCGACGAACTCGATGCCTACGGCGAGCGGCCCGCCCGCGAGACGCCGGTGCATGAAGACAGCGGCCGAGCCTGGGTCTTCACCTCGGCCACGCTCGGCGACGAGCCCACGCTGCGCTGGTTCACCGAGCCCTGCGGCCTGCACGATGCCGAAGTGCTGCGCGTGCAGAGTCCGTTCGACTATGCCTCGCAGGCGGCGCTGTACGTGCCTCGCGCGTTCCCCAAGCCCAACGACCCCTCGCACAGCCAACGGGTCGCCGAACTGGCTGCGCGCGGCGCCACCGTACTCGGCGGCCGTACGCTGGTGCTGACGACCACGCTGCGCGCCTTGCGCACCATCGGCGACGCCATCAAGCAGCAGTTCGAGCTGCTGGAGACCGAAGCTCGCCCCGAGGTGCTGGTGCAGGGCGAACTGCCCAAGCGGGTGCTGATGGATCGTTTTCGCGAGGGCGCGAGCGGCGGGCGCGCGGGCTGCGTGCTGGTGGCGTCGGCTTCGTTCTGGGAGGGCTTCGACGCGCCGGGCGACGCGCTGCAACTGGTGGTGATCGACAAGCTGCCTTTTCCGCCGCCAAACGACCCTCTGGTCGAGGCACGCTCGCAGCGCCTGGAGGCGCAGGGGCGCAGTTCGTTCGCGGATTACTCGTTGCCCGAAGCGGCTGTTGCGCTCAAGCAGGGGGCGGGGCGGTTGATTCGGCGGGAGACCGACAGCGGCGTGCTGGCGATATGCGACACCCGCCTGGTCGCCATGGGCTACGGCCGCCGCCTCCTGGCGGCGCTTCCGCCGATGCGGCGGCTCGAAAACGAAGCGGACTTCGACGCCGCGCTGGACGCGCTCAGGAGCTAGCCGGAGCGCGCCGGTTCAGGGCTGTTGGCCTTACCAGACCTTCCACCAGGGGTCGTCCTTGCCCTTGAAGCCGTTGGCAAGGTAGGTGCTCTGGGGGTAGTTGGTGGTCAGCACGCGCTGGGCGTCGTCGCGCAGGTCCTTCATGCCGAGCGCGTCGTACGACTTCACCATGATGTACAGGGCTTCCTCGAGCGCCGGCACTTCGCGGTAGTCGGACAGGGCGATCTGGGCGCGGTTGATGGCCGCCAGGTAGGCGCCGCGCGAGTAGTAGTAGCGGGCCACGTGAACCTCGTACTGTGCGAGCGAGTTCACGATGTAGTTCATGCGCTGGCGCGCGTCGGGGGCGTAGCGCGACTCGGGGAAGCGGGTCACGAGGTCCTTGAACGACTCGAACGATTCCTTGGCGGCCTTCTGGTCGCGCTCGGACAGGTCCTGGCGCGTGAGGAACGCGAACATGCCGAGGTCGTCGTTGAAGTTGATCACGCCCTTGAGGTACAGCGCATAGTCGAGCGCGGGGCTCGCCGGATGTAGCTTCATGAAGCGGTCGATGGTGGCGATGGCGCTGGCCTTTTCACCCGACTTGTACTGGGCGTAGGCCTTTTCCAGCTGGGCCTGCTGCGCGAGGGGCGTGCCGGCGGCGCGGCCTTCGAGCTTCTCGTAGAGCGGCACGGCCTTGTCGTAGGCTCCAGATCCGGCCTCGTCCTTTGCTTCCGCGTAGATCTTGTTGGGACTCCAGTTCGCGGTCTTGTCGACGGTGGTCGACGAGCAGCCGGCTGCGAGCAGGGCCGCCGCGCTGAGCGCGATCCAGGTGGGGACCGATAATTTGGCGCGAAACATCACATACGGCTTTCGTGAAACAGTTACCCTCAATTATATCGACCGGCCCTTCGGGCAATACCCCCGAGAACCTGGAGGCGGCCGAACACGAGGAAGGCGCCGACCCGGCCGAGGCCAGCGAACTCCGGCCCTTCACCATCGATTCCGCCCAGCACGGCCAGCGGCTGGACCGCGCGCTGGCGGCCCTGGTGCCCGAGTTTTCCCGCAGCTACCTCCAGCAGCTCATCGAGGCGGGGGCCGTCGAGCTGCAGGGGCGCACCGTCACCAAGGTCTCGGCGGGCGTCAAGGCGGGGCAGGCGGGGCGCATCGAACTGCGGCCCACGCCCCAGAGCCAGGCCTTCCGGCCAGAGCCGATGGACCTCGTGACCGTGTACGAGGACGAGCACCTGCGCATCGTCGACAAGCCCGCAGGGCTGGTCGTGCACCCGGCGCCCGGGCATTGGAGCGGCACGCTGCTCAACGGGCTGCTGGCGCTCGACCCCAAGGCCGTGCTGCTCCCGCGCGCCGGCATCGTCCACCGGCTCGACCGCGACACCAGCGGGCTGATGGTGGTTGCGCGCACGCGGGCGACCATGGACGCGATGGTCGCGCTGATCGCCGCGCGCGAGGTCAAGCGGCAGTACCTGGCGATCGGGCACAAGCCCTGGGCCGGCGCGGCCGCCAGGCAGGTCGACGCGCCCATCGGGCGGGACCCGCGCAACCGGCTGCGCATGGCGGTGGTCGACCTGGAGCGCCATGCGGGCAAGACCGCGCGCACGCTGATCGAGCGGCTCGACAGCCACTCCGAAGGCTGCGTGGTGCGCTGCACGCTCGAGACCGGCCGCACCCACCAGATCCGCGTGCACATGGCGTCGATCGGGCATCCACTGGTGGGAGACGCGCTTTACGGCGGTGCGCCGGCCGTCGGCCTGTCGCGCCAGGCGCTGCATGCGTTCCGTCTGGCATTCGTGCATCCGGTCACCCACGAAGCCATGGAGTTCCGCTCGCCGCCACCGCCCGACATCGTTCAGGCTTTGCAGTCCTGGGGGCTGGATTACAATCGCGCCTGACGGCCCGAGGGCCGCGCCGGCCATCCGATGCCGGCCTTGCGTTGCATTCGCCGCGTGCCGGCAACGCCTACTCCTTTCATCCTTGTGAGCCAGCGTCTACCCAGGCGCCTTTTCCCGGATAACGCGAACCATGAATACGGCGGATGCCAAGCGCATTCTCGAAACCGCCTTGATCTGTTCGAGCCAGCCGCTGCCGGTGCGCGACATGCGCGTGCTGTTCGACGACGAGCTGGGCGTGGACACCATCAAGGTGCTGTTGCTTGAATTGCAGGAAGACTGGGCGCAGCGCGGCCTGGAGCTTGTGAGCGTCGGCAGCGGCTGGCGTTTCCAGAGCCGGCCCGAGATGCGCGATCATCTCGACCGCCTGCACCCCGAGAAGCCGCCGCGCTACACGCGCGCCGCCCTCGAGACGCTGGCCATCATCGCGTACCGCCAGCCCGCGACGCGCGGCGACATGGAAGACATCCGCGGCGTGACGATCAACTCGTTGATCCTCAAGCAGCTAGAAGACCGCGGTTGGGTCGAGGTGATCGGCCACCGCGAAACCGTCGGCAGGCCGGCGCTGTACGCGACCACGCGCCAGTTCCTGGACGACCTCGGCCTGGCGTCGCTCGACCAGCTGCCGCTGATCGAGACGCCGGCGCAGCAGGCCGCCCTGGTCGACGCGCTCGAGCAGGCGTCGGGCGAGCAGCAGGGGCTGCCGATGGACCCCGTCGACGAGCCCGTGACGGCGGAAGTGCTGTCCGAGGCCGCCGAAGCCGTGGAGGCCGTGCAGGCGCAAGTCGCCGAAAACGCCGCCGCCGCCGATGAATCCGAGGCGCCTTTGGCCGCCGAGACCGTTCTGGCCCAAGAGCCCGAACAACCACAAGAACCCGACGGTCCGTCCGATGACGAGGCCGATCCCGAAGCAGTTTCTCCCGGAAAAACCTCATGAGCCCATCCGACACCGACGACGCGGCAATGCTGCCGGCCGAGCCCGAAGTCAAGAAGAAGAAAAGGGCGGCCACGCCCAGGAAGGCTGCGGTTGCCGCTACCGAGTCGGTGGCGCCGGAGGCTGTGCCCGAAGTGTCGGTTGCACCGGCGGAGCCGGCGGCCGAGGCCGAAGCGCCCAAGAAGCCTCGCGCGCCCCGCAAGAAGAAGGTCGCGGAGCCGGTCGAGCAGTCGGTGCCCGAAGAAGCGCCTTCGGCTTTGGCTGAGGCCGCGCCCGTAGTGGAGGCCGTTGCCGAGGTGGCGCAAGAGCCTGTGCGGGCGCCGGAGCCTGTCGCGCCTGTCGCCGTCCCCGCGGAACCTGTTCGCGAATACAGCGAGGAAGACGACGAGGAAGAGGAAGAGCCCGACGAGGAAGAAGACGACCTCGATCGCGCCCGCCGCGCTGCCGAGCGCGAGCAGCGCAACGCGCTGCCGCCCGAGCCGATCCGCTTCGCCGACGTCATTTCCGGCCAATTCGACGCCGACGAGGAAAGCCCCGAAGTACCGCCGCTCAAGCGCGTGCTGCTGCCCGAGGCCGATTCGCCCAAGCTGCACAAGGTGCTGGCGCAGGCGGGCCTGGGTTCGCGGCTCGAAATGGAGCAGCTCATTCTCCAGGGCCGCATTTCAGTCAACAACGAGCCGGCCCACATCGGCCAGCGCATCCAGTACGGCGACCAGGTCAAGATCAACGGCAAGCCGATCCGCTACCGTATCGCGCCTCCGCCGCCGCGCGTCATTGCGTACCACAAGCCCACCGGCGAAGTGGTCACGCATGACGATCCGCAGAACCGGCCCACCGTGTTCCGCAAGCTGCCGCGCCTGCAGCAGGGCAAGTGGCAATCGGTCGGCCGGCTCGACCTGAACACCGAGGGCCTGCTGCTGTTCAGCAGCTCCGGCGACCTGGCCAACCAGCTCATGCACCCGCGCTTCGGCCTGGAGCGCGAGTACGCGGTCCGCGTGCTGGGTGCGCTCACCAGCGAAGAGAAGCAGAAGCTGCTCGACGGCGTGCGCCTGGACGACGGCATGGCCCAGTTCGGCACCATCGAGGACGGCGGCGGCGAAGGCTCCAACTGCTGGTATCGCGTGACGATCTCGGAAGGCCGCAACCGCGAGGTGCGCCGCCTGTTCGAATCGGTCGGCCATGCGGTCAGCCGGCTGATCCGCATCCGCTACGGCGCGATGGTGCTGCCGCGCGGCCTGAAGCGCGGTGCCTGGATGGAGCTCGACGAGCGCGACATCCGCGCGCTGTTCCAGGCTTCAGGCGGCGCTGCGGCCCGGCCCGGCCCGCAGCAACGCGGCCCCGGCCAGGAAGGCGGCGGAAACAATGGCCGCAACGGGCGCAACAAGAAACGCCGCGGCAACCGCAACGGTGGCCAGGGCGGTGGCCAGCCGCGCGAGATGCGCGACGACGGCAATCGCGGCGAGGCGCCGATCCCGAATCCGCTGGGCGACGGCCGTCCGCCGCGCGGCGACCGCGGCCCACGCCCCAATCGGGGCGGTGGCGGCAATGGCGGCCAGCAGCCGCAGGGGCAAGGCCAGGGGCGCCGCGGCAAGGGCGGCGGCAATCGCCAGGGTGACGATCGCCAGCCGAGCGGAGCCAACCAACCCGATCCGATGAAGACCTCGCTTGGCTACATCGGCGCCGACAGCTTCTCGCGCCAGCGCAAGGAGCAGCGCGGAGGCCCCGGCCGACGTGGCGGCGGCGGAAGTGGCGGAGGCGGCTTCGGCAACGCGGGTGGCGGACGTCGCCGAGGGCGCTGAAAGTCTCCCGTCGCAGCGCGGCCTTTCGCGGGGTTTTCATGAGCCCAGGGGGCTGCGCCGGTTAAAATCAGAGGCTTTGTCGACATACGGCGCAACAAACTCGTTGCAGTTGTGACAAAACTATTCAAAATCAAAGCTCCAGGAAGCATTTCAATGGCTATCGAACGTACCCTCTCCATCATCAAGCCCGACGCAGTCGCAAAGAACGTCATCGGCAAGATCGTTTCCCGTTTTGAAGCTGCCGGCCTCAAGATCGTCGCCGCCAAGCTGGTGCACCTGTCGCGCAACGAAGCCGAACAGTTCTACGCCGTGCACAAGGAACGTCCCTTCTTCAAGGACCTGGTCGAGTTCATGATCTCGGGCCCCGTGTTCGTGCAAGTGCTCGAAGGCGAGAACGCCATCGCCAAGAACCGCGACCTGATGGGCGCCACCGACCCCAAGAAGGCAGCCGCCGGCACCATCCGCGCCGACTTCGCCGACAGCATCGACGCCAACGCCGTGCACGGTTCGGACGCTCCTGAAACCGCAGCGAACGAAGTCGCGTTCTTCTTCGCCGGCCTCAACGTCTACGCACGCTGAAGTCGTATCTCGACCGATTCCATGACCACGGCCAATCTGCTCGAATTCGATCTCGAGGGGTTGGCCGCGTTCTGCGAAAAACTCGGCGAGAAAAAATTCCGCGCCACGCAACTGTTCCGCTGGATCCACCGGCGTGGCGCCAGCGACTTCACCCAGATGACAGATCTGGCCAAGTCGCTGCGCGAGAAACTCGCGACCACCGCTCGCGTCGAGGCCCTGTCGGTCCTCACGCAGCACGAATCCAAGGACGGCACGATCAAGTGGCTGTTCGACGTCGGCGACGGCAATGCCGTCGAAGCCGTATTCATTCCTGAAGACGACCGCGGCACCCTGTGCGTGTCGTCCCAGGCAGGCTGCGCGGTCGGATGCCGCTTCTGCTCGACCGGGCACCAGGGCTTCAGCCGCAACCTCACCACGGGCGAAATCGTTGCCCAGCTGTGGTTTGCCGAGCACTTCCTGCGCAAGCACCTCAAGCGCGACGAGCGCGTCATCTCCAACGTGGTGATGATGGGCATGGGCGAGCCGCTGCAGAACTATTCCGCGCTGGTGCCCGCGCTGCGCACCATGCTCGACGACAACGCCTATGGCTTGTCGCGCCGTCGCGTGACGGTGTCGACTTCCGGGGTGGTGCCCATGATCGACCGCCTCGGCGCCGATTGCCCGGTGGCGATGGCCGTGTCGCTGCACGCGCCCAATGACGCGCTGCGCGACGATCTCGTGCCGCTCAACCGCAAGTACCCGATCGCCGAGTTGCTCGAGGCGTGCAAGCGCTACCTGGCGCACGCGCCGCGCGACTTCATCACATTCGAGTACTGCATGCTCGACGGCGTCAATGACCAGCCGGAGCATGCGCGCCAGCTGATCGAGCTTGTTCGCACCAGTGGCGTGTCGTGCAAGTTCAACCTGATCCCGTTCAATCCGTTCCCGGCCTCGGGCCTGCTGCGCTCGCCGCAGCCGCGCGTGCTGGCATTCGCCAGGATGCTGAGCGAAGCGGGCCTGGTGACCACGGTGCGCAAGACGCGCGGCGACGACATCGACGCCGCCTGCGGCCAGCTTGCCGGCGACGTCAAGGACCGCACCCGCGCAGCCGAGCGCATGGCCCAGCGTCGCGCGACCGAGCGTCCCATTGTTTTGCATCCGGTCCGCAAGACCGTTCCCCAGGAGCACTGAAGCAATGAGCATGGCTTTTCCGATGACGACCGCTAGCGCGCAGCGAATGCTGGCCGCGAGCTTTGCCGGCGTCGCCGTGACTTTTTTGCTCGCCGGTTGCGTCAGCACGCGCACCACCACCACGAGCCTGGCCGACACCAGTTCGGGCAAGGGCGTGGACATCGTCACCGAGTCGGACGAAAGCTCGCGTCAGCGCCGCGCGCGCCTGCGCATGGAACTGGCATCGGGCTATTTCGAGCAGGGCCAGACCAACGTCGCGCTCGACGAGATCAAGCAGGCGCTCGCCGCCGACCCCAACAATGCGGACGCGTACAACCTGCGCGGCCTGGTCTACATGCGGCTCGACGACGCCGGCATGGCTGAAGACAGCTTCCGCCGTTCCATCGCCATCAATCCGCGCGACCCCAACACGCGCCACAACTACGGCTGGCTGCTGTGCCAGCAGAACCGCTACGGCGACGCGGCAACCCAGTTCAACGAGGCACTCGCCGTGCCCAGCTATCCCGACCGCGCCAAGACGCTCATGACGCGCGGCGTCTGCGAGCTCAGGGCGGGCCAGCGCGCGCAGGCCGAGCGCACCCTGCAGCAGGCCTACGAGATCGATGCGGGCAACCCGGTGGTCGGCTTCAACCTGGCCCTGGTGCTCTCGCAGCGAGAAGAATGGTCGCGCGCGCAGTTCTACATTCGCCGCGTCAACAACAGCCCCTCGGCCAGTGCCGAGACGCTGTGGCTCGGCATCAAGATCGAACGAAAGCTCAACAACCGCGAAGCAGTGGCGCAGTTGGGAGGCCAACTGCAACGACGCTTCCCCCAATCGCGGGAGGCATCAGCGTACGAGCGCGGGAATTTCAATGACTGATAGGGTTTCGGAGTTCGGCACTTCCGCGGCACAGCCGCTCGAGGCAGCCGACATCACGCACAAGACCGCCGGCGACATGCTTCGCGAGGCGCGCGAGGCCCACGGCCTGCATATCGAAATGGTGGCGGCGGCACTCAAGGTGCCACCGCAGAAGCTGCTGGCGCTCGAGGCCGACGACATCGCTTCGTTGCCCGACCCGGTCTTTGCGCGCGCGCTTGCCAGCAGTGTTTGCCGTGCCCTGCGCATCGATCCGGCGCCAGTGCTTGCCAAGCTGCCGACCACGCAGAAGGTGTCGCTGGCCGACGCCGACCGCACGCTGAAGACCAACATCTCGTCGGGCACGCCGCGCTGGACCGGCAGCGGCCGTTCGAGCGGCGGCCTGCCGTCGCGCGCGTTGCTGACGGTCGTGGTGTTGCTGCTGATCGGCGCCGGCGCGCTGTTCTGGCTGCCGCAGTCGGTGTTCGATCAGCTCGGCGCGTCCGTTTCCCGCCTGACCGCACGTGGCGCGGCCGATGGCGCCGCAACGAACGACGCGGCTGCGGATGCGCCGGCCGCATCGGGTGGCCCGGGCGTGGTCGCCCAGACGGCGCCTGCACAGCCCGTGGCGCCCAGCGGCTCGGCGAGCGCCGCAGGCGAGCCGCCAGCTGCCGCAGCCGCACCGAATGCTGCCGCCGCAACGCCGGTCGTAACGGCACCGGCAGTCGCTCCGGCCGCAAGCAGCCAGCAACTCGTCTTCGTGGCCCGTGAGGAGTGCTGGATCACCGTGACCGAAGCCGGCGGCAAGCAGTTGCTGCGCCGCAGCCTGAAGGCCGGCGAGACCGTCGGTCTCTCGGGTGCGCTGCCGCTGTCCGTGGTGGTTGGCCGTGCGTCGAGCGTCGACGTGCAGGTGCGCGGCAAGCCCTTTGACCTGAAGCCCGTCACCAAGAGCGGTGGCGTGGCGCGTTTCGAGGTGACGTCATGAGCGACTGCCTTCCCATCGATTCCGCGGCGCCCAAGGCGCGCCGCTCGCGCCAGGCCAGCGTGGTCTGGGGACCGCGTGTCGTGACGGTGGGGGGCGACGCGCCGGTGCGCGTGCAGTCGATGACCAACACCGACACCGTCGACGCCATCGGCACGGCGATCCAGGTCAAGGAACTTGCGCTGGCCGGTTCGGAGATGGTGCGCATCACCGTCAACACGCCCGAAGCCGCGGCGCAGGTGCCCTACATTCGCGAACAGCTCGACCGCATGGGCGTCGACGTGCCGCTGATCGGCGACTTCCACTACAACGGCCACCGCCTGCTCACCGACTATCCGGCCTGCGCCGAAGCGCTGAGCAAGTACCGCATCAACCCCGGCAACGTGGGCAAGGGCGACAAGAAGGACAAGCAGTTCGGCCAGATGATCGACGCCGCGATGCGCTGGAACAAGCCCGTGCGCATCGGCGTCAACTGGGGCAGCCTCGACCAGGAACTGCTCGCCAGCCTGATGGACACCAACAGCCAGCGCGCCCAGCCCTGGGATGCCAAGCAGGTGATGTACGAGGCGCTGATCACATCCGCCATCGAGTCCGCCAGGCTGGCCGAGTCGATGGGCATGGCGGGCAACCAGGTGATCCTGTCGTGCAAGGTGAGCGGTGTGCAAGACCTGATCTCGGTCTACCGCGAGCTGGCCAGGCGCTGCGAATATCCGCTGCACCTGGGCCTGACCGAAGCCGGCATGGGCACCAAGGGCACGGTGGCCTCGGCCACGGCGCTGTCGATCCTGCTGCAGGAGGGCATCGGCGACACCATTCGCGTGTCGCTCACGCCGCAGCCGGGCGAGTCGCGCACGCAGGAAGTGCTGATCGCCAACGAGATCCTGCAGGCGCTGGGCCTGCGCGTGTTCGTGCCGAGCGTCACCGCCTGCCCGGGCTGCGGCCGCACCACCAGCACCACCTTCCAGGAACTGGCCAAGCAGATCGACGACTACCTGCGCATGCAGATGCCGGTCTGGCGCAACAAGTATCCCGGCGTGGAAACGCTGAAGGTGGCCGTCATGGGCTGCATCGTCAACGGCCCCGGCGAGAGCAAGCATGCCGACATCGGCATCAGCCTGCCCGGCACCGGCGAGGCGCCCGCCGCGCCGGTCTTCATCGACGGCGAAAAGGCGCTCACGCTGCGCGGCGACAATATCGCCAACGAGTTTCACCAGCTCGTAGAAACCTACATCGAAAAGCGCTTCGGCGGCGAGCACGCCGTCGCTGCCTGACACCTCCGCAGGATCCATGGCTGAAAAATTGAATGCCGTCAAAGGCATGAACGACATATTGCCGCCCGAATCGGCGCGCTGGGAGTGGCTCGAGGCCACCGTGCGCGACCTGATGGGGCGGTTTGCGTACCGCAACGTCCGCACGCCGATCCTGGAGCGCACCGCGCTTTTCGTGCGCGGCATCGGCGAGGTGACCGACATCGTCGAGAAGGAGATGTACTCCTTCGAGGACCGCGCCGACAAGCATGGCAAGTTCGAACACCTGACCATGCGCCCCGAGAACACGGCGGGCCTGGTGCGCGCGGTGATCGAGCACAACATGCTGTACGAAGGGCCCAAGCGCCTCTGGTACACCGGCCCCATGTTTCGCCGCGAGAACGTGCAGCGCGGGCGTTTTCGCCAGTTCCACCAGATCGGGGCCGAGGCGCTGGGCTTTGCCGGTCCCGATGTCGATGCCGAACTGATCCTGCTGGCGAACGCGCTCTGGAAGGCCATCGGCCTGACCGACGTGCGCCTCGAGCTCAACAGCCTGGGGCAGCCTGCCGAGCGGGCGCTGCACCGCGCCGAACTCATCGCGCACTTCGAGAAGCATGCCGACAAGCTCGACGAAGACGGCAAGCGCCGCCTGCACAGCAATCCGCTGCGCATTCTCGACACCAAGAATCCGGCAATGAAGGACGTGGTCGAGTCGGCGCCGAAGCTGATCGACTTTCTCGGGGCGGAGTCGCTCGCGCACTTCGAGGGGCTGCAGGCCATCCTCAAGGCCAACGACATCGCGTTCACGATCAATCCGCGTCTTGTGCGCGGGCTGGACTACTACAACCTGTCGGTCTTCGAATTCGTGACCGACCGCCTGGGTTCGCAAGGCACGGTGTGTGCCGGTGGGCGCTACGACGACCTGATTGCGCAGATCGGCGGCAAACCCGCGCCGGCCGTGGGCTGGGCCATGGGTGTCGAGCGCGTGCTCGACCTGCTCAAGGAGCAGGGCGCCGAGGTGCCGGCACTGCTGCCCGATGCCTACGCGATCGTGCCGGATGCCGCCTCCATGCCCATTGCGCTGCGCACGCTGCAGCAATTGCGCGAGATCGGCGTGCGCGTGCAGATGCATGCGGCCACGGTTGACGGCCTCAGCAGCTTCAAGGCGCAGATGAAGAAGGCGGACGCCAGCGGCGCCACCTACGCCCTGATCTTCGGTGCCGATGAACTCGCACGCGGTGAAGTGACTCTCAAGGCGCTGCGCGACGGAAGCGGCGCGCAGACTTCCCGGGCACTTGCTGAAGCCCCCACATGGGCCGCCACCCTACAATCGCCGGCTTCCAACACCTGACACGCATGGCAACCCATCTCGATCTCGAAGAACAGGAACAGCTCGACCAGCTCAAGCATTTCTGGAATACCTACGGCACCCTCATCACCTGGGCTGTCCTGCTTGTTGCCGGTGCCTTCGTGGCATGGAACGGCTGGCAATACTTCCAGCGCAACAAGGCCGTGCAGGCCGCGGCACTTTATGACGAGGTCGAGCGCACCACGCAGGCTGGCGACGTCGAGCGCATCCAGCGCGTGCTGGCCGACATGAAGGACCGCTTCGCCAACACCGCCTATGCACAGCAGGCCGGCTTGCTGGTCGCCAAGACGCTGTTCGAAAAGGGCAATGCCGAAGGCTCGCGCTCCGCGCTGGAATGGGTTGCGCAGAACGCCGTCGACCCTGGCTACAAGGCCGTCGCCAAGCTGCGCCTTGCTGGCGAGCTGCTCGACAGCAAGTCGTACGACGAAGCGCTCAAGCAGCTCGACGGCAGCGTGCCCAAGGAATTCGAACCGCTGGTGGCCGATCGCAAGGGCGACATCTACCTGGCCCAGGGCAAGCGCAACGAGGCGCAGGCCGAGTACCGCAAGGCCTGGACCGGCCTCGGCGCCACCTCCGACTACCGCCGTCTGGTCGAGATCAAGCTGAACGCGGTCGGTGTCGACCCGAAGAGCCTGGCCCCGGTCGTCACCGTCACTCCCGCAGCTCCCAAAACTCCCTGACCGCATCATGAATTTCAAGCGTTTCATGCCTGAATCGACCGCCCTGCGTGCGGGATCAGCCCTTGTTTTGGTCGCTTTCCTGGCCGCCTGCTCGGGCACCAGCAAGCCGAAGCCCGAAGAACTGCCCGCCAATCCGGCCCTGCTGGGCGTGCGCCAGGCTTGGACGGTGAAGATCCCCGAAGTCAAGTTCCCGCTCACCGCCAACATCAACGGCGACATCGTCACCGTGGCCGGCAGCGACGGCACCGTGGTTGCCATCGATGCGCGCGCCGGCCGCGAAACCTGGCGTGCAAGCGCCGGCGCGCCGCTGGCGGCCGGTGTCGGCAGCGACGGTTCCCTGGCGGCCGTCGTCACCACCGGCAATGAACTGGTGGCCCTCGAGAACGGCAAGGTGCTGTGGAAGCAGAAGCTGTCCGCCCAAGCCTTCACCGCGCCGCTGGTCGCTGGCCGTCGCGTGTTCGTGCAGACCGCCGACCGCAGCGTCAGCGCCTGGGACGGCCAGAGCGGCCGTCGCCTGTGGATCCAGCAGCGCGCCGGTGAAAACCTGGTGCTGCGCAAGTCGGGCGTATTGATGGCCGTCGGCGACACGCTGGTGGCAGGCCTTGGCGGCCGCCTGGTCGGCATCAACCCCGGCAACGGCACCTCGCGCTGGGAGGCTCCCATCGCCGCGCCGCGTGGCACCAACGACGTGGAGCGCCTGGTCGACCTGACCGGCAGCGTGAGCCGTCTGGGCGACTCGGTCTGCGCACGGGCCTACTACGCCAGCGTCGGCTGCGTCGACACCACGCGCGGTACGCTGGTCTGGAGCAAGCCGGCTTCGGGCGCCGACGGCGTCAGCGGCGACGACCGCTTTGTCTACGGCACCGAATCCGACGGCAGCGTCATCGCCTGGCGCCGCGGCGACGGCGAACGTGCCTGGCAGATGAGCCGCCTCAAGAATCGCGAGCTGACCTCGCCGCTGGCCGTGGGCCGCTCGCTGATCATCGGGGAGAGCACCGGCACGCTGCATTTCGTGTCGCGCGAAGACGGCGCTCTGCTCAATCGTGTCACCCCCGATGGCTCCGCCATCACCGTTGCGCCGGTGCTCGTCGGCAACACGGTCGTGGTCGTGACTGCCAAGGGTGGTGTGTTTGGCTACCGCCCTGAATAATCTTTTGAATCTTTTCCTGCAAGGCCCGACCATGAAAACCGCGCCATCGAAAGGCCGGCCATGAAGCCGGTCGTGGCCCTGGTCGGGCGTCCCAACGTCGGCAAGTCGACGCTGTTCAATCGCCTGACCCAGACGCGCGACGCCATCGTCGCCGATTTCGCCGGCCTCACGCGCGACCGCCATTACGGCAACGGTCGCCTGGGCAAGCACGAGTTCATAGTGATCGACACCGGCGGCTTCGAGCCCGATGCCGGCAGCGGCATCTACAAGGAAATGGCCAAGCAGACGCGGCAGGCCGTGGCTGAGGCCGACGTGGTGATCTTCGTCGTCGATGCCCGCGAAGGCCTGTCGGCGCAAGACCATGAGATCGCCAATGAGCTGCGCCGTCTGGGCAAGCCCTGCGTGCTCGCGGCAAACAAGGCCGAAGGCATGCACGACGGCACCAAGCTCGTGGATTTCTACGAGCTGGGCTTCGGCGACGTGCACGGGGTTTCCGCGGCGCACGGGCAAGGCATGCGCGACCTGGTCGAGCTTGCGCTCGAGCCGCTGAACCTGCCCGATCCGGACGACGAGTCGGACGAGGACGAAGTCAACAAGCCGATCAAGCTGGCAGTGGCGGGGCGGCCCAACGTGGGCAAGTCGACGCTGATCAACACCTGGCTTGGCGAAGAGCGACTGGTGGCATTCGACATGCCAGGCACCACGCGCGACGCGATTTCAGTGCCCTTCGAGCGCAACGGCCAGCGCTTCGAGCTGATCGACACGGCCGGCTTGCGCCGCAAGGGCAGGGTGTTCGAGGCGATCGAGAAGTTCTCGGTGGTCAAGACGCTGCAGGCCATCGAATCGGCCAATGTGGTGCTGCTGCTGCTCGACGCCACGCAGGGCGTGACCGACCAGGATGCCCACATCGCGGGCTACATCCTCGAAAGCGGCCGCGCGGTGGTGATCGCCATCAACAAGTGGGACGCGGTCGACAGCTATCAGCGCGAGCAGATCCAGCGGCAGATCGAAACCCGGTTGCCGTTCCTGAAGTTCGCGGCATTGCATTTCATCTCTGCCATCAAGCGCCAGGGCCTTGGCCCGGTTTGGCAGGCAATTGCGCAGGCCCACAAGTCGGCCACGCGCAAGATGTCGACGCCGGTGCTGACCCGGTTGCTGTTGGAGGCGGTGCAGTTCCAGGCGCCGAAGCGCGGCGGCATGTACAGGCCGAAGCTGCGTTATGCGCACCAGGGTGGCATGAATCCGCCGGTGATCGTGATCCACGGCAATTCGCTCGAACATGTGACCGATGCTTACAAGCGCTTCCTCGAGGGACGCTTCCGCAAGGAATTCGACCTGGTGGGTACCCCGTTGCGGATCGAATTCAAGAGCTCCCACAATCCTTTTGCCGACAAGGACGACTGAGCCATTGGGCGCCGATGGCGGCCAATGACTTGCAGCGGGGGCGGAAGTTCCGTCTTTTGAGAACCGTTATTTTCTCAAGGCTTTTGGCCCGGGTTGCTGCAGCGCGGAAACCCTGTGTTAAGGTCATCTCTCCAACAACTACTCTTGAACACGGAGAATATCGTGAGCAATAAAGGGCAACTTCTGCAAGACCCGTTTCTGAATACCTTGCGTCGCGAGCATGTGCCGGTTTCCATTTATTTGGTCAACGGCATCAAGCTGCAAGGGCAGATCGAGTCTTTTGACCAGTACGTCGTGTTGCTTCGCAACACAGTGACGCAAATGGTCTACAAGCACGCCATTTCCACCATCGTGCCGGGTCGTGCCGTCAATTTCTCGGCTGCCGAGAACGACGACGCCGCTGCCTGATAGCGCGGAGCGCGGCGGCCTTCCGGCCGTCGCGCTTTTTCCCAATTCTGATCCCGCTTGTCTGAACAGATCCCCCGCCAGGAAGGCGCCGCCGTTCTCGTCGGCGTTGATTTCGGGCTGCCCCATTTCGACAGCGAACTCGAGGAACTCGGCCTGCTCGCGCAGACTGCCGGCCTCACGCCCGTCGCCCATCTCTCCTGCAAACGCAAGGCCCCTGACGCGGCATTGTTCGTCGGCAGCGGCAAGGCCGAAGAAATCAAGGAACTGGCCGCCCTCCACAGGGCGAGCGAAGTCATCTTCGACCAGGCGCTGAGTCCTGCACAGCAGCGCAACCTCGAGCGCCAGCTGGACGTCGCGGTGTACGACCGCACTTTCCTCATTCTCGAGATCTTCGCGCAGCGCGCGCGCTCGCACGAAGGCAAGCTGCAGGTGGAGCTTGCCCGCCTGCAGTACCTCAGTACCCGGCTGGTCCGGCGCTGGTCCCATCTGGAGCGCCAGACCGGTGGCGCGGGTGTGCGCGGCGGTCCGGGCGAAAAGCAGATCGAGCTTGACCGCCGGATGATCGGCGAGTCGATCAAGCGCACCCGCGAGCGGCTGGCCAAGGTGCAGAAGCAGCGCGGTACGCAGCGCCGGCAGCGCGAGCGGCGCGACACCTTCAACATCTCGCTCGTCGGCTATACCAACGCCGGCAAGTCGTCGCTGTTCAACGCGCTGGTCAAGGCCCGCGCCTATGCGGCCGACCAGCTGTTCGCCACGCTGGACACCACCACGCGCAATCTCTACCTGGGCGATGCGCGGCGCCAGGTGTCGATCTCCGACACCGTCGGCTTCATTCGCGACCTGCCGCACGGCCTGGTCGACGCGTTCAAGGCGACGCTGCAGGAAGCGGTCGACGCCGACCTCCTGCTGCATGTCGTCGACGCCTCCAACCCCCATTACCCCGAGCAGATGGCCGAGGTGCAGACCGTGCTGCGCGAGATCGGTGCCGACACCGTCCCGCAGCTTCTGGTCTTCAACAAGCTCGACGCCCTTGAAAGCACGCAGCAGCCGCTGCATCTGCAGGACGAGATGGAAATCGACGGCGTGCAGGTCCCCCGCATCTTCCTGAGCGCCAGGAGCGGCGAGGGCGTGCCGCTGCTGCGCGCCGAGCTCGCCCGGCAATCGGGCTCCGTAGCCGATACGATGTCCCCTGAGGCGAACGCTGAATTGCACGATGCGGCCAATTGATTGGGCACAATCCCGCCACTGACAAGAGAACGAAGCGAATGAATTCAAAGCCAGCGCGGAGAGGGTTTCTGGGCATGTTCAATCTGAACGATGGCCGGTGGGGTCGTGGCGACGAGCCGTCCTCCAACGGTGATCGCCCGACCGGCAACCGCCCCCCCGAAGCCAATCCTCCGGGCGCACCGACGCCCCCGCCTTCGGGCAACAACAACGACCGTCCCCGCGGCCAGGGCCCCAACCAGGGCCCGCCCGACCTCGATGAACTGTGGCGCGACCTCAATCGCAAGCTCGGCGGTTTCTTCGGCGGCGGCAAGGGCGGCGGCAATCGTCCCAGCGGCGGCAACAGCAACGGCGGCGGCAACGGCTACCGGCCCGACATGAAGAACGCAGGATTCGGCCTCGGCCTCGTGGCTGCCGTGGCCGTACTCATCTGGCTCGGCACCGGCTTCTTCATCGTGAACGAAGGCCAGCAGGCTGTCGTGACCCAGTTCGGCCGCTACAAGACGACCGTGGGCGCCGGTTTCAACTGGCGCCTGCCTTATCCCATCCAGCGCCATGAAGTCGTGGTGGTCACGCAGATCCGCTCCACCGATGTGGGCCGCGACGCCATCGTGCGCTCCACCGGCCTTCGCGAGTCGGCCATGCTGACCGAAGACGAGAACATCGTCGAAATCAAGTTCGCGGTGCAGTACCGCCTGAGCGACGCGCGCGCCTGGCTCTACGAGAGCAAGTCGCCCGCCGAGACCGTCGTGCAGGTGGCCGAGACCTCCGTGCGCGAGGTGGTCGGCAAGATGAAGATGGACGCCGCGCTGGCCGAAGAGCGCGACCAAATCGCACCCCGCGTGCGCACGCTGATGCAGACCATCCTCGACCGCTACAAGGTCGGTGTCGAAGTGGTCGGCATCAACCTGCAGCAGGGCGGCGTGCGTCCGCCCGAGCAGGTGCAGGCCGCATTCGACGACGTGCTCAAGGCCGGTCAGGAGCGCGAACGCGCCAAGAACGAAGCCCAGGCCTACGCCAACAACGTGGTGCCGCTCGCCACCGGTACGGCTTCGCGCCTGAAGGAAGAGTCCGAGGCCTACAAGGCGCGCATCGTGGCGCAGGCCCAGGGTGATGCCGGCCGCTTCGCTTCGGTCCTGGCCGAGTACCAGAAGGCGCCGCAGGTGACCCGCGACCGCATGTACACCGACGCCATGCAGCAGATCTACGCCAGCACGACCAAGGTGCTGGTCGACAGCAAGCAGGGCTCCAACCTGCTGTACCTGCCGCTCGACAAGCTGATGCAGCAAAGCGGCAACAGCGCGACGCCCACGCCGGTCGATGCGGCCAGCCCCAATGTGGCCGGCACCGCGCCGCCCCAGTCCTCGGTGATCCCGGTGGCGCCCGTGACGGGCGACGTGCGAGCCCGCGACGGCCGCTCGCGCGACCGCGACGTGCGTTGAACAAGGACTAGAAGAACATGAACAGAATCGGATTCATCGCATCGTCGATCCTCGTCTTGCTCGTGCTGCTGAGCTCGACCCTCTTCGTGGTCGACCAGCGCCAGTTCGGCGTGGTCTATGCCCTCGGCCAGATCAAGCAGGTCATCACCGAGCCGGGCCTCAACTTCAAGCTGCCGCCGCCGTTCCAGAACGTGTCGTACATCGACAAGCGGCTGCTCACGCTCTCCAGCATCGACACCGAACCCATGCTCACCGCTGAAAAGCAGCGCGTGGTGATCGACTGGTACGTGCGCTGGCGCATCAGCGACCCGCAGGCCTACATCCGCAACGTCGGTCTCGACGAGAACGCCGGTGCGATGCAGCTCAACCGTGTGGTGCGCAATGCGTTCCAGGAAAACATCAACAAGCGCACCGTGCGCGACCTGATCTCGGTGCGCCGCGAGGCCCTGATGGCCGACGTGCAGCGCGAAGTGCTGTCGGTGGTGAAGGGCGCCAAGCCCTGGGGCGTCGACGTGGTCGACGTTCGCATCACCCGCGTCGACTACGTGGAAGCCATCACCGAATCGGTCTACCGCCGCATGGAAGCCGAGCGCAAGCGCGTGGCCAACGAGCTGCGCTCGACCGGTACGGCCGAGGGCGAAAAGATCCGCGCCGACGCCGACCGCCAACGCGAAGTGATCGTCGCCAACGCCTACCGCGACGCGCAGAAGATCAAGGGCGAGGGCGATGCCCAGGCCGCTGCCGCCTACAGCGAGTCCTTCGGCCGCGACCCTCAGTTCGCCCAGTTCTATCGAAGCCTCGAGGCCTACAAGCAGAGCTTCAACAAGAAGAGCGACGTGATGGTGCTCGACCCGTCGTCGGACTTCTTCCGCGCCATGCAGGGCTCGGGTTCCTCCACCAACGCTCCTCGCCGTTGATTCTTCCTCAGGAGCCGTGAGCGCCGACACTTTCTGGAGCGCGCTCGCGCTCGTCCTGGTGATCGAGGGCATCCTGCCTTTCGTGTCGCCGGGAGGGTGGCGGCGCGGCTTCGGGCAGCTCATGCAGCTGCGCGACGGCCAGCTTCGTTTCTTCGGACTTTGCAGCATCCTGCTGGGTTTGATACTGCTCTGGATCCTGGCCTAGTCTCGGGCTGGTCGCGGTCCCGGTAGAATCCCGGTTTAACCACGCCCCCGATCCCCATGTCCGCTTGGGTCCTTCCGGATCACATTGCCGATGTGCTGCCTTCCGAGGCGCGCCACATCGAAGAACTTCGACGCCAGCTGCTCGATACCGCCCGTGGCTACGGCTACGAGCTGGTGATGCCGCCGCTGCTCGAGCACCTGGAGTCGCTGCTTTCGGGCACCGGCGAGGCGCTCGACCTCCAAACTTTCAAGCTCGTCGACCAGCTCTCCGGCCGCAGCATGGGCCTTCGCGCCGACACCACCCCCCAGGTGGCGCGCATCGATGCCCATCTGCTGAACCGCGACGGCGTGGCCCGCCTGTGCTACTGCGGCCCGGTGCTCCACACCCGGCCCGACCGGCCGCATGCGACCCGCGAGCCGCTGCAGTTCGGCGCCGAGATCTACGGCCACGCCGGCCTCGAGGCCGACACCGAGACCCTGCTGCTCGCACTTGACTGCCTCGATGCCGCGGGCCTGCGCGAAGGCGTGATCGTCGACCTGGCCGATGCCCGCATCGTGCGCGCGCTGTTCGCCGGCGTGCCGGTCGACGCGGCGGTGCTGGCCCGGGTGCACGCCGCGCTGGCCGCCAAGGACGCAAGCGAACTCGCCTCGCTCACCAAGGATTTCCCCGCTGCCTCGCGCGACGGCCTGCGCGCCCTGATCGGGCTCTATGGAGACGTCTGCGTGCTCGACGAGGCCGCGAAGGCCCTCGAGGGCACGCCCGCAGTGGCTCCCGCGCTGGCCGACCTCAAGCAGATCGCCGCCGGCCTGGACGAGGCTGCGGGCCGCCAGATCAGCTTCGACCTGGCCGACCTGCGCGGCTATGCCTACTACAGCGGCATGCGCTTCGGCATCTACGTGCCCGGCGCGGTCGATTCGCTGGTGCGCGGCGGCCGCTATGACGAGGTGGGCGCCGTGTTCGGCCGCAATCGTCCGGCCGTCGGCTTCAGCCTCGACGTGCGTGAACTGGTCGGCGTGCTGCCGGCCCGTCCGCTGCGTGCCGCCATCCGCGCGCCGTGGAGCGATGCGGCCGGACTGCGTCAGGCGATTGCCCAATTGCGCAAGTCCGGTGAAACGGTAGTCTGCGTGCTGCCGGGCCATGGCAGCGAAATCGATGAATTCCACTGCGACCGCGAGCTCGTCGAGCAAGCAGGCCAGTGGAGTGTCCGAACGATCTGAATTTTTGAGTAATGGAACGAGCATGAGCGTAACCACCGGAAGAAACGTGGTCGTCGTCGGCACCCAATGGGGCGACGAGGGCAAAGGCAAGCTGGTCGACTGGCTGACCGAAAGCGCCCAGGGCGTGGTCCGCTTCCAGGGCGGCCACAACGCGGGCCACACGCTGGTCATCAACGGTGTGAAGACAGCGTTGCACCTGATCCCGAGCGGCATCATGCGGCCCGGCGTCAAGTGCTACATCGGCAATGGCGTGGTGCTGTCGGCTGCCAAGCTGTTCGAGGAAATCGAAGGGCTGGAGAAGGCTGGCGTCGAAGTGCGTTCGCGCCTGCGCATCAGCGAGGCCTGCCCGCTGATCCTGCCGTTCCACGCCGCGCTGGACATCGCGCGCGAGGCCTACCGCGAAAAGGGCGGCATCGAGAAGATCGGCACCACCGGCCGCGGCATCGGTCCGGCCTATGAAGACAAGATCGCCCGCCGCGCGCTGCGCGTGCAGGACCTGAAGCACCCCGAGCGTTTCGCGGCCAAGCTGCGCGTGCTGCTCGACCTGCACAACCACGTGCTGACGCAGGTGCTGAGCGCACCGGCCATCGACTTCGACGAAGTCTTCAACGAAGCCATGAAGCACGCCGAGCTGCTCAAGCCCATGATGGCCGACGTTTCGCGCGAGCTGAACGACGCGCACAGGAACGGCGCCAACCTGCTGTTCGAAGGCGCGCAGGGCACGCTGCTCGACGTGGACCACGGCACCTACCCGTACGTTACCTCCAGCAACTGCGTGGCCGGCAACGCCGCCGCCGGTTCGGGCGTGGGCCCGGGCATGCTGCACTACATCCTGGGCATCACCAAGGCCTACTGCACGCGCGTGGGCGGCGGTCCGTTCCCCACCGAGCTCGACTGGGCCACGCCCGGCACCCCCGGCTACCACATGAGCACCGTGGGCGCCGAAAAGGGCGTGACCACCGGCCGCAGCCGCCGTTGCGGCTGGTTCGACGCCGCGCTGCTCAAGCGTTCGGCGCAGGTCAATGGCCTGTCGGGCCTGTGCATCACCAAGCTCGACGTGCTGGACGGCCTCGAGAAGCTCGAGCTGTGCACCGGCTACGAACTCGACGGCGAGATCACCGACATCCTGCCGATGGGCGCCGACGAGATCGAGCGCTGCACCCCGATCTACGAGACCCTCGAGGGCTGGAGCGAAAGCACCGTGGGCGTCACGCAGTACGACAAGCTGCCGGTCAATGCGCGGCTGTACCTGCAGCGCATCGAGCAGGTCACCGGCGTGCCGATCCACATGGTGTCGACCAGCCCCGATCGCGACCACACGATCATGATGCGCCACCCCTACCTGGCCGACTGAAAACAGAGGAAAAGAAGAACCATGTTGACCGAAGACGGCAAGCATCTCTACGTCAGCTACGACGAGTACCACAACCTGATCGAGAAGCTCGCGATCAAGGTGCACCAGTCGGGCTGGCAGTTCGACACCATCCTGTGCCTGGCACGCGGCGGCATGCGCCCCGGCGACGTGCTCTCGCGCATCTTCGACAAGCCGCTGGCGATCATGTCGACCAGCTCGTACCGCGCCGATGCAGGCACGGTGCAGGGCCACCTGGACATCGCCCGCTTCATCACCACCCCCAAGGGCGAGATCGCCGGCAGGGTGCTGCTGGTAGACGACCTGGCCGATTCGGGGCACACGCTGCACGCGGTGATGGACATGCTGCGCAACAACTATCCGCCCATCACCGAGCTGCGCAGCGCCGTGATCTGGACCAAGGCGCTGTCGACCTTCACGCCCGACTACCAGGTGGAATTCCTGGCCACCAACCCGTGGATCCATCAGCCCTTCGAAGGCTACGACTCCATGGGCGCCGAGAAGCTCATCGAGAAGTGGTCGGTCTGACGATCCAGTCCCGCCGTTTCATCCGGCGGGGTTGAGCAGCATCGCGGTATAGCGCCGCTGCATTTCTTCCGGCGTCAGCTTCTCGATGCTGTGCCCCACGTTCCAGCGATGGCCGAAGGGGTCGCGAAAGACGCCGGAACGTTCCCCATAGAACTGGTCCTGCGGTGCCCTGTCGAGCGTGGCGCCGGCAGCGACCGCGCGCGCCACGACCGTGTCGGCATCGTCCACATGCAGGTGCAGCGTGACGGCGGTGCCGCCCAGTGTCTTCGCGCTGTGGATGTCGCATTCGGCGAATTCGTCCGAGAGCATCAGGATCGCGCCGTTGTGGAAGTCCAGCTCCGCGTGGCCGATGCGCCCGCTGGGCTCGGTCAGCCGGAAGATCTCCTTCACCTCGAAGACCTTGCAGTAGAAGTCGATGGCGGCGGCCGCGTCGTGGACGCAGATGTTGGGGGAACAGTTCGTGGATAGCCATGGTGTTCGTTCGTCAGGTGTGGGATGGGCGTGATTGTGGTTTCCGGCCTGTCTTCACGTCTTGAAGAAATTTGACCTGCCGGCAGCCGCTCGGACCGGCACGTGGCGCGACGACTTCGGTGCCGCGCGCCGGTAGGCCTGCGGCGACATGCCGGCGATCGCGAGGAAGTCGCGGTTGAAATGCGCCTGGTCGCTGTAGCCCGCGTCCAGTGCCAGGTCGGCCCAGGGCTGCTCGGGGTCGATCGCGAACCGGCCCAGCACGTGGTCGAAGCGCAGCATGCGGGCGTATTGCTTGGGCGCCAGGCCGGTCATGCCGCGAAAAAGCGCAATGAAACGCCGGTGGCTGTATCCGCTTTGCGCCACCAGCCGGTGGATCGCGCCGGCCTGCGCGCCGTCGTCGCTGGCGTTCCAGCCGGCCATGCTGGCCAGCGCCTGCGCCACCGCGGGATGCAGGCGGTGCGCGGTGGACGCGGCGAGCCGTGCGCTCAGCAACGCATCGACGATCTCGAGCTGCCGCGCCGGCGATCCGGCGGCGTGAAGCTGTTCGAGCGCAAAGCCGGCAGCGGTACCCCAGAGCGCTTCCAGCGGTGTGTGGCGGCCGGCCAGTGCGTCTTCAGGCGCGCCGAGCAGCGCGTTCGCCGCGCCGGGCCTGAGCATGATGCCGACCGAACGCGTCTGCAGCGAAACGTCGCGCACGAAGAAGGCCGAGCGTGTGCCGCCCACCATCGCATGGCCCACGGTGTAGCCCTGCGCGTCTTCGTCGTCACGAAAAAGGCGCAACGGCGGCCCGGAGAGCCGGAACACGACGTGCATGCCGCCCGTGGGCAGCACATGTTCGCGCGCGCCGGGCAGTTCGCGGGGTGCCCCCTCGGGTTCGGACGCCCACAGCAGCCGCACGAAGGGCCGCAGCTGAGGCAAGGGAAGGCGGGTCAGTTGCATGTGCGGAGAGTGTCCGTCGAGCCGTTTCGCGGCGCAATCGGGCCCGGGCGCGAGCAGGGCGCGCGACCACCACGCTAGGATTCACCCATGAGCAAGCTTTCCACGACCCTGATCCACCACCCCTACACCCCACCCGACACCTTCGCCGCGCCGCAGCCCGGCGTGTTCAAGGCGTCGACGGTGTTCTTCGCCGACGTGGCGGCGATGCGCGCCCGTGACTGGAAGACCAAGGCCGGCTACACCTACGGCCTGCACGGCACGCCCACCACCTTCACGCTCGAGGAGCGCCTGGCCACGCTCGAAGGCGGTACCGAATGCCTGCTGGTGCCCAGCGGCCTGGCCGCCATCTCGCTTGTGGCGTTCGCCTTCCTGAAGACCGGCGACGAAGTGCTGATCCCCGACAACGCCTACGGCCCCAACAAGGCGCTGGCCACCGGCGAGCTCGCCAACTTCGGCATCACCCACCGCCTGTACGACGCGATGGACCCGTCGGACCTCGAGGCCAAGCTCTCGTCCCGCACGCGGCTGGTGTGGGTGGAGGCGGCCGGTTCGGTGACGATGGAATTCCCCGACCTTCCCGCGCTGGTGGATGTCTGCCGCGCGCGCGGCGTGATGACGGCGCTCGACAACACCTGGGGCGCCGGCCTGGCTTTCGCGCCCTTCGATTTCAACGGCACGGGGCAGGGCGTCGACATCTCCGTGCATGCGCTCACCAAGTACCCGAGCGGCGGCGGCGACGTGCTGATGGGCAGCGTGGTCACGCGCGACGAGCGACTGCACCGCTCCCTCAAGCTCACCCACATGCGCATGGGGTTCGGCGTCGGCGTCGGCGACGTCGAGACGCTGCTGCGCTCGCTGCCCAGCATCGGTCTGCGCTATGCGGCGCACGACCGTGCGGCACGGGAGCTGGCGGGATGGCTCAACGGCTGCGAGGAAATCGCGCAGGTGCTGCACCCGGCGCTGGAAGATTCGCCGGGCCATGTCCACTGGCGTGCACTGTGCGGCGAAACCGACCTGGCGGCTGGCCTGTTCTCCGTGGTGTTCGACGAGCGCTTCCGCACCGAGCAGGTCGACCGCTTCTGCGACAGCCTGAAGCTGTTCCGGCTCGGCTACTCGTGGGGCGGGCCGATCAGCCTCGTGGTGCCCTACGACATCGGCCTGATGCGCGACGCCAGTGTGGCGCGCTGGCCCCACAGGGGCACGCTCGTCCGCTTTTCGATCGGCCTGGAAGACGTGGGCGATCTGCGGGCCGATCTGCAACAGGCGCTGGCACGGATGTAAAAAAGCGAATCGGCTGTCTCGAGTGCCGCCGCGGGGGGCTCTTGAGACTGCACCGTTATCGCTTACAGTAGGCCACGCGCAGTCACCCTGACTGCCTCGCCCAAGGAGAAGCAGTGGCAACACCAAATTACGGCTACGAGAAGCGCCAGAAAGAGCTGGCCAAGAAAAAGAAAAAGGAAGAAAAGCTCCGGGAAAAGGCGAATCGCAAACTCAGCCCGAGCAGCGACGGACTGGCTCCCGGAGACCCGGAAACCGACGTGGCTTCGCTCGAACGCGATCCCCCCACGGTGCCCGAGTTGCCCACCAAGAACGGTTGATCCGTTTCTGGCTTCCCTCCATGAAAACCGCCACAGGCTTGCGCCGGTGGCGGTTTTTTCATTTGGGCAGCAGCTTGCGCAGTTCGGGCCAGACGTTGTCGAGCAACTGCGGCTGCGCCGCCGCCGTCGGATGGATGCGGTCGGCCTGGAACAGCGAGAGCGCGTTCGGCGCGTCCGCCACGCCCTTGAGCAGGAAGGGCACGAGCGCCGACCGGGTGGCGCCGGCCACCTTCGAGAACACCGCCTCGAAGCGCCGCGTGTAGTCGGCGCCGTAGTTGGGCGGCACCTGGATGCCGACGATCAGCACCTTCGCGCCGGCCGCCTGCGCGGCCTTGGTGATCTGCAGCAGGTTGCTTTCGGTGTCGGCCAGCGGCAGGCCGCGCAGGGCGTCGTTGGCGCCGAGCTCCAGCACCACGAGGCTGGGCTTGTGCTGCGCGAGCAGCGAAGGAAAGCGGGCGCGTCCACCGGAGCTGGTGTCGCCGCTGATGCTGGCGTTGACCACGGTCGCCGCGATCTTCTGCTGCGCAAGCCTTTTCTCCAGCAAGGGTACCCAGCCTTCGCCGCGCTTGAGCCCGTACTCTGCGCTCAGCGAATCGCCCAGCACCAGGATCACCGGCTTGCCAGCCGTGGAGGCCGGAGCCTGGGCATTCGCCGCGGTTGTCCAAGTCCCCGCGCTGCCGAGCGCGGCGGTGGTCAAGATAAAGTCACGTCGATTCAAAACCAAAGCCTTTCCATGTCCCAACCCCCGTCTGATGCCATTGTCGCCGTCGAGCATGTCTTCAAGTCCGTGACCGACTCGGCCGGCACGCTGGATATTCTGCAGGACATCCATTTCACCCTCGGTGCGCGGGAGACCGCGGCCATCGTCGGCGCCTCGGGTTCGGGCAAGAGCACCTTGCTGTCGATCATCGCGGGGCTGGACACGCCCACGCGCGGCACCGTCAGGCTCGCGGGCGACGATCTGTTCGCCATCGACGAGGACGAGCGCGCCGCCGTGCGCGCGAAGCGCGTGGGCTTCGTGTTCCAGAGCTTCCAGCTGCTGGGCAACCTCAGCGCGCTCGAGAACGTCATGCTCCCGCTGGAGCTTGCCAACCGCAAGGACGCCCGCAAGGCGGCCACCGAAATGCTGGGCCGCGTCGGGCTGGGCCAGCGGCTGGGGCACTACCCGAAGGTGCTCTCGGGCGGGGAGCAGCAGCGCGTGGCGCTGGCGCGGGCCTTCGTCGTCCAGCCTTCGCTGCTGCTGGCCGACGAGCCCACCGGCAGCCTGGACTTCGCCACCGGCGAGCAGGTCATGAAGCTGATGTTCGACCTCAACCGCGAACTGGGCACCACGCTCGTGCTCGTCACGCACGACCGCGGCATCGCCGATCGGTGCGAACGGCGCATCACGATCGAGGCCGGAAGGGTGGCGGGTAATGAAAAAGCTGCCGTAGCGCCCGGCTGACAAGCGCGGTAAGCTATCAAACGGATAGCAAATACAGGAGCAACATCCCCCATGGACGACCTACCACCGGACGCCATCGCGGCGCTGCGGCGTGGCAGGCTGATCGAGGCCATCAAGATCGTGCGTGACAGCACCGGCATGGATCTCCGGTCGGCCAAGGACGCCGTCGAGCGCTATGCCGCATGGATGGGGGACCCGGGCCGCGCTTCGCCCGACGTCTCCGCGCAGGATCGCGGCTTCGCGTCGATGCCGTCCACGGCACTGACCGCGCTGGCGCAAGGCAACAAGGTCGAGGCCGTGCGGCTCACACGCGACGCCACCGGCCTGAGCCTCGCGGCCGCCAAGCGGCTGGTCGAGAACCACGAAAACCCGCCGGTCGGCGCCTTCGGCCATCTGGCGTCGGAAATACCGCGCCGCCCGGTGGTCGACGAGCCGGGCCGCGTGCCGGCGGGCAGCTACAGCTGGCTGCCGGTCACCGTCATCGTGCTGGCCATGCTGCTGGTGTGGGCGTTGTTCGGAAAAGAGCTCTGACCCGATGATCGTTCCCCAGTTCTGGGCCGAAGGCCGCGTCCAGGAGCGCGTGGCCGGCAAGCAGATCACCGTTCGCCGGCACGGCTGGTCCGACGACAGCCCGGTGGCAGCGCAGGCGCATGCCGACCAGCGCGCCCGCGAGGCCTTCGACCGCATCGTGGCCGGCGAGCAGCTCGACCGCCGCGAACTCAAGCGCGCCTACAACGGCGCCGACGGCGTGCCGATCCGCGAGGAAATCGTCGAGCGGCAGGGCGACACCGTGGTCACGCGCAACAGCTACGGCGCGCGCTGCCTCAACACGCCCGACGTGCTGTTCGTGGACATCGATTTCGAGGAGCCGCTGCGCGGCAGCGTTTTCGGCTTCGCGCTGGTGCCGGCCCTGATCGCCGGTGTGGTCGGCGGCTGGGCCGCGAAGACCTGGCTCGGCGGGCTGATCGCGGGCATCGTGGTGTTCGCCGTGGCCTGGGTCATCGGCCAGCGCAAGAAGCGCGGCGAGCCCAGCGGCAACCCATCGCCCGAGAAGCAGGCGGCCGAGCGCATCGGACGCTTCATGCACCAGCATCCCGACTGGCACCTGCGCATCTACCGCACGCCCGCGGGCTTTCGCGTACTGGCCATGCACGATGTCTTCAAGCCGTCCGACAACGCGGTGGCCGATTGCTTCCAGCTGCTGGGCGTCGACAAGGTGTACGCCCGCATGTGCCGCAACCAGAACTGCTTTCGCGCGCGCCTGAGCGCCAAGCCGTGGCGCATCGGCATCGGCGACGCGATGCGGCCCCGGCCCGGCGTGTGGCCCGTGGCGCCCGACAAACTGCCCGCGCGCGACGCCTGGATCGCCCGCTACGAAAAGGCCGCCGAAGGCCACGCCGCCTGCCAGTTCCTCGAGGCCGTGGGCAACAGCGAGAAGGTGCATCCGAACGCGCTGGCGGTGCAGCAACTGCACGACGAGCGCACCCGCGCGACCAGCGGTTTACCCCTCGCCTGACGGAGCGAGGCACCTTCGTGGAACACCGCGGAACCGGCTTTGCCGGGCCGCCGGTGTTGCCCCCTTCCAGGGGGGAGGAGGCCACACGAAGTGGGCAAGCCTGGGGGTAGGGATAATCACGGGATGTCTTCCCCAAAAGTGATCTTCGGCTTCCATGCCGTTGGCGTGCGCATCAAGACCGCGCCTAAATCGGTGCTCGAAGTGATGTTCGACGCCAGCCGGCGCGATGCGCGCATGAAACAGTTCATTGCGCGTGCGCAAGAAGCCGGCGTCCGGCTTGTCGAGGCCGATGGCCTGCGGTTGTCCAAGCTCAGCGGCAGCCACGGTCACCAGGGCGTGGTGGCGCGGGTCGAACCCGCGGCCCAGGTCCATTCGCTCGATGAGTTGCTCGAAGGCCTCGAAGAGGCCGGCACGGTGCCGCTGCTGCTGGTGCTCGACGGCGTGACCGATCCGCACAACCTCGGCGCCTGCCTGCGCGTGGCCGATGGGGCCGGCGCGCATGCGGTGATCGCGCCCAAGGACCATGCGGCCGGCATCAATGCCACGGTCGCCAAGGTGGCGAGCGGTGCCGCGGAGACGGTGCCGTACTTCATGGTGACCAACCTCGCCCGCACGCTGAACGAACTCAAGGAACGCAGCATCTGGTGCGTGGGCACCAGCGACGACGCGCCGGGCACGATCTACCAGAGCGATTTCAAGCGCCCGCTGGCGCTGGTGCTGGGCGCCGAGGGCGAGGGCATGCGCCAGCTCACGCGAAAGACCTGCGACGAGCTCGTGAGCATTCCGATGGCGGGCGCGGTGGAGAGCCTGAACGTCTCGGTGGCCAGCGGCGTGTGCCTCTACGAGGCGATGCGCCAGCGCGGCGCCTGAGCGCCGTTTCCTGGCCTAGGCCTGGCGCGGCGGGCCGCCCTTGCGGTGGAAATAGATGAGTTCTGCCACGCGCCGCATCTGCGGCGTGCCCAGCAGGTGGTTGAACATCCAGTCGCTCTGGAAATTGTCGAAGGCCCAGCGCAGCGTGCGCTTGAGCAGGAAGCTGGGGTAGCTGCGCACGAACCAGGTGGCCGGATCGTCGGCCTCTTTTCGCACGAATCGCGCCACTGCCTCGCCCGCGCGTTCGCCGTGCTGCAGCGCGGTGTGGATGCCGCCCGCGGTCACCGGCGACACCATGCCGGCGGCGTCGCCCACCAGCAGCGCCCGTTCCCGCGCGACCCTTGGCAGCACGCCGCCGCACGGGATCATGCCGGCGCGCACTGCGACGGGCGGTGAATCGCCCGGCGACACGACCGAGGCGATCTTGCGCAGCAGCGGATCGAGCCGCAGTGCCTGGGCGTCGCCGGGCACCACGCGGCGCGCCAGCCCGATCTGGCCCACGCCGACACCGTCGAGTGCCCAGCCGATGTACCCGGGCGCCAGCTTGCGGTCGATGAAGCAGTGCAGCAGGCCGGGCTCCATGCGCGCACCTTGGTACTCGTGCTCCACGCCGTAAAGAAAGCGCGTGTTGCGCGACAGCCCCAGCGCCTTGGCCACGCGCGAATGCGGACCGTCCGCGCCTACGAGGTAGGTGGCAGTGATGCAGGGGCCGTGCGTGACAGGCACCTCCCAGCGCCCGTTGATCCACAGCGCCTGTTCGAACAGCGTGCCGAGCCGCACGTCGACACCGCAGTCCCGCGCCGAGTCCACCATCCAGTCGAGCAGCGAGGGGGCGTCGGTGGCCCAGAACCAGTAGCCTGGCGCGTGCAGGTCCACATGGCGCATGTTGGGCGCATACAACCGTACGCCGTCGATGCGGCGCACCAGCGCGGGCGGCACCTCTGCCAGCCATGGCACGCTGTTGACCGCGTCCTTGACGATGATGCCGGTGGTGTGGAGCTTGCTTCCGGCGCTGGCCTTCTTCTCCAGCACCATCACGCTGAGCCCTGCGCGGGCCGCGGCACGGGCGCAGGCCAGCCCGGCAAAGCTGGCACCCACCACGAGAAGATCGACCTTGATGCCGGCACCACCGTTGCCTGGCGATACAACCGGCGCCGCATGCGGCGGGGTGATGAGGGATGAATCGAGGGGGGCGAAGAAACTCGAGGAAGAAGATGGCATGGGCTGGCTGTGTTCGATGCGCACCGCGGTCTGCGGTGCGCATCGAAGTTAGCCAGCCGCTGTGCGTGCGGAGTGAAGCCTGTGTGAACTCAGGACGGGTCTTTGCCGCGGGTGCGGCCGACCGCGCTGAAGATGCCGATCCCGAGCAGGATCACCGCACCGATGCCGATGTAGAGCGTCGGCACGCCCAACACCGTGGCTCCCCAGACGAGGCCGCCCAGGAAGATCAAGAAACCGATCATGTAAAGCGCAAAGGACATCGCCGTTCCTCCGGAAGCTGAGATGCGTTGCAGTATCCCGGCAGGCGCGAGGCTTCGAGGCGGCCCGCGCCGCCTGTCCATGTGGGAGCGAGCCTACCGATGGGCTAGGACGGGCTCGCCACCAGCAGGTAGCGGCAGGCTCCGCGACCCAGCGCCTTGAACGTCAGCGGGCGGTCCACGCCGAAGTCGAGACAGTCGCCCGGCCCAAGCTCGAAACGCTCGTCGCCGTAGTCCACGCGGAGCGCGCCTTCGAGCATCCACAGGCATTGGCGATATGGCCTGCCGCTCCACCGCGGATAGCTGACCTGCGCCGAACGCGGCAGCTCGACCTCGACCAGTTCGACACCGCCGCCCGCGTGGCGCTCCGCCACCTGGCGGCGCAGGTAGCCCGCTTCGGGATCTCGCCACACGTGCTGCTCGGCCCTTGTTCGCAGGCGCTGGGGACTGTCCTTTTCTTCTGTCAGCAACTGCGCAAGCGGCACGCCCAGCCCCGCAGCCAGCTTGCCCAGCAGCACGGCCGTGGGGCTGCTCTGGGCACGCTCCACCTTCGAGATCATGGCCTTGCTGACCCCCGACAGCTCGGCCAGTTCGGCAAGGCTGAGCGCCCGTGCCTGCCGCAGCGCCAGCAGCCGCGAGGCGATGAGTGCGTCGATGCCATCGGCAGCGCCATGTGCAGAAGAGGCGGTGGAGGTGGATGAAGTGTTTCCCATATGAGATTATTATTCTCTTATATTGGACGACTCAAGGAACATCATGCGGCTCATCCCCTGTACCGAAGAAGCGCACGCCGGGGCGATTCTTGCCATCCTCAACGAAGCCATCGCCACCTCGACCGCGCTGTACGACTACAAGCCGCGCACGCCGGAGAACATGGTTGCCTGGTTCGCCACCAAGCGCACGAACGGCTTTCCGGTGATCGGCGCGGTGGACGACGAGGGCAAGCTGCTGGGTTTTGCCAGCTACGGCGCGTTCCGCGCCTTCCCCGCCTACAAGTACACGGTCGAGCATTCGGTGTACGTCGACAGCGCCCACCGCGGCGCGGGCCTGGGCCGCACGCTGATGGAGGCGATCATTGCCGAGGCCATTGCGCGCGACGTGCACGTGATGGTCGGCGCCATCGATGCCGCCAACGCCGGCAGCATCGCGCTGCACGAGCGGCTGGGCTTCGAGCATTCCGGCACCGTGCGCCAGGCCGGCTTCAAGTTCGGCCGCTGGCTCGACGTGGCCTTCTACCAGCGGATCCTGGCGACGCCGCTGAACCCGGTCGACGGCTGAGCGCTTGCTAGACCAGCGTGTAGAAGCGCATCACCACCTCGGACGGCTTGCGCATGCCGGCGCCGGTGAACATGCGTTCGCTGATCCACTTCAGCGACGGCGAAGTGGTTTCGAAGCGCGGGTTGCAGCGGAAGTACACCTGCGTCGGGTCGACGGGGTCGCCTCGCAGCAGCCGGGCCATGACCTCGGGCGTGGCCGAGCGCATGGCCTGGTTCTGCACGTAGATCAGGTCGCCTGAGTCGGTCTCCAGGGCGTAGCGCGCATCGAGCTCGGAGAGCGTCTCGCTCACGATCAACTGGAAGTCGCAGCCGCCCGGCAGAACGCGCGCCCGCCAGCCGTGCCCGGTGGCCTCGCCGCCCGTGATGGGCACCACGCGGCGCATGCCGCGCGGGGTGCCGCCCAGCACCTGCGGCGTGCCCACCTCGACGCGCAGGTCGGCGAAATGCTCGAGCGAAGGGGCGGAGATATCGTTGAAATCGAACACGCTCATCACTCACTCCTTCCTCAGGCCGCGGCGGTTTCGGCGCTGGCGCGGTCGAGCATCTCGATGGTGCCCGCGTCCAGCTTCAGCTGCGTCGCGACCACGAGTTCCTCGAGCTGCGCGATCGACGTCGCGCTGGCGATCGGCGCCGTCACGCCGGGGCGCGCGATCTGCCAGGCGATGGCCACCTGGCCGGGCTTGGCGTTGTACTGCTGGGCCACCTTGTCGAGCGCGTCGAGGATGCGCAGGCCGCGTTCGTTGAGGTACTTCTTGGTGGTGTTGGCGCCGCGGGCGCTCTTGCTCGCGTCGGCCTCCGTGCGGTACTTGCCCGTGAGGAAGCCGGCGGCCAGCGCGTAGAAGTTGATCACGCCCACCTCGCGCTCCAGGCACAGCGGCTCCAGCGCGTCTTCGAACACCGCGCGGTCGTACAGGTTGTAGAGCGGCTGCAGGCTCTCGTAGCGGGCGATGCCGAGCTTCTCGGACACGTCCAGCGCTTCGGCCAGCCGCGGCGCCGTGTAGTTCGACGCGCCGATCGCGCGCACCTTGCCTTCCTGGATCAGCTGGTCGAAGGCGCGCAGCGACTCCTCGAGCGGCGTGTTGGCGTCGTCGTCATGCGACTGGTAGAGGTCGATGTGGTCCGTCTGCAGGCGCCTGAGCGAAGCCTCGACCGCCTCGCGGATGTACTTGGGCGACAGGCCCACCTTGCCTTCGCCCATCGGCTTGCCGACCTTGGTGGCCAGCACCACGCGGTTGCGCTTGCCGCTTTGCTTGAGCCACTTGCCGATGATGGTCTCGGACTCGCCGCCCGTGTGGCCCGGCACCCAGGCCGAGTACACGTCGGCGGTGTCGACGAAGTTGAAGCCGGCGTCGAGCCACGCGTCGAGCAGTTTGAACGAGGCAGCCTCGTCGACGGTCCAGCCGAACACGTTGCCCCCGAAGGCGAGCGGCGAAACCAGGAGGCCGGAGCGGCCGAGCGGGCGAAGTTGCGACATGAGTTGGTGTTCCCGAAGAAAAGCGTTGAGAAAAAAAATGGTCAGACGAAGCCGATGGCGCCCAGCACCGCACCGGCACCGAGCAGCCACAGCAGATGGATGCGCGTGCGCCAGACGATAAGCGCGGCCGCGCCGGTCAGCAGCCACAGGTGCCAGGCGGGCGCATTGCCGGCATGGTTTCCCGCCGCCAGCACCCAGCCGGTGGCGATCAGCAGTCCCACCACCACGGGCGCCATGCCCTGCTTGAAGGCACGCACCTCGCGGCGGGTGCGGTTGCGGTGTCCCCAGCGCGTGGCGAAGTAGGTGAGGGTGGTGCTCGGCAGCATGATGCCGACCATGGTGACGAGCAGCCCGAAGAAGCCCAGCAGCCACGCCCCCGGCCCGCCGCCGATGCCGCCGCCCGCGTTGAGCCCGACGTTCCAGCCCATCAGCGCCACGAACAGCACGTTGGGCCCCGGCGCGGCCTGCGCGATGGCCACGGAGGAGCTGAATTGCGCGTCGGTGAGCCAGCCGTGCTGCGCCACCAGGTAGCGGTGCATGTCGGGCACCGTGGTGATCGCGCCGCTGATCGACAGCAGCGAAAGCAGCATGTACTGCCCGAAGAGGGCCAGCCAGTCGTGCCAGTGCATCGCGATGGTCATGCCGGTATCTTCTTCCAGGTCCACACGCAGGCCACGCCGCCGAGCACCAGCAGCACCCAGCCCAGCGGGATCTTGAACAGCGCGATGGCGCAGAACACCAGCGCCATGAAGCCCAGGCAGGTGGCAAAGCCCAGCGGGTGCTTGCGCAACTGCGGCACCAGCTTGATGCCGGTGGCCGCGATCAGCCCGCCCGACACCGCGCCCATGCCCCGCAGCGCGGCCGCCACCTGCGGGTTGCCGGCGTAGTGGGCATAGAGCACGGCCAGCGCGAGGATGACGACGAGCGGAATGGCCAGCATGCCCGCCACCGCCGCCAGGGCGCCGCGCAGCCCGAAGTAGCGGTCGCCGATCATCAGGGCGAGGTTGATCACGTTGGGGCCGGGCATCACCTGGGCGACGGCCCAGTCCTCGAGGAACTGCTCGGGCGTGAGCCATTTCTTTTTCTCGACCATCTCGCGCTGCACGATGGCCAGCACGCCGCCGAAGCCTTGCAGCGCCAGCCAGGTGAACGAAAAGAACAGGTCGCGCGGCGACTGCGGCTGGGCTGGTGGAGACGGGTGCATGTGGAGCGATTATCGTAGTCAGGCTTTCAACGCGCCGGGCATCGTACTGACAAGATCCCGGACGCCTCCACAGGGAAACTACAACCATGCTCATGCAACTACGCGCGCTCTTCGACCTTTGCAAGAAGGCCTTCAACTCCTGGTCGAACGACTACGCGCCGAGCATGGGGGCCGCGCTGGCCTACTACACCGTGTTCTCGATCGCGCCTCTGCTGCTGATCGTGATCGCCGTGGCCGGGCTGGTCTTCGGCCAGGAGGCGGCGCGCGGCGAGATCTTCGCGCAGCTCTCGGGGCTGATGGGCGAGCAGGGCGCGGCGGCGGTCCAGGGCATGCTGAAGGCTGTCAACAAGCCCACCGAGGGCGTCGTGGCCACGGTCATCGGCATCGGGCTGCTGGTGGTCGGCGCGACCACCGTGTTCGGCGAACTGCAGGACGCGCTCGACCGCATCTGGCGCGCGCCGGCCCGCGTCAAGAACAGCGGCCTGTTCAACATGCTGCGCGTGCGGCTGCTGTCGTTCAGCATGATCATGGGCATCGGCTTCCTGCTGATGGTGTCGCTGGTGGCCAGCGCGGCGCTCGCGGCGCTGGGCAAGTGGTGGTCGCCGATGTTCGGCGCCTGGGAGACCACCGCGCAGGTGGTGAACTTCGTCTTCAGCTTCGCGATGGTGACGGTGATCTTCGCGATGATCTACAAGATCATGCCGCGCGCCAAGGTGCAGTGGCGCGACGTGTGGGTGGGCGCGGCGGTCACTGCGCTGCTCTTCACCGTGGGCAAGCACCTGATCGGGCTGTACATCGGCAAGAGCAGCGTGGCCTCGGGCTACGGCGCGGCGGGTTCGCTGGTGGTGGTGCTGGTGTGGGTGTATTACTCGGCGCAGATCTTCCTTCTGGGCGCCGAGTTCACCTGGGTCTATGCGCGCACCTACGGATCGATGAAGGACAAGAAGGGCGCTACAGAGCTCAATCCCTCGCCGACACGCGACGTGCCGCTGGCGCAGAACGACAACTGAGCGGGTCAGCCCGCGAAGCCGCCCTGGTCCAGGAACGCCTGCTCCTGCGCGGTCGATTCGCGCCCCAGCATCCTGTTGCGGTGCGGAAAGCGGCCGAAGCGCGCGACGATGTCGCGGTGCAGCACGGCAAAGCGCTGCGTGTTGGCGTCCAGCGCGGCATTGAGTTCGACCGAGCGCTGCTGCTCGGCCAGCACCTCGGAGTGCATGAACGGCAGGTAGAAGAAAGGCCGCAGTTCGGCGGCAACCTGCTGGTCGAGGCCGGCGGCCACCGCTTTCTTGGCCACTGCCAGGGCCCTGCCGTCGGTGGCGAGCATGTGCGGGTTGTTGCGCCAGGCGTTGCGGGGGAACTGGTCGAGCAGCACCAGCAGGGCCAGCGCGCCTTCGGCGTCGTGCGCCCATTCCTCGAGTTCGCCGCGCGCCGCGGCCTGGTGGGCGTCGGCAAAGCGGGCGATGAAGGCGGCGTCGAATTCGTCGTTCTTGGCAAACCAGCGTTCAGGGCCGGCGTCGCGCCAGAAGTCGGCCACTTCGCGGGCCGTGGGGAGCGGGGTGGGGGTCGGAGAACTCATCGCCGAATTGTCTTTCAGGCCGGTTTCCGGGCGCCTGGCGCCGGGGGAAGTCGGGGCGATGGCCGACAAGACAAGTGCCGCCGTGCTGCCTATGCTGTGTTCGCTTACACAACCCAGGAGATAAAGCTCATGACCAAATATGGCACCTTTTTGCGCGCAGCCCTCATTACCGGCGTGGCCAGTGCCGCGCTGGTCGGCTGCGGAATGATGTCGAAGTCGAACGTCGCGAGCTTCAGCGGCGCGATGAATGCGGCCAGCGAAGTCCCGCCCAACATGACGCGCGGCAGCGGCATGGCCGAGGCCTGGCTCGACCGCGACACCAACGTGCTCAAGTACAAGATCACCTACACCGGCCTGAGCGGCCCCGCCACCATGGCGCACTTCCACGGCCCCGCCGCCGCGGGTGCCAACGCCGGCGTGGTGCTGCCCTTTGCCAATCCGGCGAGCCCGATCGAAGGCCAGGCCACGCTCACGCCCGCCCAGGCCGCCGACCTGAGCGCTGGCAAGTGGTACGCCAACGTGCACACCGCTGCCAACCCCGGCGGCGAGATTCGCGGGCAGATGCTGCCGAAGATGTGATTCCGCCAGGGGCAAGACCCCTGGTCAGGTTGGTGTCGCGGAGCTGGGGTCAAATGAATGCATGACGACGACACCACCCAAGAAAAAAACCCGTGGCGCCTCCTTTCAGTCCCCTCAGTCCTCCCAGCCCCTGAACCCTTTTGCTTCGCGCCGCGAAGACATGCGCACCGCCCGCAAGGCGCTGGTGCTGCAGGGTGGGGGCGCGCTCGGTGCCTACCAGGCCGGCGTGTTCGCCGCGCTCAGCGAGACCGAACTCGAGCCGCACTGGATCGCCGGCGTTTCCATCGGCGCCATCAACGCGGCGTTGATCGCAGGCAATGCCCCGGAAAAGCGTGTCGACCGGCTGCGCGAGTTCTGGCACCTCGTGTCTTCCGGAGCTTCGCAGCGCCTGCCTTCGTGGCTGGGCGACCGGGCAGCTCAGAACCAGTACAGCGCCACCATGGCTTCGCTGGTGGGCATTCCGGGTTTCTTCGAGCCGCGCTACTCGCCAGCCCTGCTGATGGGCGGGGCGGCGCCGCTGCTGAGCTACTACGACACCTCGCCGCTCAAGTCCACGCTGGAGCGCCTCGTCGACTTCGACCGCATCAATGCCTGCGAGGCGCGTTTCAGCGTGGGCGCTGTCAACGTGCGCACCGGCAACTCGGTGTACTTCGACAACACGCGCCAGTCCATCGGGCCCGAGCACATCATGGCCAGCGGCGCATTGCCGCCCGGCTTCGCGCCGGTGAGCATCGACGGCGACGACTACTGGGACGGCGGCATCGTGTCGAACACGCCGCTGCAGTACGTGCTGGACCTGCATCCGCGCACCGAGCCGCTGGTGGTGCTGCAGGTCGACCTGTTCAACGCGCGCGGTGAAATGCCCCGCACCATGGCCGGCGTGCTGGAGCGCCAGAAGGACATCACCTACTCGAGCCGCACCCGCATGAACACGGACGCGCTGGCGGCCAACATGAACCTGCAGCAGGCCATTGCCGACCTCATCACCAAGCTGCCCGCCAGCCTGCGCAACGACCCGAGCGTGCTGGCGGTGCAGTCGCAGCTGACGCACGAGCCGATCGACATCTTCCATCTGATCTACCGCGACAAGCCCTACGAGCTCGAATCGAAGGACTACGAGTTCTCGCGCGCCGCCGTCGAGGAGCACTGGGAGTCCGGCGTGCGCGACATGCGCAGCACGCTCGCGCACCCCGAACTGCTGCGCGCCGACGCCACCGTCAACGGCGTGACCACTTTCGACCTCGGCGAGCACGGCTCTGGGCGCGTGAAGCGGCCCGGTCTTGCACGATGAACGGCGTATCCGGAGAGTTCAGCCTCGACTAAGAAACCAGCGCCAGACTGGGGCCGTCACTTCAACAGGAGGAAATGTTCGTGAACATTGAAGACGTGAGACGAACGGCATTCGCGATGCCGCTGACGAGCCCCGCCTTTCCGCCCGGACCCTATCGCTTCGTGCGGCGTGAATTTCTCATCGTCACCTACCGCACCGACATGGACGCCTTGCGTGCCGTGGTGCCGGAGCCGCTGGAGGTGGTCGAGCCACTGGTCAAGTACGAGTTCATCCGCATGCCCGACTCCACCGGCTTCGGCGACTACACCGAATCGGGCCAGGTCATTCCGGTGCAGCTGCGCACCGCCAGGGGCGTGGAGAAGGGCGCGTACGTGCACGCCATGTACCTCAACGACCATCCGCCCATTGCCGGCGGCCGCGAGCTCTGGGGCTTTCCCAAGAAGCTCGCGTCGCCGGTGCTCGACTACGAGACCGACGTGGTCGTCGGCACGCTCGACTACGGCAAGGTGCGCGTGGCCAAGGCCACCATGGGCTTCAAGCACCGCGCGCTCGACCCGGAGCCCATCCTCGCGGGCATCGCGCAGCCCAACTTCCTGCTCAAGATCATTCCGCATGTGGACGGCACGGCGCGCATCTGCGAGCTGGTGCGCTACCACATGGTCGACGTGACGCTGCACGGTGCCTGGGGCGGCCCCGCGTCGCTCGAGCTGCATCCGCATGCGCTGGCGCCGGTGGCCGACCTGCCGGTGTTGAAGGTCGAGTCGGCCGTGCACTACATCGCCGACATGACGCTCGCGCTGGGCACGGTCGAGCATGATTACCTCGCCTGATTTCCGCACTCATCTTCCAACCCAACTCTCTCAAGGAACACTCACCATGCAACTCAAGGACAAGGTCGCCTACATCACCGGCTCGGCCAGCGGCATCGGCAAGGAAATCGCCATCTTGTTCGCCCAGGAAGGCGCGAAGATCATCATTGCCGACCTCAACAAGGAGGCTGCCGACGCCACCGCGGCCGAGCTCAAGGCCTCCGGCGCGCAGGCCATCGGCGTGGCGGTCGACGTGACCAACGAAGACCAGGTGAACGCCTCGGTGGAAGAGGGCGCGAAGGCCTTCGGCGGCATCGACATCCTCATCAGCAACGCCGGCATCCAGATCGTGCATCCGGTGGAAGAGTTCAGTTTTGCCGACTGGAAGAAGATGCTGGCCATCCACCTGGACGGCGCATTCCTCACCACCAAGGCCTGCCTGAAGCACATGTACGCGCAAGGCCGTGGCGGCAGCGTGATCTACATGGGCTCGGTGCACTCGAAGGAAGCTTCGCTGCTGAAGGCGCCTTACGTCACTGCCAAGCACGGCCTCATCGGCCTGGCCAAGACGGTCGCCAAGGAGGGGGCCAAGCACGGCGTGCGCGCCAACGTGATCTGCCCGGGCTTCGTGCGCACGCCGCTGGTCGAGAAGCAGATTCCCGAACAGGCCAAGACGCTGGGCATCAGCGAAGAGGAAGTCGTCAAGAACGTGATGCTCAAGGAAACGGTCGATGGCGAGTTCACGACCACGGAAGACGTGGCGCGCGTGGCGCTGCTGTTCGCGGGGTTCCCGACGAATGCGCTGACGGGCCAGTCGCTGGTCGTGAGCCACGGCTGGTTCATGCAGTGAGTTTCTCCCTCCCCCGGCGGGGGAAGGAGCAAGACCAACCAACTACAGCTTCAGCTCCCAGGTCTCGCCCACCAGCGGCGAGCCATAGCCCTCGTGCGGCTCCGACTGCGTGAGCTGGAAGCCACGCTTGGCATAGATGCCGCGTGCAGCCGCCAGGCAGCTGTTGGTCCACAGCACCATCTTCTTGTAGCCCTTGAGCCGCGCGAAGGCGATGCACTCGTCGACCAGCTTGCCTCCGAGCCCGAGGCCGCGCGCACCGGGCGTCAGGATCAGCATGCGCAGCTGCGCCACCGTGGCCGACTTGCGCACGACGAAGATCGCGCCCACGCGCTCGCCGTTGACTTCGGCGATCCAGCAGCGCTCCCATTCGGGTTGGAACTTCAGCAGGAACTCGCTCGCGATGCCGGCCACGAGCGCCTCGAACTTGCTGTTCCAGCCGTATTCGCGCGCGTAGATCTCGCCGTGCTGCTGCACCACCCAGCCGATGTCGCCGGGCGCCGGGTCGCGAAGGATGGCGGCCTGGGGCTTGGGCGGCGCGGCATCGGGGTCGAGGAGGGACTGCATCGTGCCCATGGCCTGAACCAACTGCTGGCGCTGCGACGGCGCGAGCGATTCGAGCAGCGCGGCGGCTTCCTCGCGCGACTTCTGTTGCAACGGCGCAAATGCGGCGTGGCCGGCTTCGGTCAGGTGCAGCACGCTCTGGCGCGCATCGCGCGGATGGGGCTCCCGGGTGAGCCAGCCTTCGGATTCGAAGCGGCGCAGGATGCGGCTCATGTAGCCCGCATCGAGCCCGAGGTCGCGCCCGATCTCGCTCGCGACCGCGGTTTCGCGGTGGGCCAGCTCGTACAGCACGCGCACGTCGGTCAGCGACATGGGGCTGCCGAGGTACGGATCGAGTGCGCCGATGCGGCGCGTATAGAAGCGGTTGAACTGCCGGATCGCCTTGACGGCGGCGGGATCGACTGGAGTTGAAGTCGTGGACATGCTTGCCATTGTCATTGGATTGGTTGACTTTGGCAACCAATCGAGGTCCTGCCGACGGCATGGTCACAGGATGTTTAGAGCGACAGGGGAGGTGGAAAACCCTAAAATCGAGGGTTGCCCACAACGGCGCGCCCAAGGCGCCGACTGCCCCCACCGATGAACGCCCCCGTCGACGTCTCCTTTTTCGCGCGCGCCGCCAAGCCGCTGACCAGCTACCGCAAGTACTGGGCGGCCCGTTTCGGCACGGCCAAGTTCCTGCCGACCTCGCGCAAGGAAATGGAAGCGCTCGGCTGGGACAGCTGCGACATCATCGTGGTCACGGGCGACGCCTATGTCGACCACCCCAGCTTCGGCATGTCGGTGATCGGCCGCATGCTCGAGGCGCAGGGCTTCCGCGTGGGCATCATCGCGCAGCCCGACTGGCAGAGCGCCGAGCCCTTCAAGGTGCTGGGCAAGCCGAACCTGTTCTTCGGCGTGACCGCCGGCAACATGGATTCGATGATCAACCGCTACACGGCCGATCGCAAGATCCGCAGCGACGACGCCTACACCCCCGGCGACGTCGGCGGCTCGCGCCCCGACCGCGCTGCCATCGTGTATTCGCAGCGCTGCAAGGAAGCCTGGAACGACGTGCCGATCATCCTCGGCGGCATCGAAGGCAGCCTGCGCCGCATTGCCCACTACGACTACTGGTCGGACAAGGTACGCCGCTCCATCGTGGTCGACGCCAAGTGCGACCTGCTGCTGTACGGCAACGCCGAGCGCGCCATCGTCGAGATCGCGCACCGCTTGGCCGCCAAGGAGCCGGTGCAGCAGATCACCGACGTGCGCGGCACCGCCTTCGTGCGGCGCGAAACTCCCGACGGCTGGTTCGAGATCAACTCCACCAGCGTGGATGAACCAGGCCGCGTCGAGGCGCACGTCAATCCGTATCTGATGGTGTCCGACCAGGCCAAGGCCAACGGCGCCACCTGCGCCAAGGAAGACGAGGCGCAGGCCGTCGCCAAGGCCGCGGAAGCCGCCGGCCCGGCAGGCGCCTCGGTGGTCAACCCCGCCATCAAGCCGCTGAACTTCGTGCCGAACCCTGCGCTGCAGCCGCGCGGCAAGATCAGCGTGCCGCCGCGCGACCGTTCCGTGATCCGCCTGCCGGCTTACGAGCAGGTGCGCAGCGACCCGGTGCTCTACGCGCACGCCAACCGCGTGCTGCATCTGGAGACCAACCCCGGCAACGCCCGCGCGCTGGTGCAGGCGCACGGCGAGGGCGCCACGGCGCGCGACGTGTGGATCAACCCGCCGCCCATTCCGCTCACCACGGCCGAGATGGACTACGTGTTCGACCTGCCGTACGCCCGCAGCCCCCATCCGCGCTACGCCGACGAGAACGGCAGCCACGACGGCGCCACCAAGATCCCCGCGTGGGAAATGATCCGCTTCAGCGTGAACATCATGCGCGGCTGCTTCGGCGGCTGCACCTTCTGCTCGATCACCGAGCACGAGGGGCGCATCATCCAGAGCCGCTCCGAAGACTCGATCATCAAGGAGGTCGAGGCCATCCGCGATTCGGTCAAGGGCTTCACCGGCACCATCTCCGACCTCGGCGGCCCCACGGCCAACATGTACCGCATCGGCTGCAAGTCGCCCGAAATCGAATCTGCCTGCCGCAAGCCGAGCTGCGTGTACCCGGGCATCTGCCCGAACCTCAACACCAACCACGACCCGCTGATCAAGATCTACCGCCGGGCGCGTGCGTTGAAGGGCATCAAGAAGATCCTCATCGGCTCGGGCCTGCGCTACGACCTGGCCGTGCAGTCGCCCGAATACGTGAAGGAACTGGTCCAGCACCACGTGGGCGGCTACCTGAAGATCGCGCCCGAGCACACCGAGCAGGGCCCGCTCACCAAGATGATGAAGCCCGGCATCGGCAGCTACGACAAGTTCAAGCAGATGTTCGAGAAATACTCGGCCGAGGCGGGCAAGAAGCAGTACCTCATTCCGTACTTCATTGCCGCGCATCCGGGCACCAGCGACGAGGACATGATGAACCTCGCCATCTGGCTCAAGAAGAACGGCTTTCGCGCCGACCAGGTGCAGACCTTCTACCCGTCGCCCATGGCCACCGCGACGACGATGTACCACACCAACAAGAACCCGCTGCGCAAGATCACGCGCGAGAGCGAGACGGTGGACATCGTGCGTGGCGACAAGCGCCGCCGCCTGCACAAGGCCTTCCTGCGCTACCACGACGCCAACAACTGGCCGCTGCTGCGCGAGGCGCTCAAAAGCATGGGCCGTGCCGACCTGATCGGCAACGGCAAGCACCACCTCATTCCGACCTGGCAGCCGCTGACCGACGGCGGATACACGAGCGCGCGGCGCAAGAATTCGACCGCGGCGCCGGCAACCGCCAAGGCCGCACCGGTCAAGCTGGCACCGGTGAAGCCTTCGAAGGGCCGCATCCTCACGCAGCACACCGGCCTGCCGCCGCGCGACAACGGCTCGGGTCCGAGCCCGCGCAAGCCATCGGGTGGTCCGGTGCGCGGCAACATCCGCAAGCCGCGCTGATTCGCGCTGGGGGGCGCGAGCCGCATCGCGTCAGAAGATCGCGAAGCAATCCTTGCCGCGGCTTTTGGCGACGTAGAGCGCTTCGTCGGCAGCTCTCATCAATTCGGAAAACGACTGCTCGTCGCTCATTCTTGAAATGCCGACGCTGGCGGTGATTTTTCGGTCGAGCACGTCCAGTTCGCGTATCCGGCCCAGGATCTGAGCGGCCACCGTGGCCGCCCGCTCTTCTCCTCCCTGGGTAAGGAAGATCCCGAACTCCTCGCCCCCCAGCCTCCCGCACGGCTCATCCGCGACGGATCGGCGGATGGCTTGAGCCACCTGCCGAAGGACTTCGTCGCCCATCGGATGACCGAAATCGTCATTGATGCGCTTGAAGTTGTCGATGTCGAGCATGAGCAGGCAAGCGGAACTCGCATCGCGCGACTTCTGGACCTCATCGACATCGCTCAGGAACTTCCTGCGATTGCCGATGCCGGTCAGCGCGTCTGTGAAGGCCAGATCCACGAGCTTGTCGCGAAGCACAATGCTTTGGCGGTGTATTCGGGCGAAGAGTGCGTTCAAGAACACGCCGACCATGATCGCGGCTGACATTGAAAGCCATGCCCATTTCACATCTCCGCCGAATGGCGCATTTATCAGCGACCCTTTGCCGAAAATGAGCCAAATGCCGATGGACACGATGATGTATTCGCTGGTCCGTGAAAAGACGGGCGCTACCGCCAGAGATACTCCGATGCTCAGCACCGCCATCCAGTGATTTCTATTGATGCTGGGTTCGGCCAGCAGCGTGAGCGCAATGCATAGCAGCCAGACGGTGGTGATGGAAAAAAATGAGAAGAATGCTATTTTCCAGCTTGCAAAAACCGAGGTGACGGTAAGGGCCGCAAGCAAAATGATCCACCGATGGTCGTATTGATAGGATTCATCCGCAAGAATCCATACCATTGCAACCAGAACCATGCCGCCCAATTGCATTCCGAGCGACAGCGGCTTGATAAGCAATCGGAATTCATTCACTCGTGTGTCTTCGTTTTTCATGATCTGCGCAATCGCAAGGCTATTGGCGCATGCTATTGCACATGTTTTTCCAGTCTTGACAGTTCGATCAGTTCATTCATGGGTACCGCCTTGGAAAAAAGGTAACCCTGGCCGAATTTGATGCCCATTTTGACGAGTATTTCCAGTTGGGTTTCGGTTTCGACTCCCTCTGCGACAAGCCTTGCGCCGTACCTCGTCGCACTTTCCAGGGCCAGCCCTATTGCCTTGTTCATCCGCGGTTGTTCGATCATCGAGACCATTGCATAGTCGATCTTTACTTCGTCGAAGGGGATCTTGGCCAGGGTGGTCAACGTGGAATATCCAGCGCCGAAATCATCGAGAGACAACCCGACACCCGCCGAATTCAATTTATGGATGTTCTCCTTCACGGTGTCGATGTCCGGCACCTGCCCGGATTCGATGATTTCAATCGATAGCATTTCGGAGGGCACACGGTAGCGATCCAGGCGATCCAGAATTCGCTCGCCGAAGTCCGGCACCGTGATGGACGCTGCGGATATGTTGACCGACAACGGGGTGTGAAAACCCTTGGCCATGCACTGGGCCAGTTCCCGAATCACCATTTCGACGGTACACCACTCGAGCTTCAGCAGCAGCTGGTAGCGGGTTGCAACATCCAGCACGTAAAGCGGGGACAGGGGCAGGCCTTCCGCGGAGTGCGCTCGCAGAAGCGCCTCGGCACCGCAGATCACCCGGGTCTCCAAGTCGAACTTCGGCTGGTAGTTCAGTGGCGGATTGATATTGCGAATCCAGCCAATGATCAACTCGTGGACTTTTGCGTCCTTGTCGGCCTGGGCAGAAAAAGAATCGTGAAAATACCTGATCTGTTGATTGCTGCTCTGGAGCGCCAGGCTGATGTTTCTCAGAACGGATGAGGCGTTTGCGTCATCTGCCGTTCGCACATTCGTAACGCCGCAACGCAGTTGCACATTGGAGTAAGGGCCCCCGGCAACTTGCAGGTGCTCCATGACGTCGGCGTACAGACGAGGCACGAGCTGGCAATTTTCTATCTGGGCGACGCAGGTTTCCTGTATAACAAAGGCCAGTGCCAGGTCGGACAATTGGAAGCAATTCGATTTCTCGTTCGAGGTCATCTTGAGGGTTTCTTGATTCGTCAGCTGGCTCGCCAGATGGCCCCAGAATTTATCCGTCCAGTCGTGCCCCAGGATGCGGACCATTTCCTTGAGATTTCCGACCTCGAACGTGAGGAGCACATGCTGCGACTGGTTTTTATGGAGAATTGTTTCAAGATACTCGCTCAAGGCTCTTCTATTGGGCAGTCCGCTGAGAAGGTCCGTGCGGTACATTTTCATTCGCTGAAAATAGGAGTCCCTGATATGTGCGTCCACGCGCAGCAGGGCTATGACGCAACCCAAAATGAAAAGCGAAGTGCTGAATCCGACTATCTGCAATGCGGTGACATGCGCACTTACCTTGGGCGGGACCAGTTTCAATAAGAATATGATGCCACTCGAAAACATGGAGCATGCCATTCGGGCGCTCCATATTTTCAATACTTCTTTCCACCCAAATTGCATCAGCGGCTTTTTGCTGTAGACGAAATGCGCGATGATGCCGCCCGCGGTGGTTATCGACATATCCAGCAGAAACGCTTCCACCTGGTTGAAGCCGCCAAATATGAGGCGCGCCGAAATCGTCAGGGCCAGCGTTATCGTTCCTCCTCTCCATCCTCCCAGCAGGCCTCCGAGGAAGAGCAGATCGGACGAGAGATAGGGCTTGGAGGGCAGGTTGAAAAATTGAGAGGACAGGGCGATCAGGGCGAAGCTGGTGATGCCGAAAACCGAGCCGTACAGAAGCGTTCTCGATTCGACTCTTTCGGTGGGTGTTCGGGAGAGCAGCAGGGTGATGCTCAATATTCCGAGGAGAGCCGCTGCCTGAAGAATCAGCAACGGGTAATTTGCCAGCTCGGCTTGCCAAGCGGCCATGAAAATTTCCTGCACTACGTCGTCCTCCAACGCAGGGTCTGGGCTAGCGCTCCCGTCCCCGCGTTCGACAATATTTTTGAAATGGGTGCCGGGAGTCTTTCAACTCGACGAGTTCCTGCACACCCGACATTTGTCTTGATTCCGGCTGCCAGAACGCCGTGAGCGCGTTTGCGGGCGCCAGTTCGTGCGTTCTAAGATGCGCGCCATGGCCCTGTACCGTTCTCCTCCTCCATCGACCCGCAGCTGAGGCGCGCGCCTTCCGGCGCAGCGCTCTGGCACGCAAGTGGTCGCCGCTGTCCGCCTCGGGGCGGGACGCGGCATGGACGGTCATGCCCGCTTCCGGTCGCAGCCGATCGGCTTTGGCGGGCGTCATGGAGAACTTTCAACAATGAACGCAAGAATGTCTGCCGCCCTGGCCTGGGGCGGCGTGCTGCTGGCCGGCGCGCTATGGGGCGGTGGTGCCCTGGTTGCGCAATTCCTGATCGAGGGCGGCATCGCGCCGCAGAGCCTGTCGCTGGCGCGCTTCGCGCTGGGCCTGCCGCTGCTGTGGTGGCTGCATTGGCGAACCCCGGCGAGCGCGCATGGGCGGTGGGCCGACCTGACGGGCCGGGAGCGCCTGCAGCTGCTGGCAACCGGCGCCGCGATGGCGCTCAACGTGAGCTGCTGGTTCGTGGGTATTTCCCATCTGGGTGCCGCGCTGCCGACCGTGATCTCGATCTGCTGCGCCCCGGCGATCGTCGCGTTGGTGTCGGTGCTGCGCGGCTACGAGCGCTTCGGCGCGCGCCTGCTCGCGGGACTGCTGCTCGCGCTCGCCGGAGTGCTGCTGCTGGTGATGCCGTCGGCGGGGTGGGGGCCGCTCGCGCCGGGGCATGCGGCCGGCGTGGCCTGGTCTCTGGCCTCGGCCTTCTGCTATGCGATGGTGGTGCTGGGCAACGCGCGCATGCCGGCGAGGGTGCCGGCCGCCACGGCATCTGCCTGGGGCATGACGGCCGCGGCCGCATGCATGCTGGCCGTTGCGTGGCCCGGCGGCATCACCTGGCCCGAAGGCGGCGCGCAATGGCTCGCGGTGGGCTATACGGGCGTGGTGACGACCTCGGTGGCGTATCTGGCCTTTGCCTGGGGCGCGCGGCGGCTGTCGCCGACCTCGGCGGTGATCGGCACGCTGGTCGAGCCGCTGGTGGCCGCTCTGCTGGCCGCCGCGTTGCTCGCCCAGCCGATGGCGCCGCGCCAGTGGGCGGGCGCGGTGCTGCTCGCGGGCGCGATGTTGCTGCTGGTGCGGCGCGGCAGATCCGCGCAGGCCGACTGAAGGCACGCCTGGACCTTCCGTTGTATGGTGTGGCCCCATGAGCAGTTCGCCCCACCTGCCGGTTCCATGGTTGCGCTCCTTCACGGGCGCGCTGCTGATCGCAGCTTCGTCGGCGGGGCTTGCCGCCCCGCCCGAATCGCCAGCCGCCCAGACGCTGCGTGCCACCCACCAGCGCCTGAGCGACAGGCTCGAGCACAGCAGCTTCGGGCGTCCCGTGCAGATCGACTCCGTGGAGACGGCCGACGGCCTGCAAGGCGACGTCTATGCCCTGGTCGACCATCCGCTGCAGGAGATCAGCAGCACGCTCAAGGGATCGGCCCATTGGTGCGAGGTGCTGACCCTGCACATCAACAACCGGCGCTGCACGGTGGCCAGCGGGCCGCAAGGACGCGACATGATCACGCTCTACGTGGTGCGGCGCTACGACAAGCCGATCGACCAGGCCTTCGAGCTGCCGTTCGTCTACCGCGTCGCGGGTGCCTCGCCGGAGCATCTGTCGGTCGAACTGTCGGCCGAGAGCGGGCCGCTGGGCACGAGCAACTACCGCGTCAAGCTCGAGGCCCTGGCGCTGGACGAGCACAAGAGCTTCCTGCATTTCAGCTACAGCTACGACCACAACGCGATGGTCCGGCTGGGCACCATGGCCTACCTCGCGACCTTTGGCAGTGACAAGGTGGGCTTCACTGTGATCGGCAAGACGCCGGAGGGCCAGCCCGACTACATCCGCGGCCTGCGCGGGCTCGTGGAACGCAACGCGATGCGCTACTTCCTGACGCTGGACGCCTACCTCGCGGCACCCGGCTCCGACCAGTCCGACCGCCGCCAGCGCCGCTGGTTCGCCGCGGCCGAGCAGTACCCGCGCCAGTTGCACGAGGTCGACCTCGACACGTATCTCGCGCTCAAGCGCGAAGACCGGCAGCGCGACGGCGTGGCGACGCGCTGAATCGGCCCGATCAGCCGGCCAGCGTGAGCAGCGGCACGTCGCGCTCACGGGCCATGGCTTCGAGTTCGGCGCGGGTGCGCGTTGCCAGCCAGTCGGCCAGCGCCTCGTGCGTGGCCGGCGCCATCATGTCGCGCGAGCCAATCTCCGCGGCCTCGCAGAGCCGGGCCGCGAAATGCGGCTCGAGCGCAGCCACCGCCACCCGGCCGTCGGCGCAGGGGTAGACGCGGTAGCCCGCGTGCGCGCCGCCGACCGCGCCCGAAGGCTGCGTCAGGCCCCAGGCGCGGGGCAGGGCCAGCCAGTCGGCCGATGCGTTCAATGCGACTTCGAGGTACACGCCGCCGGCCTTGCGCGACTGCAGCAGCATGGCCTTGAGCACCGCCTCGCTCGCGAGCAGGGCGCCGCCCATGTCGGCGTAGAGCGTGGGCGGCAGGTCGGTGCCGGTCACGAGCCCGCTTTCCGCGAGGTAGGTCAGGTCATGGCCCGGCTCCTCGGCGCGTTCGCCCGGCGCGCCGACGATGGCGACCTGCGACAGCCTGGGGTGGCGCGCATGCAGCGCCGGCCAGTCGAGCCCGAGCTTGGCCAATGCGGACGGGCGGAACGAGGTCAGCAGCACGTCGGTTGCCGCGAGCTCGGCATGCAACTGCTGCTGCCCGGCTTCGCTCTTCAGATCGACCGCGCGGATCTCGACGCCCTCGTGCAGTGCCGCATAGGCCGGCCGGTTGTACAGCGCCATCGGATCGCCGCCGGGCGGCTCCAGCTTGAGGCAGGCGGCGCCCATGCCGCGGCACCGCAGCAGCGCGGCCGGGCCGGGCAGGTTCAGCGCGAGACTCAGGACGCGCACGCCCTCCAGCGGTGCGGCGTGGTCATGGGCGGGGCTTGTGGAATCGGGCATCGGCTGTGGTCTCCAGGAAACTCGTTTCGCACATTCTCACCCGGGGCGCGGGGTGCACAGGAGCCAGTTCCCGCAAGCCGGAATGCAGGCCCGCGCGTAGCATGTGCCGGTGGCAGCCACCTCCCTTGCCGCTGCCTCGACCACATGCAAACGACAGGAGACGAACCATGTTTGAAGCTTCCCTGATGAGCGGCCAGCGCATTCTCGTGACCGGCGGTGGCACCGGCCTGGGCCGCGCGATGGCCGAGCGCTTCCTGAGCCTGGGCGCGGACATCGCCATCTGCGGGCGGCGCCAGTCGGTCTGCGAGGAAACGGCCGCGCAATGGCGCCAGCAGTTTCCGGGCCGGCGCATCGACACCTTCGGCGTCGACATCCGCATCGCGCAGCAGGTCGACGAAATGGTCGAGAGCCTGTTCCAGAGCGGCGGCCTCACCGGCCTGGTCAACAACGCGGCGGGCAACTTCGTCTCGCCGACCGAGAACCTCTCGCCGCGCGCCTTCGACGCCATCGCCAACATCGTGTTCCACGGCAGCTTCTACGTGACGCAGGCCGTGGGCAAGCGCTGGGTGGCGCAGGCCAAGGCGGGCGAGTGGAAGCAGGGCGACGCCTTCCGCAGCGTGATGAGCATCATCGTCACCTGGGTCGACAACGGCAGCCCTTACGTCGTGCCCTCGGCCATGAGCAAGGCCGGCATCGAGGTGATGACCAAGTCGCTCGCGGTGGAGTGGGCGCGGCACGGCATCCGCCTGAATGCGGTCGGCCCCGGCGAGATTCCCACCGAAGGCATGAGCAAGCGCCTGAACCCCGGCGAGGAGCCCGGCGCGCGCAGCAAGCAGACCAACCCGATGGCGCGCACCGGCCGCATGAGCGAGCTGCAGAACCTGGCTTCTTTCCTGATGGCGCCCGGCCAGTGCGACTGGCTCACCGGCCAGAGCATCATGATGGACGGCGGCAACGCACTGGCCACCGGCGGCAATTTCTACGAACTGCGCCAGTGGAGCGACGCCGACTGGCAGGCCGCGCGCGAACGCATCGAGGCGCAGAACCAGAAGGACAAGGCGCAGCGCTGAGCGCCTATTTTTTCGGCAGCCGGGCCGCATGCACGGTGACGTGCTTGTTGACCGGGCTCGACAGCACCAGCGACGTGGTCACCGCGCCGTCGACCGCCAGCGCGTCGACCACGCGCTCCAGGTCCGCCGGCTCCGCGATCGCGCAGCGCACGATGAAGCAGTCTTCCCCTGTGACGCGGTCGGCGCTCAGCACTTCGGGCATGGCCTCGAACAGCTTCAGGTAGCGGGCGATGCCCGCATGCGTGGTCTCGATGCGGATGATGGCCTGCAGGCCCACGCCCAGTGCGCGCAGGTTGACGCGCGCGCCGTAGCCTTCGATCACGCCGGCTTCCTCCAGTTTGCGCACGCGCTCGCTCATGGCCGGCTGCGACAGGCCGATGCGCTTGCCCAGCGCGGCAAGGCTCTGCCGTGCATCGGCCTGCAGCGCTTCGAGGATCAGCCGGTCTTTCTTGTCGATGTTCATGTGCGTGTCGGGGAGGTTGCGCGCCGATGATCGATCGGTCCGAGGCGGCGATTTTCGATGGATTGCACTTCGCCGCGAGAAGCTTGCCGGGTAACGTGGCGGCCATCTTTTCCAGGAGAACCCATGCAACTCGTCGGCATGCTCGACTCACCCTACGTGCGGCGCGCCGCCATCTCGCTGCGGCTGCTCGGCGTGCCTTTCGAGCACCGGCCGGTCTCGGTCTTCAGCACCTTCGAAGAGTTTCGCGGGATCAATCCGGTGGTGAAGGCACCCACGCTGGTCTGCGACGACGGCACGGTGCTGATGGATTCGACGCTTGTCATCGACTACGCCGAGTCCCTGAGCGGCCGCAGCCTCATGCCTGCCGCGCTTGCCGAACGGGTGCGCGCCCTGCGCATCACCGGGCTCGCGCTCGCGGCCTGCGAGAAGACCGTGCAGATCGTCTACGAGCACAACCTGCGGCCGGCCGAGAAGTTGCACCAGCCTTGGGTGGACAGGGTGCGCGGCCAGCTCTTGGCGGCCTATGCGGCGCTCGAACGCGAGGTGGCGGCATCACCGCTGCCCGCCGATGAAAAAACGATGACGCAGGCCGGCGTCTCGACGGCGGTGGCCTGGTCTTTCACGCAGCTGATGCTGCCTGACGTCATTGCGGCGGACGGCTTTCCCGCGCTGTCGGCCTACGCCGCGCGGGCGGAGAGCCTGCCGGTGTTCCTGGGCGCGCCGCAGGTCTGACGGCGGCGGTCTTCAGTCCGCGATGTCCGCACCGCGCTCGGCCAGCAGGCTGCGCAGCACGGAGCGGTGGCAGTGCGACTCGTCTTCGCAATAGCAGCCGACCGACAGGGCCGTGCCGTGCGAGAGCGCGGCCAGCAGGTCGAGGCTGCGGCTTGCGTCGGACTCGGCCATCTCCGCCTTGAACTTGCGCACGAAGGCGTTCCATTGCGCGGGCGTCTGCGCTTCCTGCGCCTGCTTCATCGTCTCGACCGACGGCGCGAGGTTGGGGTACCACACGTCGTACCAGTTCTGCGATGCGAACTCGGCCTTCGGCACGCCGCGCGGCGGACGGCGCACGGTGCCGACGCGCAGGCCTTCGCCATCGGCGCGCGGTGTGCCCAGGCGGACGATGCGGATGCTCATGGGGCTTTCCTTTCTTCTCTCGAATACTGTCTCAGGTGCCGACGATGCCGCCGTCCCGCCGCCGGATCGCCAGCGTTGCCGAGCGCGGGCGCGCGCTGCCCGGCACGGTGCCGTCGGGCCAGGCGCTGTTGTGTTTGCTGTCGCCGTCGTCGCGCGCCTCGCCCGGGTGCTGGATGTTGACGAACAGCGTGCGCCGGTCGGGTGTCACCACGCAGCCGGTGATCTCGCAGCCGTTGGGCCCCGTCAGGAAGCGTTTGATGCGGCCCGACGCCGGGTCGGCGCACAGCATCTGGTTGTTGCCCAGCGAGGTGTAGGGCGGCTTGCCGATCACCTGGCCGCTCATGTCGGTCTGGATCCAGAGCAGCCCGCCCTGGTCGAAGTGCAGGCCGTCGGGCGCGCCGAACATGTCGGCCTCTGCCGCGGGATAGCGCGCGCCGCTGCCGGGCTGCGCCGGATCGCCGGCGAGTGCGAAGTGGTCCCAGGCGAAGCCGGTGCTGGCGGCGTCGCCGCCGTCCTCGCGCCACCGCAGGATGCCGCCGAAGAGGTTGTTGGCGCGCGGGTTGGCGGCGTCGGGGCCGGGCTTGCCGGCGTCGCCGCGCTGGCTGTTGTTGGTGAGGGTGACGTAGACCTCGCCCGACTGCGGATGCACCGCGATCCATTCGGGCCGGTCCATCTTGGTGCCGCCGACCACGTCGCCGGCCAGCCGCGCGTGGACCAGCACTTCGGCCTGGTCGGCAAAGCCGCCGGCCGCGTCGAGGCCGCTGCGGCCGTGCGTGAGTTCCAGCCACCGGCCGCGCCCGCCGGCGTCGTAGCGCGCCACGTGCAGCGTGCCGTCGTCGAGCAGGTGGCGGTTGGCCGCCCGCGCGGCGGCATCGGTGCCGGGGCGCACCTTGTCGCGGCTCACGAACTTGTAGATGTATTCGAAGCGGGAGTCGTCGCCCATGTAGACCACGAGGCGGCCGTCCTTCGCGACAGTGCATGTCGCACTCTCTTGCCGCTTGCGGCCCAGCGCCGTGCGCTTGATGGGCGTGGCGGCGGGGTCGAACGGGTCGATCTCGACCACCCAGCCGAAGCGGTGCGCCTCGTTCGGATGCCGGCTCAGGTCGAAGCGCTCGTCGAAGCGCCAGTACTCCACCCACTGCGAGCCGGGCACCGTGCCGTAGCGGCGCTGCGCGGCCGTCATGCGCGAGGCGGCTTCCTTCGGCCCGCCGAAATAGCCGTGGAAGTTTTCCTCGCAGGTCAGGTAGGTGCCCCAGGGCGTGACGCCCATCGCGCAGTTGGCGAAGGTGCCGAACACCGCGTCGCCCGCCGGGTTGGCGGCGGTGCGCATCAGCGGCGTGCCGGCGGCCGGGCCGGCGATGCGCATCGGCGTGTTGCCGTGCACGCGCCGCGCGAACTGCGAAGGCAGCACCTGGCGCCAGCCTTCGGGCGTGCGGCGGATCTCGATGACCGACACGCCCATCGCATGGAGCGACTTGCGCACCTTCTCCGGCGTCCATTGCCTGGCGCCGTCGGCGTGCAGCAGCTGCTCGTCGGTGTACTCATGGTTCATCACGAGCAGGCCGCGGTCGCCGCTGGCGTCGAGGGCGAAGAAATGCATGCCGTCGTGGTGCATGCCGGCCTGCACGGCCTGGTCGTCGGCGCTGTTTGAGGCGTCGGTCGCGAAAGCCGGCATGCGGCCCGCGATGCCGGTGGGCGTGCCCCAGGGGTAGAGCAGCTGGCATTCGTATTCGGGCGGTATGGCGACGCCGTCGCGCAGCGATGCGGGTACGCCCGTGAAGCCGAGCACGCCGGCATCGGCTTTCCCGGCGGCGGGTGCCGCGCAGCCCTGGCCGAACAGCGCCACGACGGCGGCGGCGGAGCCCGATTGAAGAAGAAAGCGGCGGCGGTCCAATGGCATGGCGGAAGCTGTTGTGTAGGCGACAGCCGCCATCATCGCCGAGCGCCGTGCCGGGCGATACTCGCGCCCGGACCGCCCAGGAGACATCGAATGACCGACCGCATCGAATGGACCCGCCACGCCGACGGCGTGGTGGAACTGCAGCTCTCGCGCGACGACAAGATGAACGCGCTCGACCCCGCCATGTTCGACGCGCTGATCGCCGCCGGCGAAGCGCTGCGCCACGACAAGGCGGCGCGGGCGGTGGTCATTTCCGGGCGCGGCAAGGCTTTCTGCGCGGGGCTCGACATGGCGTCGTTCGAACGCATGCAGCAGGGCGCGGCCGGCGTGCTGGGCGAGGGCGCCGCTGGCACCGACCTGCTGGCGCGCACGCACGGCATCGCGAATGCGGCGCAGCAGGTCGCGATGGCGTGGCGGGAAGTGCCGGTGCCGGTGATCGCGGCCGTGCATGGCGTCGCCTTCGGCGGCGGGCTGCAGGTGGCGCTGGGCGCGGACATCCGCGTCGTCGCGCCAGACACGAAGCTCTCGGTGATGGAAATCAAATGGGGCCTGGTGCCCGACATGGCCGGCATGGTGCTGATGCGCGAACTGGCGCGTGCCGACGTGGTGCGCGAACTCACCTTCACCGGCCGCATCTTCTCTGGCGAGGAAGCGCTCCGGATCGGCTTTGCCACGCGGCTGTCGGCCGACCCGCTGGCCGATGCCCTGCAGATGGCGCACGAGATTGCGGGCAAGAGCCCCGACGCCATTCGCGCCGGCAAGCGGCTGCTGAATGCGTCGGCGCACCAGAGTGCCGCCGACCTGCTGATGGCCGAATCGGTCGAGCAGCAGGCGCTGATCGGCAGCGCGAACCAGGTCGAGGCCGTGAAGGCCAACATCGAGCGGCGCGCCCCGCGTTTCGACACGCCCGCCTGACGCCGCCGGCCTTCGCCTGCGGGCGGGCCACCAACTTTCATTCAGCCATACAGTCAAGACTGCGCGAGCGGCCGGTAACTCCGGGACCGCTCGCGTTGCGTTTTGTAAACGTTTTGCGCTCGTTAAATCCCCGCGGAAGCCCCCGTGGCGCGTGGGAAGTGCATTTCAAACTGGTTTATGTAAGAATAAAGTAGTTGTTTTAAGGGGAAAATGAATGAATTTGGACACAGTTTCTGTGCAGAAGGTCACGTCTTTCCCCGTGTTTGCCCTAGAGAAGGATGGCTCCTGACGCCACACTCATTAACAATTGAACGTTTTGCCTAGCGACGGCGATCCTGCATGTCGACGACCACGTTTTTCTGCAATCTCAGCGTGCCCATCCTGGTGGGCGAGGATCGCTACAAGTACGTCCCCATCGTCGGGGTCTTCCGCAGCATTCCATTCGATCAAGTCAACGAATGGGTGATGCACCCCGACGGCAGCCCGCGCAGCGACCGCGAACTCGCGGCCGAAGTTCTTGTAGAGATCCGCAAGCCGCTCGGCTCGAGTGGACGCACGGCGCCGCACGCCTTCGACGTGGAGGGCATCCTCCAGCTCGACCGCGCGGCCGCGATCGTGGTGTCTACCTTCCTGGCGGCGCTGCCGCGCGTCTGAGCGCGGCGCTCGCCGCGCGCCTCACGACGCGATGGCGCCCACTGCCCAATAGAAAGTCGGCCGCGCGCCGTTGAGCAGGTGGTCGCCCACCACGCGGCCCTTGTAGATCGTCGGGTTGTGCGACGCCAGCGTGCGCGCATTGCGCCAGTGCCGGTCGAGCCGCCGGTCCTCCTGCAGCGCCGAGGCGCCGCCGATGTCGAACAGCCGCGTAGCGGCCTGCAGCACCAGGTCGACGATGCCGGCCTGGGCCTTGGCGGTGTCCAGCTCCACTTCGAACAACAGGCTTTCGGGCGCGGCCTCGTTGCGCTGGCGGAAGCGGTCGACTTCATCGAGGCCGCGCGCCACCGCCTGTACCGTGGATGCCGCAACGAACGCAGCGCTCGCCAATTGCCCGATCACCTGCTGCACCAGCGGGTCTTCGCGCGGCGTGTCGCCGCTGCCGTGGCTGTAGATGCGCTTGCGCGCCTGCACGAAGGCGACCGCGTCCCGCACGATGGCCCGCGCGATGCCCGCCAGCGTCGCCAGGTGAATCAGCTGGAAATGCGCGGTGAGCGGCGTGGGCTGGTCGCGCACGTACAGCAGCACGTTGCCCGGCTTCACCCGCACGTTGCGAAAGCGCGTGGTGCCCGACGCACTCAGGCGCTGGCCGATGCCGCGCCAGTCGTCGATGCGCTCCACGCCTTCGGCCTGCGCCGGCACCAGCGCGATCACGCGCTCGCTGCTGCCGTCGGCGTTCAGCCGCTGCGCGGACACCGAGATCCAGTCCGCGTACAGCGTGCCGGTGCTGTAGTACTTGTCGCCGTCGAGCAGCCACGCGTCGCCGTCGGGCTTCAGCGTGGTCTGCATGGTGGTGAGCGAGCCGTCGCCCAGCTCCGTGGTGGCGTTGCCGAAGATCACGCCCTCGGCCGCCAGGCGCATCCACGGACCGTGCAGCGCGGGGTCGATTTCCGCGAGCAGCCTTTCGATGAAGCCGAAGTGCGCGCGCAGTATCTGCGGCAGGTTGGAGTCGGCTTCGCCGAGTTCGATCAGCAGGTCGTAGAGCTGCGCGACCGAGGCGCCGATGCCGCCATGCGCCAGCGGCACGCGCAATGCGCCGAAGCGCTCGGCATTGAGCCATGCCACCGGCTCGTAGGCGAGTTCGCGCTCGTTTTCGCGTTGCACCGCGTGTTCGGCGATGCGCCGGAAGACGGGGCGAAAGCGCGCGAAGAGCTGTGCGGAAGAGGGGGCCTGTGCGCCGCCGACGTGCGCGGCGGGGGATTTCGTTGCTTCGATGAGGGATTCCATGTGCCCCCGACTGTCCGCCCCCGCGACGCGCTTGTGAAATGCGCTTTCCGAGTTTTCTTATGCCGCCTATCGCTTGCCGCGCGCATCCACCGGCCAGATCGCGACCAGCGCGTCGCCATCGACCACGTGGTACGCGTCGTGCAGGTTGACGGTCGGGTCGCAGTGCGGCGTGATGAACTCCACGCGCGCGCCGAGCGCGGGCCGTGCATCGGCGGGCAGCAGCAGCTTGCCGTGCTCGTCGCCGAAGAAGGCGTAGCGGCTCGCCGCGGGATCGACGCCGCGCGCCACCAGCGGCACGCCGCTGTCGGTGGAAAAACACTTGGTGCCGCCATCGACCGTGACCCAGTCCGCCGCGTTGGTGCTGACGACGGCCGTCTGCACGTAAAGCGACACCTCGAAGGGCGAGGGCTGGCCGCCCGAGGCCAGCACGTTCGTGTATTCCGCGTCCATGAACACATAGGAGCCGGCCTGCAGCTCGGTGAAGGCGTTTTCCTGCGAATCGAGGTCGTGCGTGCCGGTGCCCGCGCCCGTCACGATCTCGAAGCGCAGGCCCTGTCGTTCGGCCGCCGCGACGATGCCCGCCACGGTCTCGCGCAGGCCGGCTGCAGCCGCGCTGCGCCTGTCGCGCTCGACGATGTGCTGCAGGTTGCCCGCATACGACTGCAGCCCGCGCAGCCGCATGCGCGGCTCTGCGGCCACCAGCGCGGCGAGCTCGAGCACCTGCGCCTGGGTGGCGGCGCCGGTGCGGTTGTAGCCCGCGCCGTAGTCCACCAGCACGTCGAGCGGATGCGCGAGCGTGCCTGCGGCCTGCGCCAGGTCGGCCAGGTTGCGCGGGTTGTCGACGACCACCATCACGTCGCCGGGGCGCGCGCGCTGCGCGAGCTTGATGAGGCGCGCGATCTTGCTCGGCGTGACGGCAGGCGAGGTGATCAGCACGCCAGGAATGCCGCCGTCCACCATCACCTCCGCCTCGCCCATGGTCACGCAGCTCACGCCGATGGCGCCGGCAGCCACCTGGCGCCTTGCGATCTCGACCGACTTGTGCGTCTTCACGTGCGGGCGCAGCCCGATGCCGCGCGACCTGGCGAAGGCGGCCATGCGCTCGATGTTGCGCGTCATGGCGGGCAGGTCGATCAGCAGTGCGGGCGTGTCGAGCTGTTGGCGGCCGTTGGGCGCGCCGATCAGCGGGGTGTTGGGTTGCGTGTCCAGGAACATCGTGGGGGAGCCTTTGCGGGAGGTGTCGAAGCGGCGGAGCGCGGGAAAGTGCGTGGCGAAATGATCGCACCGAAATGAACACACTCGACATCGGGGCCTTGCAAGTCTTGAGGACGCAGTCGGCCGCGGCCTGCTCGAGCGCACGCCGCGCCAAATCGCTCGCTGGCGGATAAGCTGCATGTCCAATGATCGGCCGTCCGGTCCCGCGCTGCCCGGGGCTGCAAGGTCAGGCCAGGTGCGACGGCGAGTGCCGGGCCGGTCGCCGCAGCGCCATCCACCAAAGCAGCGCGGCATTGAGCGCCCAGCTGGCCGTGAGCATCAGCAGCGCCGTATTCGCCACGCCGGGAGAAAGCCCCAGCGTGAGCAGGCTCAGCGACCAAGGCAGCCCGCCCGCGATGGCCACGAGCATGCCCACGTCGCTCTCCGGCACCAGCGCGCAGCCGAGGATGCAGACGGTGCCCGCGACCGTGTAGATCAGCGCGGCGGTACGCCATCCGGAGCGGCGGTGTGGCAGGGAATTCGACGAATTCGCGATGGGCATGCCTCCAGCATCGCCGATTGCGTGGCAAGGCGTGAAGGCCTGTTGCGTGAAGGGATGTAGTGTTTTGGCGATCCGGGTTTCAGCTGCGCGCCAGCCCTTGCAACGCGCCCGGAACTGGTGCGTGCGGCAAGGCGGATTCGACGCCCAGCGCGAGCGCCAGCAGCAGCGAATCGGCGCCTTCGGGGCCGGTGAGTTCCAGGCCAGCGGGCAGGCCGTCGCGGGTCAGGCCGATCGGCAAGCTCACGGCCGGCAGTCCGGCCATGCCGGCCGGGCCCGTGTTGCGAATGTAGGCTGAGAAAGCCGAGGTCGGGCGCCCGCACAGCGTGACCTGCACGTCCTCGCCGATGCGCGCGGCGGTCAGCGGGCTGGTGGGGAACACCAGCGCCGCGATGTCGTGCCGGGCGAAGCAATCGCGGTAGGCCGCCTGCATGCGCGGCCGCAAGACGTTCAGCGCGTGGGCATAGGCCTCGGGCGTGACGGCGCTGTCGCCGAACAGCCGCTCGAACAGCGGGCGAACGTCGGGGCTCGCCACCGCATCAGTCAGCGCGCGTGCGTCGAAGGGGCGCTGGTGGCGCGCGAAGTAGGCGGCCAGCGCGGGCAGGATCTCGTGGAGCGAGATCGACATCGATCCTTCCTGGAAGAGCGCGCCGGCTTCCGCGAGGTCGCAAGGCACCAGCACCGCGCCCGCCGCCTGCAGGGCGCGCAGGCTCTCGCGGGCCAGTTCGGCCACGGGTGGATCGAGTTCTTCCCAGAAATAGGCCTCGGGCACGCCCAGGCGCACGCCCATGAGCGGCATCGCGCCCAGCCGCAGCGGCCCGCCGGCCACGGCATGGTCGATCAGCACGCAGTCGTCCACGCAGCGGGCCATGACGCCGGCCGTGTCGAAGGTCGGCGATATCGGCACCAGCCCGTCGTCCGGCCAGCGGTGCACCGTGGGCCTGTAGCCGACCAGCCCGCAAAGCGCGGCCGGCACGCGCACCGAGCCGCCCGTGTCGGTGCCGATGGCCGCTGGCGCGGCGCGCAGGCCCAGCAGCGCAGCGTTGCCGCCGCTCGAGCCGCCGGTGATGCGCGTGCTGTCGAACGGATTGCGCGACGGCCCGAAACCGTGGTTGTGGCCGGTGACGCCTTGCGACCACTCGTGCAGGTTCGTCTTGCCGAGCACCAGCGCGCCGGCATCGATGAGCCGCTGCGTCACGCCGGCATGCACGCGCGGCCGGTGGTCCGCCATCCACGGGCTGCCGGCGGTGGTCGGCATGTCGGCGACGTCGATGTTGTCCTTGAACGCGAGTGGCACGCCGCGCAGCGGCTGCGCGCCGGGTGCGGGCCTGGGCGATGCATCCAGCGCGGCCGCCGCAGCGAGCAGTTGGCCGGCGTCCAGATGGAGCAGGGCGCCGAAGGGCGCAATGGCCTCGGCGCGCGCCAGCAGCGCCTGCGCGTAGTCCGTGGCGCGCAACTCGCCGCGCGCCATCTGTTCGGCAGCCTCGCGGGCGGAAAGATCGGTCAGCGCATGGACTTGGTTCATCAGGGTTCGAAGTTGGGGCGGGAGCTGCACTCCGGTGCACATTCCGGGCCAATTGCTCAAGATTCATCAAGAAAACAGCCTGAAAGTGCATGGCATGAATACTGCTATGAGTATTTTTTGTATTCAAGAGGCCTTCCAATGTCTTTCAAGTCCTTGCGTATCCTGGCCGCCGTCGCAGCGTCGATGGCTCTTCTGACGGGCATGCCCGCGTCCGCCGCGGAGAAGGTGTCCGTGCGCCTCAAGTGGCTGGCGCAGGCGCAGTTCGCCGGCTTCTACGTGGCCAAGGCCAAGGGCTTCTATGACCAGGCGGGCCTCGACCTGACGATCAACCCGGGCGGCCCCAACCTCAACGTCGAGACGCTCGTGGCTTCGGGCAACGACACCTTCGGCCTGGCAGGCGGCACCGAGACCGTGCTGCTCGCACGCGAAAAGGGCCTGCCGCTGGTGTGCATCGGCGTGACCGTGCAGAACACGCCGTTCACCTACGTCACCTACAAGGATTCCGGCATCACCAAGGTGAAGGACTTCGCGGGCAAGAAAGTCGCCACTTGGTTCACCGGCACGCAGTACACGCTGTATTCGATGCTCGCCTCGGCCGGCGTTAAGCAGAGCGAGCTGACCATCGTGCCGCAGTCGGGCTCCATGGCGCCTTTCGTCGAGAAGCAGTTCGACGTGGCCGCCGCCACTTACTACAACGAGCTGAACACCCTGAAAGAGCAGGGCCTGGGCGACAAGCTCACGCTCATCAAGCCCGACGACTACGGCGTGGTGGTGCAGCAGGACACGGTGCTCGTGTCCGAGAAATACCGCAACGAGAAGCCGCAGCAGGTGCAGGCTTTCATGAACGCCACCATCAAGGGCTGGAAGTACGCGCTGCAGAACAAGAAGGAGGCCATCGACATCGTCATGGCTGCTGCGCCCAGCCTGAACCGTGCACACCAGGAAGCCATGCTCGACGAGTTCGAGAAGCTGGTGAAGGCCGGCAAGGGCACCACCGACGGCATCCTGGCCATCGACCTGCCGACCGTCGAGAAGATGCAGACGCAGCTCGTCGGCTACAAGGCGCTGAAGGCACCGGCCGACCTGTCGAAGGCCTATGACGCCAGCTTCTGGAACCAGGTGCCGGCCGGCGACAAGAAGTTCTGAGCCGCCGCGCCATGAAGTTCATGCCTCACGAAGTGATGCCGCCGGCGGTTGCCGACACAGCGCCGCCCATGCTCGAGCTGGTCAACGTGTGGAAGCGCTTCGGCGAAGCGCAGGCGCGGACCGTTGCGGTGTCCGGCGTCAACCTGCGGATCGCGAAGAGCGAGTTCGTCACGCTCGTGGGCCCCTCGGGTTGCGGCAAGTCGACGCTGTTCAACATGATCGCGGGCCTGCTGCCGCCGGACGACGACGGCTCGCTGCTGTTCGGCGGCGCGCCGCAGCGCGACGGCCAGTTGCTCGGCAAGGTGTCGTTCATGCCGCAGCGCGACCTGCTGTTTCCGTGGCGCACGGTGCTCGACAACGCCATCCTCGCGCTCGAGGTGGAAGGCACGCCGCGCAAGGAAGCGCGCGAACGTGCCCGCGCCATGCTGCCCGAGTTCGGCCTGGCCGGTTTCGCCAACCACTATCCGCACCAGCTGTCGGGCGGCATGCGCCAGCGCGTGGCGCTGATGCGCACCTTCCTGTTCGAGCGCGACCTGATGCTGCTCGACGAACCCTTCGGCGCGCTCGACGCGCTCACCCGCACCCGCATGCAGCACTGGCTGCTGGAGCTGTGGGCGCGCCACCGGCGCACGGTGCTCTTCATCACGCACGACATCGACGAAGCCATCCTGCTCGGCGACAAGGTGCTGGTGATGACGGCGCGCCCCGGAACGGTGAAGAGCGAGACCGTGATCGACCTTCCGCGCCCGCGCGATCCTTCTGTGGTGCTGACGCCGGAGTTCATCGGCCTGAAGCAGCGCCTGCTGGCCGAGATCGAGGAAGAGAGCCAGAAGACCTTCGCGCAGGAGGGCACCGCGCCGTGAACACCTTCCTGCAGCGCGCCGTGCGCTCGCCCGCGCTGGCCTTCCTGGGCCTGGCGCTGGTGTGGGAGCTGTACGTGCACGCCTTCGCGCCGTCGCCGCGCTATTTGCCGGCGCTCAGCGCCATCGCGCAGGACGCCTGGTCGGTGTGGCCGCAGCTGGTGCGCGGCTTCGGCCGCACGTTGCTCGAGACGGTGCTCGGCTTTGCCCTGGGCGCGGTGTTCGGCTGCTTCTGCGGCACGGTGTTCACCTATTCGCGCTGGATGGAGCGTTCGGTGTTCCCGCTGTTCGTGGTGTCGCAGACGGTGCCGGTGGTGGCCTTCGGCGCACTGATCGTCATCTGGTTCGGCAACTCGCTGCTGGCCAAGGTGATGACCGCGTTCTTCCTGACCTTCTTTCCCGTGACGGTGAACACGTTGCGCGGGCTGAAGTCGTGCGACCCGCAGCGCATTGCGCTGATGAGGAGCTTCGGCGCGAACCGCCTCGTCATGTTCTTCAAGCTGGCCGTCCCTTCGGCGTTGCCGCAGATCATGGTGGGGCTGCGCGTGGCCATCGGCCTGAGCCTGATCGGTTCGGTGGTGGGCGAATGGTTCGGCGAAACCGTGGGCCTGGGCGTGATGCTGATGGAAGCGATGAACGCCGACCTCGTGGTGCGGCTGTGGGTGGTGATGTTCGCCTGCGGGTTGATGGGTGCGCTGCTCTACGGGCTGCTCACCTTCGTGGAAAGGAGGCTCGTATGGTGGCGCAGCGAAAGCTGATGGCTTCGCCCGTGGTGCCGGTGGTGCTGAGCATCGCCGTGCTGCTGGTGGTGTGGGAGGGCGCGATCCTGCTCTTCAAGATTCCGCCCTTCGTGCTGCCGAGCCTGGGTTCGATCGTGCAGCATGCCTTCACCGACACGGGCCGCTTGATGGCCGCGCTGCTGGCCACGCTGGGCGAGGCGCTGGGCGGCTATGCGCTGGGCAGCGTGCTGGGCTTGCTGCTGGCAGTGCTGCTGTTGATGGCGCCGCCGCTGGAGCGCATCGTGATGCCGCTGGCGGTTGCGGTCAACGCCGTGCCGACCGTGGCTTATGCGCCGCTGTTCCTGATCTGGTTCGGGCTCGGTGCCGCGTCGAAGATCGCCCTGGTGGCGCTGGCCGTCGGCTTCACCATGCTGGTGAATGCGCTGCATGGCCTGAAGCAGGCCGACCTGGCGGCAGTGAACCTGATGCGCAGCTTCGGGGCGGGGCAACTGAAGATCGTGTGGCGCCTGCGCCTGCCGGTGGCGATGCCCTCGGTGGTCACGGCGCTGCGCATCGGCGTGCCGCGCAGCATGATCGTCGCGATCGTCGGCGAGATGCTGGGCGCCTACGCGGGCCTCGGGCGAATGATCTATGAGTCGACGCAGCAGGTCGACCTGCTGAGCGTGTGGTCGGCGGTGCTCATCGCATCGGTGGCGAGCATGGTCTTCTACGGCCTGCTCGTATGGATCGACCAGAAACTGGTGTGGTGGCGATGATGAACGTGGCGAAGAACAATCCCGCGGCATATCCGCAAACCGAAGCCGAGCTGCGCGTTCAGCTCGCCGCCTGCTACCGGCTGGTGGCGCACTTCGGCATGGACGACCTGATCTACAACCACATCTCGGCGCGCGTGCCGGGGCCGGAGCATCACTTCCTCATCAACCCGTACGGGCTGCTGTTTTCGGAAGTGACGGCTTCTTCGCTGGTGAAGATCGACCTCGACGGCAACAAGGTGGACGCCACCGATGCCGAGGTGAACCAGGCCGGCTTCGTGATCCACAGCGCCATCCACGCGGGCCGGCCCGACGCGCTGTGCGTGCTGCACACCCACTCCGAGGCCGGAACCGCCATCGCGGCCATGCCCGACGGCCTTGCGCCGCTCAGCCAGTTCGCGATGCGCTACCAGGGCCACACGGCGTTTCACGACTACGAAGGCGTGGCGCTGGAAACCGGCGAGCGCGAACGGCTGGTGCGCGACCTGGGCCCGCACCACACGCTGGTGCTGCGCAACCACGGCATCCTGACGGTGGGCCGCACCATTCCCGAGGCCTTCATCCTCATGTACTACTTCGAGAAGGCGGCCAAGGTGCAGCTGCTTGCTCAAGGCGGCGTGGCCCCCGGCCAATCGCTGGTGTATCCGCAGACCGAAGCGAGCGAGCTGGCCGCGCGCCAGTTCACCGAATTCGCCGGCGACATCCTGCCGCCCGGCACGCGCGAATGGCCCGCGTTCCTGCGCATGCTGGAGCGCACCCAGCCCGACTACCGGCTCTGACAGCCGTTTCTTTCCTCAATCCCTGAGACATCCTCCAACCATGCAACTCGAGAACCTCACCTCTTTCATCGGCACCGAAGTCAAAGGCATCGACCTGCGCGAGCCCGTGAACGACGCCGACTTCGCCGTGCTGCGCGACACGCTCAACCAGCGCTCGGTGCTGCTGTTTCGCGGCCAGCGCATCAACGAGGCGCAGCACGTCGCCTTCTCGCGCCGCTTCGGCACGCTGCTGGGCCACGTGCTCACGCAGTTCCTCAAGAAGGAATACCCCGAGGTCTACGTGCTGTCGAACGTGTCGGAAAACGGCAAGCCCATCGGCAACCACAAGGAAGGCTGGAACTGGCACTCCGACCTGTCGTACAAGGCCGAGCCCTCGATGGGCGCATTGCTCTACGCACTGGAGGTGCCGCCGGTGGAAGGCGACACCTTCTTCGCCTCGATGCACGCCGCCTACGACGCGCTGGACGACGACATGAAGGCGCGCATCCGCCATCTCACGGCCACGCACAGCTACGCCAACTACTACGGCAAGGCCTTCGCCGACCGCAACCCGCTCACGCCCGAGCAACTGGCTGCCACGCCCGACGTGGTGCATCCGCTGGTGCGCACGCATCCCGAAACCGGCCGCCTGTCGCTCTACGTCGGCGAAGACGTGGTCAAGCACATCGACGGCCTGCCCGCCGACGAGAGCGCCGCGCTGCTGGCCGAGCTGAATGCGCACGCCATCTCGCCCGAGTTCAGCTACCGCCACAAGTGGCTCGCCGGCGACCTGCTGGTGTGGGACAACCGCTGCACCATGCACCGCGCCACGCCGTACGACGACAACGTGTACCGCCGCGTGATGCATCGCACCACGGTGGCTGGCGACCGCCCGTTCTGACACTCGAATCAATCTCACAGAGCGCCCCGCGTTCGAAGACCGAAGACAACCACAAGAAGGAAGGCAAGAACATGGAACACGACGAACCCGAAATGGTGGAACCCACGGCGCTGCGCGGGCGCGAGCGCCAGCGCGGCAAGGGCGCCACGCTGTCCGACGAACTGAAGGACACGCTCGAAGACCTGATCGTCAGCGGCGTCATGAAGCCCGGCGCGCGGCTCGACGAAGCCGAGCTGGCCGAGCGCTTCAAGGTGTCGCGCACGCCGGTGCGCGAGGCGCTCAAGGCGCTGGCCGCCACCGGCCTCGTCGACCTGCGAAGCCGCCAGGGCGGCGTGTGCGTGGCGCGCATCTCGCTGCCCATGCTCATCGAGATGTTCCAGATGATGGCGGTGATGGAAGGCCTGTGCGCCAAGTTCGCCGCGCGTCGCGCCACCGAGGCGCAGAAGCTGCGCATGAGCAGGCTGCACGACGAGCTGACCAGCATCCTCGCCTCGGGCGACCACTCGCGCTTCTACGACGTGAACCAGGACTTCCACGACGCGCTGTACGAGGCCTCCAACACCCACTACCTGGCCGAGCAGACCCGCGCGCTGCGCAAGCGCGTGCGCGTGTACCGCCGCTACGTCACCTTCCAGCCCGGCCGCATGACCGCCACCATCGGCGAGCACGGCGCCATCCTCGACGCCATTCGCCGCAACGACCCCGAAGCGGCATTCTCGTCCGCCATCGACCACGTGAGCCTGCTCGAGGACGACATCGTCGACCTCATCGCCGCGCTGTCCGAGCAGGACGCGGGCGGCGCCTGACCAAGCTCTTTCAACGAACCCGATCTCTCGAACGCATCCCAGGACATCACGCCATGAAACTCGAACTCGAAGGCAAGACCGTACTCATCACCGGCGCCTCCAAAGGCATCGGCCTCGCAGCCGCCCATTCTTTCGCGGCCGAAGGCTGCCACCTGCACCTGGCCGCGCGCGACGGCGTGGCTCTGGCAGCCGCAAAGGAAGAGATCGAGAAGATCTACCCCATCAACGTGCGCATCCACCCCATGGACCTGGCCGCGCCCGGCGCCATGTCGCAGCTGGCCGAGGCGGCCGGCCATGTCGACATCCTGGTGAACAACGCGGGCGACATTCCGGCCGGGCCCATCGAGTCGCTCGACTTCGCGGTGGTGCGGCGCGGCTTCCAGCTCAAGGTGCTGGGCTACATGGAGCTCACGCAGATCTACTACGCACGCATGAAGGCCGCCGGCGGCGGGGTGATCGTGAACGACATCGGCAACTCCGGCGAGAACTGGGACGCCAACTACATCGCCGGTTCCACCGGCAACGCGGCGGTCATGGCCTTCACGCGCGCGCTCGGCGGCGTGAGCCTGGACGACGGCATCCGGGTGGTGGGCGTGAACCCCGGCCCGGTGGCCACCGACCGCATGGTCAAGCTCATGAAGCGCCGTGCCTTCGACACCCACGGCGACGAAGGCCGCTGGGAAGAGCTGTTCGACAACTACCCGGGCGGTCGTCCCGCCACGCCGGAAGAAGTGGCCGAGCTGATGGTGTTCCTGGCCTCGGCGCGCGCGGGCTACATCACCGGCACGGTCGTGACCATCGACGGCGGCATTGCCGCGCGCGGCTCGATCATCAAGACCAGCAAGAAGGTGGTCGAGGCCGAACAGGCCCGGAGGCTCGCGGCATGAACGCGGCATTGAACCCCGCCGTGGCGGTGCCGGCCGTGACCAGCGACGCGGAAACCCGCAACCGCTACTTCGACCGCCTGTTCACCAACCCCGAGCTGATGTGGCTGGGCCAGAACACCAACCACTTTCCGCTGCATCCCGCGGTGCGCAAGGCGCTGCACGATGCCATCGACGACGAGAGCTTTCACGCCTACGCGCCGCCGCTGGGCATGGAGGCGCTTCGCACGGCCATCGTGGAAGACCTGGGCGTGCCGAACCAGTCGGCCGTGGTGACGGACGGCGCGGTCGCCGCGCTCGCATTGGCCTGCCGCGCTTTCTGCGAAGCAGGCAAGGGCTTCGTGACCACCGACCCGGGTTGGAAGTGGCCGCTGCAGTTCGCGGCCAAGGCCGGCTGTGCCATCACCGAAATTCCGATCTACGGGCCCGAGTACGGCTTCAAGCTGTCGGCCGAGGCATTGGCTGCTTCGACCGACGGGAACACCGCGGTCATCTACCTGGTGGACCCCAACAACCCGCTGGGCACCACCTACACCGAGGACGAGATCCGCGCCTTCGCGGACCGTGCGCGGGAGATCGGCGCGATCCTCATCCACGACTGCACCTACCGCGACTTTGCCGACAGCCACACGCTGGCCTCGCGCTTCTATCCGGAAGGCACGGTGACCATCGTGAGCTTCTCCAAGTGGCTGGGCCTTGCGGGCCTGCGGCTGGGCGCGCTGGTGGCGTCGCCGGAGCTGCTGGCGCGCATCCTGCCGCATTCGCAGGCGCCGCTGGGGGCCAGCGTGCTGGCACAGCGCGCCGCCATCGCGGGCCTGGGCGTCAAGGCCGAATGGATGGCCGAGGTGATCGCGCAGCAGCGCGAGAACCAGCGGATGATCGTCGACGCCTTCGCAAAGCTGCCGGGCTTCCTGGTGCCGGTGTTCCCGTCGCAGGCCAACTTCATCGTGGTCGAGTGCACCGGCGCGGGCGTGACGCCCGAGGCGCTGGTCACCGCGCTTGGCGAGCACGACATCATGGTGCGGCAGGGCACTTACCACACGCCGCGCTTCGGCCACCGCTTCATCAAGATCTCGACCACCGTGCCGAAGGCGTGGGCGCAGGCGCTGTGCGATGTGCTGCCGCAAGCGGTCGAGCGCGCGCGCACGCTGCCGGCCACGGCCGCGCTGTTCTGAGGAGGCGAACCATGAGCTTCGCCACCACGCAAGACGGCGTTCGCCTGTACTACGAAACCGCCGGCAGCGGCACGCCCATCGTGTTCGTGCACGAGTTCGGCGGCGACCACCGCAGCTGGGAGCCGCAGATGCGCTACTTCGCGCGGCGCCACCAGTGCGTGACCTTCGGCGCGCGCGGCTATCCGCCGTCCGACGTGCCCGCCGACGTGGACCGCTATTCGCAGGCCACGGCGGCCGATGACATCGCCGCCGTGATGGACGCGCTGGGACTGCAGCGCGCGCACATCGTGGGGCTGTCGATGGGCGGCTTCGCGACGCTCCACTTCGGCCTGCGTCATGCGCCGCGCGCGGCTTCGCTGGTGATTGCCGGTGCGGGCTACGGCGCGGAGAAAGAACACGAGGAGTACTTCCGCGGCGTCTCGCTCGAAGTGGCCAGGCAATTCGAGGCACAGGGCTCCGAGAAATTTGCGCGTACCTATTCGCTGGGTGCGAGCCGCGTGCAGTTCCAGAACAAGGACCCGCGCGGCTGGCAGGAATTTGCCACGTGGCTCGGTGAGCACGACGCGCTGGGGGCTGCCAACACCATGCGCGGCGTACAGGCGCGGCGCCCGTCGATCTACGACCTGGAGAGCGAATTGCGCGCGATGCCAGTGCCCTCGCTCGTGGTGGTCGGCGACGAGGACGACCATTGCCTGCAGCCCGGCATCTTCCTCAAGAAGACCGTGCCGGCTTGCGGCCTCGCGGTCATGCCCAAGACCGGCCACACGCTCAACCTGGAAGAGCCCGCCGCCTTCAACGCCTTGTTGGCCGAGTTCTTCGCACAGGTCGAAGCCGGCCAGTGGAAGCCGCGCGATCCGCGCGCGCTGCCCAGCCAGATCATGAAGACCGACTGACCATGAACGCCGACGCAGCCACGATCACCCATGCACAACAGGGCGCCTGGCGCATCGACGCCACGCGCCTCTGGGACCGCCTCATGGCGCTCGCGCGCATCGGCGCCACGCCGGGCGGTGGCGTCGACCGGCAGGCGCTGAGCGCGGAAGAAATCGCTTCCTGGCGCACCATGATCGACTGGGCCTTGCAGGCCGGCCTGGAGCCTTCGACCGACGCGGCCGGCAACCTGTTCATCGCGCTGCCCGGCACCGACCGCGATGCACCGCCGGTGCTCGCGGGCAGCCATCTCGACAGCCAGCCCGGCGGCGGGCGCTTCGACGGCGTGTATGGCGTGGTGGCCGCACTGGAGGTGTTGACCACGCTGGCGCAGCGCGGCGTGCGCCCGCCGGTGGACATCGTCTGCGTCGCATGGATGAACGAAGAAGGCTCGCGCTTTGCGCCCGGCATGATGGGCTCCGAAGCCTTTGCCGGTGTGCGCAGCCTGGAAGCCGTGCGCGCGGTGCGCGATGCGCAGGGCGTTTCCGTCGCCGATGCGCTCGATGCGTTGCATGCGGCGTTTCCCGCGCTGCGGCGGCGAACCCTGGGCTTTCCGGTGAAGGCCTATGTGGAGGCGCACATCGAGCAGGGGCCATTGCTGGAAGCGCAGGAGCACGTGATCGGCGTCGTCACCGGCATCCAGGGCAAGAAGACATTCGACATCGTGATCGAGGGCGAGCGAGGCCACGCGGGCACGCTCGCGATGGTCTACCGGCGCGATGCGCTCGAAGCCTTCACGCGCATCGCGGGTGCGTTGTATGCGGAGATCGGCGGCTACGACGAAGCCGTGAAGTTCACCATCGGCCGCCTGCAGGTGGAGCCGAACGCGCCTTCGGTCGTGCCCGAGCGCGTGACCTTGCGCATCGACCTGCGCCACCCCGACAACGCCGTGCTTTCATATCTGGGCGAGCGCATCGGCATGCTGTGCGACACCTTCGCAGCGCCTTGCGAGGCCACCGTCACGCCGCTGGTCGATGCGCCTTCCAACGGTTTCGACCCCGCGCTGCAGCAGGCGATTGCCAAGGCCGCCGAGAGCATCGGCGAGTTGCATATGCCGATTCTCTCGGCCGCCGGCCACGACGCGCGCCACATGGCGCCGCTGTGTCCGAGCGCGATGATCTTCATTCCCTGCCGCGACGGCGTGAGCCATGCCGAGCACGAATGGGCCGAGCCCGAGCATGTGGCCGCCGGCGCCAATGTGCTGTTGCGGGTGCTGCTGCCGTATGCGGGTGCAGGGGAAGGGGCGGCACCGTGAACGAAACCGTCACCGACATGGCGGATCTGCCGATGCAGCATCCGGGCGCGCCAGCCAGCGCGGCGCAGGCACGCGCGCGTTTCTTCAACTCCGGCAACGCCTTCAACGTGAAGCTGCCCGAAGTGCCCGCGCGGCTCTTTTCGCCGCCGCCGGAAGGGCAGTTCGGTGTTTTCGATTGCGACCAGTCCGAGGCGCTGGGCAGCGGCTTTGCGGCCACCACGCCGCTGATGCTCGCGCGCTATGTGCGCATCGCGCCCGGCGACATGCCGTTGCCGCTGGACGTGCGCGCGACCGGAGCGGTCTGGTACGTGATTTCCGGCAGCGGGCGGCTCGACGGCGCGTTCGATGGCTTCGAGTTTGGCGCGGGCGACGTGTTCCTGCTGCCCGGTGCCACCGGCTACCGCCTTGCGGGCGGGCCTGAAGGCGCGCTGCTGTGGAGCGTCGGCAACGAGCCTCAGCTGGCCTTCGAGCGCGCGGAGCCTGCGCCGGTGGTGGATGCATCCATCGACGTCGTTCACTATCCGGCCGCCGAGATCGAGCGGCAGTTCGCAACGATCTTTTCGACCGGGACGCGCGACGAGACCTCGGGCCGCGCGCTGATCTTCTCGTCCGACAGGCAGGCCGCCGCACGCAACCTCACGCCGACCTTGACGCTGAGCTTCAACACGCTGTCTCCCGGCACCTGGCAGCGTTCGCACCGCCACAACTCCGCCGCGGTGACGCTGGTGGTGCAGGGCGAGGGCTGCCATTCCGTCGTGGGCGATGCGCATTGCCCGTGGGAGCCATGGGCAACGCTCGTCACGCCGCCGGGTGCGCCGCACTCGCACCACAACCAGGGCGTGGATGGCGCGCGCTTCCTGATCGTGCAGGACGGCGGACTGCACTATCACGCGAGGACCATGGGCTTTGCGTTTCTCGAAGCAGCCTGATAACGAGTCACGCGGCTTACTTCACCCGGAAGCCGAACTGTCACTTGGCGTTGTCACCATGAGTGAATGGCTGGCCAACTTATTTCCATTGCCCTGACTGTCGACCAACACGACGCAGGCGACTATTTCTGGGTGCTCCTGGAGTCCTTCGACAACTCGATGGAATTCGAGCCGCTGATGGAAGCCGCGACAGGCTTTTCAACATACATCGAGGCGCTGCAGGCCGGGTATGTGGTGCTGAAGGGGATGTCGGAAGATTTGAATGTCGGGCCCCGCGAGGAGGGGGAGGAGCTTCTGATTGCGCAAGAGCGGGGCGCCAACGGCCAGCTCTGATGCGCTGACAGGCGCAGGCTATGCTGGCGCCTGTTTGTTTTGCGAGCGACCGAGGCACATGAAGAAATCCAAGCCCCCGAAGAAGGCGGGCACCTATGACATCAAGAAGCAGTGGCACTGGGGCCGCGCGATGCGCGAGCTGCGCATTGCCGATTTCCTGAAAGACGGCCGCCTGCTGGTTCCCGGCGAGTACACGGGCGAGGGGCCCGCCACCGACGACGGAACCGGCGCGCTTCGCACCGTGGGCGGCATCCAGGTGGGTGCCGCGAACTACGAAACTGGAATGATGTGGGTCGGCCGAAAGCTGCGGGAGGGCGACCTGCCTTCCAAGCCGGGCGGGACGGCGTCAGACTGAACGCAAATCCCGGTCGTGCACGCGATCGGGAGGGCACGTATATGCTGCCGGGCACGCATCACATCCATCGGAGCCCGAGACATATGTCTGCACAGCCTATCGAGGTCTATTCCTGGCCCACGCCGAACGGCCACAAGATTCACATCATGCTCGAGGAATGCGGCCTGCCGTATCGCGCGCACCCTGTGAACATCGGCAAGGGCGATCAGTTTGCGCCCGACTTCCTGCAGATCAGCCCCAACAACAAGATCCCCGCCATCACCGACCCCGACGGTCCGGACGGCAAGCCGATTTCGCTCTTCGAATCGGGCGCCATCCTGGTCTACCTGGCGGGCAAGACCGGCAAGCTGCTTCCGGCGGGCGACCGCGAGCGTTATGACGTGCTGCAGTGGCTCATGTTCCAGATGGGCGGCGTCGGCCCCATGCTCGGACAGGCTCACCACTTCCGCATGTACGCGCCCGAGAAGATCGCCTATGCGATCGACCGCTACACCAACGAAGCCAAGCGCATCTACGGCGTGATCGACAAGCAACTGTCGAAGAGCAAGTTCATTGCCGGCAAGAGCTATTCGATTGCCGACATCGCGATCTTCCCCTGGCTGCGCAGCTGGGAGAACCAGGGCATCACGCTTACCGACTTCCCTCATCTGAAGGCTTGGTTCGACGTCATCGCGGCGCGCCCTGCCGTGCAACGCGGCGTGAAAGTGCTGGCTGATCTGCGCCAGCCCATCACCGGCGACAAGGAACGCGAGATCCTTTTCGGCAAGACCCAGTACGAGAAACGCTGAGAAACTTCAGGAACGGGCGAATATCCGGGCTAGAATAGAAGGCTTGTCGGGGTGTAGCGCAGCCTGGTAGCGCATCTGGTTTGGGACCAGAGGGTCGAAGGTTCGAATCCTTTCGCCCCGACCAAAAAATCGAAATGCACACAGTCTTTACAGGCTGCGTGCATTTTTCGTTCCGGGCCATGAGAAGGTTGCCGAATCGGCAGCGTCGCCACACGGGGCCAAGTGCGGAACTGGGTAGAATCTGCGCCGCTGCCGGCCCGGAAACAAAGACGTCTAAGTCGTTGATTCTCCTGGGTTCTCTCCGGTTTGCATCTGCCCGTAGCTCAGTTGGATAGAGCACCTGCCTTCTAAGCAGGTTGTCGGGGGTTCGATCCCCTCCGGGCAGGCCAACAGTTTCCCTCTGTAGCGCGCATATTTCCCAAATCTCGGGGAAGAATCAGGGAAGAAAGCAGCCTTTGAGGTCTACTTCGACGCTCGGCCTACCTTCTTCGGGGAGGGGGCCCGGTTGCTCAGCAGGTTCTCCAGCTTTCCCATCTCGACGGTGTTTTGGCCTCCGTCCATCCACTTTGCGTAAGTCCGCAGGAACATCTCGACGGAGTGTCCAAGCTGCTTGGCCCCGTAGGCTGGTGCTACGCCCGCCATGAGCAGCATGGTGGCGTAGGTGTGCCGAGTCTCGTACGGGCTGCGGTAACGAATGCCCAGCCGCTTCAGGGTCGGGCGCCAGTACATTTCGCGCGGCGTCCAGTCGTCGACCCAGCGCTCCCGAGTCTTCGGGTCCGGGAACATCCAACCGTCGGCCATGAGGAAGCTGTGCTCTTTTTGCGCGCGCAGGTATTCCATCGCGCGGGAGTTCAACTGCACCAGCCGGGCGACGTTCGTCTTCGTGTTGTCTTTGTGTTCGCCCAGCACGATTCCGCAGGCCCCCATGAAGCGCGAGCTTTGCTACGACGCCTTCGCAATCCTGCACAGCGGCACGACTAAGACGCCGGTGTTTGTGGCCGAGCGGCTCACTCGCGCGAGCATCGAAGATGCCAACGAAAAGCGCACCAACAAATTTTTTGCGGATGCCCGGCTGCCGCGCGGCGAGCGCGCGGAGCTGAGCGATTACAAGGGCTCTGGCTACGCCCGTGGGCACATGGCGCCGGCCGGTGACATGCCGAATGCAACGGCGATGGCCCAGAGTTTTTCACTGGCGAACATGGTTCCGCAGAACCCGTCGCAGAACTCCGGCGCCTGGTCCAAGATCGAGCAGGACACGCGCCGCTACGCGCTGCGCGCCAGAGGCAATGTGTTCGTGATCACCGGGCCGGTGTTCGGGCCGAAAAGCCTGACAGTCGGGGCGAGCCGCGTGCGCGTGCCTACCCATCTTTTCAAGCTGGTCTATGACGAAAGCAAAGGCAAGGCCTGGGCCCATTGGCAGCCAAATTCTGCCGACGCTCAGGCTGGCCGGCCTATCAGCTACCCGGAGCTCACGGAGCGAATCGGTATGCACCTGCTGCCAAGTGTCGAGGTGCATTGACCAGCGCGTGGCCACCGCCTGCCGTGGCTTGCGATAGACAATGAGCGCGTGAAATTCATTCAATACGTTCTTCCGGCAGCCATGTTGTTCGCGACCGGTCTGTCGCGCGCAGATACCGTAATTGCCGGCGCGGGCGGTGAGACATGCGAGGCTTGGACCAAGGCGCGAAAGGTGCAAAACAGACAACCGAAGGATGCTGTCGCAGACTCGATGATGATCTCGTGGGTGCAAGGCTTCCTGTCAAGCAAAAACTCGAACGGCGCCACGATCCTGGACGTACCTGACGTTTCTGTATTGCGCTTCTACACGGACAAGGTCTGTGGGCGAACTCCCGAGGCAAAGATCTTCTCAATTGCGGATGACCTCGCGGACCTCTTGATCGAGCAGTACTCCGAAAAGAAGCGCAAGTAACTTTGGGTCTTCGCTGCCACATCCTGCAGAGATACCTCGCGCCATCGGCCCCCACCATCACGGCAAGCGATCCATCGCTGATCTCGATCCGCACGCGGTAGAGGGTGGGCATGCGGGGATTGTCGCGGCAGCGTGTCGCGCTTTAGAATCCGCCCGCTCGGGTTGATGCCCGACCGTGCGATCCAAGATCGCACCCGCCGATAGCCCAAGGCACGGCGCCCGCAATGCACCAAGTGCCAGCGGGGACTTCCAAGTTCAACCTTAGGAGTTCCCAATGCGGAAATCACAACGTCAACGAAATCGAGAGCGCGCCCGCCGTGCACAGCGTGGTACCTGCATCTACTGCTGCCGGCCCATGGGCAAGGACGTGACGGCCGAGCACCTGGTCGCGCGCATGGACGGCGGTAAGGACTCGCGCGGCAACATTGTGGCCGCTTGCAGGCGCTGCAACGCTGGCCGCCACGCGCTCTTCCCGGCTGGGGCGCCGGAGCCCGAGACCTACCAGGCCTTCGTGCTGCTGATGCGTGCTGCGGGCCAGTGGCCGCCGCTGCAGGCGCCAAAAAAAGACCCGCCGAAGCGGGTCGAAGGGTCATCGACATGACCTGAGGATGCGGCTAGGGCCGCCGCGGGTCGATTCTCCGGCCGGGCCCCGGGCGGCGTGTGTGAAGAACTGCGCGAGAGAGTGTCAACAAAGGTCACCTGCACTTCGATGGGGGCTCGATCGTCGCCCTTGGCCTACGCTCTGCTCGCTCAGCACCTGCCACCATACGATCGGGGAGTGGGACACCGCAGACATTGCGGATACCGATGTGCGGCAGTGCATCGCACAAGGATACGAAATGCCACTTGACTTTCTACGACGCATCGAGGATGCGACTTTCCCGTTGGCCGTTCTCGATGAGGGTGACATTCAATGCGCAGCGGTGCTGGCCGCAGCCGAACTCATCGAAGCAAATCTTCCAGAGCCCGGGGACGCTGTCGCGCGTTCTGCTTTGATTCTGCGCATCACGCCACTTGGCCGGGCAGAGCTTGCCCGCTTACGACGATGCGAGGAATGAGACTCGCCCGGAGCGAACAAAAAAGGGGGAGCGAGCTTCAGTTCAGCCGGCTGCCGGCGGGTGCATGACTTCGACCGGCCCAATGCCGCTGTAGACCGTGGCACCGTCCTTCAGGGACGTGACCGTCCAGCGCTCGGCGCCGTGTCCTGGCGTGACCTTGTAGTCGCCCGGCGCCAGCGGGAGCTCGCGTTCTTCGCGGACCTTGTCGCTGTACCAGGCTGGCGTGTAGAGGGTGGTGGTTTCGGTGGGGAAGATGTCAGCTTGGCTCATGATCGAATCCAGCGGCCTTTTCGAGAAGGCGCAGTGACAGTTCAACGGGAAGGTTATTGCATTCGCAGTACCAGACCTGGTAGCACCAACGGCCGGCCACATGCTCGGCGCCGGCAAAGCTGATCGTGTCGTTGAAGCACGCGACGATCTCGGGGCGCCACAGGATGCCGCGCTCCCCATTTGCGTAACCCGGAACGGATTCCCAAAGTCCCAGCTGCAACCGGCCTTCCAAGGTTCGAAGCAACAGCATCCCGCATACCCATTCCTGATCCACAAACTCGCGCTTGCTCAGCTTGGTGCCGCCTCGGTAGCGGCGGCGCATCTTCACTCGCATACGCTATCCCCGCTGGGCGCGTGGTCGCGGGCAAGATCTGGCACCTGATGCATCACAGCGCGGATGTGGTCGCCGGCGTTGTGGTCCCAGTCTCCGTACAGGTCGCCGATGCGCGCACAGCGGCCGGCCACGTGGTCAGCGAAGTCGCGCAGGGTGGGGCGCATCGGCTCGTCGCGGCCGAGCTCACCTGTCTGACGAGCCATAGCGACGAGCTCGTCTTCAATCGTTTCGCCAGGCGCCATCTTCGTGTCTCCATCCCGGGGGCACCTCGGCGCCGGGCACCATCCACGCTGGCGTGTTGACGCCCAGAATGTACTGGGTGCGCTTGCCGCCGAACATGCGCTTGACGACTTCGGCGGGCTCCTCCGTTGAGTGCTTTTCATACTGCTCGTATGCGTCTTCGATGTGGTCGTCGAAGGCCGCGCGCGGCTCGATCTCGAGCACTGCGTAAACGAACTTTTCGACCCACTCTTGGCGGGCTGTCTTCATCTTGCTCACGGCAATCTCCTAGACGGTTGAGATCGCGCGCCTTCGCGCGCACCAGTGCATCGGAACCCGCCAAGCGGATCGGACTGCTGATCCTATTAACTACTGGTTAAATATACAGTGATTGCGGTAGACTGCAAGCATGGAAAACATGCCGGCGAACCTCTGGATTGCCGCCTGCGCGCACCGGTTGCAGCAGCAGTGGCACACCGTCGACCCTCTGGATCTGGAGGATGTGGCGCACGATCTGTGGCGCGACGAGCGCCTGCGAGCGATGCCGCCCGACGAGGCGGCCGTCGACTGGCTCAAGCCGATCAACGAGGTGGGGTAACTGCGGAGGCAGTCGGCGTGACTGCGCGGGAGGATGAGCACATGTGCACCCGCTATATCTCTCCTGAGGACCGCGAGATCGAGGCTTTCTGGTCTATCGACCGGAAGACCAACAATCACAAGGATTGGGAGAACTTGCTGACGGTGTTCCCGCTGTCGCTGGCCAGGTTCATCCGGCGGGCCGACGATGTGGACTACGCGCGCGAGCTCGTGGTGGGGCAGTGGGGAATGATCCCGCCTTGGTCGACCAGCCATGTCCCGCAGCGCAAGCCGAAGAAGGGCGAAGAAAAAGGCGCCAGGCTCAGCACGGTCAATGCGCGCACCGAGGGCATGGAGAAGTCACCGACCTACAAGAACGCCTGGGCTCGCGGCAAGCGCTGCATCATCCCGGCCGCCACCTTCGACGAGCCGAACTGGGAGACGGGCAAGAACGTCTGGTGGCGGTTCCGTCGCGCTGACGGGGCGCCGTGGGGCCTGGCCGGGCTATGGGACACCTGGACAGACCTCGAAACCGGCCAAGTGTGGGACAGCTACACCATGCTCACGATGAACGCCGATGACCACCCGCTGATGTCGCGCATGCACAAGCCGGATCCGAAGCTGCCTGCAGATCAGCAGGACAAGCGCTCGGTGATCCCGCTCGAGGTGCATGATTTCGACCGCTGGCTGACCTGCACAGTCGAGGAAGCGCGGACGATGCTCAAGTTGCCGTCCATCGAGCTTTTCGATGCTAGAGAGTTGATGGCAGGTGCGGCGAGTTAGCACCTGCAAGGTGGGGGAACAGACGGGGGAACGGATGGTACGCCAATAGAAAGAATCGAATGCCGGCGCGCCCTGCAGCTCGTCCTTCAATCCCCTCCGGGCAATTGTCAAATTTGCTCCCTCGAACCCCGCAGGAGCATGACCCAGTCACCCAACCTGCCTCTCATGCAGGTTGCACCACATCCAATCCTCCCCGGGCTCCATCGACTGGATCACCGGATGTTGCTGCGCATGCGAGTGCTTCGTCGCGTGCCGGTTCTTCGACGAATCGCAGCAACCTACGTGGCCGCATTGAACGCACAGGCGCAGGTGAACCCAGGTATCGCCGGTCTTCAAGCAGTCTTCGCAGCCGCGCAGAGTGTGCGGCTGCGCGATGTCGGCGGGAACGTGGTCGCAGGGTTTGATGGGCACGAGGCAACTCCTTTGTAATTCGAGACTGATCAGGCCGTAGTCGAGGACTGCGACAGGTGTTGATGAATCAGCGCCACCGCAGCAGCGCCTTCGCCGATGGCGCCGCCGACGCGCTTGACGGATCCCGAGCGCACATCGCCCACGGCGAACACGCCGGGCACGCTGGACTCGAGCGCGGTCGCGGGCCGAGCTGGAAAGCCGCTGCTCGCGGCCGCGCCGGTCAGCACGAAGCCATGCTTGTCGACCGACACGCCGCATCCTTCGAGCCACGAAGTCTCGGGCTCCGCGCCAACGAAGAGGAAGATGTTGCGGGCAGGGCAGTCGTGCTCGTCGCCAGACGTGTGGCAGCGCCACGTCGCACCCGTGAGGCCTTCGTCCGGTCCGCCGTGCAGGCGGACCAGTTCCGTGTGCGGCTGCAGCGAGATGTTGGGAGTGGCTTCGATGCGGTCGATGAGGTAGCGCGACATGCTGGCCGCGAGCGACGGCCCGCGCACCAGCACGTTGACCTTGGCCGCATGGCGTGACAGGAACACCGCGGCCTGTCCGGCGGAGTTGCCGCCGCCGACAAGCGCCACTTCCTGCCGCGCGCAAATCTTGGCTTCGATGGCCGAAGCCCAGTACCAGATGCCGCGCCCCTCGAATTCGGCGAGGCGCGGCACCGCGGGTCGCCGGTAGCGCGCGCCGCTGGCAATCACCACGGTGCGCGCATTGATGGTGCGGCCGTCGGCCAGCGAAACGCGCAGGCTTTCCTGCGGGTTGTCGCGCGAGCAGTCCAGCGATGTCACCTTGGCGGGGATCAGCATCTCGACGCCGAACTTCTGCGCCTGCACGAAGGCGCGGCCCGCGAGCGCCTGGCCCGAGATGCCTGTCGGAAAGCCGAGGTAGTTCTCGATGCGTGCGCTGGCACCGGCCTGTCCGCCGAACGCGCGGCAATCGAGCACGATCACGCGCAGGCCTTCGGAGGCCGCATACACGGCGGTGGCCAGGCCCGCCGGTCCGGCGCCCACCACGGCCACGTCATACAACTCGTCGCGCTCGGCGGTGTCGACCATGCCCAGGCAGCGCGCGAGCGCATCGTCGGTGGGGTTCACCAGCACGGAGCCATCCGGACACACCGCCAGCAGCTTGCCGGCACCGTACTGCGCGATGAGCGCGGCGGCGTCGGGGTCGTCGTCGGCGTCGACCAGGTGATAGGGGTAGCCGTTGCGGCGAAGAAAGTTCTCCAGCCGGGCCATGTCGGGCGACTGCGGCGGGCCGATCAGCACCGGTCCGCTGGCGCCGGATTCGATCAGCGCCACGCGTCGCAGGATGAGCGCGCGCGTAATGCGTTCGCCCAGGTCGGCTTCGGCGACAAGCAGCGCGCGCAGTTGCGCCGGCGGCACCAGCAGCACTTCCACATCTTCATCGGCATGTCCGTCGACCAGGGCAGGGCGGCCGCTCAGTTGGCCGACTTCGGCCAGGAACTCTCCCGGGCCCTGCCGCACGATGGGCACGACGTGGCCGAGCCCATCGCGTTGCGTGACCGCCACGACGCCCTTGAGCAGAACGTACATCCCGGGGCCGGTTTCGCCGGCGGTGAAGAGCCGGGCACCGCGCGCGAACTGTTGCACGGTGCCGAAACGCGCAATACGCGCAATCTCCGTGTCACTCAGCACGGGAAAGGTCTGCTGGAGGCGGCCGTTGTCGGTGCCGCGTACGTCGGTGGCCATGCGTGAAAGCTCCTTTTCGCGAGTCTCCCGCATTAGACGACGAAGTGCACGGAAGGGCCTGCGTCGCCGTCATGTGTCTGAAATATTCCTGACATGCCGGCTTCATGGCAGGTGCGGAGACTCCCTCGGCAGAAAGGGTTCCCCATGAAAGAACTGCCCAACCCGACATTTCCGCTTTCGCAGATCGGGCTGCGCGCGGCCTTGTGGCCCGCTCCTGTTGCCGGTGGTTCGACCACCACCATCACTGCCCGCTCCTCGGTGCCCCAGGCGCCCGCAGTCATCCTTCCTCCGGTTCCCGAAGCCCGCCAGGGCATCACCGTGGGCTGGGCTCGCCACCTCGACGACGTGCGTGCCGCACAACGCCTGCGTTACGACGTGTTCGTCGGCGAGATGGGCGCCCGCGTGTCGTCGCCGCTGGCCGGCCACGACATCGACCTGTTCGACGATTTCTGCGAACACCTGCTGGTCCGCGACGAACTGACGCAGCAAGTCATCGGCACCTATCGCGTGCTGACGCCGGCACAGGCCCGCCGCGTGGGCAGCACCTACAGCGATACTGAATTCGACCTCACCCGCCTGCGCGATCTGCGCGAGCGCATGGTCGAGCTTGGCCGCAGCTGCGTGCACCCCGAACACCGCCAGGGCGGCGTGATCCTCGCGCTGTGGGGGGCCTTGGCCGGCTTCATGCACCGCAACAAGCTCGACACCATGATCGGCTGCGCGAGCATTCCCATGTCGCACAACGGCGTGACCAACGGCGACGCTGCCGCCAGCATCTGGCGCCAGGTGTCGGCCAGCCACATGGCGCCGATCCAATACCAGGTGCAGCCGCGCCTGCCGCTGCCGGTCGAGCGGCTGGACAGCACGCTCGACGTGGAGCCGCCGGCGCTCATCAAGGGCTACCTGCGCCTGGGTGCCAAGGTGCTCGGTGCGCCGGCCTGGGACCCTGACTTCAACGCCGCTGACCTGCCGATGCTGATGCGCATCGACGATCTGCCGGCGCGTTACCGCAAGCACTTCCTGGGCGCATGAAGCCGGCGGTCGCCCGGCCCGAACCGGGGCCGCTCGCTTCTTCCAACACGCCTGCTGGGTCTGGAGCAGGTGCGCTGGAGCCGTCACGGGACTGTCATGCAAATGACACAAGCGCGGATGACACTGTCATATTTCCGCCTACACGTCCTCCTGTGCCGCTTGCTCCAGAATCAGTGCCTATGCAATCCGACCTCGCAGATCCGTCGCTCGACGTCGCTGCGCCCACGTTCACGCTGCTGGACCGCGATCACAGCATCCTGTCATTCAACGAGCGCGTGCTCGACTGGGCGCATCGGACCGAAGTGCCGCTCATCGAACGGCTGCGCTATCTTTGTATCGTTTCGTCGAATCTCGACGAGTTCTTCGAAGTCCGTGCCGCGCCGCACCTGATCGCGGGCAGCGCCGGCGACCACAAGGGCACCTACACCGTCGAATCGTTCGAGCGGCTGGCCGAGGCGGCCCACACGCTCGTGGCGCGGCAGTACGCGCTGTACAACGACGAGCTGATGCCGACTTTCGCCACGCACGGCATCCACATCATTTCGCACGGTGAACGCAATCCGGCGCAGCGCAAATGGGTCAGCGAGTATTTCGAGCGCGAAGTGCGCCCGCTGCTGATTCCCGTGGGGCTGGACCCCGCGCATCCGTTCCCGCAGGTGGCGAACAAGTCGCTCAACTTCATCGTGAGGCTGGGCGGCAAGGACGCCTTCGGGCGCGAAAACCCCATCCAGATCGTGAAGGTGCCCCGTGTGCTGCCGCGCCTGATCAAGATGCCTGCCAAGGTGTCGGATGGCAAGACGCTGTTCGTGGCGCTGTCGAGCGTGGTGCGGGCGCACCTGTCGAGCATGTTCCCGGGCCGTGAGGTGGGCGACTTCTCGCAATTCCGCGTCACGCGGCATTCCGACCTCGCGGTGGACGAGGAAGACGTCAAGAACCTGCGCACCGCCTTGCGCCAGGGATTGCAGCACCGGCACTACGGCCAGGCTGTGCGGCTGGAGGTGTCGGCGAGCTGCGCGGAGTCGCTGGCGAGCTTCCTGCTGGCGCAGTTCAATCTGCCGCCGCAGGCGCTCTACCGCGTGCACGGGCCGGTGAACCTGGCCCGGTTCACGCAACTCGCGGATCTGCTCGACGAACCCAAGCTGCGCTTTCCGCCGTACCCGGCGTCCTACCCGGTCACGCTGTCGCCGTCGCAGTCGTTCTTCGAAAGGCTGCAGCGCAGCGACGTACTCATTCACCAGCCATTCGAGAGCTTCGACGGCGTGCTGGCGTTCCTGCGCGAGGCGGTGCTCGATCCGCAGGTTCTGGCGATCAAGCAGACCATCTACCGCACCGGCGCCGACTCGGTGCTGATGGACCTCCTGCGTGAAGCGGTGCGCCGCGGCAAGGAAGTCACGGTGGTGGTGGAGCTGAAGGCACGCTTCGACGAAGAGGCGAACATCAACTGGGCTGAAATGCTCGAGTCGATCGGCGCGCAGGTGGTTTACGGCGTGGTCGGCCTGAAGACCCACGCCAAGATGCTGCTGGTGACTCGCCGCGAGGGCAAGCAGATGCGCCGCTATGGCCATCTTTCCACCGGCAACTACAACCCGCGCACCGCCAAGCTCTATACCGACATCAGCCACCTCACGGCCGACCCGCTGCTGACGGCCGACATGGAGACCGTGTTCGTCCACCTCGCAAGCCAGAGCCGGTTGCCCAAGCTCAACCGCATGTGGCTGGCGCCGTTCGACCTGCACAAGAACCTCGTCACCCAGATCGACGCGCTTGGCGTGGCGGCCGCGGCTGGACATGCGACGCGCATCGTCGCCAAGATGAACGCGCTGACCGACGAGGAGATCATCGCCGCGCTGATTCGCGCGGGGCAGAAGGGCGTGAAGATCGACCTGATCGTGCGCGGCGCCTGCACGCTGCCGGCGCAGGTGCCGGGGGTGACCGACAACATCCGGGTGCGCTCGGTGATCGGGCGCTTCCTCGAGCATTCGCGGGTCTTCTACTTCCGCAACGGCGAAGACGAGTCGCTCTACCTGTCGAGCGCCGACTGGATGAACCGCAACATGATGCGTCGCATCGAGCTCGCCTGGCCCGTGACCGACCCGGGCCTGCGCCAGCGCCTGATCGACGAATGCCTGGTGGCCTATCTGCACGATGGACGCGACGCCTGGGATCTGGGCGGCGATGGCATCTATACCCGCGTCGACCACGACACGCATGCGGGCGAGGCGGGTGCTTCCCGAGCGATCGAGGCGCACGGCGCACAAGCTGCGCTGATGAATCGCTATGCATCCCGAGCTCACATCCGGGATGCATCCGGCAACTGAAGACCGAAAGACGATGACCATGGACTTGATCTTCTGGCGCCATGCCGAAGCCGAGGACTGGACCGAGGGTTGCGACGACATGCAACGCTCCCTCACTGCGCGCGGCGAGAAGCAGGCCAAGCGCATGGCGACCTGGCTCGACCGTCAGTTGCCGGACGGCACGCGGATCATCTGCAGCCCCGCGCGGCGCTGCGAGCAGACGGCTCTTGCGCTGGGCCGAAAGTACAAGCTCCGCGCCGAGCTGGCACCCGACACCACGACCGAGGCGTTGCTAGGTGCGGCCGGCTGGCCCAACGGCAAGTCGGTGGTGCTGATGATCGGCCACCAGCCGTCCGTGGGGCAGGCGATTTCGCTGCTGCTGGGGCTCAAGCAGGACAGCTGCCCGGTGCGCAAGGGTTCGCTCTGGTGGATCCGCACGCGCGAGCGGGACGGCGACGTGCAGACCGTCGTGGTGACGGTGCAGTCGCCGGAACTGCTCTGAACGTGGCGCTGGCGCGGCTCAGCAGCCGCTGAGTTCGACGCGCCAGCTGCTGGTCTTCTGCCAGGCCAGCACTTCTTCGCGCAACAGGTGGGCCGACTGCGGATAGGCCTCGGCCCAGTCAGGCGCGCAGGCGATCGTGAAGGCGCGGGCGCCCAGCGCCGCCAGGTGCAGTGCCTGGGGATCGGGATCGCGCCGCGCATGGCACAGGATGACCGCGAGCCGCAGCGACAGCAGCTGCATCACGAAGGTCTCGTCGTCCAGTGCCGCCTCTAGCTTGCGCAGTTTGCCGCGTTGACCCAGCACCAACTGGCCCAGCGCGTGCATTTCGTTCACTGCAAAGCCGGGCGCGTCGGCGTTGTCGAGGATGTAGGCGCCGTGCTTGTGGTAATCGCTGTGCGAGATCTGGGTGCCGATTTCGTGCAATTGCGCCGCCCAGCCCAGCTTGCGCAACGCACGGCCGGCACGGTTCGAGCTGTTTCCTCCGCGGGCCGCCGGGGCAAGTTGCAGGAAGAGGCTGGCAGCAGTGTCGCCCACGCGCTTGGCCTGTGCCGCATCGACGGTGAAGCGGTTGGCCAGCCGTGCGACCGTGGCGGTGCGCATGTCGGCCACGCTTTCGTCGCGTTCAAGCAATTCGTAGAGCACGCCGTGGCGCAGTGCGCCTTGGGCGACCTTCATTTCCTGAATGTCGAGCAGGTCGAACACCGCACGCAGAACGCTCACGCCACCGCCGATGACGGCCTTGCGGTCTTCGCGCATGCCGTCCATGCGCAGCTTGTCGGCGCTGCCAGCCTTCAGCAGGCGGTCGAGCAGCCAGTCGAGGCCTTCGCGCGTGACGAGCCCGGGTTCGCCTCCCGCCGCGGCCAGCACGTCGCCGACCGCGCCGATGGTGCCGGAGGCGCCATACGCCACGTCCCATTGGTCGCGGGTGTAGGTGGCGAGCGCGTCGTCCAGCACGGCCTTTGCCGCCACCTCGGCCGCGCGGAAGGCCGTGGGGGTGAACAGGCCTTCGCCGAAATGCTTCATCGACCATGCCACGCTGCCGACGCGATACGACTCCATGCGGTCGGCCTCCAGCGCGTGGCCGATGATCATTTCGGTGGAGCGCCCGCCGATGTCGACGACCAGGCGGCGTTCGCTGTCTGATGCATCGGTGTGCGGCAACATGTGCGCCACGCCCTGATAGATCAGGCGGGCTTCTTCGCGCCCGGGGATCACGTCGATGCCGAAACCCAGAATGGTGCGCGCACGCAGCAAGAACTCTTCGCGGTTGCGTGCCTCGCGCAACGTCTGGGTGGCGACGGCACGGACCTGCGAGCGCTTGAAGCCCGCGAGGCGCTCGCCGAAGCGGGCAAGCGCATCCCAGCCGCGCTGCATGGCCTCGGTGGTGAGGTTGCGCGCGCTGTCGAGGCCGTTGCCCTGGCGCACCGTCTCCTTGAGGTATTCGGTGCGATGAATCTGACCATGGTCGACCTGTCCGATTTCCAGCCTGAAGCTGTTCGAACCCAGATCGACCGCTGCGAGGCGGGTGCCGTTTTGCATTTTGTAGTGGAGAGGGCGGTTCTCTGAATCGTAGCGCCGTGACAGAACGCGCCGCCCTCGAGTCTCATCACGGCAGGGGGTTGGAGGCTAGGCGCAGTGCATGACGGTTATGTGACAGCGTCACACAAGTCACTGCGGGATTGCAGGCATTTTCCCTCGACAGAGGGGTGTCATATTGATGTCACAGAAGCTTTTTAGAGTCCGTCCCAAGCCCGAAAGGGACTACTTCTTACTTCTAAAGGAAGCTTCATGAAAACGACGTTCAAATTTGCAACCGCCGGCCTCCTGGCCGCGATGTTCACCATTCCCGCCTTCGCACAAGACGTTACCGGCGCTGGCGCCAGCTTCCCGGCACCGCTGTACGCCAAGTGGGCTTCCGATTTCAACAAGGCCACCGGCGTCAAGATCAACTACCAGTCGGTCGGCTCGGGTGCCGGCATCAAGCAGATCGAAGCCAAGACCGTCGATTTCGGCGCTTCGGACGCTCCCCTGAAGGACGACGAGCTGCAAGCCAAGGGCCTGATGCAGTTCCCCACCGTCATCGGCGGCGTGATCCCCGTGGTCAACATCCAGGGCATCAAGCCCGGTGAACTGAAGCTCAACGGCCAGGTCCTGGGCGACATCTACCTCGGCAAGATCACCAAGTGGAACGACCCCGCCATCAAGGCCCTGAACGGTTCGCTGGCTCTGCCTGACGCCGCCATCGCCCCGGTTCGCCGCGCCGACGGTTCGGGCACCAGCTTCCTGTTCACCAACTACCTGAGCAAGGTCAACGCCGAGTGGAAGACCAAGGTCGGCGAAGGCACTGCCGTGAACTGGCCCACCGGCGCGGGCGGCAAGGGTAACGAAGGCGTTGCCGCTTTCGTGAACCGCCTGCCCAATTCGATCGGCTACGTCGAGTACGCCTACGTCAAGCAGAACAAGATGACGTACGCACAAATGCAGAACGCCGCCGGCAACTTCGTGTCGCCCGACGACTCCGCCTTCAAGGCCGCCGCCGCCGGCGCCGACTGGAACAAGAGCTTCTACCAGGTGCTGACCAACCAGGCCGACAAGGGCGCATGGCCGATCACCGGCGCGACCTTCATCCTGATGCACAAGGTGCAGGACAAGCCCGCCAACGCGACCACCGTGCTGAAGTTCTTCGACTGGGCCTACAAGAGCGGCGACAAGACGGCCGACGACCTCGACTACGTGCCGATGCCCGACGCCGTGAAGGCATCCATCGCCAAGGCATGGGGTGATGTGAAGGATGCGTCGGGCAAGGCCGTCGCTTACAAGTAATACAACCCATCAGTCCAGAACGGCGCGCCCATGAGCAATTCTTCGCTCGAGGACGCGCCGCTTTCGTCTTTGCCGGAGCGACCCGTGTCATCCACTTTCCCCGCCGCAGGCGCCTCACTCGACCTCGCGGCCGAGCGCGGCCGCGTTACCGCCCCTCCGCCCCCCGTCAAGGCTCCGCGCTCCGGCCCGATGGCCGATCGCTTGTTCGGCTGGGCTGCCAAGGGCGCCGCGCTGCTGACGCTCGCGATGCTCATCGGCATCCTGCTGTCGCTGATCGTCGGCGCATGGCCCGCCATTTCCAAGTACGGCCTCGGCTTCCTCACGAGCAGCGTGTGGGACCCGGTGAAGGACGAGTACGGCGGCCTGGTCATGATCTACGGCACGCTGGCCACCTCGATCATCGCGCTGGTGATCGCCGTGCCCGTGAGCTTCGGCATCGCGCTGTTCCTTACCGAACTTTCGCCCAACTGGCTCAAGCGCCCGTTGGGTACGGCCATCGAATTGCTGGCGGCGGTGCCTTCCATCGTCTACGGCATGTGGGGCCTTCTGGTGTTCGGCCCGATCCTGTCGACCTGGGTGCAGCAGCCGCTGCAGAAACTGCTCACCGGCGTGCCGTACCTCGGCGCCCTGGTGTCCGGCCCGCCCGTGGGCATCGGCATCCTTTCGGCCGGCATCATCCTCGCGATCATGATCATCCCGTTCATCGCCTCGGTGATGCGCGACGTGTTCGAGGTGACGCCCCCGCTGCTCAAGGAATCGGCCTACGGCCTAGGTTCCACCACCTGGGAAGTCGTGTCCAAGGTCGTTCTGCCGTACACCAAGGCCGGCGTCATCGGCGGCATCATGCTCGGCCTGGGCCGGGCGCTGGGTGAAACGATGGCGGTCACGTTCGTGATCGGCAACATGAACCAGCTCAACTCCCTTTCCGTGTTCGAGGCTGCCAACAGCATCACCTCGGCGCTCGCCAACGAATTCGCCGAAGCCGGCGCCGGCCTGCACCAGGCCGCGCTGATGTACCTCGGCCTCGTGCTGTTCTTCATCACCTTCGTCGTGCTGTCGCTGTCGAAGATGCTACTTGCCAAGATGAAGAAGAGCGAAGGAACCAAGTCGTGAGCACCGCGCAAAACCTCCTGAGCGCCAAGGCGCTCGCCGAAACGCGCCAGGCCAAGTTCGCCTCGCGCAACCGCGTCAACAAGATCGCGCTGACGCTGTCGCTCGCAGCCATGGCTTTCGGCGTGTTCTGGCTGGTCTGGATCCTGTGGGAAACGCTGCGCCAGGGCGTCGGCGGCCTGGCCATCGCCACCTTCACCGAAATGACCCCGCCGCCGAACGAAGCGGGCGGCATCGCGAATGCGATCTTCGGCTCGTTCGTGATGGTGATGCTCGCCACCTTCGTGGGCACGCCCATCGGCATCATGGCCGGCATCTACCTGGCCGAGTACAACCCCAAGGGCTGGCTGGCCTCGGTCACGCGCTTCGTCAACGACATCCTGCTGTCGGCGCCGTCGATCGTGATCGGCCTGTTCGTCTATGCCGTGGTGGTGGCCTACTTCAAGACCTTCTCGGGTCTGGCCGGCGCCCTTGCGCTGGCGCTGATCGTGATTCCGGTCGTGATCCGCACCACCGAGAACATGCTGCAGCTGGTGCCACCGGGCCTGCGCGAGGCGGCCTACGCTCTGGGCACGCCCAAGTGGAAGGTCATTCTCAGCATCACGCTGCGTGCCGCCCGTGCAGGTGTGGTCACCGGTGTGCTGCTGGCTGTGGCCCGCATCGCCGGCGAGACCGCACCGCTGCTCTTCACCGCGCTGAACAACCAGTTCTGGACCGCCGACGTGAGCCAGCCGATGGCCAGCCTGCCGGTCACGATCTTCAAGTTCGCAATGAGCCCGTACGAGAACTGGCAACAGCTGGCCTGGGCCGGCGTGTTCCTGATCACCGTCGCCGTGCTCGCCCTCAATATCCTGGCGCGGGTCCTGACGCGCAACAAACACTAAATCAAGAAGACGCCAACATGCCAAATACCGTCGCACAACCGTCGCGCTCGAAGATCTCGGTCAAGGACCTGAACTTCTACTACGGCAAGTTCCACGCGCTCAAGGGCATCAACCTCGAGATTCCCGAGAACAAGGTCACGGCCTTCATCGGTCCGTCGGGCTGCGGCAAGTCGACCTTGCTGCGCACCTTCAACCGTATGTTCGAGCTCTATCCCGAACAGCGCGCCGAGGGCACCATTGCCCTGGACGGCGAGAACCTGCTCACCTCCAAGCAGGACGTGGCGCTGATCCGCGCCAAGGTCGGCATGGTGTTCCAGAAGCCCACGCCGTTCCCGATGTCGATCTACGACAACATCGCCTTCGGCGTGAAGCTGTTCGAGAACCTCTCGGCCAGCGAAATGGACGACCGCGTGGAATGGGCCCTGAAGAAGGCCGCCCTGTGGACCGAAGTGCGCGACAAGCTGCAGCAAAGCGGCTCGGGCCTCTCCGGCGGCCAGCAGCAGCGCCTGTGCATTGCACGCGGCATTGCCATCAAGCCCGAAGTGCTGCTGCTCGACGAACCCTGCTCGGCGCTCGACCCGATCTCCACCGCGAAGATCGAGGAACTGATCGCCGAGCTGAAAAACGAGTACACGGTGGTCATCGTGACGCATAACATGCAGCAGGCCGCCCGCTGCAGCGACTACACCGCGTACATGTACCTCGGCGACCTGATCGAATTCGGCGCCACCGAACAGATGTTCTTCAAGCCGCAGCGCAAGGAGACCGAGGACTACATCACCGGCCGCTTCGGTTGAAGTCAAAGGAGACAACATGACCGAGAAACACCTTTCCAGCCAGTTCGACAGCGAACTCAACGGCGTCTCGTCGCGCGTGATGGAGCTCGGCGGCATGGTCGAGTCGCAGATCCACCAGGCTGTGTACGCGCTGCTGCAGTTCGACTCCGACGCCGCCGACCGCGTGATGGAGACCGAGCATCGCGTCAACGCGATGGAGATCGACATCGACCGCGAACTGTCGTCGATCATCGCGCGCCGCCAGCCCACGGCCCGCGACCTGCGCCTGCTGATCGCCATCAGCAAGACCACCGCCAACCTCGAGCGCGTGGGCGACGAGGCCAACAAGATCGCGCGCATGGTCAAGTCGATCATCGAGAGCGGTTCGGCCCGCCAGTTGCCGACGACCGAACTGCGCATAGCTGCAGACCTTGCTTCCGGCCTGCTGCGCACGGCGCTGGATGCGTTCGCGCGCCTGGACACGGCCGCGGCCCTGTCGATCCTGAAGGACGACGACCTGATCGATCGCGAGTTCGACGGTTTCGTGCGCAAGCTCGTCACCTACATGATGGAAGACCCGCGCACGATTTCCGCCAGCCTCGACCTGCTGTTCCTGGCCAAGGCCATCGAGCGTATCGGCGACCATGCCAAGAACATCGCCGAGTTCATCATCTACATCGTCAAGGGTGCCGATGTGCGGCACACTTCGATGCAGGAAATCGAGTCCGCGCTGCAGTAACGACCGCGGCAAGACTCCAAGAAAGCAATGAAGAAACCCCGAGTCCTGATCGTCGAAGACGAGTCCTCGATCGCCGAGCTGATCGCCGTCAACCTGCGCCACAACGGCTTCGAGCCGATCTGGTCGGAAGATGGCGCCGCGGCCCAGCGCGAGATTGACGCCTTCCTGCCGGATCTGATCCTGCTCGACTGGATGCTGCCCGGCCAGAGCGGCCTGCAGCTTGCGCGCCAGTGGCGCAAGGACCCGCGCACCAAGGCCATCCCTATCCTGATGCTGACGGCGCGCGGCGACGAGCCCGACAAGGTTGCCGGCCTCGACGCCGGTGCCGACGACTACATCACCAAGCCTTTCTCGACCCAGGAAATGCTGGCCCGCATCCGTGCGGTGCTGCGTCGCCGGGCGCCGGAAGTGGTGACGGAGCGCGTCGAGATCGGCGAACTGGCGCTCGACACCTCCACCCACCGCGTGACCTGGCAGGGCGGCGCACTGAAGGTCGGCCCGACCGAGTTCAAGCTGCTGGCGTACCTTATGCAGCACGCCGAGCGCGTGCACAGCCGGGCGCAACTGCTCGACAAGGTGTGGGGCGACCACGTCTACATCGAGGAACGCACGGTCGACGTGCACGTCAAGCGCCTGCGCGAGTCGCTGGGCGCGGCTGCGCCCATGGTGGAAACCGTGCGCGGAGCGGGCTATCGCCTGACAGCCCAAGTCACGGTTTGAGCGCCGTGGCTTCCCTCGGCTGCGGGCGCGGATAATCGCCCGCCATGCCTTTTCGCATTGCTACATTTTTAATAGCGTCCCTTGCAATTGGAGGGGGCGCTGTCGCTGCGTTCGGCTGGAAATTCGGTTGGCTTGGTGCCTGGCTGGGCGCGGTGCTGTGGCTGGGGCTCGATGCCTGGCGTGCCGAGCGGCTGCTGCAGGTGCTGCGCAACGACGCAATGGGCCTGCCGGCGCGCGGACCCGGTGTGTGGGGCGAGTTGGCGGAGCGTATCCGCAAGCTGCTGCGAGACCGCGAGCAGCAGACCCGGCAGGCCGAAGACAGGCTGCAGGAGTTCCTCGCGGCCATTCAGGCATCGCCGAATGGCGTGGTGCTGCTCGACGAGCAAGGCCGCATCGAATGGTGCAACCAGACGGCTGCCAGCCAGTTCGGCATCGACGCGGAGCGTGACCTAGCGCAGCACCTGGCCAACCTCGTGCGCGATCCGGCCTTCGTGGCCTATCTGGCTTCCTGGAACTACAGCCGGGACGTCATCATCGATGCCTTCGGCCCGGGCCATGCGCACCAGCGCAGCCACCTGGTGCGGCTGTCGGTGCAGGTTCACCCCTATGCGGGCAACCGCCGCATGCTGCTGACGCGCGACATCACGGCACTGGAGCAGGCCGAAGCCATGCGCCGCGATTTCGTGGCGAACGTGTCCCATGAGATCCGCACGCCGCTGACAGTGCTCGCGGGCTTCGTCGAGACGCTGCAGAACCTGCCGCTCGATGCGGACGAGCGCACGCGTTACCTGTCGCTGATGGGGCAGCAGTCGCACCGCATGGAAACGCTGGTGAACGACCTGCTGACGCTGTCGCGGCTGGAGGGCAGCGCGGCGCCTTCAGGCAACCAGTGGATCCGAATCCGGGCCTTGCTCGCGCACTGCGAGGACGAGGGCCGGGGTCTGTCGGGCCGATTGGCGCCGCTGGGCCACCGCCTTTCGTTCACCATCGATGCGGAATCCGAGGTGTCGGGCGCGCCGACCGAATTGCAGAGCGCAATGTCGAACCTGCTGAGCAATGCCATCCGCTACACGCCGGGCGGTGGCGAGGTGGCCGTGAGCTGGCGGGTACTGCCCGACGGACGCGGCGAATACGCGGTGAAAGACACGGGACCCGGCATCGCGGCCGAGCACATCCCCCGGCTGACCGAGCGCTTCTACCGCATCGACCGCAGCCGGTCGCGCGAGACGGGCGGCACCGGGCTGGGCCTTGCGATCGTGAAGCACATTGCGCAGCGTCATGGGGCCGAGTTGCGCATCGAAAGCACCGTGGGCAAGGGCTCGCGATTCGCGCTGGTGTTCCCGGCGGCGCGTGTCAGGGAAGCGCGGCTGCTGGCCAAGCAGTAGCAGGCAGCCGGCCCGGCTTTCAGGCCGAGCGCTTGTTCATCGTCCAGCGCAGCAGGGTGATGAAGAACAGTGCCGTTATGGCCAGCGCGCCCGCGCTCATGATCCAGAACGCCAGCGGCGATTGCATGGCTCCCCACGGACCCAGGCCGCGATACGCCAGCATGTAGCTGCCGCCGAGCCCCAGGCCCCAGAGCATCGTGCAGTAGATGACCAGCGGCGCGAGCGTCACCCGGTAGCACCGCAGCAGGAACACGCACAGCGTCTGAACGGCGTCGGCCAGGTGGTATGCAGCTACCGCCACCATCAGCGCCGCGGCCAGCCCGACCACGGCGGGGTTGTCCGAGTACACGTTGGCCAACTGATGGCGCAGCGTGACCAGCGCGGTGGAGAAAAGCAGGGCGCACAGCACGGTCTGCTCGAAACCCAGCCTGCATGCATGGCGCGCCCTGGCGACATCGCCCGCGCCCAGCCAGAAACTCACGCGCGCGCTGGTCGCGATCGAGAGCGACAGCGGCACCATGTATGCCACCGCCATCAGGTTCGCGGCGATCTGGTGCGCCGCGGCGGCAGCCGTGCCAAGGCGCGCGATGAACAGTGCCATCAGCGTGAACGAGGTCACTTCGACCAGCACGGCCAGCCCGCCCGGCACGCCCATCCGTGCGAACAGGCGAATCTGTTGCCAGTCGGGCTTCTCGAGGCGCTCCCACAGCCTGTAGCCGCGATAGAAAGGGCTGCTGCGCAACAGCCAGACCGCGCAGGCGAGCATGGCCCAGTTCACGCACAGCGTGGCCCAGCCGCAGCCCACCAGTCCCATCGCCGGCAGGCCCGCGCCGCCGAAGGTGAACCAGATCGAGAGCGGCAGCTTCACCACCAGCGAGCCCAACTGCAGCCAGGTAACCAGTTGCGGCTTGCCCAGGCTCTGGTTCAACGTGCTGAACAGGCGAAAGAGCAGGGCGGGAGCCAGTGCAAAGGCCAGTACGCGCAGGTACATCTCCACGTCGCCGCGCATTTCGGGCGGTACCTGCGTGAGACGCAGCACGGCGGCAGGTGCGAGCAGCGCCGCCATGCCGACCACGATGGCAATGGCGGCGAGGTACAGCGATTGCCGGACCGAGCGGCCTACTTCGCTGCCGCGGCCGCCGCCGTGCAGTTCGGCCCACACAGGCAGCAGCGCCTGCAGCACGCCCATCAGCGACACATACACGCTGATGAAGATCGCCGCGCCCACCGACAGCGCAGCCAGCGCGCCCTCTGAGTAGCGGCCGGCGATGATGGTGTCGGTCACACCGAAGGCCATCACGGCCAGCTGCCCGACCAGCACCGTGCCGGCATGCCGCGCGATCAGGCCCCTTTCGCCGCTTTGTGCGCTCACTGGGGCTTGATCTTCTGGTAGAGCAGCAGGTCGTCGGCCGGGCTGCTGGGGCGGCGAAGGGTGCCGCTGAAGCGCCATTGATCGAAGGGGATGATCGTGTGCAGGCGCTCGATGGTCTCGGGGCTGACAAGCAGCCAGGGGCAATCGGTGCCCAGCAGCAGCGGCTGCAGGTTGAACTGGCCGTGGTAGCGCAGGGCGGCGATGTGCGGGCGGCTCAGTGCAAGCTCCGCAATGCAGCTCGGCTGGCCGACGCGCTCGGCCACGGCACGCACCTGCGGCACATAGCTGCGCGCGTAGTCGATGGGCGGCAGCCACAGCGTCATCAGCAGCATCCAGCACAGCGCCGTGCCGCCGGCCGGCAGCACGAGCGTCTTCCAGAGGGCTGCACGATGCCGCCCGGTGCGCCAGCGCACCAGCCAGCACCAGGCAATTGTCGCGGCCGCCGCCAGCACCACGGCGATGGGCGAGAACTCGGGCACGAAGCCCGGCACCAGGCGGGTCACGCTGGCAGCGGGCTTGGGCGGTACGCCGGTCTGCATGGCGATCCAGTAGATCCAGCCGAGCAGCGCCAGGCCGCTGAAGAAAAGCACGTTGAACCAGTCGACCAGTGCCGCGGCGCTGCGGCGGAAGGTCGGCAGGGCAAATGCAGCCAGCGTGGCGAAGGCGGGCAGCGCCAGCATGAGCGAACGGTCGGAGAAATCGGTGGTCCAGGTGGCGGCCAGCGGCACCAGCGCGAACCAGAACGGCAGCGCCACGTGGCGCGCATTGAGCTGGCGGCGCCAGCGCCAGAGCGTCCAGATGGCCAGCGGCCAGACCGGCCAGGTGAACCACAGCAGCAGCTTGGCCTGGCCACGGATGTCACCGAACAGCGAGCCGCCGATCAGCGTGATCTTCCATTGGGGCAGGCCCAGCGCGAACACCAGCACTGCGGCCACTGCGGTGACGCTTGCCATCGTCGCGAAGGCGCCCAAGGTGTAGCCGGGACCGTCATCGCTTCCGGTGTCGAATTCGGTCCGGGCCTTTGCCGCGGTTCGACGTTCGTAGGCGATGTAGAGCGTGCTTCCGATCGCCAGCGCCAGGCCGACCGTGGGGGCGCCGCTCAGCGTGATGCCGAAAGTGCCCATGATCAGTGCGATCACCGGGCCGGCACGGCGGTAGGGCAGCGCGGCGACGCCGTAGAACAGGCACGAGGCAAAGAACAGTTGCGCCAGCGCGGGTGTGGTCTCGTGACCGAGCTGCGCCAGGCCGAGACAGGCGATCAGCGCCAGCAGGCCGCCGTCGGCGATGGCGCGTGCGTAGTCGGTCGGGCGTGCCTCACCGCCGAAAGCGAAGGCCACGGGCTGGGCGCGCGATGTGCGGGCCAGGTAGTAGACGGCGTACCAGGTCGCCGTGAACGTACCCCAGAGAAGGAACGCGAAGGCGATGCGCACCGCCAGGTCGGGATTCAGCCACGAGGGGGCGATCTTGATGGCCCAGGCGCCGATCCAGTAGGGAACCAGCGCGGGTGTTTCGGGGCGAATGCCCAGCAGCAATGGGTCGAACCAGCGCGCGATGCCTTCGGTATTGCGGGCCAGTTCGGCCATGTAGCCGAAGGCGGTGATGTCCGCGCTTTTCCATGGACCCCGGCCGACCAGGCCTGGCAGCAGGTAGGCCGCGCACAGCAGCAGCAGCGCGATGCGCGGCAGTCGGCGCACGGCGCTCTGGGCAACGATCGCGGGGGTGGGCTGGTTCAAGAGTGGCGGGAGGCAGGTTTCGGAAACAAAAAGGGCAGCGCGGTAAACCGGGCTGCCCTCGACGCCAAAGCGCGTGCTTTACTTCGAAGCGGCGCCGGTGGTCTTGCCGAAGCGGTTGCGGAACTTCTCGACGCGACCGCCCATGTTGTCGACCGACTTCTGGGTGCCGGTGTAGAAGGGGTGCGATTCGCTCGTGGTGTCCAGCTTGAACAGGGGGAGCTCGCGGCCGTCGTCGGTCTTGCCCATTTCCTTGGTGTTCGCGCACGAACGGGTCACGAACTTGAAGCCGTTCGACATGTCGACGAACAGGACTTCGCGGTAATTCGGGTGAATGCCTTCTTTTGCCATGGTATTTCCTTTTGCGCTGTTGGAATCAATGCGCGGTCGATGCGAGAGCCACCAGTGCACCATTCATTTGGCACGCTGCCCCAGGGCAGGCCTGGGAAGCCGGGCGACGCTGCCCGGCCGCACTTTTCGCGGAGCCCACGATTATCGCATACTGCCGCTTTTGCGAGCAAACCAGCCTCCCATGACTGTTACAACCTTGCGCGCCGGCCTGGTCGGCTATGGCTTTGCCGGCCAGACTTTCCATGCGCCCGTGCTTTCCGCGGTGCCAGGGCTCGAATTGGCCGCCGTGGCGAGTTCGCAGCCCGAGAAGGTCCGCAAGGACTGGCCCGGCGTGGCGGTGGTTTCCGATGTGGCGGCGCTGGCGGTCCGATCGGACATCGATCTTGTCGTGGTCGCGACACCCAATGCGCAACATTTTCCGGTCGCCAAGGCAGCGCTGGAGGCTGGCAAGCATGTGGTGGTCGACAAGCCTTTCACCCTCGACGTGGCCGAGGCCAGGGCGCTGGCGGCGTTGGCTCAGCGCAACAAGCGTGTGCTGGCGGTCTACCAGAACCGACGATTCGACGCCGACTTCCTGACGCTCAAGGACGTCCTGGCGAGCGGCGAACTGGGCCGCCCCGTGTACCTGGAGTCGCATTTCGACCGGTTCCGGCCCGAGGTGAAGGTGCGGTGGCGAGAGCAGGCTGTGCCGGGATCCGGCCTTTGGGTGGACCTGGGCGCGCACCTGGTCGACCAGTCGGTGCAGCTGTTCGGGCTGCCCGACACGATCCAGCTCGACACGGCCGTCCTGCGTGACGGCGCCGTGGTCGAAGATTACTTCCACGCCGTGCTGCGCTACGAGAGCGGACCGCATGCGCCGCTTCGCGTGGTGCTGCATTCGACAACCCTGGCGGCCGATGCGGCGCCGCGCTACATCGTGCATGGCACCAGCGGCAGCTACGTCAAGCATGGCGTGGATACGCAGGAAGATGCGTTGCGCGCGGGGCAAAGGCCGCCGGCCGAAGGGTGGGGTGCCGATCCGCTCGACGGCGAACTCACCCTGGTCGGCAGCGACGGCACGGCCGGCAAACGCAGCGTGCCCACGCGCGCGGGCAACTACGTCGACTACTACGCCGCGGTGCGCGACGCCATCCTGGGCAAGGGTCCGAATCCCGTGCCGCCCGAGCAGGCCGTGGCGCTGATGGAGCTGCTCGACCTTGGCCGGCAGAGTGCTCTTGAAGGCCGCGCGATTCCTGTGGCGCGCCCATGAAAAAAGCGCGTTGGCCCGAATGGGTCAACGCGCTTTTGCGGACAGAGCGAAAAGGTGCTCAGCCGCCGCGACGCATCATGTCGAAGAACTCGACATTGGTCTTCGTCGCCTTCATGTTCTTGAGCATCAGTTCCATCGACTCGATCTCGTCCATGTTGTACATGAGCTGGCGCAGGATGCGGGTCTTCTGGAGGATCTCGGGTGCCAGCAGCAGTTCTTCGCGGCGGGTGCCGCTGCGGTTGAGCTGGATCGAGGGGAACACGCGCTTTTCGTACAGGCGGCGGTCGAGGTGGATTTCGGAGTTGCCGGTGCCCTTGAACTCCTCGAAGATCACTTCGTCCATGCGGCTGCCGGTGTCGATCAGCGCGGTGCCGATGATGGTCAGCGAGCCGCCTTCTTCCACGTTGCGCGCGGCGCCCAGGAAGCGCTTGGGGCGCTGCAGGGCGTTGGAGTCGACACCGCCGGTCAGCACCTTGCCCGACGAGGGCACGACGTTGTTGTAGGCGCGGGCCAGGCGGGTGATCGAGTCGAGCAGGATCACCACGTCCTTCTTGAGCTCGACCAGGCGCTTGGCGCGCTCGATCACCATTTCGGCGACGTGCACGTGGCGCGCGGCGGGTTCGTCGAAGGTCGAGGCAATGACCTCGCCCTTCACGGTGCGCTGCATTTCGGTCACTTCTTCAGGGCGCTCGTCGACGAGCAGCACCATCATGTGGACGTCGGGGTAGTTCGCGCTGATCGCGTGGGCGATGTGCTGCATCATCACCGTCTTGCCGCTCTTGGGCGGTGCCACGAGCAGGGCGCGCTGGCCTTTGCCGATGGGAGCGATGATGTCGATGATGCGGCCGGTGATGTTCTCTTCGCCCTTGATGCCGTCGCGCTCGAGCTTCATCTGTTCCTTGGGGAACAGCGGCGTCAGGTTTTCGAACATCACCTTGTGCTTGTTCTGCTCGGGCGGACCGTCGTTGACCTTGTCGAGCTTGGTCAGCGCGAAATAGCGCTCGCCGTCCTTGGGCGTGCGCACTTCGCCTTCGATCATGTCGCCGGTGTGCAGGTTGAAGCGGCGCACCTGGCTCGGCGAGATGTAGATGTCGTCCGTGCTGGCCGTGAAGCTGGTGTCGGGGCTGCGCAGGAAGCCGAAGCCGTCCGGCAGGATTTCGAGCACGCCGTCGGCGAAGACCTGCTCGCCGGCCTTGGCGCGCTTCTTGATGATCGCGAACATCAGCTCCTGCTTGCGCATGCGGCCGACGTTTTCGATCTCAAGCGCTTCGGCTTGCTTGAGGACTTCAGACACGTGGAGTGCCTTGAGTTCGTTTAAGTGCATGGAATGACCCCTCGCGGGGTAATCGAACGGAAAACGGGGGGAGGTTGGGTGTGAAGCGAGAGTTGCTTCACCAACCGGGGAACTCGAACCGGTTGCCTAGGTAAGGGCCGGTGATCTGTTGGAGATTATGACAGGAAAAACGCGCCGGCCAACGCATTGCGCGCTGGCCGGGTGAAATGTCGCTCAGGCGAGTTGCTGGTCGATGAAGGCCGTGAGTTGCGCCTTGCTCATGGCGCCGACCTTGGTGGCGGCCAGCTGGCCGTCCTTGAAAAGCATCAGCGTGGGGATGCCGCGGATGCCGAACTTGGCGGGAATGTCGCGGTTCTCGTCCACGTTCAGCTTGGCGATCTGCAGCTTGCCTTCGTAGGTGGCCGAGACTTCGTCGAGGATCGGGGCGATCATCTTGCAGGGGCCGCACCATTCGGCCCAGTAGTCGACCAGAACGGGCTGACTGGACTTGAGCACGTCGGCCTCGAAGGAGGAATCGGAGATGTGTTTGATGAGTTCGCTGGCCATGTGATGGATCCTTGTGCGCAGAGAGTTTCGGTGCAGCTAAAGTTCAGGTCATTGTGACAGAAACCAAGGGGTGGCGTGCCATGCGCGGCCGCTATGGCGGCGATAGCCAAAGCCCTTGCTCGCCACGCCTCCCACGCTCTCAACCCCTCGATAGAACATGAACGAAGGCCACCCCGTCCAGGCCCTGTGGTGCGACCCCGCCGGCGGCATCGTCGCGCGGATCGTCCGCGCGCTCGCCGAGCGCCAGGTGCACGCGGCCCGCACGGTGGTGCTGGTGCCCTATGCGCAGCTGATGGGCGTGGCGCGCGCCATGTGGGCCCGCTGCGGCAGCCCCGGCTTCGTGCCGCGCTTCGAGACCACGCACAACTGGGCCCGCAGCGCCGGCGGCTTCGTGCCCTCCGGCTACGACATCGCGCACGACATGGCGCGCGACCTCGTCACAGCGCAGGCCCTGCTGTCGCAGGCCGGTTTCAGCGCCGAGCGCTTCGCACTGGCCGGCCGCCTGGTCGAACTGGCCTACCAGCTGGTGCCGCTCGCGGCCGCCGTGTCGCCGGACGAGCGCGTGGGCGAATGGGCCGCGCGCGCGGCGCAGGTCGCGGAGGCGGGCAGCGAGTCCGAGTGGTTCCGCACCGAGAGCGCTCTGATCCGCATTGCCGTGGCGTGGGTCGCCACCTCCGGCTATGCCACGGACGTGCTCCGGCGCGAGAGCACGCGCGCGCAGGTCGATGCACTCCTCGTGCTCGAGGGCTTCCAGACCGATCCGCTCACGCAAGCCCTGTGCGCCCTGTGGGGTGACCGGGCGCTGCGCCTGTCGCTGGTACCGGCCGATACGCGGCCTGAAGCCGCGGCCTCGCATGTGGCGCTCGACCCCGAGGACGAAGCCGAACTCGCGGCCGCCTGCGTGCTGCGCCACCTGGCCGAAGACCGTGCGCCGGTCGCGCTGGTGGCGACCGACCGCGCGCTCACACGCCGCATCAGCGCACAGCTCAAGGCGCAGGGCGTCATCACCCACGACGAGACCGGATGGAAACTTTCGACCACGCGCGCCGCCGCCACGCTGATGAGTTCGCTGCGCGCCTGCGCCCATGACGCCAGCAGCGACCAGGTGCTCGAATGGCTCAAGAGCGGCGCCGACGGTGATGCGCTGGTCGTCCAGGCGCTCGAGGCCCGCCTGCGCCGCGAAGGCGTGCGCGACTGGTCCGCGTGGTGCGCGCTGGTGGCGCGCAGCGAGAAGCCGCACGACGCCGCGCTGCTGAGCTTCACCGAAGCCATCGAGGAACGCCGCGCACCGATGATGCGATCCAGGCCCTTGGCCGAGTGGCTGCGCGCGCTGCGCGAGCTGCTGGAGGCGGGCGACCAGTGGGAGCCGCTCAGCGAGGACATGGCCGGCGGCAAGGTCATTGCCGCACTGTGGCTCGACGCCGGCGCCCACGGCGACGACGAAGAATTCCCCGGTGGCCGCCATACGCTCGCCGAGTTCACCGCCTGGGTGCGCGACGTGCTCGAAGACGCGAGCTTCGTGCCGCCCGCCGGCGACCAGGCCCCGAAGGTGGTCGTGCTGCCGCTTTACCAGCTGCTGGGCCGGGCCTTCGGCGCGGTCGTCATTCCGGGCTGCGACGACCGGCGCCTGCCTGCATCGCCAGAGCCGCCCGGCAACTGGAGCGCCGCGCAGCGCGCCGATCTCGGCCTGCCTTCGCGTGAAACGCTCGAGGCTGCGCAGCGTGCGGCCTGGGCCATGGCGCTGCACAACCCGTCGTGCGAGCTGCTCTGGCGCCAGTCCGACGCCAACGGCGAGCCCGTGCGCCCGAGCCCGCTGGTGCAGGCCTTGCAACTCGACCACGCCTTGCGTCCCGCCACCGACCCGCGTTCCCCGCGCGAAGTGGCCGTGCAGCCGACCGAATACCCCAAGCCTTCCGGCGCGCTGCTGCCGCTGCAGAACATCTCGACCAGCGTGTACGAAGACCTGCGCCGCTGCCCCTATCGCTTCTTCGCGCTGCGGCAGCTCGGCCTGCGCAGCGCCGACGAGCTCGATGCCGAGGTCGACAAGCGCGACTTCGGCAACTGGCTGCACGCCGTGCTCGGCCACTTCCACCAGGCGCTGACCGAAGCCCCGACGCAGGACGCGCAGGAGCGCGCCGCGTTCATCGAGGAAGCCGCGCGCCGGGCCACTAGGGAGCTCGGCTTGTCCGATGCCGAGTTCCTGCCGTTCGCGGCGGCATGGCCCGCGGTGCGCGACGGCTACCTCCATTGGCTGACGGGCCACGAAGCCAGCGGCGCGGTATTCGTCGAGTCCGAGCCCTGGAAGGAGCAGCCGCTGGGCGACCTGCGCCTGATCGGCCGGCTCGACCGCATTGACCGCATGCCCGACGGCCAGCCCTTCGTGATCGACTACAAGACCGAGTCCGCCTCCGTCAGCAAGGAGCGCGTGAAAGACCCGACCGAAGACACCCAGCTGGCCTTCTACGCGGCGCTGGTGGCCGACGACACCCTGCGCGCGGCCTACGTGAACGTGGGGGAGAAGTCCTCGGGGACGCAGACCGTCGAGCAGCCGGCCGTGGTGGAGGCGCGGGACGCACTGGTCGCCGGCATCATCCACGACTTCACGCGCATCGCCCAGGGGGCGCCGCTGCCGCCATTGGGGGAGGGCGCCGTCTGCGACTACTGCGCGGCGCGCGGCCTCTGCCGCAAGGACTTCTGGGAGGTGGCGCAATGAACGGCGCAGCCTACGAACACAACGGCCGGCATGTCACGCGCGAAGCCTTCTACGTCGTCGCTTGCGACCCGCGCCGTTCGGTAGCGGTCGAGGCCTGCGCGGGCGCGGGCAAGACATGGATGCTGGTGTCGCGCATCCTGCGCGCGCTGGTCGAAGAAGGCGATTCCGCCTGCGAGCCGCACGAGATCCTGGCCATCACCTTCACCAAAAAAGCCGCCGGCGAAATGCGCGAGCGGCTCGACCAGTGGCTTGAGGATTTTGCCGAGCGCTCGCCCGACGAACTGGTCGCCCAGCTCGTGATGCGCGGCGTCGAGCCCGCCGCCGCACTGGCTGCGGTTCCGCGACTGAAGGGCCTCTACCGGCGCCTGCTCGAAGGTGGCCGGCCGGTGCAGTTCCGCACATTCCACGCCTGGTTCGCGGGCCTGCTGCGCAATGCACCGTTGGCTGTGCTGCGCGAACTGGGCCTGCCTTCGAACTACGAACTGCTCGAGGACGATGCCGAGGCGCGCAGCCACACGTGGCGCCCGTTCTTCGAAGCGGTCACCGCCGACCGGAATGCGCTGGCCGACTACTACGCCGTCGTCGCCACCCACGGCCGCTCGCAGACCGCCAAGGCGCTGAGCGAGGCGCTGTCCAAACGCGTCGAGTTCTCTCTGGCCGATGCGGAGAACGCGGTGCAGCACTTCAGCGCGTTCTATCCATCGCTCGGCGGGCTGGAGGAGCCGACCGACGCCTTGCGCGGCAGCGAGGTGCGCCAGCGCTGGCTGGGCCGCGCAGCCGCGCTGGGCAAGGAATCCAACAAGACGCCGCAGAAAGCCGCCGAGGCCATCATCGACGTCTTCGGCACGGGCGAACCCGAAGCGGGCGCGCTGCAGGCCGCGCTGGCGCACCTGCGCAAGAACTTCTTCGTGGCCACCGAAGACCGGCTCAACAAGAACCTGCAGAAATTCCAGGCCGCCCAGGAGGCCGAGGCCGAATTGCAGGTGCTGTGCGGCGCGCAGGCCCAGCATGCCGCGTGGCTCTACCAGCAGCGCATGACGCGGCTCACGCGCATCCTCATCGCGTCCTTTGCCGACGTGAAGCGCGCCCACGGCTGGGTCGACATGAACGACGTCGAACAGGCCGCCCAGTTGCTGCTTGGCCAATCGGCCTTGTCTGGCTGGGTGCAGGAGCGGCTCGATGCGCGCATCGCGCACCTGCTGATCGACGAGTTCCAGGACACCAACCCGCTGCAGTGGCAGGCGCTCTACGGCTGGCTCAGCGCCTACACCGGCGCGCAGGGGCGGGCGCCGCGCGTGTTCATCGTGGGCGACCCGAAGCAGAGCATCTACCGTTTCCGCCGCGCCGAGCCGCAGGTGTTCATCGCCGCCAAGAAGTTCGTGCGCGAGGGCCTGGACGGCGAGCTGCTGAACTGCGACCACACGCACCGCAACGCGCGCGCCGTGGTCGGGCTGGTCAACTCGGCGATGCTGGCCGCGCAGGAAGCCGGCGAGTTCGACGGCTACCGCGCCCACACCACCGAGCGCAACGACGCGGGCGAACTGCTCAAGCTGCCGGCCATCGACCGCGATGCGCTCGGCGCCGCAGAGGCCGAACCCGCCGACGACGGCATGCTGCACTGGCGCGACAGCCTCGTCACGCCGCGCGTGCTGCCCGAGGAGCAGTTGCTGCAGAAAGAATGCGAGCAGGCCGCGCAGTGGGTCGCGCAGCGCATTGCCGACGGCACGCCGCCGCGTCAGATCATGGTGCTGGCGCGCCGTCGCAGCCGCTTGTCCGCCATGCAGGACGCGCTGCGCCAGCGGCACATTCCCGTGCAGCAGCCAGAGAAGAACGAACTGCACGACGCACCCGAGGTGCAGGACGTGGTCGCGCTGATCGACGCGCTGGTGTCGCCCGCGCACGACCTTTCCCTGGCGCGAGCGCTGAAATCGCCTGCTTTCGGCATCGGCGACGACGCGTTGGTGCAGCTGGCGTTGCGCCAGCGGGAGCGCCCGTCGCTCAACTGGTTCTCGCTGATCCAGAAGGGCGAAGACCTGCCGGCGGAGCTGACGGAGGCCGGCGTCAAGCTGCGCAAGTGGCAGCGCTGGCTGATGACGCTGCCGCCGCACGACGCGCTGGATGCGATCTTCAACGACGGCGACCTGCTCGCGAAGTTCGGCGCGGCCGTGCCGGCACCGATGCGCCAGGGCGCGCTGGCCAACCTGCGCGGCGTGCTGACCGCGTCGCTCGATATCGACGGCGCCCGCTTCACCACGCCCTATGCGCTGGTGCGTTCGCTGCGTGCCGGCGGCGTGCGGGCGCCGTCCGTCGCCGCGCCGGACGCCGTGCAGCTGCTGACCGTGCACGGCGCCAAGGGCCTCGAGGCCGACACCGTGCTCATGCTCGATTGCGACGCCCCGCCGCCGCGCGCCCAGACCATGGGCGTGCTGGTCGAATGGAAGGGCAGCGACAGCGCACCGACGCGCTTCGTGTTCCTCGCGAGCGAGAAGACGCCGCCGGCCTGCGCAGCGGCCTTGCTCGAAGAAGAGCAGCGCGCCCGCCATCGCGAGGAGCTGAACGGCCTCTACGTCGCGACCACGCGGGCGCGGGAGCGGCTGGTGCTGTCATCGGTTCGCCCGGCGCGCGCCAACGAGGGCAGCTGGTGGGCTCGGCTGGAGCCGCTGTGCGAGCCCACGGAGGCAGACGAGCCGCTGGTCGCGCTGCCGGCCGAGAGCGGCGCGGCCAGTTTCTCGATGAAGAAAATGCCCGAGGCGCCCGTGTCGGCCGAAGCGCCTTCGACAAAAAAAGCGGCCGCGAACGCCACCGTCGACGCACGCGCAGCGGCCTTCGGCCAGGCCATGCACCGCCTGCTCGAATGGGCCGTGCCGGGCGAGCCTTTGCCCGCTGCCCATGTGCGTGCGGCCGCTCGAGAATTCATGCTCGATGCACAGCAGGCACGCGGCGCCGCCGCCCTGGCCCAGCGCATCCGCGCCGGGGCGGGTGCCTGGGTGTGGGACGATCGCAGGGTCGACTGGCATGGCAACGAAGTCACGCTGGTGCATGAAGGCGAGACCTTGCGCATCGACCGTCTGGTGCGCGAGCGCGACGGCGGCGCCTGGTGGATCCTCGACTACAAATCCGCGGCGCGCCCCGAACGGGACGCCGCGCTGATCGCACAGATGCAGCGCTACCGCGCGGCAGTGCAACATGCCTATCCCGGTGCCACGGTGCGCGTCGCGTTCCTGACCGGGCAGGGCGAACTGGTAACTCTCGAATGAACGTTTCTCCTGCCGTTGCCGTGATCGGCGGCGGACCCGCCGGGCTCATGGCGGCCGAAGTACTGAGCGCATCCGGTGCGCAGGTGCATGTGTATGACGCAATGCCCTCGGTGGGGCGCAAGTTCCTGCTGGCCGGGCGCGGCGGCTTGAACCTCACCCACTCGGAACCCTTCGATGTGTTCATGAGCCGCTTCGGCGAGCGCCGCGCACAGCTCGAACCCATGCTCGGAAAGTTCGGCCCGCAGCAGGTGCGCGAGTGGGCCGCGGGGCTGGGCATCGAGACCTTCGTCGGCACGTCCGGCCGGGTGTTCCCGACCGACATGAAGGCCGCGCCGCTGCTGCGGGCATGGCTGCACCGGCTGCGCGCTGCGGGCGTGCAGTTTCATATGCGGCATCGCTGGCTGGGCGATGGCGCGATCGACCTTGGCGCGCTGCGGTTCGCGACGCCGGCCGGGGAGGCCGTCGTGAAAGCCGATGCCGTGGTGCTGGCGCTGGGCGGTGCGAGCTGGGCGCGTCTGGGTTCCGACGGGGCGTGGGCGCCGTGGCTGCAGGCCAGGGGCGTGGAGGTGGCGCCGCTGCTGCCCGCCAACAGCGGCTTCGACGGCGAGGGATGGAGCGAACACTTTTCGAGCCGTTTCGCGGGGCAGCCTTTCAAGTCGGTCGCGATTTCGTTCACCGACAGCCAGGGCCGCCACTTCGCGCGCAAGGGCGAGTTCGTTGCGACGGCCACCGGCATCGAGGGCAGCCTGGTCTACGCGGCATCGGCGCTGCTGCGCGACGAGATTGCAGCGCACGGCAGCGCGACGCTGCTGCTCGACCTGCTGCCCGACCGCAGCGCGGAGCAGGTGCTGGCGGCGGTGAAGCATCCGCGCGGCGCCCGCTCGCTGAGCAGCCACCTCAAGAGCCGGCTCGGCATCGAAGGCATCAAGGCCGGCGTCCTGCACGAGGCATTGAGCAAGGACGCGATGCACGACCCCGTGCAACTGGCGGCCACGATCAAGGCGGTGCCGCTGAGGCTGGTCGCGACGCGGCCCGTGGACGAGGCAATCAGCACGGCGGGCGGGGTGCGATTCGATGCGCTGGATTCTTCGCTGATGGCGAATGCGCTGCCCGGTGTGTTCGCTGCGGGGGAGATGCTGGACTGGGAGGCGCCGACCGGCGGCTATTTGCTCACGGCGTCGATGGCGAGCGGTGCGGCCGCGGCGCGGGGCGCCATTCAGCGGCTGGGGCTGTAGAAGCCCTGCGTCGCATCGGAGTTTTCGCTGAGTGAATTTGCAAGCTCCGTTTCATTTCGCGTGGAATGAAACGAAGCTGCGGAAGAGGTTGACGAGCCTTACCCCTGGCACTGACTACGCAGTTAGGGCTGCTTGGTTCCCCACCTGACCCGGTTGGCCACTTCACCATGCAGGGAGGCCCGTCAGCGCTTATTGTAACCCCCCAGGATGCGCGCACTTCGTGTCGCTTCTCCTTCCCCCCTGCTGGGGGCGACACCTGAGGCCCGGCGAAGCCGGCTCCTCGGTGTCCCGCGAAAAGACGGGGGCTTTTTTGTTTGCGGGGGTGACGCGGGCTTGGGAGCGACGCCGCGCCTTTTAGAATGCCCGCAATGTCTTATCTCGTGCTCGCTCGCAAGTTCCGCCCGAAAACCTTCGGTGAGATGGTCGGCCAGGGGCATGTGGTGCAGGCGCTCGAGAACGCGTTGACGACGCAGCGCCTGCATCACGCCTATCTTTTCACCGGCACCCGGGGGGTCGGCAAGACCACGGTCTCGCGGATCCTGGCGAAGTCGCTCAACTGCCAGGGCCCGGACGGGCAGGGCGGTATCACGGCCACGCCGTGCGGCGTCTGCCAGGCTTGCCGCGACATCGATTCCGGCCGCTTCGTCGACTACACCGAGCTCGACGCGGCCTCGAACCGCGGTGTCGACGAGGTGCAGTCGCTGCTCGAGCAAGCCGTGTACAAGCCGGTGCAGGGGCGCTTCAAGGTCTTCATGATCGACGAAGTGCACATGCTCACCAACACCGCGTTCAACGCGATGCTGAAGACGCTCGAGGAGCCGCCCGAGTACCTCAAGTTCGTGCTGGCCACGACCGATCCGCAGAAGGTGCCGGTGACGGTGCTGTCGCGCTGCCTGCAGTTCAACCTGCGGCCGATGGCGCCCGAGACGGTGCTCGAACACCTCACGAGCGTGCTGCAGACCGAAAACGTTCCGGCCGAGCCGCAGGCGCTGCGCCTGCTGGCGCGCGCGGCGCGCGGTTCGATGCGCGACGCGCTGTCGCTCACCGACCAGGCCATCGCATTCGGCAACGGCGAGCTGGTCGAGGCCGGCGTGCGGCAGATGCTCGGCAGCGTCGATCGCGGCCATGTGTTCCGCCTGATCGAGGCCCTGGCACAGGGCGACGGCAAGACGGTGGTCGAGACGTCCGAAGCGCTGCGCGTCGACGGCATGTCGGCCGCGTCCACGCTGGAAGAAATGACGGCCGTCCTGCAGGCCATGGCCGTATTGCAGGCCGTGCCCTCGCGCGCCGAGTCGGCCGACGCCGCCACCGACCCCGATGCCGCCGACACCGCGCGCCTCGCCGCGCTGATGCCTGCCGACGAGACGCAACTGCTCTACAGCCTCTGCCTGCACGGCCGTGGCGAGCTGGGCCTGGCACCCGACGAGTACGCGGCGCTGACCATGGTGCTGTTGCGGCTCCTGGCCTTCAAGCCTTCCAACGCGGCTGCTTCGACAGCCTCCACGGAAAAAAAAACTCTGAATGAAGCCGCGGCTGCCGCGCCGCAGGCGCCGGCACGTGCCCCGGCACCCGCTCCAGCCCCTGCGCCGGTCGTGCGTCCGCCGGCCGAAACGCCGGCTGCCATGGCCCCCGCGCCAGCCCCGACATCGCCAACGGCACCGGCAGGGCAGCGCCTCGCCGTGGTCGACGAACCCCGCCGCCAGCCCGAGCAGCGCCCCGAGCCGCCCGAAACACCCGCCAAGGTCGTCGGCGTGCCCATTCGTGTGCAGCCTCCGCCCAGTGCGCGCGATGTTCCTCCCGCCGAAGGCTCGCAGCGCGTTCCCTACACGCCCATTCCCCAGAGCGAAGACGGCGATTTCTGGCATGCCACGGTCACGCAACTGGTTGCATCCGAAGCCATCAACGCCCTCACGCGCGAACTGGCGCTGCAGTCGCAGCTGGTGGGCCGCGACACCGACCAGTGGATGCTGCGCATCGAGCGCGAGACGCTCAACCAGCCCTCCAGCCGCGAAAAGCTGACGGCCGCGCTCAACGGCCTCGGTCACGAGGTCAAGCTCACGATCGAGATCGGCGCCGTGGTCGACAGCCCGGCCCGCCGCAACAGGCAGGCCGCCGACGAGCGCCAGCGCGTGGCCGAGGAGGCCATCTACAACGACCCCGAAGTGCAGGCGCTGATGCGCGACTTCGATGCGAAGATCGTCCCAGGAACCCTGAAACCGGCCTGAGCTTTCGTCTCTCTTATCCTTCTCCCATTTTCCAACCCAACAATCAGGACCAACGATGTTCAACAAAGGACAACTGGCCGGCCTCATGAAGCAGGCGCAGGCAATGCAGGACAACCTCAAGAAGGCCCAGGAAGAACTGGCCCACATCGAGGTCGAGGGCGAATCGGGCGCCGGCCTCGTCAAGGTCGTCATGACCTGCAAGCACGACGTCAAGCGCATCACCATCGACCCGAGCCTGCTGGCCGACGACAAGGACATGCTCGAAGACCTGGTGGCCGCAGCCTTCAACGCCGCCGTGCGCAAGGCCGAGGAAACCAGCGAGCAGAAGATGGGCAAGCTGACCGCCGGCATGCCGGGCCTCCCGCCCGGCATGAAGCTGCCGTTCTAAGCGGTACATGGCCGACGCCAGTTCGCTCGACGCCCTGGTCGATGCGCTGCGCCGCCTGCCCGGTGTCGGCGTCAAGTCGGCCTCGCGCATGGCTTTTCATCTGCTGCAGCACGACCGCGACGGCGCGCAGCTGCTCGCGCGCGCACTGCAGCAGGCCGCGGGCAACGTGCGGCACTGCGAACTCTGCAACACCTTCACCGAAGCGCCGATCTGCAGCGTCTGCATGGACTCGCGGCGCGACGCGAGCAAGCTCTGCGTGGTCGAGACGCCCGCCGACCAGGCCGCGCTGGAGCGCACCGGCGCATTCCGCGGTTACTACTTCGTGCTGATGGGCAAGCTCAGCCCGCTCGACGGCATCGGCCCCAACGACATCGGGCTGCAGAAGCTCTTCAACCGCGCGCTCGACGGCACGGTGAGCGAAGTCATCCTCGCCACCAACTTCACCGCCGAGGGCGAGGCCACCGCGCACGTGATCGGCGAAGCGCTCAAGCAGCGTGGGCTGACGGTGACGCGTCTGGCGCGCGGCGTGCCGGCCGGCAGCGAACTCGAATACGTGGACCTCGGCACCATCGCGCACGCGCTGGTGGACCGGCGGTAGCCACGCCGTCGCCGGAGACAAGACGACATGACTTTTTCACTGCTCACGGTTGCCTACTGGTGCGTGTTCATCGCCTGCGGCCTGCCGTACCTGGCCGCATGGATCGCCAAGGCGGGCAGCTTCGGTCCGCGCGACAACATGCAGCCGCGCGAATGGGCCGCCAAGCAGAGCGGCTGGCGCGCGCGTGCCAACAGCGCCCAGGCCAACAGCTTCGAAGGACTGCCGTTCTTCATCGGCGCCGTCATCATCGCGCACCAGCTTGGCGCGGCGCAGGGGCGGCTCGACATGCTCGCCGTGGCCTACGTGGTGCTGCGCGTGATCTATATCGGCCTCTACATCAAGGGCATCGGCGGCGCGCGCAGCGCGGTCTGGGCGCTCGGGTTCCTCGTTAACGCGGCGATCCTTTTCATCGGGCGATAGCCTCGTGCGCAGGGCCTTCTGGAGGCCTTCATGCTTACGTGAAAACCCGCACGGGATGACCCCGATGCAGTCGCGTGATGCGGCCCCTAAGCTCGATTCAGTCCAGACGAATCACAGAGCCTCCAGGCACCGTTTCATGCTCCATCGCCGCGCCCTCATTTCCGCCTCAGCCATTGCCGCCGCAACCATCGCGTTGCCGCGTGTCTTTGCGCAACAGGCGAAGCTGGAGAAGACCAAGGTCTCCATCGCGGTGGGCGGCAAGGCGGCGTTCTACTACCTGCCGCTGACCATCTCCGAGCAGCTGGGCTACTTCAAGGCCGAAGGGCTGGACGTGGAAATCTCCGACTTCGCCGGCGGCGCGCGTGCGCTGCAGGCCGTGGTCGGCGGCTCGGCCGACGTGTGCTCCGGCGCGTACGAACACACCATCAACCTCCAGGCCAAGAACCAGTTCTTCCAGGCCTTCGTGCTGCAGGGCCGCGCGCCGCAGATCGCGGTGGGCGTGTCGACCAGGAACATGGCCGGCTACACCGGCATCCAGGATCTCAAGGGGAAGAAGATCGGCGTCTCGGCACCGGGCTCGTCGACCAACATGGTGGCCAACCTCGTGCTGTCGCGCGGCGGGCTCAAGGCCAGCGACGTGAGCTACATCGGCGTGGGCGTGGCGGCCGGCGCGCTCACCGCGCTGCGCTCGGGCCAGATCGACGCCATCAGCAACACCGACCCGGTGATGACGATGCTCGAGCAGAAGGGCGACGTGAAGATCATCAGCGACACGCGTACGCTCAAGGGCACGCAACAGGTGTTCGGCGGCACGATGCCGGCGGCCTGCCTGTACGCGTCGGCCGATTTCATCCAGAAGAATCCCAACACCTGCCAGGCGCTGGCGAACGCCATCGTGCACGGGCTCAAGTGGCTGCAGACGGCAGGGCCGGGCGACATCATCAAGACGGTGCCGGAGACCTACCTGCTCGGCGACCGCGCGCTTTACCTCGCGTCCTTCGACAAGGTGCGAGAGTCGATCGCGACCGACGGCCTCGTGCCGGCCGACGGCCCCAAGACCGCGCTCACCGCCATCGCCAGCTTCGACACCACGGTGAAGGCCGACAAGATCGACCTCGCCAAGACCTACACCAACGATTTTGCAAGGCGCGCGAAAGACAGATTCAAAGCCTGATTCCGAACGTCCCCGCGACCCGGCTCAGGCCGGGTTTTTTCTGCCCCGTCCGACCATGTCCGACCACGCACTCGAACTCCTCTCCATCAGCTGCACTTTCCATTCGAAGGACGATCCGGGCCAGCGCTACACGGCGGTGGCCGACACCACGCTGCGCATCAAGGCCGGGGAGTTCGTGTCGGTGGTCGGCCCCACGGGCTGCGGCAAGTCGACGCTGCTGAACGTGGGCGCGGGGCTGCTGGAGCCCTCGTCGGGCACGGTCAAGGTGTTCGGCAAGACGCTGGAGGGCGTCAACGCGCGCGCGGGCTACATGTTCCAGACCGAGGCGCTGATGCCCTGGCGCAGCGCCATCGACAACGTGATGGTCGGGCTGCAGTACCGCGGCGTGCCCGATGCCGACGCGCGCAGGCAGGCCGACGCCTGGCTGGCGCGCGTGGGCCTGTCGGGCTTCGGCGACCGCTATCCGCACCAGCTCTCCGGCGGCATGCGCAAGCGCGTGGCGCTGGCGCAGACGCTGGTGCTCGACCCCGACATCATCCTCATGGACGAGCCCTTCAGCGCGCTCGACATCCAGACGCGCCAGCTGATGGAGAACGAGGTGCTCGACCTCTGGAGCGCGAAGAAGAAGGCGGTGCTGTTCATCACGCACGACCTCGACGAAGCGATCGCGATGAGCGACCGCGTGGTGGTGCTTTCGGCCGGGCCGGCGACGCGCCCCATCGGTGAATTCGCCATCGACCTGCCGCGCCCGCGCGACGTGGCCGAGGTGCGCACGCAGCCGCGCTTCGTCGAGCTGCACACGCAGATCTGGGAGGTGCTGCGCGACGAGGTGCTCAAGGGCTATGCGCAGCAACTGAGGAAGGCCGCCTGATGTCGCGCGCTCACTTCGGCCTCAACGAGCGCAATGCGCGCTTCTGGCAACTGGCGCTGCTGGCGGTGATTCTTGTCGCGTGGCACCTGGCTTCGCGCAACCAGCAGTTCGCTTTCTTCGTGGGCGAGCCGATCCAGGTGGCGGGGCGCATCTGGAGCTGGTTCCTGCCGTTCGATGTGCCGGCCAATGCGCTCTTTCCCGAAGGTCTCAAGGGCAACGCCGACATCTACCTGCACCTGGGCACCACGCTGCTGGAGACGGTGCTGGCCTTCGGCATCGGCACGGTGCTGGGCCTGGCGTGCGGGCTGTGGCTCGCGCTGGCGCCGACCGCGAGCCTGATTCTCGACCCCTACATCAAGGCCGCCAACTCGATGCCGCGCGTGATCCTCGCGCCCATCTTCGCGCTGTGGTTCGGCCTGGGCATCTGGAGCAAGGTGGCGCTGGCCGTCACGCTGGTGTTCTTCATCGTGTTCTTCAACGTGTACCAGGGCGTGCGCGAGGTGAGCCCCGTGGTGCTGGCCAACGCGAAGATGCTGGGCGCCAACCAGCGGCAGCTGCTGCGTACCGTGTACCTGCCGAGCGCGACCAGCTGGGTGTTTTCCAGCCTGCACACCTCGGTCGGGCTGGCTTTCGTCGGGGCGGTGGTGGGGGAGTACCTGGGCTCGGCGCGGGGCGTGGGCTATCTCATCCTGCAGGCGGAGGGCACCTTCGACGTCAACACGGTGTTCGCGGGCATCGTGGTGCTCACGGCCTTTGCGCTGGTGCTCGACGGCATCGTCGGGCTGATCGAGAGGCGCCTGATGAAGTGGCAGCCCAAGACGGGCGAAACCGAGAAGCTCTAGCACCCCTCGTGCGATGATCCCGCGCGGCGCGCCGCAGCGACAAGGAGCGCCGCAACGACTTCACAGGGGTAGAGCATGAGCCACGACAACAAGCGGGCCACGACCTTGCGCTCGCGCAGCGAGGCCGCCAGGGTCTCGAACGAAGAATTGTTCTTCGACCTGGTCTACGCGTTTTCCGTCACCCAGCTGTCCCACTACCTGCTCGACCACCTCACGCTGCCGGGGGCGCTGCAGACGCTGGTGATGTGGTTCGCTGTATGGCTGGGCTGGCAGTACACGGCCTGGACCACCAACTGGTTCAACCCCGGCGCGCTGCGCATCCGCGGCGTGCTGTTCGCGATCATGCTGCTGGCCATGGTGATGGCCTCGGCGCTGCCGGGCGCCTTCGCGGAGCGGGGGCTGGTGTTCGCGCTGTGCTTCGTGGGGATACAGGCGGGGCGCACGCTGTGCATGTTGATCGCCATCGGCCCCAACGATCCGCTCACGCCGAACTTCCGTCGCCTGCTGGCATGGAACTGCGTGGCCGGCGTGTTCTGGATCGCGGGCGGTTTCGCGCAAGGCGAGGCGCGCCTTGCGCTGTGGTTCTGCGGCGTGCTGTGCGAGTACGTCGCACCGATGATCGGCCTGCGCTTTCCGGGCCTGGGCCGTTCGCTGACGAGCGACTGGACCATCGATGGCGGCCACCTGGCGGAGCGCTGCCAGCTCTTCGTGATCGTGGCGCTGGGCGAGTCGGTGCTGGCCACCGGCATCGCGTTCGGGCACCACGCCGAATGGCATGGCGCAGACCTGTTCGCGCTGATGGTGGGCTTTTCGGGCAGCCTGGCGATGTGGTGGATGTACTTCGACACCAGCGCCAAGGAGGCGACCCATGCCATCGAGCATTCGGCCGACCCCGGCGGCATCGGCGCCAAGTTCCACTACACGCACGTGATCCTGGTGGCGGGCATCATCGTGTGCGCGGTGGCCGACGAGCTGACGATCAACGAGGGCTCGCACCACGCCGAGCTCAAGTACCTCGGCGCGCTGATCGGCGGGCCGGCGCTCTACCTGTTCGGCAATGCGCTGTTCAAGCGCGTGGTGCGCGGCTTCTTGCCGCAGTCGCACCTGTACGGGCTGGGCCTGCTGGCCGTGCTCGCGGTGTTTGCGCCGCACCTGTCGGTGATCGTGGTGGGCACGCTCACCACGCTCGTGATGATTGCCGTGGCCGCGCTGGAAGCCGTGGTGCGCCGCAGGGCGTGGGCCGCGACGCCCACGCACTGACGAAAGCTGCGCCTTTTATCAGCGCTTCTTCTTTGCCGGCGCGCCGCCGCGCTTCTCGCGCACCACCTGTTGCTTGCTGCTCGCGGGCACCTTGGCGATGTTGGCGCCGCGAGCCGCCGTGGGCCTTGCCGCCTGCTTCGACGATGCCGCCACATGGCCGCGTGCGGGCGGAATGCCGGTGCCCACGCGCGCCGCGACGGTCGCGCGGATCGGCAGGTACACCACCACGCTGTAGCCGCGCTTGAACGCGTGGTTGGGCTTCACGTCGTTCCATTCGGCGACGGCGGCGGGCTTGAGGTTGTAGCGTCGCGCAATGGAGGCCACGTTGTCGGCGCGGCCCGCCTTCACGGTGGTGCGGCGGGTGACGATCTCGGGCTGGAAGCTCAGGTGGCCGCCGTCGGCCACCACGGCGGCCACGTCTTCCTTCACGCGGGCGCCGCGCGGCACGATCAGCGTCGAGCCGGCCTTGATGAGCATGCGCGGCGGCACGTTGTTGATGGCGCGCAGGTCGGCTTCGCTCATGCCCGAGCGTTGCGCGGCGTCGGCCACGGTCATCGTGTTGGGCACGACCCAGGCGGTCCAGCTGGCGTACTGGCCTTGCGCGTAGGCGTCGAAGTTGCGCTGGAACACGGCCGCGTTGTCCCACGGCAGCAGGATCTGCGGCGTGCCGGCGGCAATGAGCACAGGCTTGTGCGCGGCCGGGTTCAGCGCGCGGAAGTCCTCCAGGCGAACGTCTGCCAGCTTGGCGGCCAGCTCCACGTCGAGGTCGCGCGTGAGCGTGACGGTTTGGAAGTACGGGTGGTTGGCGATCAGCGGCAGCTCGGTGTTGAACGCCTGCGGGTTGGCCACGATGTTCTTCACGGCCTGCAGCTTGGGCACGTACATGCGCGTCTCGGCGGGCATGGTGAGGTCGCTGTAGGTGGTGGGCAGGCCCAGGCGCTGGTTCTTGGCGATGGCGCGGCTCACGCTGCCTTCGCCCCAGTTGTAGGCGGCCAGGGCCAGCTGCCAGTCGCCGAACATGCCGTAGAGCTTCTGCAGGTAGTCGAGCGCGGCGCGGGTGGAGGCCACCACGTCGCGGCGGTCGTCGCGGAAGATGTTCTGCTTCAGGTCGAAGTCGGTGCCGGTGGCCGGCATGAACTGCCACATGCCCGCTGCGCGCGCGCTTGAGATGGCCTGCGGGTTGAACGCGCTCTCGATGTAGGGCAGCAGCGCGAGCTCGGTCGGCATGTTGCGGCGCTCGAGCTCCTCGACGATGTGGAAGATGTACTTGTTCGAGCGCTCGGTCATGCGCTGGATGTAGTCGGGCCGGCTGGCGTACCACTGCTCGCGGTCGCGCACGAGGTCGTTGTCCAGGTCGGGCATCTTGAAACCGCGGCGGATGCGGTCCCACATGTCGGCGGGCGGCGCGAGCGTGACGACGCTCTGCGAATGGGCCTGGCTGGTGGCAAGCGGGGAGAGGGCGTCGCGCGGGTAGACGGGGCTTGCGCTGCCGCCGGCGGTAGCGCCGGCTCTGGGGGAGGAGGAAGACGGTGTGGAGCTGTTGTTCGTGCCCGCGCAGCCCGCGAGCACCAGTGAACCTGCAAGGCAGGTGGCAGCAATCAGTTTCATCGGAAGTCGTTTTTCCATTGGCGCAGTGCGGCGAACACATCGGCCTCGGCTGCATCTGCAGCCAGCTCGGCGTGGGCACGCACCGCTCGAAGGACAGTGGCTTCGCGGCTGCGAAGAAAGGGGTTGATCAGGCGTTCGGTCGCCAGTTGCGAAGGCAGCGTGGGCTGCCCCTGTGCGCGCAGGCTTTCGCAGCGCGCGTTGTAGTGAGTCAGATCGGCGTTGGCCGGTTCCACTGCAAGGGCGAAACGCAGGTTAGAAAGTGTGTACTCGTGGGCGCAGCAGACGCGCGTGTCGCCGGGCAGCGCCGCGAGCGCGTCGAGCGAGGCCAGCATCTGCGCGGGCGTTCCCTCGAAGAGGCGGCCGCAGCCGCCCGAGAAAAGTGTGTCGCCACAGAAGAGAAGCGGCGCCTCGGAAGGCGCCGCCGGCAGGAAGTAGGCGATGTGCCCGGCCGTGTGGCCCGGTACGTCGATGACCTCGAAGCGCAGGCCCAGTGCTTCGGCCACGTCGCCCTGCACCAGCGGCGTATACGGTTCGGGGATGCGCTCGCGCGCGGGGCCCCACACCCGGGCGCCGGTGGCGGCGTGCAACGCCCCCACGCCGCCGGTGTGATCGGCATGGTGGTGCGTGACTAGAATCGCGGCCAGCTGCAGCTTGTGGCGCGCCAGCGCGTCGAACACCGGTTGGGCGTCGCCCGGATCCACCACGATGGCGTGGGACCCGTCGTGCAGCATCCAGATGTAGTTGTCGGCAAAGGCGGGCAGCGGAACGAGGGTCATGAGCGTTCAAATTATAGGTTTGCAGGATTGGTTCGCGACCCCCCCGGGGCGCTACCTTCTGGCCTGGGAGCAGGCCCAGTTCGATCAGGCGGTGGCCGATGTCTTCGGCTATCACGCGCTGCAGCTGGGCGCGGCGGAGGTCGACGGCCTTCGCACCAACCGCATGCCGCACCGCTGGCTCGCGCTGGACGACCCGGCCCGGCGCGGCAAGGCCGCGCTGCTGACCGACTTCGCGGCCCTGCCGTTCGCGGCCAACAGCCTCGATCTCGTCGTGCTGCCGCATGCCCTGGAACTCAGCCCCGACCCGCACGCCACGCTGCGCGAGGTCGAGCGGGTGCTGGTGCCCGAGGGCCGGGTGGTGATCTGCGGGCTCAACCCGGCCAGCCTCTGGGGCATGCGGCAGCGCCGCGCGCACATTTACCGGCGCTTGGGGCTTGGCGATCTTTACCTGCCCGAGGGCGGCGAGTTCATCGGCTACTGGCGCATGCGCGACTGGCTGCGGCTGCTGAGCTTCGAGGTGGAATCGGGCCGCTTCGGCATCTACCGGCCGGCCGTGCGCAGCGAGGCCTGGCTGGAGCGATCGCGCTGGATGGACGCGGCCGGCGAGCGCTGGTGGCCCATCTTCGGCGCGGCCTACTTCCTGGTGGCGGTGAAGCGGGTGCGCGGCATGCGCCTGCTGAGCGCCGACTGGCGCCGCGCCGGCGCGCGGGCCAAGGCGCCCGTGCCCATCGCGGGCAAGGTGCATCGCGGCGAGCCCGACAAGAATTGAAAATGAACGAATCGAATGAAGAAGGAAAAGCCAGTTTGACCGAAGTCGTGATCTATACCGATGGTGCCTGCAAAGGCAACCCGGGCCCCGGGGGCTGGGGCGCATGGCTCAAGTCGGGTGCCACCGAAAAAGACCTGTTCGGCGGTGAACTCGACACCACCAACAACCGCATGGAGCTGACCGCCGTCATCGAAGGCCTGGCCGCGCTCAAGCGGCCGTGCAAGGTGGTGCTGTACCTCGACAGCCAGTACGTGCGAAAGGGCATCACCGAGTGGATCCGCGGCTGGAAGGCCAAGGGCTGGGTCACGGCCAGCAAGCAGCCCGTGAAGAACGTCGAGCTCTGGCAGCGGCTGGACAAGCTGGTGACCGAGGGCGGCCACCAGATCGAATGGCGCTGGGTCAAGGGCCACTCGGGCGACCCCGGCAACGAGCGCGCCGACATGCTGGCCAACAAGGGCGTGGACAAGGCGCTGGGGCGACTCTGAACCGCGGCGCAACCCCCGATAATGGGCGCATGACTGAATCTTCACGCTTGGCGGAACTGCACCGCGTGGCCATCCTCGACACCAGCGAGGAGGCCGCCTACGACGAGATCACGCGTCTGGCCGCCCAGTTGTGCGGCACGCCCATCGCGCTCATTTCGCTGATCGACGAGCGGCGGCAGTGGTTCAAGTCGCGTGTCGGTCTCAAGGCGTCTGAAACGCCCCGGGAACATGCGTTTTGCGCGCATGCCATCGCCGCCCCGGCGGAGGTCATGGTGGTCGGCGACGCGCTCGAGGACGAGCGCTTCAAGGCCAACCCGCTGGTCACGGGCGACCCCAACATCCGCTTCTATGCCGGCGCACCGCTCGTCATGAGCAACGGCGAAGCGCTGGGAACGGTCTGCGTGATCGACACCCGCCCGCGCACGCTGGACCCGGAGCTGCTGGAGCAGCTGCGCTTCCTGGCGCAGCAGGTGGTGACCAAGCTCGAAGAGCGCGCCCGCGAGCAGGGCGGCTCGGCGTAGATTGCCGAAAGGCGGCTAGATCACGCCGTCGAACATCATCACGTCGACCTCGTCGCCCGCCGCGACGCTGCCCTGGCCGTGGCGCAGCACAACGAGCCCGTTGGCCTCGACCATCGAGCTCAGCACCCCCGAGCCCTGGTTGCCCGCCACGCTGACTTCGGGCAACGCGCCGGGCACCATCCTGACGAAACCCCGCTGGTACTCGGTGCGGCCCGGCTTCTTGCGAAGGGGCGTCGCGGTGCGCGCGCGCAGCAGCGGAGGCGGTGCCGACGCGGCTTCGTGGCAGCCCATCATGCGCAGCAGGGCCGGCCGAACGAAGGCAAGGAACGTGACCATCACCGCCACCGGGTTGCCCGGCAGGCCGAACAGCACGGCCGGCCGCGGCGAGCTTTCACGCGGGATCAGGCCCACGGCCAGCGGGCGGCCGGGGCGCATCGCAACGCGCCAGAAGGCCATGTCGCCCAGCTTCTGCATCACGTCGCGCGTGTGGTCGGCCACGCCCGCGCTCACGCCGCCACTGCTGACGATGGCGTCGGCCTCTCGCGCGGCGCGTTGCAATGCCGCGGCGAGCGTGGCGGGGTCGTCGCGCACCAGGCCCAGGTCGACGATGTCGCAGCCCAGCCGGCTGAGCAGGCCGAACACGGTGTAGCGGTTGCTGTCGTACACGGCGCCTTCGCGCGGTGCGTCGCCCAGGCTCAGGATCTCGTCGCCGGTCGAAAAATACGCCACGCGCAGCCTGCGCAGCGCAGGCACGCCCGGCAGGCCCAGGCTGGCGACCATGCCCAGCGCGGCGGGCGACAGGCGCTCGCCCTTGCGCAGCGCGGGCTGGCCCTGCATGAGGTCTTCGCCGGCAAGGCGGCGGTTGGCGCCACGGCGCAGCACGCGCGCGGGAAAGCTCACCTTGTCGCCGTCGACCTTGCAGAACTCCTGCGGAACCACGGTGTCCAGCCCCGCCGGCATCATCGCGCCGGTCATGATGCGCACCGCGTCGCCGGCCGCCAGCTCGCCCCGCCAGGCCGCCCCGGCCAGCACGGTGCCGGCCACGCGCAGCGTGACGGAAGCGTCGATGGGCGCGTCGGCGGGCAGCACCGCGCCGTCGAAGGCGTAGCCGTCCATCGCGGAGTTGTCGTGCGGCGGCACGCTGATGGGCGAGACGATGTCTTCGGCCAGCACGCGGCCCAGGGCGTCGAACAGCGAGACGCTTTCGCGCTGCGTGACAACGGCCTTGGCCGTCAGCTGCGAGAGAAAGGCATGGACGGCCTCGACGCTCAGGTCGGCGGCGTCGTAGCCCGAAAGGGTGGAGGCGATGTCTGCGATGCGACTCATGGGCTCATCTGTTTTCGAGTGCGTGCAGTTCGGCAAGGGTGTTGGCGTTGAAGAAGGCGTCGGGCGCGTCGCCCGGCCGGTCGAAGGGTACGCGCACGGTGCGGTGCTGCGCGGTCCAGGCCTGGACCTTGCGGCCGCCGGCTGCGGTGTAGCGCCGCAGGCTTTCCAGCAGGTCTGCGCGCAGCAGGCAGAAGACCGGCTGGGGGCGCAGCACGGGGGCGGCGTCCCCAGTCCCGGAGGCTTCGGGCGCGACGGGCATCGCGATCTCCGCGTCGCCTGTGGCGGCCGCTTCGGCCAGCCGCGCGGCCAGGTCCGGCGGGAACAGCGGGGTGTCGCAGGGCACGGTCAGGAGCCAGGGCGTGCGGCTGTGCGCAAGCCCGGTCAGGAAGCCCGCGAGCGGGCCGGGGTAGCCGGCCAGGACGTCGGCATGAACCGGCGCGCCGAAGGCCTCGTAGTCCTGCAGGTTGCGGTTGGCATTGAGCATCAGCGTGCCGACCTGGGGACGCAGCCGGCGTATGGCATGCAGCGCCAGCGGCTCGCCGTTGAACGGCTGCAGCCCCTTGTCGATGCCGCCCATGCGCGAGCCGAGGCCGCCGGCCAGCAGCAGCCCGGTGATGTCGGCTGGCGCGATGGCGTGCGCGGGCATGGCGGGCGCCTGCGTCATCCGCCGATGTAGCTCATCTCGACGCGGCGGGGTGCCTTGTCGCCGGCAGCGTCGTCGGCGTCTGTGGTGCGCAGGGCGCGCAGCTCGGAATAGCGGTCGGCGCGGCCCTGCCAGATGTGGCCGATGGCGGAGGCGATGTCTTCGTCGCTGGCGGTGCCGCGCAGCAGGGGGCGCAGGTCGTGGCCGGCGCTGGCGAACAGGCACAGGTAGAGCTTGCCCTCGGTCGAAAGGCGCGCGCGGCTGCAGTCGTGGCAGAAGGCCTGGGTGACGCTGCTGATGACGCCGATCTCGCCGCCGCCGTCGGCATAGGCCCAGCGCTGTGCGGTCTCGCCGGGCGCGCTGGCCTGCAGCGGCACCAGCGGGAACTCGGCATGGATGCGCGCAATGACCTCGGCCGAGGGCAGCACCTCGTCCATGCGCCAGCCGTTGGTGGCGCCCACGTCCATGTATTCGATGAAGCGCAGCACCACCTTGCCGCCATGCTGCTCGCGGAAGTAGCGCGCCATCGGCAATATCTCCTGCTCGTTGGTGCCGCGCTTGACCACCATGTTGACCTTGATCGGGCCCATGCCCGCGGCCAGCGCCGCGTCGATGCCGGACAGCACGTCGGCCACCGGAAAGTCGACGTCGTTCATATGGCGGAACACGGCGTCGTCCAGGCTGTCGAGGCTCACGGTCACGCGCTGCAGGCCGGCGCTCTGGAGCGCGACTGCCTTGCGCCGCAGCAGCGAGCCGTTGGTGGTGAGCGTCAGCGCCAGCGGCTCGCCGGCGGGCGTGCGGATCTCGGCGAGCTGCGCGATCAGGCCCTCGATGTTCTTGCGCAGCAGGGGCTCGCCGCCGGTCAGGCGGATCTTGCGCACGCCGTGGCTCGCGAACAGGCGGGCCAGCCGGGTCATTTCCTCGAAGCTCAGCAGCGCGCTGTGGGGCAGGTACTGGTAGTCCTTGTCGAACACGTCCTTCGGCATGCAGTAGCTGCAGCGGAAGTTGCAGCGGTCGGTCACGCTGATGCGCAGGTCCGTCAACGGCCGGCCCAGCCGGTCCAGCAACTGGCCGGTGGCGGGTACGGCGATTTCCGGCACGGCCACGGCGGGATGCGCGCGGCCGACCGTGGAGATCGGGATGACAGTGCTGCTGCTGTGCTTCATGTGGGGTAGGGGGAGGGCCCGATTTTGCGCCATCGCCCATGGGCCCATTGGCTGCAGGCTACTTGCGCCCGCCGCGGTGCGCCCGGGGGTTATCCCCTGCAGAGCTTCAGGTTCGTGCGGGCGGCGCGCACCACGGGCAGGAAGATCTCGGCGTCGGCGGGCGGATAGTTTTCCTTGATGCCGTCGTCGGTGCGGGCGGCGTCCTCGGCCAGCGGCTGCAGCGTCTTGAGGCAGGCCGCGCGGTCATTCAGCTTGAACTGCGTCAGCGCGATGTCGTTGCGTATCCAGTCCTTGGTGATCCAGTCGAGCGTCTTCTCGCACTCCGAAAGCACCGGCGACAGGGTGGCCAGGGCGGTCGAATAGTCTTTCGAGTCGTACTGGCGCTTGAAGCTCTTGCGCGAACTGGCCACCGCCTTGTCGGTGCAGGCCGGGGTGGGGCGGGTGTAGGTGCCTTCGAAGGTGGCGCGCATGCCGCAGTTGTCGCGGCATTGCTCGTCGCCGTTGGTCGAGACCGCCACCTTGTCGGCGTTGACCGCGAAGCTGACCACGCAGCCGCTGTCGGCCAGCTTCGCCTTGCCGCGCACGATGGTGCCGTCGAGCGCGCAGGTATGCGCGTTGGCGCCGATGGTGGTGATGTCGAAGCGCCCGTCGGCCTTGACGCGGAGGGCGCCGCTGCCGCCCTCGTAGATGTAGTCGCCGGCCGGCGGCGTGGAGACCTGCGCCGAGGCCGGGCCGGCGCCGAGCAGCAAGGCAAGCGCCATTGCCAAGGGCAGGGTGTTCTTGAATTTCATCGTTGGAATCTCCCGGGGAAACGTGCCGCGGGGCAGTGTATCGATCGTTGCCGGAAGTTTTCCGGCGCTGGCCGGTTTTCGCCATCCCCGACGAGATGTCTTGACGGAGCCAATGAGAATTCCTATCATTTGAGCGCCTGAATACGCAGCACGTCGACGACGCAAAGGGCTCTTCCAACCAAGGAGCCTCCCGACCGTGCCGTACTCCCTCCCAGCCTTGCCCTATGCCTTCGATGCCCTTGAGCCTCACATCGATGCGCAGACGATGGAAATCCACCACGGCAAGCACCACCAGACCTATGTGAACAACCTCAATGCCGCGTTGAAAGACACGCCGCACGAGGGAAGGCCGGTCGAAGAACTCATCGCCGGCGTCGAGCAACTGCCCGAGCCGCTGCGCGCCCCGGTGCGCAACAACGGCGGCGGCCACGCCAACCACAGCCTGTTCTGGACCGTGATGGCGCCCGTGGGCCAGGGCGGCGGAGGCGCACCCGCGGGAGCGCTGGCCGAGGCCATCGACGCCGACCTGGGGGGCTTCGACGCCTTCAAGGACGCCTTCACCAAGGCCGCGCTCACGCGCTTCGGCAGCGGCTGGGCATGGCTGACGATAGGCCCCGGCGGCAAGCTTGCCGTGGAAAGCAGCGGCAACCAGGACAGCCCGCTGATGCGCGGCATCGGCTCCGGCAACACGCCGATCCTGGGGCTGGACGTGTGGGAGCACGCGTACTACCTCAGGTACCAGAACCGCCGCCCCGAATACATCGCGGCCTTCTACAACGTGGTGAACTGGGCCGAGGTGGCCCGGCGCCACGCCGCCGCAACCGGCGGCTGAGGCGCGCGGCCATGAACGAGCCCCGGCAGGTGGGGGTGGCGGGTACGCGGGCCAGGCCCGCCCGCCCGACGCGCGAGTGGATCGGCCTTGCCATCGTCGCCGCCGGCGCGCTGGTGGGGCTGTCGCGGTTCTGGACATTCGTGCGCGGCGACCCGATGGTGTGGAACGCATTGCTCGGCGGGTCGGTCGCGGCGCTGGCCACGGCGCTCGGCACGCTGCCGGTGCTGTTCTCGCAGAAGCTGCCCGAGCGGCTGCAGGACACGCTGTTCGGCTTCGGTGCCGGCGTGATGCTGGCCGCCAGCGCCTTCTCGTTGATCATTCCCGGCCTGGAGGCGGCCAGGAACGTGGGCGTTTTCGGCGGCGGCAGCTGGGCGGCGGGCGGCGTGATCGGCTCGGCCATCCTGCTCGGCGGCGCCGCGCTGATGCTGATGGACCGCGTGCTGCCGCACGAGCACTTCATCAAGGGCCGCGAAGGCCAGACGGCGCGGCAGCTGCGGCGCACATGGCTCTTCGTGTTCGCGATCGCGCTGCACAACGTGCCGGAGGGGCTGGCCATCGGCGTCGGCTATGCGGCCAACAACGGGCTGCGGGCGGATGCGCTGGCCACCGGCATCGCGATCCAGGACGTGCCCGAGGGGCTGGTCGTGGCCGTGGCTCTGCTGGCGGCCGGCTACAGCCGGGTCTTCGCGGTGCTGATCGGCATGGCTTCGGGGCTGGTCGAGCCGCTGGGCGCCGTGCTGGGCGCGGCGGTGGTCGGCCATTCGGCGATGCTGCTGCCCTGGGGGCTGGGCTTCGCGGCAGGCGCGATGCTGTTCGTGATCAGCCACGAGATCATTCCCGAATCCCACCGCAAGGGGCACGAGGCCTTCGCCACCAGCGGGCTGATGGTCGGCTTCGTGCTGATGATGCTGTTAGATACCGCGTTGGGGTAGGGCCCCCTTCGCAGGACACCGCGGAACCGGCTTTGCCGGGCCGCAGGTGTCGCCCCCGGCGAGGGGGGTGGCGAAGCGACACGAAGTGCGCGCAGCCTGGGGGAGCGCCAAGGTACTAGCCGTGCTTGACGGCCACGGTTTTCAGCGTGGTGAAGCCGTAGAGAGCCTCGAAGCCCTTTTCGCGGCCGTAGCCGGAAGACTTCACGCCGCCGAAGGGCAGCTCGACACCGCCGCCCGCGCCATAGTTGTTGATGAACACCTGGCCGCTGCGCACGCGCCTGGCCATGCGGAACTGGCGCGAGCCGTCGGCCGTCCACACGCCGGCCACCAGGCCGAACTGCGTGGCGTTGGCAAGCGCCACGGCCTCGTCCTCATCGGCGAACTGCATCGCCGCCAGCACCGGGCCGAACACTTCTTCCTGCGCCAGGCGATGGTCCACGGGCACGTCGCGCAGCAGGGTCGGCGCCTGGTAGAAGCCGGTCTCTGGCGCTTCCTCGACCACGATGCCCTGCGCCACCATCGGGATGCCGGCATGTTGTGCATCGCTCAGGAAATCCCACACGCGCTGCTGCTGCGTCTGGCGGATCAGCGGGCCGACGTCGAGGTCCATGGCGGCGGGGCCCACGCGCAGTGCCTCGAAGGCGTGGCCCAGGCGTTCGAGCAGCGGCTCGTAGATGCCGCGCTGGATCAGCACGCGCGAGCCGGCCGAGCAGGTCTGCCCGGCGTTCTGCACGATGGCGTTGATGACCACGGGAATGACCGCGTCCAGGTCGGCATCGGCGAACACGATCTGCGGGCTCTTGCCGCCCAGCTCCAGCGTGACCGGGCAGTGCCGCTCGGCCGCCACCTGCTGGATCAGCGTGCCGATCTTCGGGCTGCCGGTGAAGCTGATGTGGTCGATGCCTTCGTGCCGCGCCAGCGCGTCGCCCACCTCGTGGCCGTAGCCGGTCACGATGTTCAGCGCACCGGCCGGGAAGCCGACCTCGGCCGCCAGCTGCGCCACCCGGATCAGCGAGAGGCAGGCGTCTTCCGCCGGCTTGACCACGCACACGTTGCCCGCCGCCAGGGCGCCGCCCACGCTGCGCCCGAAGATCTGCATCGGGTAGTTCCAGGGAACGATGTGGCCGGTGACGCCGTGCGGTTCGCGCCAGGTGAAGACGCTGTAGCCGTCCTGGTAGGGGATGGTTTCGCCGTGCAGCTTGTCGCAGGCGCCGGCGTAGAACTCGAAGTAGCGCACCAGCGCCACCGCGTCGGCCCGGGCCTGCTTGACGGGCTTGCCGCAGTCGCGCTGCTCGATGAGCGCGAGTTCGTCGACGTGCTCGGCGATCTTCTGCGACAGCTTGTAGAGCAGGCGGCCGCGGTCGGCGGCGCTGACCTTGTGCCACACGCCCTCGAAGCAGTCGCGCGCGGCGCGCACGGCCGAGTCGATGTCGGCGGCGTTGCTGCGCTGGATTTCGTCGAAGGCCTGGCCGTCGGAGGGGTCGATGACCGGCAGGGTGCGGCCGGAGGAGGACGGAACGTCCGCGTTGGCGATGTAGTTGAGCTGCATGGGGCTGGATTTTGCGCGAAGCGCGCAAGAAGCGTGGGCGCCCCGGCCGCCGGCCCTACCTGGCGGCGGCGCTGGCCCGGGGCAGGGCGCGCACGGCGTTCAGCATGCGCTCCACGTGCTTGTCCGGGTTCAGGTTCTGGTAGTAGTAGGCCACCTTGCCGTCCGGTGCGATCACGTAGGAAAGCCGGTTGGCGAAATCAGGCTTGGTCTGCATGAGGGCGTCGAAGCCCTGGATCACGGTCTTCGACTCGTCGGACGCCACCGGAAACCGGCTCTGGCACGACTTGACCGAGAACTTCGACAGCGTGCCGATGTCGTCCGCCGACACGCCGATGACGGTGGCGCCCAGCGCGGCGAACTTGTCGATGGCTTCGGCGAAGGCGTGGGCCTCGATGGAGCAGTCGTTCGAGTCGGCCGCCGGGAAGAAATACACCACCACCGGGCCCTTGGCCAGCGCGTCGGCCAGCGAATAGCGGAAGGTCTTGCCGCCCAGCGCGGCGTCGGCGGTGAAGCGGGGCGCCGGGTCGCCGATGTCGAGCGCGGCCCAGGCGGGGTGCGAAAGCATCGCAAAAACAGCCGTCAAGGCGATGCGTGAGAGGTTCGTTCGGGCCATGATGCAACTCCGCAGCTGTGTGGCCGGAATTCTAGGCTCCAGGGGCGGCGCCTGAAACCGTCACCCCACGGCAGGCGTACGGAACAAGACACGGACACATGGACCAATGAAGCAACGGAAGCACTTTTCATGAACGCCTGGCTTCTACCTTTGCGCATCGCGCTTGCCGGCCTGCTGGTCGCGGCGCTCGGCGCCTGCGGCTCGCTGCCGGTGGCGCGCGAACGGCCCGCCGAGAATTCCGCGGCTGCGGATCCGACCACCTCGCTCGCGAAGATCGTGGCCGCCTCCACCCCGCCCGGGGAGCATTCTGGCTTCCGGCTGATGCCGCTGGGCGTGTACTCGCTCGACGCCCGCATCCAGCTTGCCCAACGGGCCCAGCGCTCGCTGGTGGTGCAGTACTACCAGCTCGAGAACGACGCCGTGGGCCGCCTGCTGCTGCGCACCCTGCGCGAAGCGGCGGCGCGCGGCGTGAAGGTGCGGGTGCTGGTGGACGACCTCTACACCGTCAAGAGCCAGCAACTGCTGCTCGCGCTGTCCGAGACGCCGAACGTCGAGGTGCGGCTGTTCAACCCGTTCTGCTGCGGGCGCAACGGCTTCCTGTCGCGCTTCGCGGCGTCGCCGTTCGAGATCGGGCGGCTCAACCACCGCATGCACAACAAGCTCTTCATTGCCGACGGCGCGATGGCGGTGGTGGGCGGGCGCAACATCGCCGAGGAATATTTCGTGCTGAACGAGGCGCAGAACTTCATCGACATGGACGCGCTGGTCGTCGGCAAGGTGGTGCCGCAGCTCGAATCGATCTTCGACGCCTACTGGAACAGCGTGCAGGTCTGGCCGATTGCCGACATCGTGGCGGGCGAGGGCGGCCGCAAGCCGGGCACCGCCGATTTCGACGAGTGGGTGGACATGGCCGCGCCGCCGCCGAAGATCGTGCTGCCGCCGTCGGACATCCTGGGCTACGGCCCCATCGCCGAAGAGCTGGACGGCGGGCGCATGGGCCTGCTGTGGGGCGAGGCCCGCGCCATTGCCGATCCGCCCGGCAAGCCAGCGACCATGACGGCCGACGAAGCCATCGCCACCAGCGTGACCATGCAGGTCTGGGCGCTGATGCTCGACGCCAAGACCCAGGTCGACCTGACCTCGCCGTACCTCGTGCCCGGCGAGCGCGGCATGGCCGCGTTCCAGGAACTGACCCAGCGCAAGGTCAAGCTCACGCTCGTCACCAACTCGCTGGCCGCCAACGACGAGCCGCTGGTGCACACGGGCTACGCGCGCTACCGCGAACGGCTGCTGCAAGCGGGCGCCGACCTGTACGAGCTGAGCCCGCAGCGCACCAGCGCGGGCGAGCGCTTCGGCATGTTCGGCAAGTCGCTCGGGCGGCTGCATGCCAAGACGGCGGCCATCGACAAGACGCGCATCTTCATCGGCTCCATGAACCTCGACCCGCGCTCTGCCAGCCAGAACACCGAGATGGGGCTGGTGGTCGACAGCCCGCAGCTCGCGCGCGAGATGCTGCGGGTCATCAACATCAGCAAGCTGCAGAACTCCTACCGGCTGCGGCTGGCCAAGGGCACCGGCACGCTGCAGTGGCTGACCAACGACGGCGAGAAGGAAATGATCCTGACCTCCGAGCCGGAGTCGAGCTTCTTCCAGCGCTTCTACAACATGCTCATCGCGCCGGTGGTCCCCGAGATGCTGTTGTAGCCTTGGGGGATGGCGCAGACTTTCACTTCGTTGTCGGCCCCGCAGGTCATGCTGTGGGGCCTGCTTTTCTTTGGCGGGATCTATCTCTGTTTCGGCGGACTGACCTGGCTGCTGACGAAGCGCCTGCTGCCCGCGCTGGGCATCGGGCGGCCGCTCGATCCGCGGCCGCTGCAGCCGGGGCAGTTGCGGCGCGAGCTGGGGCAGTCGGGCGTGTCGGTGCTGATCTTCGGGCTGGGCATGGTGTTCCCTTGGGGCTTGCTGCAGCTGGGCTGGGCGCGGCTCGACGGCGACGCGGGCTGGCTGCAGATCACGCTGGAGATCCTCGTGCTCGCGGTCTGGAACGACGTGCATTTCTGGGTCAACCACCGCCTGCTGCACACGCGCTGGCTGCGGCGCTTTCACGGGCCGCATCACCGGTCGTTCGTGACCACGCCATGGGCCACCTACAGCTTCCACCCGATCGAGGCGCTGATGCTGGGCAACGTGATCCTGCTGCCGATGGTGCTGCACGACTTCAGCTTCTGGTCGCTCGCGGCGGTGCCGGTGTTCAGCCTGTTCTTCAACTGCGTCGGGCATTCGAACTACGACTTCTTCACGGGCGTGTCCTACAGCCACTGGTTCGCGGCGAGCCGGCGGCACCATCTGCACCATGCCGTTCACAACGGCAACTACGGCTTCCAGTTCACCTTCATGGACCGCCTGTTCCGCACGCGCATTGCCGCGGACGCCGCCGAACCGCTCTTCCGGGCCTTCCACCAGAAGCATGGCGCGACCACCGCCTGACGCGCGACCCCGGCTGCCGAGCCTGCGCCACTGGCGGGACTGGCAGAGCCTTGTTTACCTCGCGGCGCTGCCCGCACTGGCGGCATGGCAATGGGTGCACGGCTTCAACGCCGTGATGTATGGGCTGATGCTGTTCCTCACGCTCGGCGTCGGCGTCATTCACCACAACCACGTGCACCTGCGCATGTGGCGCGGGCGGCGCCTGAACCGGCTGACCGACTTCTGGATCACGCTGCTGCAGGGGCACCCGACCTTCGTGTTCTGGCCCGCGCACGTGGACAACCACCATCGCCATCGGCATGGGCCGAAGGACGTGGCGCGCACCTACCGTTTCGGCGGCGACACCAACCACCTGTGGGGCTACCTGCTGCATCCGTTCCAGGCGGTTTGGGTGCTCATGCCGGTGTTCTTCGGCTGGCTCGCGCGGCTGCGGCGGCACCGGCGCGGCGCGTGGCGCTACTGCATGGCGCAGTACGCGCTGTGGCTGGTCAGCTGGACGGTGCTGCTGGCCGTCGACTGGCGCAAGGCGCTGCTCTTCGTGATCGTGCCGCAGCTGCATGGCCTGCACTGGCTGCTGGCGACCAACTACCTGCAGCATGCGCACGCCGACGGCCGCAAGCCGGCGCCCAACGGTGTGGCCAAGGGAGCGCCGGGCGATACCCCGGGTAGCCGGCTGAACTACGCCCGCAATTTCGAGGGGCTGGTGAACCCATTGCTGTTCAACATCGGCCTGCACACCGCACACCACGAGAACCCGCATGCCCATTGGTCCGAGCTCACGCATCTGCATCGCACGCGCTACCGCGCGCGGGTCGATCCGGCGCTCAACGAGGGCGGGCTGGTGCCGTACATGGCGCGCGTTTTCGTGCTGGGGGCCGTGTGGCCGCGTTTTCGCAGCCGCTCGCTGATGCCTCCCGATTCCCCAACCCACTGAACCATGCCTGTTTCATTCCAACGCGTGTACCTAGAGAGCGCCGGCTACTTCATGCCGGGCGAACCCATTCCCAATGACCGCATGGACGCGTACATCGCGCCGCTCAACCGCATGTCGGAGCGCATCAAGCGGCGCATCCTGGCCGAGAACGGCATCCTCACGCGGCACTACGCCATTGACGCGGAAGGCGTGACGCAGCAGACCAACGCGCAACTGGCGGCCGGCGCCATTCGCGACTGCCTGCGGCGCGGCGGGGCCGAGCTGTCGCGGGTGTCGATGCTGGCCAGCGGCTCCTCGGGCGGGGACACGCTGATGCCGGGCTTCGCCAACATGATCCAGGGCGAACTGGCGGCGCAGCCGATGGAAACGCATTCGGTGCACGGCATCTGCGCGGCGGGCGTTTCGGCGATCCAGGCGGCGGCGCAGGGCATCGAGCTGGGCGCGCACCGCTCGGCGTTGGCAGTGGCCAGCGAGATGCCGTCGCGCCTGTTCAAGCGCTCGCGCTTCGCCGCGCGCGGCTACGAGACCGACTTCGACTCGCACTTCCTGCGCTGGATGCTGTCCGACGGCGCGGGCGCGCTGCTGCTGTCCGACGGCTCGCCCGCGCTGGCGGGGTCGCCGGGGCTCAGGCTGCGGCTGAAGTGGGTGCACCAGCGCGCCTTCTCGGGCGACTACCCGGTCTGCATGCAGCTAGGCCTGACCGAAAACCGCGACGAGCACGGACGAGGCCACCTCGACTTCGGCTCCTGGGCCGAGGCCGAAGCCGCGGGCGCGCTCTCACTGCGGCAGGACATCCGCCTGCTGCCGCACCTGTTCGACATCGGCATCCACGAATACGCGGGGCTGGTGCGCGACGGCTGGGTCGATCCGAAGCGGGTCGATCACTTCCTGTGCCACTACTCGTCGGAAAAATTCATCCCGGTGGTCGAAGACCTGATGGCCAAGGCCGACCTGTCGATTCCGCGCGAGCGCTGGTGGAGCAACCTCGCGTGGCGCGGCAACACCGGGGCGGCGTCGATCCTCGTGATGCTGGCCGAGTTTTTGCACACCAAGGCGCTGAAGCCCGGCGAGCAGATCTTCTGCTACGTGCCCGAGTCGGGGCGCTTCATGGCGGCGTACATGCTGCTCGAAGTGGAAGTGGCCGATGCCGCGCCCGCGGCGGTCGCGCCCCGCGTGGCCGTGGTGCCCGACGACGACCTCGTCATCGCCCCGCCGCACGACCCGGCCGCCGCGCCCGAAGGCCTCGGCGCGCTGCTGACCGAACTGGCCGCCATCTGGCACGACTACCGCTCGCGCGTGTGGCGTACGCCGCTGGTGCGCCAGATCCGCGAGCGCCGCTTCGCCGTGCCCGACTACCTGAACTGGATGGAGCAGTGGGTGCCGCAGGTGCGCGAAGGCAGCCTGTGGATGCGCGAAGGCGCGGCATCGCTCAGCGAGCCCTACCAGATGCTGGCCTCGCTGATCGGCGTGCACGCGGGCGAGGAGCAGAACGACTTCAACATCCTGTTCAGCGACTACCGCAAGGCCGGCGGCACGGTCGAATCGATCGACGAGTTGCGCCGCAACCCCGGCGGCGAGGCGCTCAATGCCTACCTGCACGGCCTTGCGGCCACGCGCGACCCAATCGGCCTGCTGGGGGCGATCTACATCATCGAGGGCACGGGCCAGCGCATCGTGCCGGCGTTGCTGCCGCTGCTCAAGGCCAGCCTGAAGCTGCCGCCCGACGCCTTCCGCTTCCTCGAGTACCACGGGCACAACGACGAGCACCACCTGGGCCGCTGGCTCACCGCCGTCGAGATGGTCATGGCCGTCGAGGGGCAGGCCCGCGCCGCGCGCCAGATCACCGACACCGCGCGCCACACGGCCGCGCTGTACCTGATGCAGTTCCAGCACATCACGGAGCGAATGACAGATGCCCAGCAGAACGCCTGATTTCCTGACCCAGGCGCACGACGAGCGCGACCCCAGCCCCTGGCTGGCGCTCTATCTCGACCAGAGCACGCCGCTGCCCGACAACGTGAAGGAGGCATGGCTGGCCGATTCGAGCTCCGGCTCGCGGCAATACCTGCTGCCGTTCCTGCGGCCGATTGCGCGGCTGACGATCATCCTGATCCAGATCGTGAAGGTGTTCGTGCCGCGCAACTGGTCGCACTCGATGCTGCTGCACCGCTTCCTGGCCTGGGGGCTGAAGCGCTTTGTCTCGCCAGAGGCCAACTGGCTGATCCTGCGGCATTTCCACCTGGGCTCGCAGGTGCTGTCCTTCATCGGGCGCAATTCGCCGGCGCCCGTGGCCACCAACCCGCTGGAGCCGGCCGACATCGACGCGCTGAAGGACGAGATGTTCCTCAAGCACGACCTGAACCTCTTCAACTTCGTAATCCGGCTGAACACGGCGCTGCGCGACAGGGGGCTGACGCTGTGCAAGGCGGAAAAGGTCGATTTCTCGATGATCAAGGAGCCGCCCCTGCGGCTGGAGGACATGCCCCAGGGCAGGCTCAATTTCCTCGACCTGCAAAGCGCCATCGAGCTGTTCACGCCGCTCTACCAGCTGATGCTGACGGACAACGATTTCTGGCGCGCGGCCAATTCCTTGCAACTGGACGAAACCATCGGCATCTACACCGCGACCATCCTCGCCGCGCCGGAACACCTGATCCTGGTCAACAACAAGCATCCCCTGGTGCCCCTGTCGACCCTGCGGGCCGGGCACCGGCTGGTGATCCACGGGCTTTCGACCGAAATGCTGCACAGCCTGCTCCAGCGCATGCAGGCGGCGCAACAGGCGGGGGAAGGGGAGACATCCCTGTACGACCAGCCACTTGCATAGGCGTATGCTGCCCCCAGATGCAAACCATGAACACGACCCGCAATCCGTCTCCCAAGACCGATCTGGCAGTGACCCACGTGCTGGCTCAACTGCTGGAAAAGTTCGAGCACAGCCCCGTGCCCGTCGGCGCCGAGCAATACCGCTCGGTGGTCGAGCACCTCGTCCACGAGTTCGAGGATGTCGAACAGGGGGCCGAACTGGGCCGCCTGCTCGACGCCTACCCGGCCGCGGCCGAGGTGTACGAAAATCTCAACTATCAGCACGCCGGCCTTTGCCGGTCGGCGCTCGACGCTTCTCTTTCGGCCGAAGTCAGTGCCCGTGAAGCCATTGCCCGCGCCATGCGCGGTGCCCAACCGAACAACAAGGACAAGACGCATGGCGAAGGGTGAAGTAAAGACGGCGGTGGTGGCGGACGGCCTGCGCTACAAATCGAAGACGCCGGGCTCGCCGTTCAGGGCCTCGGCATCGTTCAGCGGGGCGACCATGTCCTGCTTCATGTGCGGCAAGCACCGCGTGCGCTCGCAATTGCGCACCCGCCAGGTGCTGGGCAAGTCGCAGACGGTTTGCGCGCCTTCCTGCAAGGCGCTCGACGAAGCCCTGGAATAAGCCCGTTCGGTCTTGCCGCTAGCACGGCGGCGAGACGTTTTGGCGACATTTCCTTGCGCCCAGGTCACGGATTGGCTTCCCCGGCGACTCGATTTGGATATACAGTTGGAAACAAATAATGCACGTAATTGCATTTATTCAAAAGTTCTAATTTCAGTCGTCTCAATGAATTGCAGCCAAGCCGTTGACGTCCTTCGCAGGGCGTGGATTTCAACGCTCGCAAAGGGGTTCAGCCATGGCTAAGCCGCGTCATGTCGTCATGCAGGTGGTCAGGCGTTCATCGGGTAGCGCCACGCACCATGTCGAATTCCTCATGGACGACAACTTCGCGGAGCGGCTGCGCCAGCTGCGTTCGCTGGTGCCGCCTCTCGGCAGCCTCAACAAGCAGCGGGATCTCGTCATCGACAAGGTGCGCGTTCGCCTGCCGAATGCCATCTGGCGCTCCGGCAACGAGATCGACGCGGACGGGGGCGTGGACGGTTCCTGCATCGTCATTGCGGCGGAAGGCTCGTTCAACTGCGGTGGCAAGGACCGCAAGACGCGCGAGAAGCTCGTGACGTACAACTTTTCGATTGCGCGACTGATCGAGCTGCATGCCGAGCGCGCCGAGGGCGAAACGCTCTACATCCGCGACGGCGTGTTTGCCAACGACGAGCCTGCCGAGTCACCCGCCGGCCGCTGGGTCGCGTCGATGCATGAACTCGAAGTGGTGATGCGGGTGCCCGACGCCCCGTCGGACTTCGACACGCTGCACGACCTCACGCTGCGCCCCGAACACCAGCAGTCCGGCGGCAATACCACGCAGCGCGCCACCTTCTTCTGATCTTCTGACGCGGTAGTTCTCAGCAGCGCGCCGCGGCCGCTTCCGGCGCCGGGCCGCCGACGGGCGTGTATTGCGCCCGGTTGTTCTCCAGCCAGCGTTCGGACAAGGTGCTGTCCTGCTGCATCGGATGGAAGTCCGCGCGCAGGTAGCTGCGCCAGCCCGCGAGGTTGCCGCGCAGCAGGCCATCGCGGCTCAGCAGAATGCGCGCCGCGCTCTTCCAGGTCGACCACTTCCACAGCTGCTTCTCGTGGCGCAGGTTGTCGACGGTCTGGCGCATCAGGTCGCCCAGGAACATCATCGTCACGCGGCGGAACCAGCGCTTGCGCCATTCGTCGGAGCCGCCAGCAGCCTTGTAGATGTCGAACGCGACACTCTTGTGCTCCAGCTCTTCGGCGCTGTGCCAGAGCCACATGGTGCGCAGCCGGGGCTCGGCGCCGTCGAGGATGCCGGGGTGGGCGAGCAGCCATTCGGCGAACATGGCGGTGAAGTGCTCGGTGGCAGCCGTGACCGCCAGCGCATGGCGCGGATCGGCGTCTTCCATCAGTTTCAGGCGCTTGCTGGCGCGTGCCGTCCAGCCGTCGACCAGGCCCTGGCTCTCGAGATGGCTGTTGAACAGCGAGTGAATGCGCCGGTGCGTCGCTTCCTGGCCGATGAAGCCGCGCACGTCGGCGCGGTGCTGTTCCTGCACCTCGAGCGGCAGGGTGGCCACGGCATCGCGCACGGCGTCGATGAAGAATTGTTCTCCGAAGGGGAAACTCATCGACAGGGCATTGAAGAAAGCGGTCGAGAATGCATCGCCGCCGCACCAGTCTCGGGCGAACGGCGGTTGCAGGTCGATCAGAAGGCGTCGGACAACGAGTTCAGTCATGAAATCAAGCCTCGAAGAAAGCACGCAATGCGTGGGAGGAGGGTTGGTACATCTTCGTACCGCATGCCTCCATGGTGCGGTCGGTTGGTGGTACTGTCAAGTACCAGGGCGTAGGAAAATGTTCCATCCATGAGCGAAACCATTGAAAAGGCCGTGACGCCGAAGTCTCCCGACGGCCCGGCGAGCGAGCATTACAACCGGCTTCTCCAAGGCATGGCGCAGGCGGTGGCGGCCAAGGGCTACGCCGAGACGACCATTGCCGACATCGTGCGCGAGGCCGCCGTGTCGCGCCGCACGTTCTACGAACATTTCAGCACCAAGACCGAATGCCTGATTGCGCTGTATGAAACCGCGAGCCGGCTCGCCCTGCAGGCGGTGAGCGAAGCCTTCGACCCGGTGCAGCCCTGGCATGCGCAGGTCGAGCAGGCCATGACGGCGTATTTCGATTACCTCGCGCAAGACCCGGTGCTGCTGCGCACGCTCTTCGTGGAGATCCTCGGACTGGGCATGCCGGGGCTGGTGGTGCGCCGCCGGGTGAACGACGAGATCGCCAACTTCATCCAGGTCGCCATCAACAGTGCCGGCGGCGCCGAAGAGCCCTCGGCACACCTGACGAGCGAGATGGCGATGACCGTGGTCGGCGGCATCAACGAACTGGTGCTGCAGGCCATCGAGCAGGACCGCGCGGGCGATCTGCGCGAACTGGTGGCGCCCGCGACCCGGCTGGTGCGGGCCGTGGCTGCCGAAAGCCTGCGCTAGGCGCGCCGGGCTTGCGCGCTGCCGCGCGGCGCGGCAGCCAGCCGCAGCGCGAGCAGGCCGGCCAGCGTCAGCGCCAGCAGTGCGCCGAGATAGGGCAGCACGTCATGCAGCGGCGCCCCCATCTGGTTGAGGCGCAGCGAGCCCTGGATGCCGGCGGTGCTCGGAAACAGCCAGCGCAGTGCCTGCAACGGCCCCGGCAAGGCCTCCACCGGCCATGAGAAGCCCGAGAGAAAAGCCATCGGCAAAGCAGTGAACAACAGCACCTGCAAGGCCCGCTCGCGGTCGCGGAACCAGCAGCCCAGCAGCAGGCCGAACGTGCAGATGGCAGGCACATAAAAAGCGAGCAGCACCATCGCTCCCAGCGGGTTGCCGCCGCGCGGGTAGTCCTGCAGGAAGAACACCCAGCCGAAATAGAACAGCCCGCTCAGGAAGCCGAAACCCGAAAGCGCGCCCAGCCGCCCCAGCCACGCGCCCATGGAAGCCCGCAGCCGTTCGGCTTCGGCCCAGGTGCCGGCCAGCATCGCCGCGCCCATCAGCAACGTCTGCTGCAGTATCAGCAGGGCCACCGCCGGCACCACGTAGCTGCCGTAGCCTTCGGTCGGGTTGAACAGCGCCACCAGCTGCGTGTTGAGCGGGCTGCGGCTGCGCGCGGCCTGCACCGCGCTCTGGCCGCCGGCCTGCAGCTTGCGTATCTCCACGCCCGCCGACACGGTGCCGACCGCTTCCGAGAAACCGTACAGCACCGCCTTGTTCAACAGCGCATACGCGCCGTTGCCTTCGATGGTGACCACCGCCGGGGTGCCACGCAGCACGTTGCGCTTGAGGTCCGCCGGCAGCAGCGCGTAGCCCTCGATCTCGCCGCGCCAGAGCGCCTGCTGCGCCTCGTGCACGTCGGAGGTGACCATGCGCACGTCCAGCCGCGGATTGGCCATCGCGAAGCGCGCGATCTGGCGCGACAGCGCGCTGTGGTCCTGGTCGACCACCGCCACCGGCACGCGCGTGACGGCCTGCGTGCCGTAGGGCCACGGATAGAAGAAGCCGTAGATGACCGGCGCGATCAGCATGATCAGCAGCACGCCCTTGTCGCGCAGTACCGCCAGGGCGGTGTCGCGCCAGGCGGCGCCGAAGCCGGTGCGCTCGCCCGTCGTCATCAGCGGCCTCCCCAGGTGCCGGGCGCGCGGGCCGCGCGCACCAGCGCGGCGGCCGAGGCGGCCAGCAGCACGGCCGTGCCCAGCACCATCCAAAGCGGCGTCGCCACCGAATACAGCACCGGCGCGCCCATCTGCAGCTGTTCCATCTGCACGCGGATGTAGTGCGTGTAGGGCAGCAGGTTGGCCCACATGCGCGCGAACAGCGGCATCGCGACCAGCGGAAAGCCCACGCCGCCGAAAGCGAACGCCGGCGCGGTGATGAAGCCCGTGGCCGACAGCGCGGTGCGCAGCGAGCGCGTGAGGCTCGACACGAAGGCGCCGAGCGCCACCGACAGCGCCAGGAACACCGCCAGCGCGAACAGCGTCCAGCCGAGCGAACCGACCGGGTGCCAGCCGCGTCCCGCCGTGATCCACAGCATGGCCGCGATCGCCACCGCGCAGAGGCTCAGGAAGGGCAGCGCCAGCTTGCCCGCCAATGCAGCCAGCGCCTCGTGCCAGCGCGGCGCGGCGCCGAGCCATTCGCCGATGCTGCGGTCTCGCAGCTCGCGGCCCACGGACCATGCGCCGGCCGTCATCGCGAGGATGTGGAGCAGCGCGGGAATCAGCGCCGCGCCGAGGAACTGTTCGTAGTCGGTCGAGGTGTTGAACAGCGCGACCATGCTCGCCTTGACCGGCTCCATGCTCGCGCGCGCGGCCCTCATCGATTCGCCGCGCTTGTTGCGCACGGTGAGCTCGACCCCGCCCGACACCGTCGCCACGGCGGTGCGCACGTCGCGCTGGATCAGGCTCGAATGCGTGCCCAGCTGCGCGTTGTGCAGCAGCACGACCTGGCCGACGCGGCCCTGCTTCACGTCGCGGCTCAGGTCCCGCGGCAGCTGCACCGCCGCGTCGACGGCACCGCTGGCCAGGGCGCGCGCCATCTCGCCTTCGTCGCTGTATTGCTGCACCACGCGCAGGCCCGGCGTGGCGTCCAGAAAGCGCACTACCTGGCGCGAGAGCGACGAGTGGTCCTGGTCGAGCACGCCGATGGGCAGGCGCTCGGGCAGGCCGGCGGAAAAGATCCACCAGATCAGGAACACCGCGAGCAGCGGTACCCACGAGACCATGGCCAGGTCCCAGGGGCGGGTGCGCAGCAGCGCGAACTCGCGCCGTGCGCTGGCAGCGGAAAAGCCGCGCAGGCTCATCGCGGACTCAGTCGACCAGCACGCTTATGCCGGGACGCGCGCCGTCGATGGGCTTGAGCGGGCGCGCGCGGACCTCGAAGGTGCGCACGTCGAAGCCCGCGCCGCCGCGCGTGGCGCGCCAGGTCGCGAAGTCGGGCAGCACGGCGCTGTAGTAGACCTTGAAGCGGGCGGTGCGCTTGTCTTCGGGCAGCGCGGGCAGTCGTGCGTCGAATTCATTGCCGAGCGCGAAACGGGAGAGCCGGTCTTCGCGCACGTTGAGCACCACCCATTGGTCGCTCAGGTCGACAACGGTGACCACGGCCACACCCTGCGGCGACAGTTCGCCCACCTTGGCCAGCACCTTCGCCACCTCGCCACCGACGGGGCTGCGAAGCTCGGTCTCGGCCTTGGCGGCTTCCGCCTCGGCCACCACGCCGGCCACCTGGCGGGCCTGCGCGCTGGCGGCGGCCTTGTCCTCGGGGCGGGCGCCGGTGCGCGCCATGTCGTATTGCGCCCTGGCCGCGATGGCGGCGTCGCGCGAGGCTTTCCAGTTGGCTTCGGCCTCGTCGCGCTTCTGGTCGGCCACCAGGCCCTCGCGCGCCAGCCCGTCGACGCGGCGGAACGAGGTCTGCGCCAGTTGCGCGGCTGTTTCGGCGCGCTGCCATTGCATGCGCGCCATTTCCACTTCCTGCGGGCGGGCGCCGTTCTGCGCCTTGTCGGCCACGGCCTGCGCGGCCTGTTCGGCGGCAGTGGCCTGCGCGAGCTTGGCGCGCACTTCGGGGCTGTCCATGCGCACCAGCACCGCGCCGGCCTGGATGCGGTCGCCTTCCTTCACCGCCACTTCGGCCACGCGTGCCGTCACCTTGCCGGCGACGTCGGTCTCGCGCGCTTCCATCTGGCCCTGGAAGACCTCGGGGGCTGGTTGCGACGCGCGCCAGAAGCCCCAGACCAGCAGCGCGAGCACGAGCAGCGCGACGAGGATCGCGATCAGTTTTCGGGTCTTGGCACTCATCATCAATTCACCTTCACGTCTGCACGCGCGATGTAGTCGGAAAACTTCTCGGACAGGCCCGCGCTTTCGAGCAGTTGCGCGAGCGCCTGCACGTAGTCGTTGGCGGCTTGCGCGCGTTCGGTCAGCACCTTGGCCTGGTTGGTCTCGGCATCGATCAGGTCGAGCGTGGTGCTCGTGCCTTCGCGCAGGCCGGAGGTGCGCAGCTTGACGACCTCTTGCGCCAGCTCGACCGAGGCCTTCATTTCCAGATACTGGCGGCGCGCGTTTTCCAGCGCGCGCCAGTTGCGCTCGACCAGCAGCGCGATGTCGCTGCGCGCCTGGGCGCCGGTGCGTTCTGCCTGCTCGACCTGCTTGAGCGATGAGGCGGACAGCGCGTCGCGGTCTATCGAGTCGTACAGCGTCCAGCGCACGCCGACGCCGGCCACCCAGTCGGCGTTGCCGCTCTTGATTTCGCGCGTGCCGAAGGCGATGACCTGCGGGCGGCGCAGCGCTTCCTCGCCCTCGTGCAGTTGCTCGGCCTGCGACTTCTTGGCCGCGACCTTGCCCAGGCCCGGATGCCGCGTGAGCGCCGAATCGATGAAGTAGCCCAGCGGCTCGACAGGCGTGCTGATGAGGAACAGCGGCGTCTGCGGTACCACCGTGCCGTCGGCGCGCAGCGTGCGTGCGAGCGCCACGCCGGCCAGCGCGGCGTCGTTCTCCGCCTTGCGGGCGTTGCGCCGCGCTTCTTCATAGGCGGCGCTGGCCTGCAGCCGCTCCACGCGCGAGATCACGCCGGCCGCGAGCATCTTCTGCGCCGCTGAATCGTGCTGCGCGATGGTGCGCTCGGCCTGCGCGCGCAGCACGGCCGCGCGCTGCGCCAACTGGGCGCCGAAGTAGCGCTGCACCAGCAGCGTGTCGACCTCGTGGCCGGCCTGCTCGGCATCGGCTTCGGCCTCCCGCGTCTGCGCCGACACGAAGCCGCGCACCGCATCGGTCGCGCCGCCCAGGTAGATCGGCCACACGGCGGAGATCGAAGCGTTGGCGCCGCTGTCGTGCCGGTTCAGCGTGTAGCTGTTGGGCAGCTGCGGAATCGGCACGCGCGAGACAAGGCTCTGGATCGACGACGGCAGCGCCGAGCCGATCTGCCCGAGCTTCTGGTTGAGCGGATCGAGGTCGAGGTTCAGGTTGGCGTTGTAGGCATAGGCCAGCCCCGAGACGGCGACCGTCGGGCCGCCCAGCCCCTTGAGGCCCTGGCTCTGCAGTTCCTTGGCGTCGACCGCCGCGCGGGCGGCGGCCAGCTTGTCGGAGCGGTCGACCATGCGGGCGCGGGCGGCGTCGAAGCTCAGGGCCAGGGCGCTGTCGCCGCGGGGCTGCGCCTGGGCTTGCGCGAACGCCGGGCCGGCCAGCATCAGCAGCGCCGGCAGCAGCAACAGGGAGGGATGAAGGGGGCGGAAGCTTGTCATCGGTCAGGCGGTCTTGTGCAGCAGGGCGTCGAGTTCCTGCTGCAGGATCACGGGGAACGCGGCTTGCACCGCGCCGGTGGCGAGCGGCCGCGCCTTCTCCAGCAACTGGGCCGTGCGTTCGGCGTCGATGGCGTCGCCCGTCAGCAGGCTGTCGGCCAGGGTGCGCAGCCAGTGCCTTGCCACGGTGCGCAGGGTGCGCGCCATGGTTTCCTGCATGCCGATGACCTGCTCCAGCGGCAGGCCGAGGGCGGCGAGCTGCTCGGCCACCTGCCCGAGTGCGGGGCTGAGCATTTGAACCTGCCCGTCGGGCAACTCGCGCATGAGCCCGGCCTTGCTGGCGCGGGCGAGCAGGGCGGGCGTCATCTGGCCGTTCCACTTGGCAGCGAGGCTCTTGGCGGACACGACCACGGGCGTTTCCGAAGCGAACAGGCTGCCCGACATCGAGCGTGCGACCGAGACGAGGTCACCCCACACGGAAGCCGGTGCACGCCCGAAGATGCGGCGGATCGCCTCGATGCCGAAGCCCTGGTCGCGCAGCTCGCGGATCAGCGCGAGGCGCTGCGCATGGTCTTCGCCATAGAGCCCGAGGCGGCCGCGCAGACGGGGCGGCGGCAACAGCCCCGCGGTGGTGTAGGCGCGGATGTTGCGCACCGTGACGCCGGTACGCGTTGCCAGTGCCTCGATGGAAAGATCCTCGGCGGCAGGGGTGGCATCGGCAGCAGGCACGGCGGGCGTGTTCATCCGACAGATTGTATGTTACATCGGAAGTGTTGTATTCATCAGACCTGGATCGTGGGCTTGTAGTCGGCCAGCAGCACGTCTTTCCACCTGCCGAAGATGGCCATCAGCCCGACCGCCACCGCGCCCGACAGCAGCACCACGCCGCAGGCATGCACCCATCCGTTGTCGAAGGCGCCGAACATCACCGCCCGGAAGGCCTGCACCACCCAGCTGAACGGCAGCCAGCTGTGCACCGTGCGGAAGAAGCCGGCCGACAGTTCCACCGGCAGCACGCCGCCGCCGGCCGAAAGCTGCAGCGTGAGCAGCAGCACGGTCAGGATGCGGCCGAAGTCGCCGAACACATGCAGGATGGCGAACAGCACCACCAGGAACACCAGCGAGGCCAGCGCCATCGTGAGCGCCAGCGCCGCCACGTGCGGCGCCTGCACCTGCAGCACGCCCAGCAGCGTGGCCAGCACCAGCGCCGCCTGCAACAGCACGATCAGCGCGGGCATGGTGATCTTGCCCAGCGTCTTGGCGAGCTTGGGGTAGTGCGTGTGGTCCGACAGCACGATGCGGATATTGAACAGGTAGCCGGCCATCACCGCGCCGATCCACAGCGCGACCGACACCATGTTCGGCACGAAGGCGCTGCCGTTGTTGGCCACCGGCGCCACCACCTCCACCCTGGGCTCCACCGAGTCGGCCAGGCCCGAGGCGCTGCCCTGGATGCGGGTGATCGAAGCGGGCAGGGCGGCTTCGATGGTGCGCACGCCGGTCAGCAGCCTCTGTGCGCCCTGTGCGAGCTGCGTGCCGCCCTGCACGAACTCATCGAGCTTGCGGTCTTCGGGCAGCTTGCCGGCCATGGTACGGATGCCGGCGGACAGCGCGCCCATGCCGTCGGTGAGCTTGCCGACGCCGCCTTCGAGCGCCGTGGCACCGGCGTCGAGCTTCTGGCTGCCGTCCTGTGCCTTGCTCATGGCGGCCTGTGCCTGCTCGAGCCCGCCGCGCAGCTTGTCCGCGCCACCCGCGAGCTCGCCGGCGCCCTTGGCGATGCGCTCGCCCACGAAGGGAATGTCGGCCGACTCCCGCTGCAGCCTGCGTGCGCCGTCGCCCAGTTGGCCGGCGCCGCCGTGGAGCTGGTCGAGGCCGTCGCCGATCTGCACCAGGCCCGAGCCGAGTTCGTGCTGGCCCGCCGCGAGCTGTTGCGCGCCGCTCTTGAGCGCGCGCAGGTCCGCGTCGGCCGGCAGCTTCGACTGGATGAGGCGGATGCCGCCATTGACCTGCTTGAACCCGTTGCCTACCTCCCGCGCGGCGGTGCTGTATTGGGCGGCGCCAGCGGCGAGCGTCTGCGAGCCGTCTCGCAGGGTCAGCAATGCCTGCTTGAGCTGCTCCAGCCGCTGCTGCGAGCCGGCCGCCGCGTTGAGCACGAGCGTCCAGCGCTGCTCGTTGAGCATCTCGTTGACCTGGTGCCCCAGTTCGCCCGCGAAGCGGCGGGCGAGCCCGGCGGAGCTGTAGTTGTTGCCCTCGGAGGTGTAGACCACCAGCCGCCCCGCGCCGCGCTGCGCGCCGGGCACCGCATCGGCGCTGAAGTCCGGCGGAATCAGCAGGGCGAAGGCGAGCGTGCCGCGCCGCACTTCGGCGCGCGCCTCTTCTTCGTCGGTCATCACGCGAAAGCCGAAGGCGCGCTTTGCCAGCAGGGTGCTCGTGAGCTGCTCGCCGACGTTGACCGAATGCGCCATGTAGGTCACGCCCCGGTCCTTGTTCACGATGGCGGCGGGCAGGTCGGCCGTGTGGCCGGCCGGGTCCCACACGCTCGTCAGGTAGATCAGCGCATAGATCGCCGGCACCATGCCGACCGCGACGATGGCCAGCAGGATCCGCGGAAAGCGCCGCACGACCGCAAGCTCCGCACTGGCAATGGCCAGGGTGCCTGCGACGAGGGCGCGGAGGTAATTCATGGAGCTACGGAGTCTTCAGCGCCATGGACGGGGCGGCGTGCGGGAGGTTTCAGGCCGGCTTCTTCTGCGCCGGGTCGTAGAAGAACTGTTCTTCGGCGATGCGCTCGCCCTCCCAGCGCTGCCATGCGATTTCTTCCATGCGCATCTTGCCGCCGCCCTTGAAGCTGAACTCGAAGATCCAGTGAATGGCGACGTGATCGCCATTCACCAGCACCGGCCGCACGCAGGTGGACACCACCGACTCGGTGCGCGCCAGCGCGGCGCTTTCCTGCGCCACCAGCGTGCTGCGGCCCCGCCGCGGCTCGGCCTGGTTCTCGCGCATGGTTGCATCTTCGGTGTAGTAGTCCTCGATGGCCTTGGCATGCGCGCCGCCTTCTACAGCGGCAATGAACGATTCGAGTCGGGCGGGTGTGGGCATCTCAAGACTTTACTTTGACTTCCACGCGGCGGGCCTCCGAAGGCGGCCCGTCGGCCTGCGATTGCTCGGGCTTGGCGAGCTCGATCTTGTCTTCGGGCGCGCCGGCCGCCTTGAGCGCGTCGCTCACGGCCATGGCGCGCTGCTTGGCCAACTCGGCATTCCTGGCCGGGTCGCCGCTGGCGTCGTGGTAGCCGCTCACCAGCACGGTGCTGCCGCTCTGCACCGCCTTGATGACGTCGGTCAAGGCTTCCTTGGCGTTGGGCGCCACCTCGGCGCTGGCGGTCGCGAAGTAGAACTTGACGACGCCGTTCTCCACCTTCACCGCGGCGGTTTCCACGGCCGACACGGCGCCTGCAGCCACCACCGCGCCGGGCGTCGACGGCGCCATGGCTGCCGGGGCCGTCGCTGCGGGCGGCGTCTCGATCTTCGTCGGCACGGCGGCCGCCGCATCGCCGGCGTGGAACTTCACCACCAGCGGCACGATGAGCAGCGCCACGATGTTGATGATCTTGATCAGCGGGTTCACGGCCGGGCCGGCGGTGTCCTTGTAGGGGTCGCCCACGGTGTCGCCGGTGACGGCCGCCTTGTGCGCCTCGGAGCCCTTGCCGCCGTGGTGGCCGTCCTCGATGTACTTCTTGGCGTTGTCCCATGCACCGCCGCCCGTGCACATCGAGATGGCGACGAACAGCCCGGTGACGATGGTGCCCATCAGCAGACCGCCCAGCGCCTTCGGCCCGAGCAGCAGGCCGACCACGATCGGTACCACCACCGGCAGCAGCGACGGGATCATCATTTCCTTGATGGCCGCGCCGGTCAGCATGCCCACCGCCTTGCCGTACTCGGGCTTGCCGGTGCCTTCCATGATGCCGGGGATGTCGCGGAACTGGCGGCGCACTTCCTCGACCACCGCCCCGGCCGCGCGGCCGACGGCTTCCATGGCCATCGCGCCGAACAGGTACGGGATCAGCCCGCCGATGAACAGGCCGACGATCACCATCGGGTCGCTCAGGTTGAAGCTGATGGCCTGGCCGAAACTCTCCAGCTTGTGGGTGTAGTCGGCAAACAGCACCAGCGACGCGAGCCCGGCCGAGCCGATGGCGTAGCCCTTGGTCACGGCCTTGGTGGTGTTGCCGACTGCGTCGAGCGGGTCGGTCACGGCGCGCACGCTGTCGGGCAGCTCGCTCATCTCGGCGATGCCGCCGGCGTTGTCGGTGATGGGGCCGTAGGCGTCGAGCGCGACCACGATGCCGGCCATGCTCAGCATCGACGTGGCAGCCACCGCGATGCCGAACAGGCCCGCCAGCGAGTAGGACGCCAGGATCGCGATGCACACGAAGATCACCGGCCATGCGGTGGAGCGCATCGACACGCCCAGGCCCGCGATGATGTTGGTGCCGTGGCCGGTGGTCGAAGCCTGCGCGATGTGCTGCACCGGCTTGTACTGCGTGCCGGTGTAGTACTCGGTGATCCACACCAGCGCGGCCGTGAGCGCCAGGCCCACGAAACAGGCGCCGAACAGCTTCAGCTGGCTGCCGCTCGGGGCGATGGCGTTGTCGGGAATCAGCCAGCTCGTGACGAACCAGAACGCGATCAGCGAGAGGACACCCGCCACCGCCAGGCCCTTGTAGAGCGCCGGCATCACGTTGGTCATGCCCGGCGAGGCCTTGACGAAGAAGCAGCCGATGATCGACGCGATGATCGACACGCCGCCCAGCGCCAGCGGATAGAGCACCGCGTTGGTCGGCGCGGCCGTGACCATCAGCGCGCCCAGCACCATGGTGGCGATCAGCGTCACCGCGTAGGTCTCGAACAGGTCGGCCGCCATGCCGGCGCAGTCGCCGACGTTGTCGCCCACGTTGTCGGCGATGACGGCCGGGTTGCGCGGGTCGTCCTCGGGAATGCCGGCCTCGACCTTGCCCACCAGGTCGGCGCCGACGTCGGCGCCCTTGGTGAAGATGCCGCCGCCCAGCCGCGCGAAGATCGAGATCAGCGATGAACCGAAGGCGAATCCGATCAGCGGGTTGAGGATGGCCGAGAGGCTCTGCCCCGCAGCCGGCGTGCCGCTCGCCAGGAACCAGTAGAAGCCCGACACGCCCAGCAGGCCCAGCCCCACCACCAGCATGCCGGTGATGGCGCCGCCGCGGAACGCCACGTCAAGGGCGGGGCCGATGCCGTGCGTGGCCGCCTGCGCGGTTCGCACGTTGGCGCGCACCGACACGTTCATGCCGATGAAGCCGCAAGCGCCGGAAAGCACCGCGCCCACGATGAAGCCGACCGCGGTGGTCAGGTCGAGGAAGAGGGCGATCAACGCGGCGAGCACCACGCCGACCACCGCGATGGTCGTGTACTGCTTGGCGAGGTAGGCGGAGGCGCCGGTCTGGATGGCCGCCGCGATTTCCTGCATGCGCGCGTTGCCGGGGTCCTTCGCGAGAATCCAACTTCGGGCCCAGAAGCCATATGCCACGGCCACGAGGCCGCAGACGACTGCCAGTATCAGGGGGGTGTTGCCGATCATGCCTTGCTTCTCCATTCGTTCGTTGCGACTAGTGGAGACGGGCAGCATGGGCCCTTGCGTGCAACGCGTACGGGGCCATGCTATCCGTCGCGTTGCTTCCTCGAAGCTCGCTGCACCGGGGTGCGGAGCCGATTGGCCAACGGTTGCAATTTACAGGCAAAAACAGATGCGCGTGCGACCGGCCGGTGACACGGAAAGTAAACTCCGGGTTTGTCCCCATCCGTCTCATACTTTTCAACTACTCGAAAAACGTCATGTCCTTCGACAAAGTTTCCCCCGGCAAAAACGTCCCCGATGCCTTCAACGTCGTGATCGAAATCCCGATGAACGCCGACCCGATCAAGTACGAAGTCGACAAGGAATCGGGCGCGATCTTCGTCGACCGCTTCATGACGACGGCCATGTACTACCCCGCAAATTACGGCTACGTGCCGCAGACCCTGTCGGGCGACGGCGACCCGGTCGACGTGCTGGTGATCGCGCCGTACCCGCTGCTGCCGGGCGTGGTCGTGCCGTGCCGCCCGCTGGGCATCCTGATGATGGAAGACGAAGCAGGCGTCGACGGCAAGGTGCTGGCCGTGCCCACCGACAAGGTGCTGCCGATCTACAGCCACTGGAAGTCGGTCGACGACGTGAACCCGATGCGCCTGAAGGCCATCAGCCATTTCTTCGAGCACTACAAGGACCTGGAAGCCGGCAAGTGGGTCAAGGTGCTGGGCTGGGAAGGCATCGACTCCGCCAAGAAGGAAATCCTGGACGGCATCGCCAACTACAAGAAGTAAGTTCTGCTGCCGCAAGGCAGCTCTCCGGGGGCGCAATGCCCCCGGCTCGGCGGCTTCAGGCCCGGACCGCGTCCGAGGCCAGCCGCATCCACTCGCGATTGACCGATCGCGCGTGCGAGTTCCAGTGGCGTGCCGCCTGCTGTAGCTCTTCCCAGTGGCGTTGCGCGCCACTGGCATCACCTTGCTGTGACAGCCACGCGATATAGCGGGCCCGGGTCTCGACCGTGTTGTATTGGCTCAGGGCGCTTTCGAAGGCTTCGCGTGCCTCTTGCTGACGCCCGTTGGCGGCCAGTGCGCGGGCGTTGAGCAGGGCGACTTCGTCGCGCCGGTAGTCGTCGCGCGTGGCGCGCAGCGCCTGTATCGCCTGCAGGGCTTCCTGCCCGGAGGCCGGACCGCCAGCGGCGAGCAGCGCGCTGGCAAGGCCGAACTGAAGCTCGGGGTCGGATGCCAGCGGGCCTTTGAGCGCATCGCGGTAGTGGCCCACGGCTTCGGCGGGCTGGCCCCGGTCCAGCGAAGCCTTGGCCAGGCGCAGCTTGTTCTGGGCGGTGGGCGCGAGGTCGTAGGCATCGGCAGCGGCGCGGTATTCGCGCTCGGGATCGATGAACCCGATGGCCGCGCTGGCCACCTTGCCGGCGGTGCGCTGCATGCGCGAGGCCGGGAGGTACTCGACCACGAAGTAGACGAGGCTGCCGAGCAGCGGAAAGCTGAACAGGATGATCAGCCAGTACATCTGCTTGCCGTGGCGCATGGCATGCACGGCAAAGAACAGCGCGACAAGAACGTGCAGCCCCAGTCCGACGAATGGCATGGTGCGTTTCCCTTGGTGTTGTTGTGGATTCGGGCGTTTTTATAGCAGGCCGACATGGCACGAAAAACAGACCGCGGTCAGGCGGCCTTGAAGGGACTGCGCTCGCCCAGATGGTCCATGTAGTTCTCGATGCCCGCGCCCTCGCGTTCGAGGAAGCGCTCGACCGCGTCGGCAAACGACGGATGCGCCAGCCAGTGGGCGCTGGTCGTCTTGACCGGCATCAGCGCGCGGGCCATCTTGTGCTCGCCCTGTGCGCCGCCCTCGAAGCGTTTGGCGCCATGCTCGATGCACCAGGCCAGCGGCTGGTAGTAGCAGGCCTCGAAGTGCAGGCAGTCGACGCGCTCCAGCGCCCCCCAGTAGCGGCCATAGGCGACCAGGGGCTCGTCGGGCTGGGTCGAGAGGGCGATCAGGCTCGAGGCCATGGGCTTGCCGTTGCGCTCGGCGATGAACAGCAGCCACGCTTCGGGCATCGTGCCGGCCATGCGGCGGAAGAAATCGCGCGTGAGGTAGGGCGGGTTGCCGTGCTCGCGGTAGGTGCGCTCGTAGCAGCGGTAGAAAAAGTCCCAGTCGGCCTTCGAGATGTCTGCGCCGCGCGACCAGCGAAAGCTCACGCCCGCGTCGGCCACCTTGCGGCGCTCCTGGCGGATCTTCTTGCGCTTGTCGTGGGATAGGCTGGAAAGGAAGCTGTCGAAGTCGGCGTACTGCGCGTTGGTCCAGTGGAACTGCACCGTGTTGCGCAGCATCAAGCCGCTCTCGGTGCATGCGGCAATGTCTTCGTCGGCGCCGAACAGCAGGTGCAGCGAGGACAGCGCTTCCTGCTTGCACAGGGCCACCAGGCCCTGCACCAGCAAGGTGCGGCTTTGCGCGTCCCGGGCCAGCAGGCGAGTGCCGGGTACGGGCGTGAAGGGCACCGCGACCACGGCCTTCGGGTAGTACGCCAGCCCGTGCTGCTCGTAGGCGTTGGCCCAGGCCCAGTCGAACACGTATTCGCCGTACGAATGGTCCTTGATGTAGAGCGGGCACGCTGCGTGCAACTGCTCGCCGTGCCACAGCGTGACGAACTGCGGCATCCAGCCGCTCGCGGGCGTGGCGCTGCCGCTTTCATGCAGCGCCGAGAGGTATTCGTGGCGCATGAAAGGCGAAGGCTCGGCCTGCGTGGCGAGCAATGCGTTCCATGCCTGCGGGCTCACGTCCGACGGCGACGACAGAACCCGAATGACATAATCGTTCAAGCCTTTTTCTTCCTTCTGCAATGACGCTCAAGCTCGCCATCGCGCAACTCAATTTTGTGGTGGGCGATCTCGCCGGCAACGCGAAGAAGATCGTCGATGCCGCGCGCGAGGCCTATTCGCAAGGCGCGCGCCTGCTGCTGACGCCGGAACTTTCCATTGCCGGTTATGCGGCAGAAGACCTGTTCCTGCGGCCCGCCTTCACTCTAGCTTGCGATGATGCCGTGAAAGGCATTGCCGCCGCTCTGGCCGACCTCAAAGACATGGTCGTGGTGGTGGGGCATCCGACCGGCGGCAGCCTGCGCAGCCGCTCGGTGGCGGTACAGCTTCGGCACAACGCGGCCAGCGTCATCAAGGAAGGCCGCGTCCTCGAGACATACGCCAAGCGCGAGCTGCCCAACTACCAGGTGTTCGACGAGCGCCGCTACTTCACGCCGGGGCAAGATACCTGCGTGTTCGAGGCGGGCGGCGTCTCGGTCGGCCTGCTGATCTGCGAGGACGCCTGGTTCGACCAGCCGGCCGAACTCGCCCGCGAAAGCGGCGCCGAGGTGCTTGCCGTGATCAACGCCTCGCCGTACCACGTGGGCAAGGAAGGCGAGCGCGTGGCACGAATGGCCGACCGGGCGCGTGCCGTGGGGCTGCCGCTGGTGTATGCGCACCTGGTGGGCGGGCAGGACGAAGTGGTGTTCGACGGCGCCTCTTTCGCGCTGCAGGCCGACGGTACCGCCGCGATGCAGGCCGAGAGCTTTCGCGAAAAGCTGGTGTTCGCCCAGCTCGAACGTTCGCCGCGGGGTGGCGTGGGCTTCGTTGCCGAGGCGGGAGCCATTGCCGCGCCGCGCGACGCCGAGGCGCAACTCTGGGACGCGCTGGTGCTTGGCGTGCGCGACTACATCGGCAAGAACGGTTTTCCGGGTGCCATCCTGGGGCTTTCGGGCGGCATCGACTCCGCCCTGGTGCTCGCCATTGCGGTCGACGCATTGGGCAAGGACAAGGTGCGCGCGGTCATGATGCCTTCGCCTTACACCGCCGACATCAGCTGGATCGACGCGCGCGACATGGCAGGCCGGCTGGGCGTGCGCTACGACGAAATCTCGATCAGGCACACCTTCGAGTCCTTCAAGGACGCGCTGGCCGAAGAGTTCAGCGGCATGCCCGAGGACACGGCCGAAGAGAACATCCAGGCCCGCATCCGCGGCACGCTGCTGATGGGGCTGTCGAACAAGTTCGGCTCCATCGTGCTGACCACCGGGAACAAGAGCGAAATGGCCACCGGCTATTGCACGCTCTATGGCGACATGGCGGGCGGTTTCGCGGTCATCAAGGACCTATTGAAGACCACGGTGTTCGCGCTGGCGCGCTGGCGCAATGCCCACGACCCCTACGGCACCGGCGCCGAGCCCATTCCCGAGCGGATCATCACGCGCCCCCCCAGCGCCGAACTGCGGCCCGACCAGACCGATCAGGACAGCCTTCCGCCCTACGACATCCTCGACGGCATCCTGGCACGCTACATGCAGGACGACGAAGGCATCGACGAGATCATCGCCGCCGGCTACGAGGGCGCGGTGGTCGAGCGGGTTGCGCGGCTCATCAGGATCAACGAATACAAGCGGCGCCAGGCGCCCGTAGGCATTCGGGTCACCCATCGAAGCTTCGGCAAAGATTGGCGTTACCCTATCACCAGCAAATTCAACGAAACCGCCGGAGCAAGAAAACCATGAAGCAGATCACCGCCATCGTCAAACCCTTCAAGCTCGAGGACGTGCGCGAGGCCTTGGCCGAAGTGGGCGTTACCGGCCTGACAGTCACCGAGGTCAAGGGCTTCGGCCGACAGAAGGGGCACACCGAGCTCTACCGCGGCGCCGAGTACGTGGTCGACTTCCTGCCCAAGATGAAGGTCGAAGTGGTCGTCAACGAGGCCGACGTGGAGCGCTGCATCGAGGCCATCGTCAATTCCGCGCGCACCGGGAAGATCGGCGACGGCAAGATCTTCGTGACCGAGGTCGAACGCATCGTGCGCATCCGTACGGGCGAAGAGAACGAAAACGCGGTCTGAAGCAAAAAAAGCCTCCGGTAACGGAGGCTTTTTCAGGGTGGGCGGGCGTCAGAGGTTTTCCGACAGCCTGTCTTCCCGCGGATGGAGCGGCACTTCGGCGCGCAACGCGGCCAGAAGCTCGGTCACCTCGGTGCCGGTGCGGATCAGTTCCATCTGCCACTCGCCCATGAAGCCTTCGCGCACGCTGTGGGCCAGGAAGCCCAGCAGGCCGTCGTAGTAGCCGGCGGTGTTGAGGATGCCGGTCGGCTTGTCGTGATAGCCGAGTTGGCGCCAGGTCCAGATCTCGAAGAGTTCCTCGAAGGTGCCGATGCCGCCCGGGAGGGCGACGAAGGCGTCGGCGCGCTCGCCCATCATGGCCTTGCGTTCGTGCATGGTGTCGACCACATGGAGTTCGTCGCACAGCGAATTGGCCAGTTCCTTGTCGACCAGCGCCTTGGGAATGACGCCGACCACGCGGCCGCCGGCGAGGCGGGTGGCCTCGGCCACCGTGCCCATCAGGCCCGTGCGGCCACCGCCGTAGACCAATTGGCCGCCGTGCTTGCCGATCCACTGGCCGACCGCTTGCGCGGCCTGGGAAAACTCGGGGCGCTCGCCGGGGCGCGAGCCGCAATACACACAGATCGAAAATTCAGGATTCATCCTGCCATCATGCCGCAGCCGGCATGCCTTCTCATGACAGGAAGCGTTGCCACAGCGCGGCGGCCCAGATGCCGCCGCAGAGCACCAGCGACAGCAGCACGGCCGCGCTGCCCATGTCCTTGGCGCGCTTGGACAGGTCGTGCCATTCGGGACCGATGCGGTCGATGGCGGCCTCGACCGCGGTGTTGAGCAGTTCCACGATCATCACCAGGAGCGCGCTGCCCGCGAGCAGGGCCACTTCGACCCAGCTGCGGCCGAGCCAGAAAGCCGCCGGGATCATCACGATCGACAGGATGGCTTCCTGGCGGAAGGCGGGCTCGCTCCAGCCGGCGCGCAGGCCGTGCAGCGAGATGAGCGTGGCGTGCCAGACGCGCTCGAAGCCCTTGCGGGCCTTTTGCGGATTGACGGCGGGATCGGGAAGATTGGGCAAGGCACTCATCGGCGGCTCATCGGCTTGGAGGTGATGAGCCGCGTACCGGCCCAGGCGTCGTGCCAGAACTGGCGGTCGGGGTGAAAACGTGCAAGCAGGGCCCAGATGGCGACCCAGCCGAAGATCAGGAGGGTCGATTCGCCGCCCGAGAGCTTGAAAGGGGCGAGGGCGGCCAGCGGTGGCAGGAACCAGATCCAGCTCAGCAGGTAACGTGCAAGCGCCCGGCGCTGGCTGATGGGCCGGCCTTGCAAGTCGACGATGCGGATGTTCCAGGTTTTCATGGCGAGGGTCTGGCCCTTGGTCCAGAACCAGACGAAGTACACGCCAAAAACGACGAAGAGGAAAGCCTGGAACAGATGGCGCCGCGAATCCATGGCGTCGCGCATCTGGCCCAGCGTGCTGAAGAGCCAGCCCGAGACGAACACGACCGCGAACAGCAGCATGCCTTCATAGAGCCAGCAAGCCATCCGGCGCCACAGGCCGGGCACTGTAGAGACGGGAGCGCTGCTTGCTGGTGGGACGGACGAGGCCGGGTGATCGGATCCCGAGACTTCGGGAGTACTGGAAACCATCGAGGCCCTTGTGGTCAGGGAGAAGTGGCAGCCGGTTCAGCCGTGGCCGACGAAGGGGGCGGCACCTGTGCTTCCGCAGGAACTGGCGGCGCCGAGACGCCGGAGGGCTGCGGCGCCGCAGGGGTCACCACGACAGCCGGAGCTGTCGAAGGCGAGCGTTCCGGCGGGGTGGCGACCATGAGTGTGGCGGGCGGCGCCGGAGGGGCGGGCGGCGGCGTCAGCAGGATCCTCGGCGTGTGCTGCACGCCGGGCGTGACCGCGGGCACGGGCACGAGCTTCTGCGAGGAAACAGGGCGCACCGGGATGGCGGCACCGCGCGGCTTGGGAGGAGCGCGCTCGGCCAGCTTTCGCTTTTCTTCCTCGCTCAGGGCCTGGTACTGCTCCCATTTGGCCTTGCGCTCGTCAGCCGGAATGCGCTTGACCTCCGCAAAGTTCAGGCGTGCCTGGGTGCGCTGCTGGTTGCTCAGTGCGGCCCACTCGATCATGCGGCTGTGAAGCGTCTTCCTGTCCTCTGCCGACATTTCCGAGTAATTGCGCGACAGCGCCAGCCATTTGCGCTTTTGCCCGATGTTCAGGGTGTTCCAGTGGGGGCCGAGCGGAGCAAGGGCCTGCTGCTGCCCCGAGGTGAGTTCGCTCCAGAGCGGCTTGGTCGTCGACACGGCCTTGGGGCTGCTGACGCCTGCGGTGGCCGCAGCGGTCTCTGCACGGGGCTGTGCGTCGGCAGTCGTCAGCCCAAGGGCGGCAACCGCAAGCGCACTCGCCCAAACGACTGCGCCCGCCTGAAGCGGGCGCAGCGGGCGGGAGGAGTTCGCGCTGGGAGAGGGGCGGCGTCGCATTCGGTCAGTGAAAAGTTCAGTCGGAGGCGCTGTCGGCCTTCAGGAATTGAGCAAAACCGGGGTCGGTATAGGCAGCAGGCGGCAGGTCGCCGGTGAGCAGTGCCGAATCGACTTCGGCGAGTTCGCTGGCGCGGTCGTCGTCCTGCATCACGCTGATGGTGATGAGGCCGGCCACGAGTGCAATGAGCGGCACCACCGAGCCGATGCGGGTCCACCAGCTGCCACCCAGTATTGCCGTGTGACCCGACTGCACCACCACGGGGGCCGCCCGCAGTTGCGGGGGCAGCTTGCGCGCGGCCACGGCCTGCGCACGAGCCACGCGGAGCCGTTCGCCGATGTCGTGCGACAACTCCTTGTTGCCGGCCGAGAGGCGGGCAGCGAGGCGCCGTCCGAACTCGTCTTCGGCGGTGAATGAGGAGGGTGAAACCTTAGTATTCATAGCGATATTCCCTTGGCCTTGAGCGCTTTGCTCAGAGCGTGAACGGCTCGCGAGCAGTGGGTTTTGACGCTGCCTTCGGAACAGCCCATCGCTGCGGCCGTCTCCGCGACGTCCATTTCCTCCCAGTAACGCATCAGGAAAGCCTCGCGTTGACGGCCCGGCAATGCTGCGATCTGTTCCTCGATCTCGTGGAAGACCTGGGCGCGGCGGGTGGTGTCTTCGGCGCTCTCCGATTCCCTAGAGTCGGTCGGCGAGACGAAGTTCTCCAGCAGGTCGAAATCGCCGTCGTCGTCGACCGAATCGAAGTCGCTGAGGTTCGAGAACAGGGCGCGGCGGGTCTTCTGGCGCCGGAACCAATCGAGGGTGCAGTTCGACAGGATGCGCTGGAACAGCATCGGCAGTTCGTCGGCCGGCTTGTCGCCATAGTGCTGCGCCAGCTTCATCATGCTGTCCTGCACGATATCGAGCGCCGCTTCTTCATCCCGCACGTGGTAGACCGAGCGCTTGAAAGCGCGTCGTTCGACGCTTTTCAGGAAGTCGGAGAGTTCTAGTTCAGTGGCCAAGCGAGAGGGGGCGCAGGTCGCGCCGCGTGGGAAGAGGGGTCTAGCGATCGCGTATGTTTACCGCCGCGGATTATGCCTTTGTCGCTTTACGCAAGAGCTGAAGCGAATCTGAACGCGCGGAAATGTCATAATCCGCGCTGCAAGTCAAAAGGCAAACGGGTCACGGTCCGGCGGAACATCAGTCCGCTCATGGCTTTGGCCTCAAGTCCTGGCGCGGCCTCACAAGGGTTGGCAAGGGGCACCCAAGGTATTTCGTTCCCGAAATAAACAAAGGTTGATCATGGAAATCTCCAAGGCGGAAATCCTCTCCGCTGCCGCTGCGTCGTCGAACGCCGGCAACGCCACGCAAGAACTCATGGGCGCTGAAGTGCTGGTCAAGGCACTGCAGGCCGAAGGCGTGCAATACGTCTGGGGTTACCCCGGCGGCGCCGTTCTCTACATCTACGACGCGTTCTACAAGCAGGACACCATCCAGCATGTGCTGGTGCGTCACGAGCAGGCAGCCGTGCACGCGGCCGACGGCTATGCGCGCGCGACCGGCGAAGTCGGCGTGGCGCTGGTCACTTCTGGTCCGGGCCTGACCAACGCGGTGACCGGTATCGCCACGGCGTACATGGACTCGATCCCGATGGTGATCATTTCGGGCCAGGTGCCGACCGCCGCCATCGGCCTCGACGCCTTCCAGGAATGCGACACGGTCGGCATCACCCGCCCCATCGTCAAGCACAACTTCCTCGTCAAGGATCCCAAGGATCTGGCCATGACGATGAAGAAGGCCTTCCACATCGCGCGCAGCGGCCGTCCGGGCCCGGTGGTGGTGGACGTGCCGAAGGACGTTTCCTTCAAGAAGGTTCCCTACGCAGGCTATCCCGACAAGGTCGAGATGCGTTCGTACAACCCGGTGCGCAAGGGCCACGGCGGACAGATCCGCAAGGCGCTGCAACTGCTGCTGGCCGCCAAGCGCCCGTACATCTACACGGGCGGCGGCGTGCTGCTGGGCAACGCCACCAACGAGCTGCGCACCCTGGTCGACATGCTCGGCTACCCGGTCACCAACACGCTGATGGGCCTGGGCGCCTATCCGGCCAGCGACCGCAAGTTCCTCGGCATGCTGGGCATGCACGGCACCATCGAAGCCAACAACGCGATGCAGAACTGCGACGTGCTGCTGGCGGTGGGTGCGCGTTTCGACGACCGCGTCATCGGCAATCCCAAGCACTTCGCGCAGAACGAACGCAAGATCATCCACGTCGACATCGACCCTTCGAGCATCTCCAAGCGCGTGAAGGTCGATATCCCGATCGTCGGCGACGTGAAGGATGTGCTCACCGAACTGATCTCGATGATCCGCGAGAGCACCGCCAAGCCCGACGCCGGTGCGCTGGCCGACTGGTGGAAGACCATCGAGGCCTGGCGTTCGCGCGACTGCCTCAAGTACGACCGCGGCAACAAGGACGTGATCAAGCCGCAGTACGTGGTCGAGACCCTCTGGAACATGACCAAGGACGCCGACGCGTACATCACGTCGGACGTGGGCCAGCACCAGATGTGGGCCGCCCAGTACTACCGCTTCGACGAGCCGCGCCGCTGGATCAACTCCGGCGGCCTTGGCACCATGGGCGTGGGCATTCCCTATGCCATGGGCATCAAGCTCGCCAAGCCCGATTCGGAAGTGTTCACCATCACCGGCGAAGGCTCGGTGCAGATGTGTATCCAGGAACTCTCCACCTGCCTGCAATACAACACGCCGATCAAGATCTGCTCGCTCAACAACCGCTACCTGGGCATGGTGCGCCAGTGGCAGGAGATCGAATACTCCGGCCGCTACAGCCACAGCTACATGGATGCACTGCCCAACTTCGTGAAGCTCGCCGAGGCCTACGGCCACGTCGGCATGCTGATCGAGCGTCCACAAGACGTGGAGCCCGCGCTGCGCGAAGCACGCAAGCTCAAGGACCGCACGGTGTTCATGGACTTCCGCACCGACCCCACTGAAAACGTGTTCCCGATGGTGAAGGCCGGAATGGGCATCACCGAAATGCTGCTGGGTTCCGAAGATCTCTGATCCGCGGAACATTCGCTCAACTCCTTACTGACGAATCTATTGTCCGCCGAGCCCGCGCATTACCGTGCACGGGGGAGGGCGGCGAAAAGAGGAGTCACGCAAACATGAAACACATCATTGCAGTGCTGCTGGAAAACGAGCCGGGTGCTCTTTCCCGCGTGGTGGGCCTGTTCTCGGCCCGTGGCTACAACATCGAATCGCTGACAGTCGCGCCGACCGAGGACTCGAGCCTCTCGCGCATGACCATCGTCACGACCGGCTCCGACGACGTGATCGAGCAGATCACCAAGCACCTGAACCGCCTGATCGAAGTGGTTAAGGTCGTCGACCTGACCGAGGGCGCCTACACCGAGCGCGAGCTCATGATGGTGAAGGTGCGCGCGGTCGGCAAGGAGCGCGAGGAAATGATGCGCATGGCGGAAATCTTCCGCGGCCGCATCATCGACGTGACCGACAAGAGCTACACCATCGAACTCACCGGTGACCACGGCAAGAACGACGCTTTCCTCGAAGCGATCGAGCGTAGCGCTATCCTCGAAACTGTCCGCACCGGTGCCAGCGGCATCGGGCGCGGTGAGCGCATCCTGCGCGTGTAGGGGGTGCAGATCCCCTCAGTTTCATCGTTTCATCGACACATGAGGAGAACGTGATGCAAGACTTGCTGGGATTCGACAAGATGGTGACGCCCATCATCATCCGGATACTGTATTTCCTTGGATTGCTGGCTGTGCTCGCAATGACCGCCACGGCGCTGTTCCAGGGGCGAATCCTGGTCGCCATCGGGCTCCTGGTTTTCGGCGCGATCATTGTTCGCGTCTACAGCGAATTGCTGATCCTGCTGTTCCGCATTCACGACAACCTCGTGTCCATCAATCAGCAAATGAAGGCCCGGAATACTTCCGGCCCACTGTGAGTGAATGCGTCCCCGCTGTTGGGGATGCTCGAGATTAAATAGGAAAGACGCATATGAAGGTTTATTACGACAAGGACGCGGACCTCAGCCTCATCAAGGGCAAGACGGTCGCCATCATCGGTTACGGCTCGCAAGGCCATGCGCACGCGCAGAACCTGAACGACAGCGGCGTCAAGGTCGTGGTCGGCCTGCGCAAGGGCGGCGCCTCGTGGCCCAAGGTCGAGAAGGCCGGCCTGAAGGTCGCTGAAGTCGCCGACGCCGTGAAGGCCGCCGACGTCGTCATGATCCTGCTGCCCGACGAGCAGATCGCGAACGTTTACAAGAACGACGTGGCTCCGAACATCAAGGAAGGCGCTTCGCTGGTGTTCGCGCACGGCTTCAACGTGCACTACGGCTTCGTGCAGCCGCGCGCCGACCTCGACGTGTGGATGGTCGCTCCCAAGGCCCCGGGCCATACCGTGCGCAGCACGTACACCCAAGGCGGCGGCGTGCCCCACCTCGTGGCCGTGCACCAGGACAAGACCGGCAAGGCGCGTGACCTCGCGCTGAGCTACGCCACCGCCAACGGCGGCGGCAAGGCCGGCATCATCGAGACCAACTTCCGCGAAGAAACCGAGACCGACCTGTTCGGCGAACAAGCGGTTCTGTGCGGCGGTACGGTCGAGCTGATCAAGGCCGGTTTTGAAACGCTGGTGGAAGCCGGCTACGCGCCCGAAATGGCGTACTTCGAATGCCTGCACGAGCTGAAGCTGATCGTCGACCTGATCTATGAAGGCGGCATCGCCAACATGAACTACTCGATCTCGAACAACGCCGAATACGGCGAGTACGTCACCGGCCCGCGCGTCGTGACCGAAGAGACCAAGAAGGTCATGAAGCAAGTGCTGAAGGACATCCAGACCGGCGAGTACGCCAAGAGCTTCGTGCTGGAAAACGCCGCCGGCGCTCCCACGCTGATCAGCCGCCGCCGCCTGAACGCAGAGCACCAGATCGAAGTCGTCGGCGAAAAGCTGCGCGCGATGATGCCCTGGATCAAGAAGAACAAGCTGGTCGACCAGACCCGCAACTGATCTTCCGGTTGAAGGGCGCTTCGGCGCCTTTTCCCGAGGGCCACCCGTCGCGGTGGCCCTTTTGTTTGAAGGGGGTCGAAGAGGTCCCCTGAACTACACTGCGAGCCATGCGATTCACAGATCAAGATGCTATCGATTGGATAGCTGTACGTGGCGTGCCCATGAGGGACGGAGGCAATTTCAATGCATGACGATACGGTTCCCGACGACGTGCAACCGCGCAAACGCCGCAAGGGCATCTACATCCTGCCGAACCTGTTCACGCTGGCGGCGCTGTTCGGCGGGTTCTATTCGGTGGTGATGGCCATGAACGCGCGCTTCGACCTCGCGGCGCTGGGCGTGTTCGCCGCGATGGTGCTCGACAGCCTCGACGGCCGCGTGGCCCGCATGACCAACACGCAGAGCGCGTTCGGCGAGCAGATGGATTCGCTGTCCGACATGGTGTCGTTCGGCGCCGCGCCCGCGCTCATCGCTTACGAGTGGTCGCTCAAGGGCCTGGGGCGCTGGGGCTGGATCGCCGCGTTCGTGTATTGCGCCTGCGCGGCATTGCGGCTGGCGCGCTTCAACGTGAACACCGGCGTGGTCGACAAGCGTTGGTTTCAGGGGCTTCCGTCGCCGGCGGCCGCGGCACTGGTGGCCGGCTTCATCTGGCTGGTGAATGAATGGGGCAAGCGCGGCGGCGACGTGCTGTACCTTTCGTGGACGCAGATCACCTGGGTCACGTTCGCATTCACGCTGTATGCGGGCCTTACGATGGTCACGAACGCGCCGTTCTACAGCTTCAAGGACATCCAGATGAAGAAGAGCGTGCCCTTCGTGGTGATCGTGCTCATCGCGCTGGGCATTGCGGTCATCAACATCAACCCGCCGACGGTGCTCTTCGGCCTGTTCGTCGCCTACGGCCTGAGCGGCTATGTCGTGTATGCCTGGCGCAAGGCCAAGGGCCAGCCGGCAAGCGTGATCAGCACCTCCACCGAAGAGCCCGACGAGCGTGGACTGCACAACTGAGGCCAGGGCAGGCCTTTCCAGGCCTTCCCAGGCCCGCTCAGCCTGTGCTACATTCGCAACCCTCATGACCAAGATTTCGCTGCTGGCCCTACTAGCCCTCCCTCACGGGCGGAGACGGTAGCGCACGCGCAAATCCCTCACCACGGCCCGTTAGCACCAGCAACGGGCCGTTTGTTTTTTGGGGTTGCTGGTCGATTACCAACCATCACAGAGAAATCGACATGCTCAAGCAACCTCAAAGCAAATACCGCGCATTCGCCCCGATCGGCCTCAAGGACCGTACCTGGCCCGATGCCGTGCTGACCAAGGCGCCCATCTGGCTGTCGACCGACCTGCGTGATGGCAACCAGGCGCTGGTCGAGCCGATGGACATCGCGCGCAAGATGCGCATGTTCGAAACCCTCGTGGCCATCGGCTTCAAGGAAATCGAAGTCGGTTTTCCCTCGGCATCGCAGATCGAATTCGACTTCGTGCGCAAGCTCATCGAGGAAGACCGCATTCCTGAAGACGTGACCATCCAGGTGCTGACGCAGGCACGCGACCACCTCATTGCACGCACTTTCGAGTCGCTGCAAGGAGCGCCGCGCGCCATCGTGCATCTCTACAACGCCGTGGCACCGGTGATGCGCCGCGTGGTCCTCGGCATGAACGAAGACCAGATCGTCGAGCTCGCGACCACGCACGCGCGCATGTTCAACGAGTTCGCAGCGAAGCAGCCGAACACCCGGTGGACCTTCCAGTATTCGCCTGAAATGTTCTCGGGCACCGACGTGGCGTTTTCCAAGCGCGTGGTCGATGCGGTAACGGAAGTGTGGGCACCGACGCCGCAGCGCAAGTGCATCGTCAACCTGCCGACGACGGTCGAGCATTCCACGCCGAACATCTTCGCGGACATGATCGAGTGGATGCACCGAAACCTCGCGCGGCGCGATTCGATCGTGCTTTGCGTGCATCCGCACAATGACCGTGGCACCGGCACCGCGGCCGGCGAACTGGCCCTCATGGCCGGCGCCGAGCGAATCGAAGGCTGTCTCTTCGGCAACGGCGAGCGCACCGGCAACCTCGACCTCGTGAACGTCGCGCTCAACCTCTACACCCAGGGCGTTTCGCCGGAACTCGATTTCTCGAACATCGACGAGATCCGCGCGACGGTCGAGCACTGCAACCAGATTCCCGTGCATCCGCGCCACCCTTACGTGGGCGACCTCGTCTACACCTCGTTCTCCGGCTCGCACCAGGACGCGATCAAGAAGGCCTTCGCGGCGCGCAAGGAAGGCGATATCTGGGACATGCCTTACCTCCCCATCGATCCGAAGGACGTGGGCCGCAGCTACGAAGCCGTGATCCGCGTGAACAGCCAGTCCGGCAAGGGTGGCATGGCCTATCTGCTCGAGAGCGAGTACGGCATTGAAATGCCGCGCCGCCTGCAGATGGAATTCATGCAGGTCGTGCAGCGCGTGATGGACGTGGCCGGCAAGGAACTCACCGCCGCCGACCTCTGGGACCTGTTCGTGCGCGAATACGGCATCGAGACGGCGCAATCGCTCCAGCACCGTGTGATCGAGGAAGAAGGCGAGGGCGCCAACGCTTCCGTGATCCTGCGCGGCGATCTGCCGTGGAATGGCGAAACGCATGCCATCGAAGGCCGTGGCAACGGACCCATCGACGCCTTCACCCAGGCGCTGAGCAAGGCCACGGGGCACACGGTGCGCGTGATGGACTACCACCAGCACGCGATCGGCGCCGGAGCCGATGCGAAGTCCGTGGCCTACCTGGAACTGCGCGTGGATGAAAGCCAGACGCTGTTCGGCGTGGGAATCGACGCCAACGTGATCTCGGCGTCGCTGAAAGCGATTGTTTCGGGCGTCCAGCGTTCGCGGGCCCGGGGCGCGCACAGCGCACAATCGGTGGTTGAAGTCGCCTGACGTCGCCGCGCGGATCCGCGCAGTGCTCGGCAGGTGGCAGCGAACCAAGGAGAACCACGATGACCGAGCAACTCATAATTTTCGACACCACCTTGCGCGACGGTGAGCAATCGCCGGGCGCCTCGATGACGCGCGACGAGAAGATGCGCATTGCCAAGCTGCTGGAGCGGCTGAAGGTCGACGTCATCGAGGCCGGCTTTCCGGCCAGTTCGAACGGCGATTTCGAGGCCGTCAAGGCGATTGCCGACACGATCAAGGACTCGACGGTCTGTGGCCTGTCGCGCGCCAATGACCGCGACATCGCACGCGCCGCCGAGGCCCTCAAGGGCGCGGCCCGCGGGCGCATCCACACCTTCATCGCGACCTCGCCGCTTCACATGGAAAAGAAGCTGCGCATGACTCCCGACGAGGTGCACGAACAGGCCCGACTGGCGGTGCGCTTCGCGCGCAACCAGATCGGCGACGTCGAATTCAGCCCTGAAGACGGTTACCGCAGCGACCCGGACTTTCTCTGCCGCGTGCTCGAGACCGTCATTGCCGAGGGCGCCACCACCATCAACGTGCCCGATACCGTCGGCTACGCCATTCCAGAGCTATACGGCAACTTCATCAAGATGCTGCGCGAGCGCATTCCCAACAGCGACAAGGCCATCTGGTCGGTGCATTGCCACAACGACCTGGGCATGGCCGTGGCCAACTCGCTGGCCGGCGTGAAGATCGGCGGCGCGCGCCAGGTGGAATGCACCATCAACGGGCTGGGCGAGCGCGCAGGCAACTGCTCGCTCGAGGAAGTGGTCATGGCGGTCAAGACCCGCAAGGACTATTTCGGGCTCGACCTGCGCATCGACACCCAGCACATCGTGGCCGCGAGCCGCATGGTGAGCCAGACCACCGGCTTCGTGGTGCAGCCGAACAAGGCGGTGGTGGGCGCCAATGCCTTCGCGCATGCCTCGGGCATCCACCAGGACGGCGTGCTCAAGGCCCGCGACACCTACGAAATCATGCGCGCCGAGGACGTGGGCTGGACGGCCAACAAGATCGTGCTGGGCAAGCTCAGCGGCCGCAATGCCTTCAAGCAGCGCCTGCAGGAGCTGGGCGTGGCCATGGAGAGCGAAGGCGAGATCAACGCCGCCTTCCTGCGCTTCAAGGAGCTGGCCGATCGCAAATCCGAAATTTTCGACGAAGACATCCTCGCGCTCGTCAGCGCGGAGGAGGTGTCGAACGTTGGTGAGCGGTTTGCGTTCGTTTCTCTCTCCCAGCACAGCGAAACCGGAGAGCGCCCCCAGGCCAAGGTCGTCTTCACCGTCCAAGGCAAGGAAGTCACCGGCGAATCCGACGGCAATGGCCCGGTTGATGCTTCCCTGAAGGCGATCGAGTCGCACGTCAAGAGTGGCGCAGAGATGGTTCTTTACTCTGTAAACGCCATCAGCGGCTCGACGGAAAGCCAAGGAGAAGTTACAGTCCGGTTACAAAACGCAGGGCGGGTGGTCAATGGTGTGGGGGCGGACCCCGACATCGTGGTCGCTTCGGCAAAGGCTTATTTGAGTGCGCTCAACAAGTTACAGAGCCAAGCTGAGAGAGTTGCGGCACAAGGTTAGGTTTTCAGGCGATCCTTGGTATTCGATTGAAGAAGAGGATGCAAGTAACTGATATTGCGTGCCTTTTTTGATTTCGATACACTGCGGTCCTCGTTTGTCGCCGCTGGAGATTTATTAATGCCTGAAGCCCGTCTCCGCCGAGTTTCCAGCCAGCGGTTTCTACCCGCACTCAAGTTCATCGCCGTCGCGTTCTGCGCCACGGCGTTTTTGCTGCCTGGCGCCCAGGCAGCGAAAAAAGAAAAGCCCGCCGCCTCCAAGACCACTGCCGCCAAGAAGGGCTTTGTGCCGGTCGAGGCCAAGCGCAGCGCGTCGTCCAAGACGGCTCGCGGCGCCGCCGTCGCCAGTCGTGGCGGCCGGGCCGAGAAGAACGAAAAAGTAGAAAAGGTCGTTCGTGGTGGCCGCAACGTGGTTGCCACCATCCACAAGAAGAACGGCAAGACCGTGGTGGCCGTTCAGCGCCGCTCGGTGGTTCGTGTCGAACAACCCGCGCGCCAGTCCTTCGGCCAGATGGCCGGCCTGCACGGCACCGAAGATTCGCTCGACCTGAAGTCGAGCGTCGCGCTGGTCATCGACCAGGACACCCACGAAGTGCTGTTCAGCAAGAACGACCACGCCGTGCTGCCGATCGCGTCGCTCACCAAGCTGATGACCGGCCTGCTCATCAGCGAGGCGCACCTGCCGAATGAAGAGCTCATCACCATCACCCAGGACGATGTCGACACCGAAAAGCGCAGCAGCTCGCGCCTGACCGTCGGCACGACGCTGTCGCGCGGCGAACTGCTGCACTTGGCGTTGATGTCGAGCGAAAACCGTGCGGCGCACGCGCTGGGCCGTACCTATCCGGGCGGGCTGTCGACCTTCGTGAGCATCATGAACGCCAAGGCCAAGATGCTCGGCATGAAGGACACGCGCTACGTCGAGCCCACGGGCCTGTCGAGCCGCAACCAGTCGAGCGCGCAAGACCTGGCGCTGCTCGTCAATGCAGCCTATGCAGACGCCACGGTGCGTTCGCTGTCGACCTCGCCTGAATACCAGGTGGAGGTGGGCAACCGCGTCCTGCAGTTCAACACCACCAACCGTCTCGTGAAGAGCCCCGATTGGGAAATCGGTGTGCAGAAGACCGGCTACATCTCCGAAGCCGGCCAGTGCCTCGTGATGCAGGCCAAGGTGGCGGGGCGCAAGCTGATCATGGTGTTCCTGGATTCGGCCGGCAAGTTCAGCCGCATTGCCGACGCCGAGCGCGTTCGCCGCTGGGTCGAGGCCACGCATTCGATCTCCGGCTCGCCGGCCGCGTCTTCGCGCAACGTGGGCTACCAGGTCGCTGGCTGAGCTAGACCTGCCCGCTCCAATGAAAACAGGCCCTTCGCAGGGCCTGTTTGCTTTTGGGGTTCTGCCAGGGTCAGGCGCCTGCCGAGGGGCTGCCGTTCGCCGGGGTGGCCGCAGCCCCATCCTTGAACCCCAGCGCGCCAGAGATCTCGTTGGCCGTGGCCTGCAGCTTGGGCAGCCAGCCTTCGTCCAGCCGATCGGCCGGGGCAGAGATGGAAAGGCCCGCCACCAGCTTTCCTTGGTCGTCGTAGATGCCGGCAGCCATGCAGCGCACGCCCAGCTCCAGTTCTTCGTTGTCGCGGGCGATGCCGTACTGGCGCGCCTTCGACAGCTCGCGCTCGAGCGCTGGCAACTGGGTGATGCTGTTGCGGGTGTGGCCGGCCAGCCCGGTGCGGGTGGCGTAGCTGCGCACGCGCTGCGGATCGTCGGCGGCCAGGAACAGCTTGCCGGTCGAGGTCAGGTGCAGGGCGGCGCGGCCGCCGATGGCGCGCACCACCTGCATGCCCGAGCGTTCGCTGTAGGAGCGCTCGATGTACACGATCTCATCGCCCTGGCGCATGCTCAGGTTGACCGGCTGCTGCGTGAGCTTGTGCAGTTCGCGCATCGGCCCCAGCGCCGCGTCGCGCACGTTGAGCCGGCCCTTGACCAGGTTGCCCAGCTCCAGCAGGCGCATGCCCAGGCGGTAGCTGCCGGCCTCGGGCCGGTCGACGAAGCGGCCCACCGCGAGGTCGTTGAGGATGCGGTGCGTGGTCGACGGGTGAAGGCCGGTCTTTTCGCTGATCTCCTTCAGCGAAATCGCCTCTTCGCGGGATGCCAGGACATCGATCAGCGCGAACATGCGCTCGATCACCTGGATCACGGGAACGGCGGGAATGTCTGATTGGTTTTTTCTCATGGCGCTCTGCGGTGATGACCGAGCGCCATTTTACCTTGTGAAATCGCCGGGCGCTTGCCAGCAACCGTCCACCAACACTTCGTGCGGGGAAAAGCGCGCCTTGTAGTTCATTTTCGGGCTGTGCTCGATCCAGTAGCCCAGGTACACGTGCGGCAGGCCCAGCTTGCGCGCCTGCTCGATCTGCCAGAGCACGCTGTAGGTGCCGTAGCCGGCGCTGGTGTCGGGCTCGTAGAAGGTGTAGACGGCCGAGATGCCGTCGTTCAGCACGTCGAGGATCGACACCATCTTGAGCGCCCCGGCGCTGCCGTCAGGCAGTGTTTCGCGAAACTCCACCAGTCGCGAGTTGACCCTGCTCTGCAGCAGGAACTGGGTGTACTGGTCGATGCTGTCGTGGTCCATGCCGCCGCCGGCATGGCGGCCGTTCTGGTAGCGCAGGTATAGCTGGTAGTGCTCCGGCACGAAGCACAGCTTCAATACGCGCGCCTGCAGGTCGGAATGTTGTTTAACCGCGCGCCGCTGGCTGCGCGTGGGGTGGAAGCTGTTGGCCAGCACACGCAGCGGAACGCACGCGCGGCAGCCGTCGCAGTAGGGGCGGTAGGTGAACATGCCGCTTCGCCGGAAGCCGCTGAGCACCAGGTCGGAGTAGGCGTCGTTGTGAATCAGGTGGCTGGGCGTGGCCACCTGCGAGCGGGCCTGGCGATCCGGCAGGTAACTGCAGGGATAGGGCGCCGTCGCGTAGAACTGCAGGGTGTGAAGCGGAAGGTCCTTGAGGTGCGTCACGTCGTCACATCGGGAGAATGAGGTCGCGCGGAAAGGAGTTCAGTCCAGTATACGGGCTCGAAACGCCACTGTGGCCCCTCTTCCTGCCGGGCCTGGGCTACATGGGCGACGAAGCGCCCGCGCGGCATTTCGCGGGCGCCGAGGCTCGCGAGGTGGGGTGTGTTCTGCTGGCAGTCGATCATTTGCACGCCGTAGCGCCTGCAAAGCGCCACCAGCGCCGCCAGCGCGATCTTCGAGGCGTCGGGACGGCGCGTGAACATCGACTCGCCGAACACCGCGCGGCCCAACGCCACGCAATAGAGGCCGCCCGCCAGCTTGCCGTCGATCCAGGTCTCGACGCTGTGGGCATGGCCGGCGCGATGCAACTCCGTATAGGCCCGCACCATGTCCGGAACGATCCATGTGCCCGACTGGCCCACCCGTGGCGAGCGCGAGCAGGCCTCTATGACGGCGCCGAAGTCATGGTCGATGCGCACTTCGCAGCCAGGCGTCTGCGCAAAGCGCGCCAGGGTCTTGCGCAGCGAGCGATGCAGGTGGAAGTCAGCTACCTGCAGCACCATGCGCGGGTCGGGGCTCCACCAGAGAATCGGCTGGTCCTCGCTGAACCATGGGAAGACGCAACTGGCGTAGGCCTGCGTCAGGGTATCGACATCCAGTGCGCCGCCGGCCGCGAGCAGGCCGGGCACCGGGTCGGCGGCCCCCCATGCCGATGCGGGATCGGGCAGCGCGTCTCCGGGTTCGAGCCAAGGCAGTTGTTGCATGTTCACAGGTATACACGGCTTATCGAAAACTGAATCCAGTTGGGGGAAAATTGCGTACGCCCCGGGTCTGCCCATCAGGCAAAGGCCCGGAGCGTAGCGACCGCTGGCACGACACACCCACAAGACCCGTCGAAGACCATATAGTCCACAGCTTGCATTCGCCACGGTACCCTCAGGTACCAGCGAATCCGGCTGGCAACTGTTTTGCGCCGGGATCAGCACAAGAGGACCACGTTGACCACTGAATCCAATCCCACACGCTTCGGCAGCGGCCAGGCAGTGCGCAGACTCGAGGACGAAAGCCTGCTGGCCGGGGCCGGACGCTACACGGACGACGTCACGTTGCCCGGCCAGGCGCACCTTGTCTTCCTGCGGTCTTCCTATCCCCACGCACGCATACTTTCCGTGGACACCAGCACGGCGGCTGCCATGCCGGGGGTGCTCAGCGTGATCACCGGGGCCGACATGGCGCGGGCCGGCGTCAAGCCGATGCCCGGCGCCGCGGGCTTCAAGCGCGCGGACGGCAGCGACAGCGCCAGCCCGCCGCGCTACGCAATGGCGCATGAACGCACGCGCTTCGTCGGAGAGGCCGTGGCGCTCGTGGTGGCCGATACCGTGCAGCAGGCGCGCGACGCCTGCGAAGCCATCATGGTCGACTACGAAGACCTGCCGATGGTGGTCGACCTTGCCAGTGCCACTGCCGAAGGCGCGCCGCAGCTGTGCGAAGCGGCCTCCGGCAACATCGCCGCCGAAATGCGCCACGGCAGCAGCGAGGCCGCCACCGCCGCATTTGCCAAGGCCAGCCATGTGGTGGCGCTCGACGTGAACAACCAGCGCGTGGTTGCGCTGACCATCGAGCCGCGTTCCGTGCTCGCCGCGCAAGACGCCGACACGGGCCGCCTCACCATCCGCATGAGCACGCAGATGCCTTCCGGCGTTCGCGATTCGCTGTGCGCGGCCATCGGGCTGCCCAAGGAGAAAGTGCGCGTGGTCGTGGGCGATGTCGGCGGCGGCTTCGGCATGAAGACCGGCGCCTACCCCGAGGACATCGCGGTCGCGTTTGCCGCGCTTCAGGTTCGCCGTCCGGTGAAATGGGTGGCCGACCGCAGCGAAGAGTTCCTGTCGAGCGCGCACGGCCGCGACATCGAGGCCCGCGCCGAAATGGCGCTGGACGCCGACGGCAAGATCCTGGCGCTGCGCATCAAGACGCTCGCCAACGTGGGCGCCTACGCCACCGGCACCGGTGTTGCCATCCAGCTGCTCATCGGCCCCTGGGTGCAGACCAGCGTCTACGACATCCAGACCATCGACTTCCATTTCAAGGCGGTGCTCACTAACACCGCGCCCACCGGCGCCTACCGCGGCGCCGGCCGGCCCGAGGCCATCTTCACCATCGAGCGGCTGATGGACGAGGCCGCGCGCCAGACCGGCATCGACCGCATCGCGCTGCGCCGCCGCAACTTCATCCGCCCCGAGCAGATGCCGTACAAGAACCCGATGGCGCAGACCTACGACACCGGCAACTTCGAGTCGGTGATGGACCAGGCGCTGGCGCTGGCCGACTGGCAGGGGTTCGAGGGCCGCGCCGCCGCGTCGGCCAGCCAGGGCAAGCATCGCGGCCTGGGCATTGCCACCTTCCTCGAATGGACGGGCGGCAACGTGTTCGAGGAGCGTGTCACGGTGTCCGTGCAGGCCGATGGCGTGATCGAGGTCTTCTCTGCCGTCAACGCCATGGGGCAGGGCATTGCCACCTCGCTCGCGCAACTGGCCGTGGACGCCTTCGGCGTGCCCATCGACAAGGTGCGCGTGGTGCTCGGCGACACTGACCGCGGCGACGGCTTCGGCAGCGCCGGATCGCGCTCGCTCTTCACCGGCGGCTCGGCCGTGCGCATCGGCGCGGAACGCACCATCGACAAGGCGCGCGAGCTCGCGGCGCAGGAGTTCGAGGCTGCCGTCGACGACATCACCTACACGCGCGGCGTGTTCATGGTGGCCGGCACCGACCTCGAGCTCGACTTGTTCACGCTCGCAGGCAAGCAGCCCGGGCGCGAGATCTTCGTCGACTCCACCAGCACGGTGGCCGGCCCGACCTGGCCCAACGGCTGCCACATCTGCGAGATCGAGATCGACCCGCCCACCGGCGAGATCAGCGTGGTGGCCTACAGCTCGGTCAACGACGTGGGCCGCGTCATCAACCCGATGATCGTGCGCGGGCAGCTCGAAGGCGGTGCGGTGCAGGGCATCGGGCAGGCGCTCTACGAGCAGGTGGTGTACGACCACGAAACCGGCCAGCCCGTCACCGGGAGCCTGATGGACTACGCCGCGCCGCGCGCCGACATCGTCGACACCATGTTCAACATGGAAATGGACGAATCCACGCCCTGCAAGAACAACCCGCTGGGCGTGAAGGGCGTGGGCGAACTGGGCACCATCGGCGCCACGCCGGCCATCGTGAACGCGGTGGCCGACGCCTTCGCGCGCAACGGCCTTGCCACCCGCGCGCCGCGGCTGCACATGCCGCTGAGCCCTGCGCGTGTCTGGCAGGCGATGCAAACGGTCGATTAGGCAATCGTTTCCGTGGGACAGAAAAAAGGCGCCTGCCATGCTCGTCACCACGGAAGCAAAGACCGACGCCATCAGCGTCGCCAGCTACCGCTGCGACGCGGGGCCTGACGCGCAGCCCTTTGCCGAACTGCACGAGGGCTACTCGGTCTCGTACGTGCGCAAGGGCAGCTTCGGCTACCGCACGCGCGGCCGGGCCTACGAACTGGTGACCGGCTCGGTGCTGGTCGGTCGCCCCGGCGACGAATACGTCTGCACACACGACAACCATGTGTGCGGCGACGAGTGCCTCGCGTTCCACCTGTCGCCCGGCTTCGTCGACCTGATCGGCGGAGATTCGAAGGCCTGGCGCGCCGGCGGCCTGCCGCCGCTGGCCGAGCTCATTGTGATCGGCGAACTCGCCCAGGCCGCGGCCGAAGGGCAGGGCGATGCCGGCCTGGACGAATTGGGCATGTGGTTCGCAAGCCGTTTCGTCGAGGTCGTGTCCGGGCGCCGGAAGTCCGCGCCGCCGTCCACGGCCGCGGCGCGAGACCGCCGTCGCGCGGTCGATGCCGCGGTGTGGATCGACGCCAACTCGCAGAGCGACATCGGCCTCGACGGCGCGGCGGCCGAGGCCGGACTGAGCTCCTTCCACTTCCTGCGGCTGTTCTCCCAGGTGCTGGGCGTCACGCCGCACCAGTACCTCGTGCGTTCGCGGCTGCGTCGTGCCGCGCGCCTGCTGGCCGAAGACGACGGCCGGCCCGTGACCGAGGTCGCGCTCGACGTGGGCTTTGCAGATCTCAGCAATTTCGTGCGCACCTTCCACCGTGCGGCCGGCGTGTCGCCCAGCGGCTTCCGCAAGGCGGCACGCGGCGACCGCAAGATTTTCCAAGACCGCATCGCAGCGCTTCTCGATGATGAGCGCCTGATCCAGCCGTCGGGCCGGGTCGCGTCACTCTGAAGCGAGGCTAGGCATGGCCACCATCTACAAGGAATTCATCGTCGAGGCGGAGGCCGCCCGTGTGTGGGACGCACTGCGCGACTTCAACGCGGTGCACGTGCGGCTCGCACCGGGCTTTCTCACCGGCTGCACCGTCGATGCGGAAGGCGCACGCGTGCTGACTTTCGCCAACGGCCTCGTGGCGCGCGAGGTGCCGGTCGGCATCGACGACACGCACCGCCGCCTGGCCTACACCGTCGCTGGCGGCAAGGCCAGCCATCACCACGCATCGGCGCAGGTGTTCACGGAGGGTCCGGGGCGCTCCCGCTTCGTGTGAATCACCGATGTGCTGCCCGATGCCATGGCTGCCTACGTGGAGCCGATGATGGTGCAGGGCGCCGCCGCGATGAAGGCGGCGCTCGAAGGTCGCACCGCCTAGAACTCTTCCAGCGGCAGGCCGACGTAGTTCTCGGCCAGCGAGGTGGAGGCCGCGTGCGAATGCACCAGGTAGTCGAGTTCCGCTTCCTGGATCTTCTGGCCGAAGGCGCCGGTTTCCGGAAAGCGGTGCATCAGCGAGGTGAACCACCACGAGAAGCGCTCGGCCTTCCACACGCGGCGCAGGCACAGGTCGGAGTAGCGGTCGAGTGCAGAAGCCGACTTCTCGCGGTAGAAGATCTCCAATGCGCGCGACAGATAGCCCACGTCGGCCGTCGCGAGGTTCAGCCCCTTGGCGCCGGTCGGCGGCACGATGTGCGCCGCGTCGCCCGCCAGGAACAGCGAGCCGAAGCGCATCGGCTCGGCAACGAAGCTGCGCAGCGGCGCAATGCTCTTCTCGATGGACGGGCCGGTCACCAGCCGTTCGCGTGCCTCGGGGTCCAGGCGTGCGCGAAGTTCGTTCCAGAAGGCATCGTCGCTCCAGTTTTCCACGCGCTCCTCGGTCGGCACCTGCACGTAGTAGCGGCTGCGCGTGGCGCTGCGCATGCTGCACAGCGCGAAGCCGCGCTCGGTGTTCGCGTAGATGAGCTCGTGCGACACCGGCGGCACGTCGGCCAGCACGCCGAGCCAGCCAAAGGGGTAGATCTTTTCGTAGGTCTGGATCGCGTCGGGCGGCACGCTCGCGCGGCTCACGCCGTGGTAGCCGTCGCAGCCGGCGATGAAGTCGCATTCGATCTCGTGCGTCTGGCCGTCCTTCTCGTAGCGCACGCGCGGCTTGTTCGAGTCGAAGTCGTGCAGGCTGACGTTGGCCGCGCTGTAGATCGTCTTCAGGCCTTCGGCTTCACGCGCTTCCATCAGGTCGCGCGTCACTTCGGTCTGGCCGTACACCGTGACCTGCTTGCCGCCCGTGAAGCCGTGCATGTCGATGCGATGGCGCGCCCCCTTGAAGAGCAGCTCTATGCCCTCGTGCGGCAGGCCTTCGGCCTTGGCGCGAGCGTCGACGCCGGCGCGGGCCAGCAGGTCCATGGTGACCTGCTCGAGCACGCCGGCGCGGATGCGCCCGAGCACGTAGTCGCCGCTCTGGCGTTCGACGATGACGTTGTCGATGCCTGCCTTGTGCAGAAGCTGACCGAGCAGAAGGCCGGCGGGGCCGGCGCCGATGATCGCGACCTGGGTGCGCATGTTCGTGTCTCCGGGATGGTTTCGTGGAGCGTAGGTCGCGCCCGCCCGTCTGTGGCGCCGTCGCGAGATGCTCTGTGCGATCATGCGAACGCGTGCGCGATGATCGCGCAACACTTCGACCCAACGACGACCCGACGACGAATGACCATCGCCAGAGCCGACTTCATCGAGGGCATTGCCAAGGGAATGGCGGTGCTCGAGAGCTTCGACACCGAGCGCCAGCGGCTCAACGCCACGCTGGCCGCGGAGCGCGCGGGCCTCACCCGCGCCGCGGCCCGCCGCCACCTGCTGACGCTGGCGCACCTGGGCTACCTGGAAACCGACGGCAGCTATTTCTGGATGGCGCCGAAGGTGCTTCGCTTCTCGGGAAGCTACCTCGCGTCGTCGCGCCTGCCGCGTGCCCTGCAACCCACGCTGAACCGGCTGGCAGCACAGACGGGCGAGTCTTTCTCGGCGGTGGTGCTCGACGGCGAGGAGGTGGTCATCGTTGCGCGCAGCGGCAGCTACGGCACGCCGACGCGCGTGCTGGCCTACGGCCTGCACCTGGGCGCACGGCTGCCTGCCCATGCGACCTCGACCGGCCGCGTGCTGCTGGCCGCAATGGCGCCCACCGTGTTCACGCAATGGCTCAAGGGGCGCCACCTGGCGCGGCTCACGCCCCACACCGTGACCCAGGCGCGTGGCCTGCGCCAGCTGGTTGCCCGTGCCCGCAAGGACGACTATTGTTTTGCCAGCGAGGAACATGAACTGGGCGTGCAGGCGCTGGCGGTGCCGTTGCGCGACATGCAGGGCCACACGGTGGCGTCGCTGAACATGGTGCTGTCGGGCACGCGCTACCAGGAAGAGGCCCTGCAGCGCGACATGCTGCCGCTATTGTTCGAAGCAGCGCGGGAAGTGCGTTCGCTGCTGTGACGCGCCCTCGTCTGAACTTTAGCGAAGGCCCGCGCCTCGAATCCCCGAAACGGACACACAACCATGCGACTCCTCTTGCTTGAAGACGACGTGATGATCGGCGAAGCCGTGCTCGACCTGCTGCGTGCCGAGCAGTACGCGGTGGACTGGGTGAAAGACGGCGAGGCCGCGGATTCGGCGCTGCGCACCCAGCAGTACGACCTGGTGATGCTCGACCTGGGCGTGCCGCGCCGCGACGGGCTGGAAGTGCTGCGCAACCTGCGCGCGCGCAAGCAGCGCATGCCGGTGCTGATTGCCACCGCGCGCGACTCGGTCCAGCAGCGCATCGAAGGCCTCGACGCCGGCGCCGACGACTACGTGCTCAAGCCCTACGACCTCGAAGAGCTGCTGGCCCGCATCCGCGCCTTGCTGCGCCGAGCGGCGGGCCGTGCCGAACCGGTGTACGAACACATGGGCGTGAGCATCAACCCGGCCACGCGCGAGGTCTCGGTGGCCGGCCAGCCGGTGGTGCTGTCGGCCCGCGAATGGGCCGTGCTGGAGCCGCTGCTCGCGCGGCCCGGCATGGTGCTGTCGCGTGCCCAGCTCGAGGAAAAGCTCTACAGCTGGAAAGACGAGATCAGCAGCAACGCCGTGGAGGTGTACGTGCACGGCCTGCGCAAGAAGCTGGGCGCGGAATTGATCCGCAACGTGCGCGGCGTAGGCTACATGGTGCCCAAGCTATGACTCGCCCCCAGGCTGCGCGCACTTCGTGTCGCTTCGCCAACCCCCTTCCGGGGGCGACGCCTGCGGCCCGGCAGAGCCGGTTCCGTGGCGCCTCGCCAAGGGGCCGCGCATGAGGGGAATCATCGGGTCGTTGACCGGCTCTCTTCGCGCGCGGCTGCTGTGGTTCCTGCTCGCGGCCATCGTGCTGGCGGCGGGCGCGCAGGCGCTGGTGGCCTACCGCACGGTGCTTGCCGAAGCCGACGACATCTTCGACTACCACATGCAGCAGATGGCACTGTCGCTGCGCGCCGGCCTGCCGCCGAGCGCCACGGTCGGCGGTATCGGCACCGGCGAGCAGAACTTCGATTTCGTAGTGCAGGTGTGGACCGCCGACGGTGTGCGCATCTTCGAATCCGCCGAGGAGGCGGCGCTGCCGCAGCTCGCCGTGCTGGGCTTTGCCGACGTGCATGCGCGCGGCACCACGTACCGCGTGTTCTCGATGCAGACGCGCGGGCTGGTGATCCAGGTGGCGCAGGACATGGCGGCGCGGCGTCACATGGCCGGCTCGCTCGCGTTGCGGACCATCGCGCCGGTGGCGTTGATGGCGCCGCTGCTGATGCTGGTCGTGTGGTGGGTGGTGAGCCGCTCGCTCGCGCCGGTGGCGCGCGTGCGCAAGCAGGTGGCTTCTCGCCAGGCCGACGACCTGTCGCCGGTGAGCGAGGAAAACCTGCCGGAAGAAGTGCGCCCGCTGGTGCAGGAACTGAACCTGCTGTTCGACCGGGTGCGCCACGCTTTCGATGCGCAGAAGCACTTCGTCGCCGATGCCGCGCATGAGCTGCGCTCGCCGCTGGCCGCATTGAAGCTGCAGGTGCAGGGGTTGCAGCGCGCGCCCGACGATGCTTCGCGCGACCTTGCCGTGAGCCGTCTGGTGGCGGGCATCGACCGCGCCACACGCCTCGTCGAGCAGATGCTCGCGCTGGCGCGCCACGAGGCCAGCATGGCCGCGGGCGCCACGCCGGAGCCGGTCGATCTTTCCGAGGTGGCGCGGCTCGCGGTGTCTGATGCGGTGGCCGCGGCGCAGGCGCGCGGCATCGACATCGGCATCACCCATGCCGATGCCGCTGTCGTCAACGGCCAGCCGGAGGCGCTGCGCATGCTGCTGCGCAACCTGCTGGAAAACGCGGTCAAGTACACGCCGGTCGAGGGCCGCGTCGACATTGCCATCGCAAAGCGAGACGACGGCGTCGAGCTCAGCGTCGACGACAGCGGCCCCGGGCTGCCAGAGACGGAGCGTGAGCGCGTGCTCGACCGGTTCTACCGCTCGGGCGAGACTCAGGCGCCGGGCAGCGGCCTGGGACTGGCCATCGTCAAGTCGATCGCCGAGCTGCATGGCGCGACGGTGGCGCTCGACGCCTCGCCCAGCCTGGGCGGGCTGCGGGTGCTGGTGCGCTTTCCGGCCCACGCCTGAGCCCTTTCGCCGGGGGCGCCGTTTAAGCGGCGCTTAAGTCAGGGCGGCGACATTCCTTTCATCGTGTTGCGTGCATACGCCTTGAAAGGAACCGACAAATGAACTCCCGTCTGACTTCGCCCCGCGCCCTGGTGATTGCCTTGGCGACCGCGGGTGTGATCGGTGCCGTCGGTGCTGGTGCCTACACCAGCGCTCGCGCCGTGGGCGCCCCGGCCACCACCAACGCGGTCGTCACGGCGCCCGCGGCCATGGTCACGCTGCCCGACTTCTCCACCATCACCTCGCGCGACGGCCCTGCCGTGGTCAACATCAGCGTGACCGGCACCATGAAGGCGTCGGACGACCAGGCCGCCGCCGAGATCCAGGGCATCGATCCCGATGACCCGATGTTCCAGTTCTTCCGGCGCTTCCAGGGCCAGATGGGCCCGCGCGGCCAGCAGCAGCAACGCGACGTGCCGGTGCGCGCGCAGGGCTCGGGCTTCATCGTCGATCCCAGCGGCATCATCATCACCAACGCGCACGTCGTGAAGGACGCGAAGGAAGTCACCGTCAAGCTGACCGACCGCCGCGAGTACCGCGCCAAGGTGCTGGGCGCCGACGCCAAGACCGACATCGCGGTGCTGAAGATCGACGCGAAGAACCTGCCGGTGCTCGCACTGGGCAACACCAAGGACCTGAAGGTCGGTGAATGGGTGCTGGCCATCGGCTCGCCCTTCGGCTTCGAGAACACGGTGACGGCCGGCGTGGTGAGCGCCAAGGGCCGCTCGCTGCCCGACGACAGCTACGTGCCGTTCATCCAGACCGACGTTGCGGTGAACCCCGGCAATTCGGGCGGGCCGCTGCTCAACACGCGCGGCGAGGTGGTCGGCATCAACTCGCAGATCTACAGCCGCAGCGGCGGCTACCAGGGCCTGTCGTTCGCCATTCCGATCGACGTGGCGATCCAGGTGAAGGACCAGATCGTCGCGACCGGCAAGGCCACGCACGGCCGGCTCGGCGTGGCGGTGCAGGAAGTGAACCAGGCCTTTGCCGATTCCTTCAAGCTCGACAAGCCCGAAGGCGCGCTGGTCTCGAACATCGAGAAGGGCGGCCCCGGCGACAAGGCGGGGCTGAAGGCTGGCGACGTGATCCGCAAGGTCAACGGCCAGCCGATCATTTCCTCGGGTGACCTGCCCGCGGTGATCGGCCAGCAGGCCCCGGGCAAGCAGGTCACGCTCGAAGTGTGGCGCCAGGGCGAACGCCAGGAGCTGCAGGCCAAGCTCGGCGACGCGAGCGACAAGCCGGCGAAGGTCGCCAAGGCCGATGCCGACGTGGGGCAGGGCAAGCTGGGGCTGGCGCTGCGTCCGCTGCAGCCGCAGGAAAAGCGCGAGGCCTCCGTCGACAACGGGCTGCTGATCGAAGACGCCGCCGGTCCCTCGGCCCTGGCGGGCGTGCAGGCAGGCGACGTGCTGCTGGCCATCAACGGCACGCCGGCGCAGAGCGTGGAGCAGGTGCGCGAGGTGGTGGCCAAGGCCAGCAACAAGTCGGTGGCGCTGCTGATCCAGCGCGGCGAAGACAAGATCTTCGTGCCCGTGCGAATCGGGTGAGCCGCTCCGAAGGCGGCGGAGGGCTGTCGGCGCACATCCTGCCCACGTCGGCCACCATGATCGGCGTGTGCATGACGGTGATGTCGATCGGGCACCTCGGGCCGCGCGACGACATGCGGCTCCTCATCGACCGCCTGCTGGCCGTGGACGCGCTGGTCTTCTTGGCCAGCGCGTTGCTGTCTTTCATCTCGATGCGCTCGCACGGCTCCGGCGCCCGGCTGGAGAGCTGGGGCGAGGCGGTGTTCATTGCCGGCCTTGCGCTGCTGGCGCTCGGCGCGGTCACGCTGGCTTTCGCGCTGCGCTGAGGCCGCTCAGGCCAGCGTGCAGGGCCAGTCCAGCAGCACGCGGGTACCGCCGGTGCGCTCGTCCGCGGTTTCTATTTGCAGCTTGGCGCCTATCGACTGGGCGCGCGCCCGCATGTTCGAGATGCCGTGTCCCGGCGGCCTGCCGTCGGCCGGTGCCTTGGGCAGGCCCCGGCCGTTGTCGGTGAGCATGATGCGCACCAGCGGGGGCGACTCTTCACCGTGCCAGCTCGCATGCATCACGATGCGCGTGGCCGACGCATGCTTCAGCACATTGGTGAAGGCTTCGAGCAGGATGCGCTGCAACTGCAGCGCGGCCTGCGCCGCAAAAGGGGCCATGGGCGGGATCACGGCCACGTCCCATACCAGTTCGATGCCGGCCGCATCCAGGCGCGGCTGCAGCCGGTAGCGCAGCGTGGCGAGCACGGTGGGCAGGTCGTCGTGGGTCGGCTGCAGCGAGTCGACGGCCATGCGCATCTCGTCGAGCGCGAGCTTCACATGCTCCTCGACCACCTTGCGATCAGGCGCGGGCTGTGTCACCACGTTGAGCAGGCCGACCAGCTGCGAGCCCACGCCGTCGTGGATCTCTCGCATGATGCGCTGGCGCTCCAGCAGCACGGCCTGCTCCTGCTGCTGCTGGCGCAGCGTGTCGAACGCACCGCGCAGCTGCGCCTCGCGTTCGTCGATGCGGGCCGCGAGGTTGGCGTTGAGCGCCCTGTAGTCGGCCACGGTGCGGCTGTAGCGCTCGACCACCAGGCCGGCCAGGATCATCACGAAGAAGAACATCGCGTGCGCGGTCAGCGTGTAGTCGGCGCCGCCGAACAGCCCCATGCGCACCAGCAGCAGGTCGTGCGCGCCGGCCAGTATGGCGAGCGAGCCGGCCGCCATGAGCACCCTGGCAATGCTGCGGCGCTCCACCAGCGCGCCATGCACCACATAGGGCAGGCAGACGATGCTCGTCAGCTGCAGGATGACGAGGCCGCCGGTCCATAGCTTCGGCAGCGCGAACGCGAAAGAAGCGCAAGCCAGCGCGACCGTGGTTGCCAGCGCGGCGTAGATCGCCCGCACCAGCCACGGCGGATTGCGCTCCAGCACCAGCAGCACGAAGCGCGCGATGAGCCCGATGTGGCAGGCATAGCAGACCGCGACTACCGCGCCCCACAGCGGCCAGGGCACCGGCACTTCGGGCCATACACGGTCGAGGTTGCGCGCCACGCCCGAGAGCGCGGCCAGCGCGAAGCAGCCGTAGAGCGCGTCGCGCTGGCGCAGCCACAGCCCGCCGGCCATGCCGCCCATCAGCAGCAGGCTGACCGCATAGACGATGGCCGAGGTATTGCGCCAGTTCTGCTGTGCGCGGTAGATGGGCGTGAGCGCCGCCTCGGTGCCGTATTGCACGGTGGCCAGCCCCGCACCGCGCTGCCGCTGGATGGTGGTGCGCACCTCCAGCACCTGCGGCCGGCCTTCGCGGTGCAGCGCCGCCGCGACGTGCACCAGGTGGTTGCCCTTGGAGGCCTCGTAGCCGGGGTCCCCCAGCGTGCCGTAGCTGGCCACCAGCGCATCGTTGAAATACACGGCCACCTGGTTGCCCACGCCCGTCATCAGCAGCGCCGAAGGAGCGCCCGCCGGCACGGCGGCGTCAGGAAGCTCCATCCGGTAGCTGGCCTTGCCGCCGCGGCCGGGAAACTCGTGGTCCCAGCGAAAAGGCAGCGGCACGCGGCGTACCTGCGGCGGCAGGCCGTCGGGCTCCAGCGTCGCTTCCGCGAAGCCGACCTCCATCGGAGCGGCGGTGGCAGCGTGGGCCTGGAGCACCGCCGCGAGCAGCGGCAGGCCAAGCACCGCCAGCAGCCAGCGGCGCAGCCTCCGGGCGATCACGCTAGGGAAGCCAGCCGAGGGTGCGGGCCTCGAACACCGCTTCCGATTTGTTGTGCACATCCAGCTTGCCGTAGATATTGCGGATATGGGTTTGGACCGTCGATGCGGAGACTCCCATCTGCGTGCCGACTTCGACATAGGTGAAACCACGAGAGACGAGGTCGAGCACCTCGAACTCGCGCGGCGACAGGCGCTCGGGACGGATGCTGCCGCCGAAAGGCGACGGTGTTGCCGGCTTGGCCGGCGCCGCAATGCCGGCGCGAGCCTGCCAGCGGCGCAGCAGCTGCCGCGCGATCACCGGAGACATGGGAGAGCCGCCGGCGCGCAGGTGGCGGATGTGGGTGGCCAGCTCGGTCTCGGTGCCGTCCTTCAGCAGATAGCCGCTGGCGCCGGCCTCGAAGGCCTGCACCATGTTGGCCTCGTCGCCGAAGATCGACAACACCATCACCGCGCAGGCCGGCTGCATGGTGCGGCACTGGCTGATCACTTGCAGCCCGGGGTGGTCGGGCAGGCCGAGGTCCACCAGCAGCACGTCGATGGGGTTGTCGTTCAGCCACGCCAGGATGTCGGCGGCATTGGACGCGCTGAAGGCAAGGCTCAGCGACGGGTCCGCGTCGACGACACGCGCGATGCGATCGCGCATGCCGGTGTCGTCCTCGACCAGGGCAACCTGCGTTGCCTGCGTCATGCGCCGGCCTGCTGCGTCACCCAGCGCCAGGTCTTGCGGTCGATGGTTTGCGGCAGGGTGGCGGGGTCCTTCTGGAAGACCTGCACGGTGATGCGCTCGGCATCGATGTCCAGCAGGCCCCAGTTGCATTGCAGCGCGCCCAGCGTGACCAGCGTGCATATCGCCGCGCCGGACGCGGTGGCCTCGAACAGCAGCCGTCCGCGCTCGGTCGAGTACTGGGTGATCTTGTTGTGGTGCACGTCGCCGCTCAGCATGAGGATGCGGTACTTGTCTGCCAGCGCGAGAAGTCGTTCGTGTTCCTTGGCACAGCCGAGCCAGGTTTCGCCGCTGTTGGCCTCGAACACCACCCCCGAGGCCAGCAGGTGAACCGTGTCGGACGAAGCGTTCGCGCAGGCGGCCTCGAAGTCGTCGAGCTGCTTGCTGCCCATCAGCGCCTTGCGGCCACGCGTGGACTTGAAGCTGCGGCCGTCGGTGAGGTGGAGCAGCACGTCATGGGCAAGAGGCACGTTGCTGTAGCCGGGCGGCGGCACGTCGGCGGCCCATGGCGGCGGCGCCTGGGGAAAGCTGCCGGGCGCGAACCGGGCGGCCAGTGCCTTCCGGTAGCGCGCGAACACGGCGCGCGTCGGCGGCAGCAAGTGGCTGTACTGCGGCTGCCCCTCGATCTGCGCGCCGCATGAGCCGTTCCAGAGAAAGTCGTGGTCGTCCCAGATGGCGTGCGTGCGCAGCGTGGGGGTCTTCACGAGCGCGGAGAAAGTGGGGTGGCTGACCTGCTTGTAGAGGCGCTCATGCGCATGCAGGGCGAAGGTGTTGGCGTCCATGGCCTGGATCGCGGCGGTGCTCTGCCCATCCGCGTCGTAGTAGGCCGAATCGCCCAGGAGCACCAGTTCGTCGCATTGAGCCTGTGCAATCTGGTCCCACACCGGTTGGTCGGGAAAGCTGTACGCGCTCATGCAGGACGTGAAGGCGATGCGCATGGTGAAGAGAAACCCTCGGAGTCTGTTTTTGAATCAGGCCGAGGGTAGGGGGCGGGGGTGCCCCTGCACATCCTATATACGAGGGAGGCGCGGCGCGGCTTTTGCCGGCTGGCTGCATGGAGCGTCGATGCGCGCGCCTGACCCTTTATTTGCTGCGGCGTCGGGTGGGTGCGGGCTTCTCGGCCGGCACGTAAGTCTGCGACGGCGCGGCGCCACCATCCACGCCCAGGCGGCCACCGCCGCCGAGGCCCTGGCCGCGCACCGTCTGCGCCTTGTAGTTGCGCAGCGAGCGGACCATCTGGTTGAAGGCGTCCATGAAGGCGGCGGCAATCACCTTGCCTTGAGGCGTGCGCGTGTAGCCGCCGATGCCGCCGGCGGCGGAAAGGCCGCTCAGGTTGCCGAAGCCGCCGAAGTCGGTCTTTGAGGCGCTGCCTTCCGAGGCCGCGACCTGCACGCCGGAGCGGTTGTCGATGAGCGTCAGCAGCGCGCTGGCTTCCTTGGTCTGCATGCTCGCGCCGAGCTGCGCAATGGCGCGGCCACGGCCGCCACCCACCAGGCCGCCGAGCGCGCCGCCCAGGCCGCCTGCGTCGCTGTTGCTGAAGACGATCTCGGGCGACAGGCCGTAGTCCGACGCCACCATCTGGCCGCGGCCGAAGTTGCTGCCGCCGCGCATTTCGCCCGACTGCTGCAGCGCGCGTTCACGCGTCATGGCGTTCATGCCGGCCGCGCCGCGCTCGACAACGACGAAGCAGTTCGATTGCTGCACCAGCAGGCGCAGCAGGTTGGCGGTGGGCGGCAGCTTGTATTCGCCGGTGAGGATGGTGTACCAGCCTGCGCTCTGGTTCTCGATCAGCGAGACGGTGCCCAGCGGGGAGTCGCAGCGCTCGAGCTGGCTGCTTTCGCCGGAGGTCGCGCCGCCGGCGGCGCTGCCGGTGGCCACGGTCTTGGCCGACTGGCTGCCCATTTGCATGTCCATGGTCTGGCAACCAGAAAGGGCCAGCAGGCCCGCGAGTGCGCTTGCGAGAGTAAGTTTGGAAAAAGCCATGTCTGGATCTGTCAAGTGAAAACAAAGCGGCGCGCCCGGGGAGGCGCCACCTGTCTCGATCGGAGATGGGGACCGCATGGCCTGTTGTGACCTCCCTGCTCGTCGCACCAGCGACCGCGCGACGATACGGTCCGACCGGCCGGCACGCCAGTGCCGAAAGTCATGTTTTGACCAAATGGTCTGCCTGGTTCAGGCCAGGTAGTTGCCGCTGGCTTCTGGCTGGAACAGCACCGACACCACGCGTGCTTCGCCTTCCGCGCCGTTGGGCATGCGCCAGCGCGCGAGTGCGCCGGTACGCTGGCCGAGCAGCCCGATGCCGACGGGCGACAGCACCGACACGCAGCCCGTGCCTGGCTGGGCGTCGGCGGGGTAGCAGAGGGTGATCTTCTGCGTCTGGCGGGTTGCGGGGTCTTCGATCTCCACCTTGGAGTTCATCGTGACGATGTCCGCGGGTACGTCGCGGGAGGGCAGGATGTCGGCAACGTCCAGCAGGTCGGACAGCGCCGGCGGAATGGCGCCGCCGGCCAGTTTGCCGAGGCGGACGAAATCGAGTTCGGTGAGCGTGCGCTCTCCGTGAATGGTTGCAGGCATGAAGCACTCCAGTTGAATGCGACACCGCCCATTGCCGTGGAAACGAGCAGGCGAAGTCGCTACCGCGCGGTGTTGTGCCCGGCGGTCAAGGGTTCGCGCATCAAGAAAGAAGGTAGCGGACCGCCGGGCTCAGGAAAGTGCGGAGGTGCGTCGCAAGACCGTCGTCATCGCCGCAACGACGACACCTGCGCCACGGCCGGCCGCTGCCTGGAGCAGGGCTGCGCGGGCAGTGCGGTTGCGGGACGTGGACGAGGGGGCCATCGGTCGAGTGTAGGTGCGAGGGGTGGACGCCATCAAGCGAATGGCCTCACGTGTCTTGCCGATAAGGCCAGGGGCACGGCTATGCACAATCGCGCGATGCGCACTTTTCTTCTGTTCGTCGCGACGGCTCTCGCGGAGATCATCGGCTGCTACCTGCCTTATCTGTGGCTCAAGCAGGACCGCTCCGCATGGCTGCTGGTGCCCGCGGCGATCAGTCTCGCGGCCTTCGCATGGCTGCTCACCTTGCATGAAACGGCGGCGGGCCGCGTGTATGCCGCCTACGGTGGCGTCTACATCGGCGTGGCCATCGCGTGGCTGTGGGCGGTCGACGGCATCCGGCCGAGTGCTTGGGATATCGCCGGTGTCGCGGTGTGTCTTGCGGGCATGGGGCTCATCGCTTTCCAGCCGAGGTAGGCCGCCTCACGACGAGTCGGCGCGGCGAATCGGAATCAGCAGATCAGTGCGCAGCTCGGCTTGCCGCACCGTGCGCGGCGAATTCAGGTAGTGCTCCAGCGTGGGCCGGTCGTCGGGTTCGTAGCCACTGCCCGGCAGCCATCGCGCATAGAGCGATTGCACGGCGGCATTGATGCGCGCATAGGGGCCGGCCAGGCGATGCACGGCGTAGCAGCCGCCCGGGATGTCGAGCAACTCGACGCCCGAGCCATCTTCCGGCCACGGGTCAGGCGAAGCGAACGCTGCGTAGTACCGGAAGCCGCTGGTGTCCTCGGGCGCGCTGAAGGACGCGCCCCAGTGCTCCGACAGCACCCGCGTGCCCGCATGGAGGCGCAGCCGCCGATGGGTGTGGGGAATGGTCGCGAACGAGCCCTGGTGCCGCAGCGCATGCAGCCGCTGCGCGGAGCGCTGGACGATCCGCACGGCGGGTGGCGCGCCGCCGTCGTTGCCGGCCTGCGGCATCGCATCGACATCGAGCACCGCGCGCGCCATCTGCCGCTGGAACTCGCGCGGCGACTGGCCGGTGAACTGCCCGAAGGCGCGCGTGAAGGCCTGCGGGCTCTCGTAGCCCACCGCCAGCGCAACCTGCGTGATGCTCTGGCTGCCGGCTTCGAGCAGTTGCGTCGCGAGCGCGAGCCGCACACGGCGGACCGTGGCGGCCACGGTCTCGCCGGCCACGCTGGCGTAGACGCGATGGAAATGAAAGGGTGAGAAGTGCGCGAGCCGCGCGAGGTCGTCGAGCCGGTGATCGGCCATCGGGTCGGCAACGATGGCCGCGACCGCGCGTGCCACGCGGGCCCGGTAGTCCTGCTCTGTTCGACGGCTTTCCATGCGCTTCAGTGTGCGCGCTTTGTGGGCAGGGTACTTAGCGGACTTTGCTGAAATCGCGAGCCCGCATGCCGCCAAAGAAAAAGCCCGCTGTTCGTGAAAACAGCGGGCTTCTCAGAGGCCTTGCGGCTTGATTTGGCTCCTCGACCTGGGCTCGAACCAGGGACCTACGGATTAACAGTCCGGCGCTCTACCGACTGAGCTATCGAGGAACAAGCCTTAAATTATATGCAATGGATTTGCCGATTTTGAGTGTGACAGCCTGATTTTTTTATCGTCGATGCATCGACGCAAACAAGACCCAAATGAAAATGCCCCGCTACTTTATGAGTAGCAGGGCATCCAGTTGCCTTGCGGCTTGTTTTGGCTCCTCGACCTGGGCTCGAACCAGGGACCTACGGATTAACAGTCCGGCGCTCTACCAACTGAGCTATCGAGGAACAAGCCTTAGATTATAGCGTGATTTTTTGCGCCTTCTCAACCACGCGCATCTGCATCGAAAAATTTGTGAGGCTCACCACATTCACAACGCGATGCTCACACCCAGTCGGAGCGTGCGCGGCGCACCGGGAAACAGATACACATGGCTGAACTGGAACGGCGACTCCTTCCAGTAGCGCCGGTCGAACAGGTTGTCGACCGCAAGCGTCCAGCTCGTGTTCACGCCGCGCAGCCTGGTGTCGTAGCGCAGCACTGCATCGACGCGCGTCCACGAGGGCAGGGTGATCGACCCATCCGGCAGCACGTTGCGCCGGCCTTCGTACGAAAGCTGGCCCGCGATCTCCAGCCCCGGCACCGACGCGACGCGGTACGCGGCCTGTGCCCGCAGCACTTCCTTGGGCACGTTCGTCGGCGACTGTCCGTTGAGCGCCGGGTTCTCGGTGCTGCCGCGCCGCTTGGCGTCGATCACCGCGATGCTGCCGCCGAGGCGCCACGGTCCCTGGTTCCATTGCGCGCCGGCCTCCAGCCCGCGATGCACGGCGCGTCCGTCGTTGCGCACTTCGCAGTAGCCGCTGCACAGGTCGAGGTTGGTCATCGGCCGCGAGATGTCGAACCAGGCGACTTGCCAGTTGAATGCATCGTTGCCGCCCTTCAGGCCCAGTTCCCACTGGCGCGAAGTCAGCGCGGGCAGGGCCTGCCCAGCGTTGGCGTACTGGGAGATCCTGTTCGGCACGACCTGCGATTCCACGCCCTTGCCCCAGCTCGCATAAGCCAGGAAGCCCGGTTGAATGGCATAGCTCGCGGCGATCCACGGCGTGGTCACGTCCTGCTTGTAGCCGGTCGGGTTCGATCCGTCGTTGCCGATGCTGCTGCGGTCGAGCCGCGTGTGGCGCACGCCGAGCCAGGTGGTGAAGCGGTCGTTCCAGCGGATGGCGTCCTGCGCCGACAGTTCGGTCGAGCGTTCGTCGCGGTTGGTCTGCGGCGTGGTGGCATCGGGGTTGGCCGGCACCATGGCCGTGCCCCAGATGTTGCCGGTGCCCGCGTAGTTGTAGGCCTGGTCCTGGAAGCGGTTGCGCACGCGGCTTTGCAGCAGGCCGAAACCCAGCTCGTGCTTCACGCTGCCCGTCGCCACGTTGCCCTTGAGGTTCAGGCTGCCCGCGGTCTGCGTGCGGCGCTCGTTGTCGCTGCGGAAGTCGTAGACGTCGAATGTGCCGTCGGAGCAATAGCGGTCGTAGTTGCCCTCGGCGCCGCAGCCGAAGGCGTAGGCCAGGCGGTCGTCGCTCTTCAGGCGCTGCTGGCCGATCTGCGCGCTCCAGCGCCAGTCGGAGTTGATTGCCTGGCTGAAGCGCAACGTGCCTGTCAGTGCCTTGAACACCGAGGGCTGCGACCATGGCTGGTTGTTGAGGTTGATGCGCGGATCGACCGGCCTGGGCAGCACGCTGCCCAGCAGGCTGTAGCCGGCCTGGCTCGGCTGCGTCTTGCGGCTTTGCTCGATCTCGAATTCCAGCACCGAGTCGCGCGTGATGCGCCAGTCGGCCGCCAGCGAGAACAGGTTGCGGTTGCCGTCGAGGTCGTGCGTGATCGGCTTGAGGTTTTCGCTCGCCACGTTGATGCGGTAGCCGAACTCGCGGTTCTCGCCGAAGCGCCCGCCCAGGTCGACGGCGCCCAGCAGGCTGCCGCGGCTGTTGGTCTCGATGCGCACCGTGCGCAGGTCCTGCTCGGTAGGCCGCTTGACGACGTAGTTGACGAGTCCGCCCGGCGCGCTGGTGCCGGCCTGGATGCCGCTGGTGCCGCGCAAGATTTCCACGCGTTCCTTGTTGTCCAGCGGGATCGAGGTCTCGGCGCTGATCGGCAGGCCTTCGCGCCGGTAGTTGAAGCGGTTGTCGAGCACGAAGCCGCGTACCGTGAGGTAGTCCCAGTAGCCGGCGGAGTTGTAGGCGTCGGTGACGGAGGCGTCGAACTGGGTGAGGTCCGCGAGCCGCCGGGCGCCGCTGGCGCGCAGTTGCTGGCTGTCGATCACCGTGGCCGAGAGCGGCAGCTCGCGCAGCGGCACATCGCCGAAGCCGCTGATGTCGGCTTGCGGCGCGGCACTGCTGTCGTTGACGGTGACTTCACGCAATGCGGCCTGCTGCGCCTGCGCGCCGCAAGCGGCGGTGAAGAGAACGACCGCCAGCGCGCGCGAGACGGGCGAGAGCGGCCAGGCGGAAGAAGAAAAAGAGGGCTTGGGTTGGTTCATTGTGTTCAGTTGCCGACGGCGTTGCTGTCCATCGCCGCCATCCATTGCCTGGCCGTGGCCTCGGGGTCTTCGGCCGCGACCAGCGCGCGCACCACGGCGACGGAGCCGACGCCCGTGGCCAGCACTTCGGGCAGGCGCACCGCGTCGATGCCGCCGATGCCCACCTGCGGATAGCCGCGCAGCAGTCGCGCATAGGCCGCGAGGCGGGCCACGCCCTGCGGCGCGGTCGCCATCTTCTTGAGCGTGGTCGGGTAGACGGCGCCCATCGCGATGTAGCTCGGGCTCACCTTGTCGGCGCGCACCATCTCGGCGTAGCCGTGCGTGCTGACGCCGAGCCTCGCGCCTGAAGCGCGCAGCTGCGCCAAGTGATCGGGCGAGAGCGCGTCGAGGTCTTCCTGGCCGAGGTGGATGCCGTAGGCACCCGCCGAGATGGCGACCTGCCAATGGTCGTTGATGAAGAGCAGCGCATCGGTGCCGCGCACCGCTTCGACGGCGGCCCGCACTTCTCGCTCGATGGCCGCCGCGTCTTCCGACTTGAAGCGCAGCTGCACAGTCGGCACGCCGGCGCTCGCCATGCGGCCGACCCATTGCGCGTCGGGCAGCACGGCATAGAGGCCGAGGCGTTCGGGGCAGGGCGGAAATGCATCGTCGCGAGCGGCCGGGGGAAACGGCCGCATGCCGAAGTCGGCGGGCGCATCGGGCCACAGCGCGGCGTCGAAGTTGCTCAGGCGCAGCGTCTGTGCGCGCCAGGCGCGGGCCAGGCATTCGGCGTCGATCTCGATGAAGCCCAGCGCCGAACAGGCCTGCTTGGCGCCGCGGTACACCGGGTCGTCCGACGAGAAGACCGGCGCGCTCACGGGCGCGGCGGTGATCGCGCCGAAACGCAAGCCGTGGGCCGCGACGATGGCTTGCGCGACGGCGCGGGCGTCGTTCATTGAAGCTGTCATGGCGCGTGATGCCAGAAGGGCGTGCCGAGCACCGGTGTGCTGGGTTGTGCCGCGTCCTGCGCGGCCATTGCGCCGGCACGGTGTGCGGTGCGCCCGGCCTGCACCGCGTCGGCAAATGCGCCGGCCATGGCCACCGGGTCTTGCGCCAGCGCGACCGCCGTGTTGAGCAGCACGCCGTCGTAGCCCCATTCCATCACCTGGCAGGCATGCGAAGGAAGGCCCAGGCCGGCATCGACCAGCATCGGCACCTTCAGCCGGTCGCGCAGCACCTGCAGCGCATACGGGTTGACAGGTCCACGGCCCGTGCCGATGGGCGCGGCCCAAGGCATCACGGCCTGGCAGCCCACGTCGACCAGCCGCTGGCACAGCACCAGGTCTTCGGTGCAATAGGGCAGCACCTTGAAGCCGTCGCGAATCAGCTGCGAGGCCGCGTCGACGAGGTTCAGCGTGTCGGGCTGCAGCGTGTAGTCGTCGCCGATCAGCTCGAGCTTGATCCAGGGCGTGTCGAACAGCTCGCGCGCCATCTGCGCGGTGGCGACCACCTCCTGCACGCTGTGGCAGCCGGCGGTGTTGGGCAGCACCGGCACCCCGAGGCGGCGCAGCAGTTCCCAGAAGCCGTTGCCGAGCTCGCTGTTGCCCGAGCCCTGATTCGCGGTCTGCCGGCGCAGCGAGGCCGTGAGCATCGCGGGCCGGGCGCGCTTGACCGCGGCTTCGAGCAGGTCTGGCGAGGGATAGCGAGCGGTGCCGAGCAGCAGGCGGCTCTGGAAGGTTTCGCCGTAGAGAACCAGCGGGTCGTCGTGTGTGGTGTTCATCGTGTCGTCTCCGTCAATCAATCAGCCGCCCGTCACGGGGCGGATCACTTCGATGCGGTCGTCGGGTTGCAGCGCGCGCGCGGCGTAGGCGGAGCGCGGCACGAACTCGCGGTTCACCGCCACCGCGAACGGCGGCGTGGCGTCCAGCGCGGCCAGCGCATCGGTCAGCACGGCGTTGTCGGGCAGGGTGAAGGGCTTGTCGTTGATCAGGATGTTCATGCGTGGGATATCTCCATGCCGAAGCTCGCAGCGAGCGTCGAGCGGCCGTGCGCCAGCAGTTCCATCGCGGCGTCGAGCAGCGCGGGCGCGATCATGAAACCGTGGCGGTAGAGCCCGTTGATGCGCAGCACGCGCGGCTGCGGCTGCTCGATGGCGGGCAGGTTGTCGGGCAGCGTGGGCCGGCACTGCGTGGCGATTTCGACGATGCGCGCCTCGGCAAAGCCGCTGTGCACTGCATACGCGGCGCTCAGCAGTTCCAGTGTGGAGCGCACGCTGGCGGGCGACATGTCGTCCGATTCGATCTCGGTCGCGCCGATCACGAACAGGTTGCCCGGCTTGGGCGCGATGTAGAGCGGGTAGCGCGGATGGACCAGGCGCGTGGGCCGCCGCAGCGTCACTTCAGGGGCGTGCACCCGGATCACTTCGCCGCGCACGCCGCGCAGCGCATTCCACTGGGGCCTGGCGCCGAGGCCGCGGCAGTCGATCACCCGGTCGGGCTGGCCCGGTGCGCCGGGCGTGAAGTCCGAAGGCGCGCGCGCCGATTGCCAGTGCAGTGTCACGTTAGGGCTTGCCTGCAACGTGACGAGCAGGGATGCGAGCAGCGCGCGGTTGTCGAGCTGGCCTTCGCCTGGCAGGAACAGGCCCTGCACGAAGCGCTGCCCGAGCGAGGGTTCAAGGGCGGCGATCGCCTTGCCGTCGAGCGTTTGCATCGGCGCGAGCTCTGGCACCTGCGTGCCGGTGTTGGCAAGCACGCGCGCCAGGCGTGCGGCTTCGGCGGCGTCCTGACGGTGCCACAGCACCAGCGTGCCTTCGCGCTGGAAGAACACGGGCTGCGCCAGCTTTGCAAGCAGCTCGGGCCAGCGCGAGAGCGCGTGCTGCCCCATGCGCACGACCGACACCGGCGCCACCGCCGATTCGGCCAGCGGCGCGAGCATTGCGGCTGCCACGCGTGCGGCAGCGCCTTCCGCATCGGGGCTGCCCGCTTCGAACAGGTCGACCTTGCAGCCCGCCTGCGCGAGCGCGACCGCCATCAGCCGGCCCATGAGGCCCGCGCCGAGGACGGCGGCGGATTGAAAAGGAAGGCTCATGGTCTCGCTCCTTCCGGCCATGGATACCGCCGATAATTTTCGGCATGACCCAAGCACCCACCCAGCGCTATGCACGCGTGCTCTCCATTGCCGGCTCCGACAGCGGCGGCGGCGCCGGCATCCAGGCCGACCTCAAGACCTTCGCGGCGCTCGGCTGCTATGGCATGACGGCCATCACCGCGCTCACCGCGCAGAACACGCTCGGCGTGTCGGGCATCCACGGCGTGCCGCCCGACTTTCTCAAGGCGCAGATCCAGGCCGTGGTGGAAGACATCGGCGTCGATGCCGTCAAGCTCGGCATGCTGCACGCGCCCGAGATCGTCGAAGTGGTGGCTTGGGCCATCGACCGCTACCAGCTGAAGAACGTGGTGCTCGACCCCGTGATGGTCGCCACCAGCGGCGACCGGCTGATCGCGGCCGAGACGGTGCAGGTGCTGGTGCGCGAACTGTTCCCGCGCGCGCTGGTGGTCACGCCCAATCTCGACGAAGCCGCGCTGCTCATCGGCCATCCCATCGACGGTATCGATGCGCTCGACGGCGCGGCCGACGAACTGCTGGCGCTCGGCGCCAAGGGCGTGCTGCTCAAGGGCGGCCATCTGCCGGGCGACGACGTGGTCGACGTGCTGCTGCAGTCCGGCGGCGAGCGCAGGCGGCTGGCTTCGAAGCGCATCGACAGCCCCAATCTGCACGGCACCGGCTGCACGTTGTCGTCCGCCATCGCCGCGCACCTGGCATTGGGCGCGGCGCTGCCGGAGGCGGTCGAGCGCGCGCGTGCGTACATCCTCGGCGCGATGGCCGCGGGGGCGGATGTGAAGATCGGCGCGGGTCATGGTCCTCTCAACCACGGCTTTGCGCCAGTGCCGACGCACCGCTTCGCGCTGACGGCCGGCTGAGCCACGCGAGCGCGAAGGTCGCGGCCAGCGTCGGCAATGCCGAGCCGAACTGCGGTGCCCATTTGGCCAGCGCGTGGTACGCGGCAATGCCCGCGATCCAGATCAGCGCGGCGCCGAAATCGATCTTCCGCGCACCGCCTACCGACACGGACTGTCCGCTGCCAAGCCGCCCGATGATCACGCCGTAGAGCGGCACGAACACCGAACTCAACAGCAGCAGGAAGGGCTCCAGCGTGTGCATCGGCAGCACCAGCGCAAAAGCGATGCACAGCGCGGCCAGCAGCAGGCCCCAGCGCTTCACGCTCCAGCGCGGCAGCAGGCTGTGCGTGGACACCGCACCCGAATACACGTCGCCGTAGGCGTTGTCGAGCTCGTCGATCAGGATCAGGCCCAGCGCCAGCAGGCCGCCCTGCGCGAGCAGCAGCGCCGTCACCAGTTCGGTGCCCGGCTCGGCCACGCTCACCACCATCACGCCCAGCGCATAGCACCAGATGTTGGCCAGCGCATAGCCGAGCCAGGTGCCGCTGAAGGCGCTCCCCAGGCCCCCGGTGCCGCGCTTGCCGTGCCGTGCGTAGTCGGCCACCAGCGGCAGCCATGACACCGGCATCGCGATCACCAGGTCCAGCGCGCCGAACATGCCCATGCTGCCGTCGCCCGGCCGCGCCCAGAAAGCGTCGAGTCCCTTGGCATGCAGCCGCGTCGCGAACTGCCAGCTGAGCCACAGCAGCGACAGCACCACCAGCGGCAGCCCGAAGCGGCTGACGAAGCGCCGCACCAGCTTGACCATCGAGCCCGCGAGCAGGGCCAGCAGCACAGCGCCCCAGAGCAGCGTGGTCAGCACGCCGCCCCATGCCGAGCCGATGGAGGGGCCGAAGGCCGCCTGGCCGATGGCCTGCGTGCCCTCGCGCATGACGACCAGCTCGAAGGTGGTCCAGCCCACCAGTTGCACGATGTTCAGCAGCACCGGCAGCCGCGCGAAGGCACTGCCGTAGGTGGCGTGCATGAGGCCGGCGCTGGCGAGGCCGCTCTCGCAACCGAGCCGCGCGGTCCAGGCCAGCAGGCCCGCGCCAAGGCAGGAGCCCAGCACGATGGCGATGGCCGCGTCCCGCGTGCCCACGGCGGGCACCAGGTACGCGCCGATCTGCATCACCAGCAGGCCGACGCCCAGGCTGAACCACAGCGCGGCGTGGTCGTGCCAGCCGAACACGCGCCTGGACGCGGGCAACGGCGTCAGCGCCTCGTTGGATGAGGCGGATCCGGCGTTGCTGCTGCGATCGTCGTTGTTGTCGTCTTGTGCCATCCGTTTGCTCCAGTGCAAAAGGTTTGGCAGGTGGGCGGGGCCCGAGCGACACGGTCGTCACGCGAGACAACGTGAGCGGCCAACCGGACCAGCTTCCCTGCGCGAGGATTACCTCAATCAGGTTCAAAGGGACTTTCTCAGCCGGACGGCAAGCCGTGCAGCACCCCTAGCAATTGCGCCGCGGGCAACCCACGGCGCGGCCCGGAGTTTATCCGCTGCGGGGAAGCCGCAATGGCAGACGTGCCTTTGCAGGCAAGGGGAAACCCTCGGGCCGCGCGTGCCCGCGCGCGAGAATCGCCGCGCCCGGAACAACAAAACAGAAGAAAAGGGCGCGCGTGCCGATAAGCAGACAGGAAACAAAAAAAGGGAGAGGGAAATTGCATGGCCGATGAGGATTTCAAGGGCGCACGCCTGCGGCGTTTCAGGGTCGACGTGGGCTCCATCATCTGCGCCGTCGCGCTGGTGCAGTCGCTGTTGCTGGTGGCCTTCGGCTACTGGGCGGCGGAGAAGCTGGTGTCCAAGGTGGGCACGGCCGCGCACAAGACCAACCACGACCGGGTCGAGGACAACGTGCTGGCGTTCCTCGCCAAGACCGAGGGCGTCATCCGCGCCATCGCCGATTCGCCCAGCGTGCACGCGACCGGCGAAGACGGCGAGCAGACCGCCGAGATGCTCTGGACCATGCTGGAGCAGACCCCCGAGCTCGACAGCATCAACGTGGCCACCGACGACGGCCATGTGATGATGGCCGTGCGCTACCCGGTTCCGGCCATCCGCCAGGTACTGCGCGGCCCGGACTTCAGCACCGAGACCTGGCAATACAAGAGCTCGCCGGACCTCGACGGCGGCGACGCCAGGCAGCGCTTCGCGACGACGTCCATCTCCTCGTACCGCAGCGACTTCGACCCCGAGAAGCGAACCTGGTACCGGGAGGCGGTGAAGGCGAAAGGCCCGGTGTGGACTGAGCCCTTCCTGATGAGCGACGCGCAGGAACTCGCCGTCGGCCACGCACGGCCCTCCGGGCGAGTCGACGACGAGGGCCACCGGCGCGGGCTCGTGGTCGACGCGAATGTGTCGCTGGGGCATCTGTCGAGGCTGGTGCGCATCTTCGGCGCGCTCGGCAGCGGCGACAGCGCCTTGCTGAGCTCCGACCATCATGTGATCGCCCGCAGCGACCATCCCGACCCGGTGCGCGAACTCGAGTCGCCCGACACCGGCGTGCTGGGCGCCATCCATGCTCACATGCTCGCGAAGAGCACGGCCGGCGGTGCCGACGACCTGGCTTTTTCGATGGCGCACGACGGGCGCAGCTACCTCGTGCAGACCTCGCACATCCCCCATACGCGCTGGCAGCTCGTCAGCTGGGAGCCCGAGGAGACGGTGCTCGGGGGCCTGCAGCGCTCGGTGCTGTGGGCATTGCTCATGACGCTCAGCTTCCTCGGACTGGCGCTGTTGCTCTCGCTGCGCTTGTCCAAGCTGGTGACAGGGCCCATCGAGAACCTTTCGCGCGTCGCGCGCCGCATCGGTCGGCTGGAGCTGGACAACCTGCCGCTCGAGCCGAGCCGGGTGCTGGAGGTCCAGCATCTCAACCAGGCGCTGGACGAGTCGGCACGCAGCCTCCAGGCGTTCAGGAAGTTCGTGCCGGTCGACATCCTGCGCCAGCTCGTGGTCAAGGGCCACGCGCTGACGCCGGGCGGTTCGCCGCGGCGCGTCACGGTGATGTTCACCGACGTGGAAGGCTTCACCAGCATCTCCGAATCGATGCAGGCCGACGTGCTCGTGAGGCAGTTGACCGAGTACTTCAACCTCGCGTCCGGCATCTTCGCGCGGCACGGCGGCGTGGTCGACAAGTTCATGGGCGACGGCATCATGGTGCTGTGGGGCGCCCCGGCCGACCTGGAAGATGCGGAGTACCGCGCCTGCCTGGCGGCGCTCGAGCTGCATGACCGGATGAGCGCGCTCAACGCCAAGTGGCGCGCCGAAGGCCTGCACGAGTTCCGCACGCGCATCGGCATCCACACCGGCCTGGTGATCGCCGGCGTGCTCGGCTCGAGCAACCGACTGTCGTACACCGCCATCGGCGACACCATCAACGCGGCAAGCCGCATCGAGGCCGCCAACAAGGAACTGGGCACGCGCACGCTGATATCGCAGGACACCTTCGACGGGCTGGGCGGGCGCCTTGCCACGCGCCGCATCGAGGAGCTGGCCGAGCTGCGCGGCCGGCAGACGCGCATGGTGCTGTACGAGCTGCTGGGGCCTACGCCCCCGGCCTGACCCTGCGCGCGAAGGCTTCGAGCCCGTCGATGGTCATCTGGATGTGGCGCTCGAAGCTGCTGTCCAGCGGCACGGCGGTGCCGTTGTCCCAGCGCACGATGAAGGCCTTGTTGGCCAGCAATGGCAGGTTGCGCGCGAGCACCGGGTGGTCGAGCGGGCGGATGGTGTGCACGCGTTCGCGCAGTTCCTCGGCCCAGGCCTGGGTGTTGTCGGCGGGCAGGGGCGAGAACTCCATCGTCAGGAAACCCAGCATCGCCGCGATCACGCAGTTGTAGGCCTCCAGCAGCGGTTCGCCCTCGAAGCCCGCCTCGGTCAATGCGGCCAGGACGCCTTCGACCAGCTCCGTCGGCAGGCTGCCGTTGGACACGAGTTGCGCGCCCAGCAGCTGCGCGACGTTCGGGTGGCGCCGCACGGCGTCGCGGCAGCGGCGGAACAGCTCCGCGATCCATGCCTGCCATTCGAGCTTGCCCGCAGGCGGCGCAACGCCGGCCATGACGGCGGCCGCCACCTCGGCCAGCAGGGCTTCGCGCGTGCTGACGTGCCAGTGCACCGTCGCCGGATACACACCGAGCTGCGCCGCCACCTCGCGCATGCTGAACGCGCCGAGGCCGAATTCGTCGATCAGCGCCAGCGCGACTTCGGCGATGCGCTGTTTCGTCAGTTCTCCGCCGCCGGCGGGGCGGCCAGCGGAGCGGGGCTTGGGTGGCGGGGTCGTCTTCATGGTCGATGCCATTGTGCGGCAGTTCAATTGATCGTATAAACAATATTAATTGTTCAGTGACCAATTAATCCCTGTCTGCAAACCAAGGACATCCGCCATGACCCATGCCGCCATAGACCAGGCCCTTGCCGATGCGTACCGGCGCTTCACCGACGCCAATCCGGCCAGCCAGCGCCAGTTCGAGGCGCAGGCGCGCTACATGCCCGGCGCCAACAGCCGCTCCGTGCTGTTCTACGCGCCGTTCCCCCTGACCATCGCCAGGGGCGAAGGCGCCGCGCTGTGGGACGCAGACGGCCACCGCTATGCCGACTTCATTGCCGAGTACACGGCCGGCGTCTACGGTCACTCCGCGCCGGAAATCCGCGATGCGGTCATCGAGGCGATGCAGGGCGGCATTAACCTCACCGGGCACAACCTGCTCGAAGGACGGCTGGCCCGGCTGATCTGCGAGCGCTTTCCGCAGATCGAGCAGCTGCGCTTCACCAACTCGGGCACCGAGGCCAACCTGATGGCGCTCACGGCGGCGCTGCACTTCACGGGGCGCAGGAAGATCGTCGTGTTCTCGGGCGGCTACCACGGCGGGGTGCTTGGCTTCGGCGCCAAGCCTTCGCCGACCACCGTGCCGTTCGACTTTCTCGTGCTGCCCTACAACGACGCGCAATCGGCCCGCGCGCAGATCGAACGGCACGGCCCCGAGATCGCCGCGGTATTGGTCGAGCCGATGCAGGGCGCGAGCGGCTGCATTCCGGGGCAACCCGACTTCCTGCAGGCCCTGCGCGAGTCGGCCACGCAGGTGGGCGCGCTGCTGGTCTTCGACGAAGTCATGACTTCGCGGCTCGCGCCGCATGGGCTGGCGAACAAGCTCGGCATCCGTTCGGACCTGACCACGCTGGGCAAGTACATCGGCGGCGGCATGTCTTTTGGTGCGTTCGGCGGGCGCGCCGACGTGATGGCACTGTTCGACCCGCGCACCGGTCCGCTGGCCCATTCGGGAACCTTCAACAACAACGTGATGACGATGGCGGCCGGCTATGCCGGGCTCACGAAGCTCTTCACGCCCGAGGCGGCCGGTGCGCTGGCCGAGAAGGGCGAGGCGCTGCGCGCGCGGCTCAACGCGCTGTGCGCGAACGAGGGCGTCGCCATGCAGTTCACCGGCATCGGCTCGCTGATGAACGCACATTTCGTGCAGGGCGATGTACGCAGCAGCGAAGACCTGGCGGCGGTCGACGGCCGGCTGCGGCAGCTGCTGTTCTTCCACCTTCTGAACGAGGGCATCTACAGCTCGCCGCGCGGCTTCGTCGTGCTGTCGCTGCCGCTGACGGATGCGGAGATCGACCGCTACGTGGCCGCCATCGGCAGCTTCATCGGCGGGCACGCGGCGCTGCTGCCCCGCGCGGACTAGCGGATCAGGCCTTGCGCACGCCCAGCAGCTCGTGCAGCCGCGTGCTGGTGGTCGTGTACTGCAGCGGCACGGCCTTGCCCGGGAACACGATGGCCGTGGCGCCCCAGGCGGCCAGCGTGGCCTCGTGGAAGCCGCAGACGATGAGCTTCTTCTTGCCCGGGTAGGTGTTGATGTCGCCGACCGCGAACACGCCGCGTTCGCGGGTTTCGTATTTCTCAGTGTCGACCGGCACCTGCTTGCGCTCCAGCTCCAGCCCCCAGTCGGCGATGGGGCCGAGGCGCGGGGAGATGCCCAGGCAGGCGATCAGCGCGTCGAGCGGCAGGTCGAGCGTGGTGGCGTCGGGCGTGACGATCTGGAGCTGCTTGCCGTCGAACGCGCCGGGTTGGCCGACCTTGAAGGCCAGCTTGCCCTCCGCCACGAGCCGGCGCATGGCCGCGACCGTGGCCTCGTCGGCCTGGAAACCGTCGCGGCGATGGACCAGCGTGACATGCGCGGCCGTGCCGGTCAGCGCAATGGCGGTCTCCAGCGCGACGTCGTCACCGCCGTTGACCACGACGGCCTGCCCGGCGAAGCGGTCCAGCGAATCGGGGTGATAGAAAAGAGACGTGCCCTCGAAGCGCTCGATGCCTTCGACGGCGATGCGCTTGGGCACGAAGGCCCCGACGCCCGCCGCGATGAATACCGTCTTCGCCAGGAAGGCCTTGCCCGCCGAGGTGGTGAGCAGCAGCCGTTCGTCAGGTTGCCGGGCCAGCGTGGCCACCTGCTCGCCGAAGTGGAACTGCGGCTTGAAGGGCGCCACCTGCTGCAGCAGAGACTGCGCCAGGTCGCGCCCGCTGGTCACGGGCGTGCCGGGAATGTCGTAGATGGGCTTGCCGCCATACAGCGCCACGCACTGGCCGCCTGCGGCGGGCAGTGCGTCGACGATGTGGCAGGAGATTTCGAGCAGGCCCAGCTGGAAGGCCTGGAACAGCCCGACGGGGCCGGCACCGACGATCAGCGCGTCGGTCTCGATGGGAGCGGCGATGGCGGCCGGCTGCTTCAGCGGACCAGCTCCCCAATCTTGTCCGTCTTGTCTTTCCATTCTTCGGCATCAGGCAGCGCGGGCTTGCGCTTGGTGATGCTCTTCCAGCCGTCGGCCAGGGCCAGCTCGGCGTTGATCTTGATGAATGCGATCTGGTTGGCCGGCAGGTCTTCCTCGGCGTAGATGGCGTTGACCGGGCACTCGGGAATGCAGACCGCGCAGTCGATGCATTCGTCCGGGTCGATCACCAGCATGTTGGGACCTTCGCGGAAGCAGTCGACGGGGCAAACGTCCACGCAGTCGGTGTATTTGCAACGGATGCAGGCTTCGGAGACGACGTGGGTCATTTGTCTTTTTGCGTCAGAAGTGGTCGGGAAAAACCCTAGATTTTAGGCCTTTGCGGCGGCGGGCTGCACAAGTACGGCGGCAGCGGTCTTGTGGGAGGCCGTATCGACCAACACCAGCGAGCCCAGCGCGCGCGATTGCGTGAACGGGAGCACCGCCAGCGGCTGCTGCAGCGCCAGCACCACGTCGCCGATGGAGTTGGCTTCCAGCTGCGTTGCGGGCTCCGATTCGAGCGTGGTGATGTTCACCCGGTCGACGATGCGCGCCACCTTGGCCTTGACCCAGCGGTGGCCCTGCAGCGCCCAGTACACGCGGCCCGCGACCAGCGGCTCGTCGTCGAGCCAGGCAACGGTGGCGGTGATCTCGCGCACCGGCTCGAAGGCGCCGGGCGCCAGCAGCCAGTCGCCGCGCGACACGTCGACCTCGCGGTCGAGCACGATGCCGGCGCTGTGGCCCGCGTGCACCGACTTCGGCTGGCGCGTGTGGCTCAGCACCTGCGCCACGGTGGCGGTCTGGTTGCTCGGCAGCACGGTCACGCGCTGGCCGGGTTCCACGTGGCCCGAGGCGACGCGGCCCCAGAACACGCGGCGGCCCTGCGAGGTGTCGGCGGAAGAAGAGAACTTCTCGACCCACTGCACCGGGAACGCGAAGGGCACGGCCTCGTCCTGCGCCGTGACCGGCAGCTCTTCGAGCAGCTCCAGCAGGCTCGGGCCTTCGTAGCCCACCCAGTCGGCGTGGCGCGTGGCCACGTTCCAGCCCTTGAGCGCCGAGATCGGCACGATGGCCCCGACCTGCACGCCGGCCGCTTCGGCAAAGGCGGTCAGTGCGGTCGAGATGCGCTCGAAGGCCAGGCCGGCATCGGCGATGGCGTCGAGCTTGTTCACCGCGAACACGATCGACTGCACGCGCAGCAGATGGCACAGCAGCGTATGGCGGCGCGTCTGCGGCAGCAGCTCGCGCCTGACCACGGTGCCGTCTTCCACCTCGGCGGCCCAGGCCAGCTTGGTCGCGTCGACCAGCACCACGGCGGCGTCGGCGGCCGAGGCGGCGGTGACCATGTTGCGCGTGTACTGCTCATGGCCCGGCGCGTCGCCGATGATGAACTTGCGCTTGGCGGTCGAGAAATAGCGGTAGGCCACGTCGATCGTGATGCCTTGTTCTCGCTCGGCCGAGAGGCCGTCGGTCAGCAGGGCGAGGTCGGTTTCGCCGCCGCGCTGCACGCCGGCCAGCTGGTCTTGCAGCACGGTCTTGCTGTCGACCAGCAGGCGGCCGATCAGCGTGCTCTTGCCGTCGTCGACCGAGCCGCAGGTGATGAAGCGCAGGGCGGTGCCGGTGTCGCCGTGGACGGCGGTGTTCACAGGGGTTGCAGTCGTCGTACTCATCAGAAATACCCGTCTTTCTTGCGCTTCTCCATGGAAGCTTCCGAAGTCATGTCGTCCATGCGGGTCGCGCCGCGTTCGCTCACGTCCACCGACAGGGTCTCGAGCACCACGTCGTCGGCATCGGCCGCCAGGCTTTCCACCGGGCAGGTGGTGGTGATGTCGCCCACGGTGCGAAAGCGCACGTCGCGCACCTGCACCGTCTCGCCGTCGCGCGGCGGGGTCAGGTCTGTCACGGGCACCAGCAGGCCGCGGCGCTCCACCACCTCGCGCTTGTGCGTGTAGTAGATCGAGGGCAGGCCGACTTCCTCGCGGGCGATGTACTGCCACACGTCGAGCTCGGTCCAGTTCGAGATGGGGAACACGCGGAAGTGTTCGCCCGGGGCCAGGCGCGTGTTGAACAGCGTCCACAGTTCGGGGCGCTGGTCCTTGGGCTGCCACTGGCCGAAGCTGTCGCGGTGCGAGAAGATGCGCTCCTTGGCGCGCGCCTTTTCCTCGTCGCGGCGGGCGCCGCCGATCAGCGCGTCGAAGCGGAATTCCTCGATGGCTTCCAGCAGGGTCACCGACTGGTGCGCGTTGCGCGACTCGCCCGGGTGGGCCAGGCGCACGGTGCCGCGCTTCATGGAGTCTTCGACGCTGCGCACGATCAGCTCGGCGCCCAGTTCCCTGGCGCGCTGGTCGCGATAGGCCGTCACTTCAGGGAAGTTGTGGCCGGTGTCGATCATCAGCAGCGGGTAGGGGATGCGTCCCACGCCGAATGCCTTTTCCGCGCACTTCAGCAGCACCAGCGAATCCTTGCCGCCCGAGAACAGCAGGGTGGGGCGCTCGAAGGCGGCCGCCACTTCGCGCAGGATGAAGATGGTTTCTTCCTCCAGCGCATCGAGGTGCGTGTTGGACAGGTGTGCCGGCGGCAGCAGCAGATCGGTTTCGGTACGGGCGTTCATCGGGTGGGGTGCTTGCTGGATGCTGGGAATCGGTGAGGCGCTGGCGCTCGCTCAGTGCGCGAGATGCAGGCCGCACTCGCGGTTGTCTTCGCCTTTGGTCGGGTCCACGTAGTCGAAGTTGTTCGGCAGGCCGTGTTTCACGCAGTACTCGTGAAGATCCTTGGACGACCAGTGCAGCAGCGGAGCCACCTTGATGAGGCCGTCGGGGTTCACGCTGACCGGGTCCATCTGCGCGCGCACGGCCGTGTCGGTGGCGCGCAGCGCGGTGAACCAGACCTTGGGCGCCGTCTCGCGCAGCGCGCGGGCAAAGGGCTCCAGCTTCACTTCTTCGGTGAAGGCGGCGTGGCGCGGGTCGTCCAGCGCCGGTGTGGGGCCTTCCACGGCTTCGCGATGCGCACGCGAGCGGCGCGGCAGGTAGATGTGCAGGTCCAGGCCCAGCTGCTTCGTCACTTCGTCGGCAAAGCGGTAGGTGGCTTCGGTGTTGTAGCCGTTGTCCATCCACACCACGGGCACATCGCGCTTCACGCGCGTCACCATGTGCAGGATCACGGCTTCGAACGGGCGGAAGTTGGTGGTGACGATGGCGCTCTGGCCCAGGCCGAGCGCCCAGTCCACCAGGCCCTCGGCGTTGCGGCCGAGTTCGGTGTTGATGCGTGCGAAATCGATGTCCGTTGCGGTGCTCATGTCGAGAATTCCCATTCGCTCTCAGGCGCCGGCCGCGAAGTGCGGCGCGGGCTGTACCGCGTCGCCCTGGTAGAAGGCATTGAAGCGGTCGAACTGGCGCTGCGCGTCGGAGGCGTCCACGCCTTCCTTGAGCACGGCGCTGGAGAAGCCGGTGCGCTCCATCTGCACCAGCTGGTCGATCAGCACGTCGCCCGTGGCGCGGATGTCGCCGGTGAAGCCCAGGCGGCGGCGCAGCAGGAAGGCCTGGCTGTAGGCGCGGCCGTCGGTGAACTTCGGAAAGTGCAGGTCGATGCGCTCGATGTCCGCCAGGCATACCTCGATGGCGAGCGGGTCGGCGTCGTTGGCCAGTTGCAGGACCTTCCGGTCGCCGTCGTCGATGTGTTCTTCGGCCGAGAGGATGTTCAGGGTTTTTTTCATTAGGAAACCTCCGCGCGATGCGCTACGGTATTCGCCTTGGGAGCGGCCCGGCGGCTCATGCTGCTTCCTCCACCTTGAAGCGCGCACCGTTGGCGGCGGCCTTGAACGGATCCGGGCCCACGCGGCGCAGTGTGTCGATGAAGTTCTCTCCGTTCTCACGGGTGTCGCGGTACGTGGTGAGCACGGCCTCGATCACGCCCGGCACTTCGGCCGCCGAGAACGAGGGGCCGACCACCTTGCCGGCCTGCGGCGCGCCGCTGAGCGCGGAGCCGTCGGAGCCGCCGAGCGTGACCTGATACCACTCCTTGCCGTCCTTGTCGACGCCCAGGATGCCGATGTGGCCGCTGTGGTGGTGGCCGCACGAGTTGATGCAGCCGCTGATGTGCAGGTCGATCTCGCCCAGGTCGTCGAGCTCGTCGAGGTCTTGATAACGCTCGGTGATGGCTTCGGCGATGGGAATGGAGCGCGCATTGGCCAGCGCGCAGAAGTCGCCGCCGGGGCAGGCGATCATGTCGGTCAGCAGGTGCACATTGGCGCTGGCGAGGCCGGCGGCGCGGGCGGCGAGCCACAGCGCGTGCAGGTCTTCGGCATGCACCCAGGGCAGCACCACGTTCTGGTCGTGCGTCACGCGGGCTTCGCCGGCGGAGAAGCGGTCCGCGAGCTCGGCGAGGGTGTCGAGCTGGTCGGCCGATGCATCGCCGGGCGCCTGCTTCAGGCGCTTGAACGACAGCGTGACGGCGCGCAGCGCGGGGTTCTTGTGCGGCGCCACATTGCGGGCGAGCCAGCGTGCGAACTGCACGTCGTCGGCGGCGTGGGCGCGCAGTTCGGCGTCGGTCTTCTCGGCGCTCTGCAGCACGCGGGTGGCCAGCGTCGGCGGCACGAAGGAAGCGGCCACGCGGTCGAATTCGGCCTGCGTGATGGTGTGCGGCGCGCCGTCGTGCTCGAGGATCTGCTTGTATTCGGCATCCACGTCGTCGATGTAGCGCTGGCCTTCGGCCTTCACCAGGATCTTGATGCGCGCCTTGTAGATGTTGTCGCGGCGGCCATAGCGGTTGTAGACCCGGATCACCGCTTCGAGGTAATTCATGATCTGCTGCCACGGCAGGAACTCGCGCAGCACCGTGCCCACGATGGGCGTGCGGCCCATGCCGCCGCCCACCTGCACGCGGAAACCGATCTCGCCGGCTTCGTTCTTCACGATGTGCAGGCCCACGTCATGCCAGCCGGTGGCGGCGCGGTCTTCGGTGGCGCCGGTGATGGCGATCTTGAACTTGCGCGGCAGGAACGCGAACTCGGGGTGCAGCGTGCTCCACTGGCGCATGATTTCTGCGTAGGGGCGCGGGTCTGCGATCTCGTCGACGGCGATGCCGGCGCGCTCGTCGCTCGTGATGTTACGGATGCAGTTGCCGCTGGTCTGGATGCCGTGCATGTCGACCGAAGCCAGCAGGTCCATCACGTCGGCCGACTTGGCCAGAGGAATCCAGTTGAACTGGACGTTCTGGCGCGTCGAGAAGTGGGCGTAGTGGGTGGGCAGCTTCTGGCTGCCGAGCAGGCCTTGCGTTTCGATGGCCTTGCGGTAGACCTCGGCTTCGGGCTCGTCGTATTCGCGGGCGATGCGGGCCAGCGCGCGGATCTGGCGGCTGGAGAGCTCGCCGTAGGGCACGGCCACGCGCAGCATGGGCGCGTAGCGCTGGACGTACCAGCCGTTTTGCAGCCGCAGCGGGCGGAACTCGTCTTCATGGAGGCGGCCCTTCTGCCAGCGCTCGAGCTGGTCTCTGAACTGGGCGGCTCGTTGATGAACGAACTGGCGATCGAATTCTGTGTATTGGTACATCGTGCGTGTGTCTTGAAGAAGTGCGGTGCCGCACGTACAACGGGGCGCCCCAGCAAGAAGCCGAGATTCTGGAAGCGCGGCTTATGGAAACAAACTATTTTTTGGTTCGCGCCTTATGCGGATAAGCTTATTCGCCAGTATCCATGCGGGTTTCCAGGCGGTTTGATGCTTATTCCGGATAAGGCGAAAGCGCCTCCAAGCTGTCGCCATGCCGACCGTGGCGGACTCGGGCAGCAAGGGTAAATCCTGACGCGGCGGCCGCTGTGCGGCGTTGAAATGATTATCCCGAATAATCAAATCGACGCAGGACGCAATGAATTCCAAGCCTCCCTCGACCTCGCGCCGCGGCGCGCTGATTGCCGGAATCACCGCCATGGCCACGCTCGCAGACGCGAGGGCGGCCGATGCGCCGCCATCCGGCATCGCCACCCCCACCAGCGAGCGCATTCCCGTCGTGTTGCCGCGCACGGAATTCGTCTACGAGGCCATCGTCGACATCGCTGCGCCGATGACGCTGGGCGCCTCGCCCTTCGGCGAGCGCTTCATGGTGCCGATCACGGGTGGCTCGTTCGAGGGGCCGGGCCTGCGCGGCACGGTGCTGGCCGGTGGTGCCGACCGCCAGCTGCTGCGCCGCGACGGCGCGAAGAACCTCGATGCCGTGTACGAGCTGAAGACCGACGACGGCGTGGTGATCTCGGTGCGCAACACCGTGCTGTCGCGCAACCCGAAGAATGCGCCGCGCTATGTGTTCTCCACGCTGCAGATCGTCGCGCCCGAGGGCAAATACGGCTGGCTCAACGACTTCGTCTACGTGGGCACGCTCGACGCGCTGCGGCCGCAGCGCGAGGCCGTGGTGATCCGCGTCTACAAGGTCGTCTAGCGCAGCATCGACGACATCGCCGAGCAGCAGTTCAGCATGCGCACGGCCGCCTCCACCGTCGGCGCGGTGAAGCGCAGGGTGACGCCGTCGACGCGCTCGAACGCCGGCCACTGGCAGAACAGGTCGGCCAGGGCGGTCGACTGCGTGCGCAGCGTCACCGTCTGAGGGCCTTCGAAGACCAGCGGCCGGGCGTTCGCGCGTGCGGCCAGCGCTTCTTCCACGCCGGCGCGGATGGCGCGGCGCGACTGCTCGGGCGAGAGCGAAACGCCGCTGCTGAAGCCGGTCGCCTTCTTCGTTTCCACGAAGGTCGCGTGCGGAAAGAGCGGGCGGTTCTCGGCGATGAACACGTCGTCGCCGCTGCCCATGACCACGGGCGCGCCGTATTCGCCGGCCAGCGCGCCGTAGAGCCCGGCCTCGCCCAGCTCCTGCCCGCCGAGCGCGATGCCCGCGAACGCGAAGCTGTTGATGGTGTGCGCAAGAATGCCGCGCCCCTGCGCGCGCGAGTGGTAGCCCACCATGCAGACCGCGTCCACGCCTTCTTCCACGCCGGCCACCATGCTCAGGTAGCGCGGCTTGCCTTGCACCACGCGGGCGCGCGCATCCAGCACGTCGGGCGGCATGTTGCGGAAGCCGCCGTGCGAGTCGTTCACCAGCACCTCGGTGGCGCCCGCATCGAATGCGCCGGCGATGGCCGCGTTGGCCTCCTGCGCCATCAGCAGGCGTGCGCGTTCGTACTCCGGGTTGCCCTGGCGCGTCTGTTCGGGGTGGTAGACGCCGGCGACGCCTTCGATGTCGGTGGAGATCAGGACTTTCATGGGCGCAATGTGATCGGAATCAGGAAGAAAGAGAGAGGGCCGGCAGCAGGTCACGCAGCGAGGCGCGGTGGTTGCCGTCGCGCCCCGTCACGGCCGTGGCCTGCCAGAGGGCATGGATGATCGCCTGTTCGGTGCTGTCGGCGGCGGCCTGGAACAGGCCGTCGAGCAGCCCGTCGTGAAGCATCGCCACGGCAGGCATCGGGCGTTCGACGCTGCCGGGCACCGTGTAGGCGGTGGAAAAGGCCAGCACGATGTCGCCGCTGCCGTGGCCGTAGACCGACCCGGTGCGGGCCAGTCCGGCGCCCGCGCGCAGCGCCAGCCGGCCCAGCTGGCGCGCGTCGAGCGGTGCGTCGGTCGCGACCACGATGATGATCGAGCCCTTCTCGGGCTCCGTCGATGCCGGCACGCCGCGCACGGCCTGCAGCTGCGCCAGCCGCTCGCCGATCGAATGGCCGGCCAGCAGCAGCTGCGGCTGGCGCCCGTAGTTGGCCAGCACCAGCGTGCCCACCGTGTGCAGGCCGCCGCCGCGCGCCGACACCCGGCGCGACGCGCTGCCGATGCCGCCCTTGAGCTGGAAGCTCGACATGCCGCGCCCCGCGCCGACCGAGCCCTGAGCGAAGTCGGCGGCGGCGCCGTCGTGCGCGCGCAGGTAGTCGGCCTCGCTCACCGCGAGCCGCTGTATGTCGTTGAGGAAGCCGTCGTTGCACTCGAACACCAGCGGATTAACCGTGGGCAGCGAGCGCCCGGTTTCGGGGTTGGCCGCCGCGCACTGGCGGATCTGCGCCGTCGCCACCGTGCCGACCGAGAAAGTGTTGGTCAGCGCGATCGGCGTTTCCAGCACGCCGAGCTCCGCCAGCTGCACCAGCCCCACGCTCTTGCCGAATCCGTTGAGCACCACGGCGGCGGCCGGCACCTTGTCGCGGAACGGGTCGCCCTGGTGCGGGCGGATCACCGTCACGCCGGTCTGGATGCCGCCGTCGTCCAGGGTGCTGTGGCCGACGGTGACGCCGGGCACGTCCGCGATGGTGTTGCGCTCGCCCTGCAGCAGGGTGCCGATGAAGGGCGGTGCGGTGGGCTGCGCCGGGGAAGAGGTGGAAGGCATCGGGACGGGAGGGGGACTACTGGCGGTCGATCTTCGGATCGAGCGCGTCGCGCAGTGCGTCGCCCAGCAGGTTGAAGGCGAGCACGGTGAAGAAGATGGCCAGGCTGGGGAACAGCGCCACGTGCGGCGAGGTCACCATGTCGGCGCGGGCTTCGCTGAGCATCGCGCCCCACTCGGGCGTGGGTGGCTGCGCGCCCATGCCCAGGAACGACAGGCTGGCCGCCGTGATGATCGACGTGCCCACGCGCATCGAGAAATACACCACGATCGACGAGATGGTGCCCGGCAGGATGTGCCGCACGATGATGGTCCAGTCCGACGCGCCGATGCTGCGCTCGGCCTCGATGTAGGTCTGCTGCTTGAGCACCAGCGTGTTGCCGCGCACCAGGCGCGCGAAGGCCGGCACGCTGAACACTGACACCGCCACCACCACGTTGGTCATGCTGCTGCCCAGGATGGCCACCACGCCCAGCGCCAGCAGGATGCCGGGGAAGGCGAACAGCACGTCGGACACACGCATCACGATGCGGTCCCACCAGCCTTCGTAGTAGCCCGCCAGCAGGCCGAATGCGGTGCCGACGAAACCGCCCACCAGCACCGACAGGAAGCCCGCCATCAGCGAGATGCGCGCCCCCATCAGGATGCGGCTGAAGATGTCGCGGCCCAGCGGATCGACGCCGAACCAGTGCGTGGCCGAGGGGCCGCTGTTCAGCATGTCGTAGTCGAAGAAGTTCTCCGGGTCGAAAGGCACGATCCACGGAGCGAACACCGCGACGAACACCAGCAGCAGCACGAAGAGCGCGGCAATGATGCCCACGGGCTGCTTCTTGAAGCGGCGCCAGCATTCGCCCCAGGGCGTGCGGACCTTGCCGGCGGTTTGCACCGCGGCAACGGGAGACAGTGGAACGATGGATTCGGCAGGCACGCCGGAAGCTTGTTGCGTCATGGCTGCTTGCTCACTTGTATCGGATGGTGGGGTTGATGTAGCCGTACAGCACGTCCACCACCAGGTTGATCAGGATGAATTCGAGCGAGAACAGCAGCACCAGCGTCTGGATCACGGGGTAGTCGCGCATCTGCACGGCGTCGACCAGCAGGCGGCCGAGGCCGGGCCAGTTGAACACAGCCTCCACCAGGATGGAGCCGCCCAGCAGGAAGCCGAACTGCAGGCCCATCATGGTGACCACCGGAATCAGCGCATTGCGCAGCGTGTGCTTGAACACCACGCTGGATTCGCGCACGCCCTTGGCGCGCGCGGTGCGCACGAAGTCTTCCTGGATCACCTCGACGAAGGAGGCCCGCGTGAAGCGCGCCATCACGGCGGCCACGGCCGCACCCAGCGTGATGGAGGGCAGGATGTAGTGTTTCCAGCTGCTGGCGCCCACCGTGGGCAGCCAGCCGAGCTGGACCGAGAAGATCTGCATCAGCAGCATGCCGAGCGCGAATGCAGGAAAGGAGATGCCCGACACGGCGAGCGTCATGCCCAGCCGGTCCGGCCATTTGTTGCGGTACACCGCCGAGACGATGCCGATGCCCATGCCGAAGATCACCGCCCACACCATGCTGGTGATGGTCAGCATCACCGTCGGGAAGAAGCGCTCGCCGATTTCCACCGACACCGGCCGCCGCGTGCGGATCGAGGTGCCGAAGTCGCCTTGCAGCATGTGGGTGAAAAAGTTCACGAACTGCTGCGGCAGCGGCTTGTCGAGGCCCAGCTCCGCGCGGACCATGGCCACGGTCTGCTCGTCGGCGTCCTGGCCGGCGGCAAGGCGCGCCGGATCGCCGGGCAGCATGTGGACGAACAGGAACACCAGCACCGCCACGATGAGCAGCGTGGGGATCAGGCCCAACAGTCGTTTGAGAAAGTAATTCAGCATGGGGTGCGGTTGCCGCGAGCGGGCGATGGCGGCATGCCATCGCCCGTCGGGCATTCAGTCAGGAAACGAGGAACCGGCGATCAGTTCGACACCGCGACGGCGTCGATGTTGATGTTGCCGTCGGGCATCACGAACACGCCCGAGAGGCGCTTGGCGTGCGCCGACAGGTTCTGTTCCGTGATCATCGGCACGCGGGGCAGGTCCTTGCGGATTTCTTCCTGCGCGGTCTTGTAGAGCGCGGTGCGTTCCTTCTCGTCGACGGTCACCAGCGCCTTGGCCAGCGCGTTGTCGACCACCTCGCTCTTGTAGAACGACATGTTGTTCAGCTTGGGCGCCCAGGCTTCCGAGGCGAACAGCGGGCGCAGGCCCCAGTCGGCTTCACCGGTCGACGACGACCAGCCGGTGTAGTACATGCGGACCTTGGCCGTCTTCGGATCCGGCCATGCATCGACCTGCTCCGTGCGCTGGCCCACTTCGAGCGCCTGCACCTGCAGCTTGATGCCGATCTGCGCGAGCTGCTGCTGCACGAACTGGATCGTCTTCTGGCTGGTCGTGTTGTTGTAGGCGCTCCACAGCACCGACTCGAAACCGTCGGGGTAGCCGGCTTCCTTCATCAGCTCCTTGGCCTTCTTCAGGTCATAGGGAATGGGAGCCATCTTCTCGGCGTACTTCACGCCCTGCGGCAGCACGCCCTGCGCGGGGAAGGCGTAGCCGCCGAACGCGACCTTGGCCAGCGCTTCCTTGTTGATGGCGTAGCCGATGGCTTCGCGCACCTTCGGGTTGTCGTACGGCTTCTGCAGCATGTTGAATGCCAGGAAGCGCGTGATGATCGAGGGCGTGGCCACCACTTCGAGCTTGTCGCTCTTCTTCAGCAGCTCGGCCTGCTCGTAGGGGATGGGGAATGCGAAGTCGGCTTCGCCGGTCTGCAGCATCGCGGCGCGCGTGTTGTTCTCGAGCACCGGCTTCCACTGCACCGTGTCGACCTTCGGGTAGCCCTTCTTCCAGTAGCCGTCGAACTTCTTGGCCTTGACGGCTTCGGTCTGCTTCCACTCGACGAACTCGAAGGGGCCGGTGCCCACGGGGTGGAAGGCGATGTCCTTGTTGCCCCACTTCTTCAGCGCGGTGGGCGAGATCATGGCGGCCGATGCGTGGGCCAGCGAGTTGATGAAGGGGCCGAAGGGCTCCTTCAGCGTGATGCGTACCGTGCTCGGGTTCACCGCTTCGACCTTGCTCACGCGGTTGAACTGGTTGTAGCGCAGCAGCTTGTTGTCCTGGTTGAGCACGCGGTCGAGCACGAACTTCACGGCTTCGGCGTTGAAGTCGGTGCCGTCGTGGAACTTCACGCCGGTGCGCAGCTTGATGGTGTACACCAGGCCGTCCTTCGACACGTCGTAGCCCTCGGCGAGCACGTTCTGCACCTTCAGGTCCTTGTCGAACTGGAACAGGCCTTCATAGAAGGTCTTGGTCACTGCCGTGGTGATGGTGGTGTTGGTGTTGTACGGGTCCAGCGTTTCCGGCTGGTAGCCGATCGACAGAACCACGTCTTTCGCGGCCAGTGCAGTGCCCGAGGCGGCCAGTGCGGCCAGGCCCAGCAGCGCGGATGCCCAGCGCAGGGAGGAAGAAGATTGCTTCATGGAAGAACTCCAGTCGGTTCGAGGAAAAAGCAGGAGGGCCTGCGGGTTGAGAAAAATGAGTTGAAGAAGGTCAGAACGCGCCGCCGATGGCGTGGCGCGCGACGAAGTGGCCGGGCGCCACCTGCACCAGCGGCGGCACGTCGGGCTCGTCGCCCACCGCGCGTATCGGGCTGGGAATCTCGCCTTCGAGCAGCGCGCGCGGCTTGTGGCGGCGCGACGGGTCTGCCACCGGCACCGCGGCCATCAGCTTGCGGGTGTAGGCGTGCTGCGGTGCTTCGAACACCGCGCGGCGCGGGCCGATCTCGACGATCTGGCCGAGGTACATCACGGCCACGCGGTGGCTGATGCGCTCCACCACCGCCATGTCGTGCGAGATGAAAAGGAAGGCCACGCCCAGCTCGCGCTGCAGGTCGAGCATCAGGTTCACGATCTGCGCCTGGATCGACACGTCGAGCGCGGACACCGACTCGTCGGCCACCACCACCTTGGGGTTCAGCGCCAGGGCGCGCGCGATGGCGATGCGCTGGCGCTGGCCGCCCGAGAACTCGTGCGGATAGCGCTGCGCCACTTCCGGCGGCAGGCCGACCTTCTGCAGCAGCCAGTCCACGCGCTGCTGCGCCTCGGCGCCCTTGGCGATGCCGTGGATCAGCAGCGGCTCCATGATCGAGAAGCCCACCGTCACGCGCGGGTCGAGCGAGGCGAAGGGGTCCTGGAAGATGAACTGGATGTTGCGACGCAGCGCCTGCAACTCGCGCGTGGGCAGTTCGCGGATGTTCTGGCCGCCGAATTCGATGGCGCCGCTCTGGCTCTCGACCAGGCGCAGCAGCGAGCGGCCGGTGGTCGACTTGCCGCAGCCCGATTCGCCGACCAGCGCCAGCGTTTCGCCGGGGTACAGGTCGAAGCTGATCTTCTCCACCGCATGCACGCGGCGCTTCACGCGGCCGAAGAGGCCGCTGCGCACGTCGAAGCGCGTCACGAGGTCGCGCACGCGAAGAATCGGGCCAGCGTCGGCGCGCACGGTGTCCTGCGGCGTCGCGGGTTCGGGCGGGGCTGCATCGGCCGGGCTTTCGGTGCGCAGCAGCTCGAACTTGGCCGGCAGGTCGGTGCCCTGCATGGCGCCCAGCTTGGGCACGGCCGACAGCAGCGCGCGGGTGTAGGGGTGCTGCGGCGCCGCGAACACGGTGTCGGAGCTGCCGGCTTCGACCTTGTCGCCGCGGTACATCACCAGCACGCGGTCGGCAATCTCGGCCACCACGCCCATGTCGTGCGTGATGAAGAGCACGCCCATGCGCATCTCTTTCTGCAGCTCGCGGATGAGCTGGAGGATCTGCGCCTGGATCGTCACGTCGAGCGCCGTGGTGGGCTCGTCGGCAATCAGCAGCTGCGGCTTGCATGACAGCGCCATCGCGATCATCACGCGCTGGCGCATGCCGCCCGACAGCTGGTGCGGGAAGCGGTCGAGCACGTTGCGCGCTTCCGGAATGCGCACCAGCTCCAGCATGCGCAGCGCTTCGGCGCGCGCGGCCGAGTCGCTCTTGCCCTGGTGGATGCGGATGGCCTCGGCGATCTGGTCGCCGGCGGTGAACACCGGGTTCAGCGACGTCATCGGCTCCTGGAAGATCATCGCGATGTCGGCGCCGCGGATGCCGCGCATCGCGCTGTCGCGCGCCTGGGCCAGGTCGAGCACTTCGCCGTTGCGGCGGCGGAACATCATGCTTCCGTTGAGGATGCGCCCGCCGCCGTGCTCCACCAGCCGCATCAGCGCGAGCGAGGTGACCGACTTGCCCGAACCCGATTCGCCCACCACCGCGAGCGTTTCGCCGTGGTCGACGTGGAAAGACAGTTTCTTGACGGCATCGACCGTGCGCTCGGAAGTCGAGAAGCGCACGGTGAGGTCGTCGACGGCGAGGACGCGGCCGTCCGGCAGGGCGAGGGCAGGGGTGGACATGGGAGTGCGAGAGAAAAAGGTGGCGTGCGGCAGCGTCAGGCGAAGATGGCTGTCTGGGGCGCTTCGTTGCCGCGCGCGTGGCCGCGGTACATGCCTTCGGTGTTGAAGGCCAGGCTCAGGTTGCCGTGGCGGTCGACGGCGATCAGGCCGCCGGTGCCGCCGATGGCCGGCAGCGACTGCTGCACCACGGCGTGGGTGGCGGCCTCGAGCGTGGCGCCGGCGTAGGCCATGCGCGCGCACACGTCGTAGGCGGCGGCGACGCGGATGAACATCTCGCCGCTGCCGGTGCAGGACACGGCCGCGGTGCGGTCGTCGGCATAGGTGCCGGCGCCGATGAGCGGCGAATCGCCGACGCGGCCGACGCGCTTGTTGGTCATGCCGCCGGTCGAGGTGGCGGCGGCGAGGTGGCCGTGCATGTCGAGCGCCACGGCGCCGACGGTGCCGAACTTCCTGTCTTCGTCCAGCGGGGTGGCGGGCGCGGCCGTCATGGACGCGCCTTCATGGTCGGTCACCACGCGGCCGGTGCCGCGCACGCGATAAAGCTGCTCGCGCCGCGCTTCGGTGGAGAAGAACGAAGGCTCGACCATCTCCAGCCCGTGTTCGCGCGCGAAGGCCTCGGCACCCGCGCCGGCCAGCAGCACATGGGCGCCGTCTTCCATCACGGCGCGCGCGGCGCGCACAGGGCGGCGGACGTGGCACACGCCGGCAATCGCGCCGGCGGCGAGCGTGGCGCCGTCCATCACGGCGGCGTCGAGTTCATGGGTTTCGTCGTGCGTGAACACGGCGCCGTGGCCGGCATTGAACAGCGGGCACTCTTCGAGCAATTCGACCGCCAGGCAGGCGGCGTCGATAGCGGACGCGCCCGCGAGCAGTGCCGACTGCGCGGCGGCGACGATGCGGTTCAGCGCGTCGTGGTAGGCCTGCGCCTGTTCGGCGCTGGTCGTGGCGGCGCTGATGGTGCCGGCGCCGCCGTGGATGGCGATCACGGGCACGTGGGTCTGGGTCATCGGGGAGCTTTCTTCTTTTTCGGGCCGTCGCCGTTCGGGGCGGCGGCATCGGGAGGGGTGGCGGCATTGGCGCCGTTCGCGCGCAGGAGGCCGTTGGCACCGTGCAGCCACGGGCGCACCGCCTGCAGGATGCGGCCGGCGGACTGCACCGGATCGGGCGCGCGCAAGGCGACGGCGCTGGTCAGTGCCTCGACCAGCGCGAGCACGCTGGTCTCGCAGTTCGGGCGGTAGCTGGTTTCGGTCTGGCAGTACAGCACCACGTCGGCCAGCGGCGCGAGCGGCGAGCTGGGGCGGTCGGTCAGCGCGAGCAGGGCGCAGCCCTGGGCGCGCGCGATCTGCGCCAGTGCCACGGTGTCGGTCAGGTAGCGCGGGAACGTCAGGCCGATGAAAAGGTCCTGCGGACCCGCATGCATCAGGGTGCGCGCCGAATGCGTCACGCCGCTCACGCTGGAGAGCAGGCGCACGTCGCTGCAGCTGCCATCCAGGCCGTGCTGCAGCAGGCCCGCCAGCCAGGCGCTCGCGCCGAAACCGGCGATGTAGATCGAACGCGCCTTGCCGATGCGCTCGACCGCTGCTTCGCAGGCTGCGTAGTCCAGCGTCTGGCGCGTGGCTTCGATGTTGCGGCGGCTCTCGTCGAGCGCCGTGGCGAACACCTCGGCCACCGTGGTCGGCCGCTCCAGGTTGCCGCGCATGCGCTCCACCGGCGCCACCAGCGGCTCGAAGCCGCGCACCAGCTCGGCACGGAAGGTGGCGTAGCCATCGAAATCCAGCGCGCGCGCGAAACGGTTGGCCGTGGCCACCGACACGCCGACCACGGCGGCCAGCTCGTCGATGGGCAGCGTCGCGACCTGCAGCGGGTGCTCGAGCACGTAGTCGGCCACTTGGCGATGCGAGCGCGTCAACCGCGGCAGCGCTTGCGCGATGCGCTGTGCCACGGTGGTGCCTTGGGTGTCGACGGTGCTGTTCATGAAAGGTGCGTAGCGCCCGAAAGTGTGCTTTTTTTGAAAACCAGTTTACAAATATAAGTCAAACAAGAAAATTTTCTGTCATTTCTGATCGCTCTCGCAAATACCGGGCCAGCGTCGAAGGGATTCGGCAGCGCTTCGCGGCGGGGCGCTTTCCCTCTGGCGGTGGTCGCGTAAGCTCGCCCGGATTCTGTTTCTAGGTGTTTTCCCGATGTCGTTGCTTTCCGGTCCGTCCGTCCAACCCCGCAATTTCAGGATCGACGTCCTGCGCGGCATCGCCATCTCGCTGGTGCTCCTGCTTCACTTCCACCTGTCGTACTCGCTGGTGGACAGCCCGCTGGCCGACCTTCTGCCGGCTGTTTTCATCAAGTCCCTGGCGATCAACGGCAACTACGGCGTCACCATGTTCTTCGTGGTGTCGGGCTACCTCATCACCTCGACCACGCTGAAGCGCTACGGCAGCCTGGGCAACGTGGACGTGCGCGGCTTCTACGCCTTTCGCTTCGCGCGCATCGTTCCTTGCTTGGCGGTGGCGCTGGCGGTCATCGTCGGGCTCGGCCTGCTCGGGCAGCCGGCGTTCATGAACATCGCCAAGCCGGGTTGGCCGCAGGTCGGCTATCCGGTGGCGGTGCTGTCGGTGCTGACCTTCTGGCACAACCTGCTGATGCAGCATGCGTGGTACTTCAACTACGCGATGAACATCTACTGGTCGCTCTCGGTGGAGGAGGTGTTCTACCTCGCGTTCCCGCTGCTGTGCTTCGGGCTGAAGCGGCAGTGGGCCATCGTCGCCGTGTGGCTGGTGGCGATCGTCGCGGGGCCGGTCTATCGAAGCTTCCACGCGCACGACGAGATCTACTTCATGTACGGCTATCTCGCATGCTTCGACGCCGTTGCCTTCGGCTGCTGCGCGGCGCTGGTCGCGCAGCGGGTCGGCCTGCACGGATGGGCCGGCCGCCAGATCCAGCTGGCCGCGGCGTGCCTCCTGGCCGTGACGTACCTGCGCGGTATCCACGGCAACGAAATCTTCGGCTTCACCGCCATTGCAGCCGGAACCGCGGTCCTGCTGGTCGGCGCGCACAACGAGAAGGTATCGGCATGGGCGCTGCGCAGCAGGGCGCTCGCGGGTCTTCGGTGGCTGGGGCGGCACAGCTACGAGCTGTACCTGTTCCACATCATCGTGCTGGGCCTGATGCGCGGCGTCGTGGCGCGCGGGCAGATGCAACCCGAGTGGAAGCTGCCGGCGCTGGTGTTTTTCGTAGCGGCGTCCGTGGCTGTGGCCTGGGCCATTGCGCGCTTCTATTCGGAGCCGATGAATGCTTGGCTGCGGCGCAGGTTGCTTGCTTCATAGCCGTCGCTGTATCGATGCCGTTGCCGCGACCATCCAGCAGGCCGCGGTGAACCGGACTTCATCGCCATGGACATACGGCTCGAAAGCCGGGCGAACGGCCGCGATGACGTGGCTTCGTGTCTGCGCGTCCTCCTCCTGCAACTGCTTGCCGACGGGGCCGAGCTGGCTCAGATAGCGCAGCAGTTCCTTCTCGGGCAGCGTGCACGTCACGTCGATCGGCCGTATGTCGATGCCGTGCCAGCCGCTCTCCTGCAGGATGTCTTCGACCCGCTGCCGGTCGGCGAAGGCGAATTGCCCCGGCCCGCCAGGGGTGCGAGGCGGCAGCTTCGGCAGCAGCGGGGCCGCTGCGCGTTCGGCGGTCGTCATGAACGGGTTTCCCCCCGCGCTTCGCCAGGCGATGAAGCGCAGTCCGGCGTCGTCCGTCGCGGCATGCCGCAGGTTGATGAAAGCCCCCACCGGATCGTCGAAGAACATCACGCCGAAGCGCGAGATCAGCAGGTCGAAGCTGGCGGCTTCGAAGGCATGCGTCCGCGCGTCGGCGCAGATGAAGCGGGCATGCGAGCCTTCCTTCTCAGCCCGGTTTCGCGCCGCGTCGATCATCGGCGCCGAGATGTCGATGCCGACACATTGGCCATCCTGTGCGCTGTTCAGCCGAGCGACGGCGAGGGTGGTGGCGCCGGTGCCGCAGCCGATGTCGAGCACCCGGCCGGCAGCCAGCTGCGACGCCGCTTCGACGAGCAGATCCGCGAGCGGCGCGAACATCTGGTCGAGGGTGGCCTGCACATCGACCCAGGCGTGCCCGGCGTGGCCGTTCCATAGCCTGGCCTGCTCGTCGGCGCCGTGCTGCTGCTTGATGACTTCCATGATCGTTTCCTTGCTTGCCTTGGAGAGGCGGAAACTGCATTATTGAAATTCAAGTCGGCTTGAGGTCAAGGGCATGAAGGAAATGGACATCACCGAAGTGGCGCAACGCTCCGGCGTGCCGGCTTCCACACTGCGCTACTACGACGAAAAGGGGCTGATCGTTCCCATCGGCCGGCGCGGCCTGCGCCGCCTGTTCGACGCGGATGTACTCGAGCGGCTGGCGCACATTGCGCTGGGGCGCACGGCCGGTTTCTCGCTGGACGAAATCGCGCGCATGTTCGGCGCGGACGGGCGCCCGCAGATCGACCGGCTGATGCTCACCGCCAAGGCCGACGAACTCGACAGGACGATCCGCAGCCTCAGCGTGATGCGCGACGGCCTTCGGCATGCCGCCGTGTGCTCCGCGCCGAGCCACATGGAGTGCCCGAAGTTCAGGCGCATCCTGCGGGCGGCGGGCTCGGGCGCGATCAACGGAAAAGGCAGAGAGGAGAGAAAGAGCGTGCCGAAGCCGCCCGGGGCCGAGAAAGCTAGGCGCGCGCCTTCTGCATGAAGACGCTGAACGGATCGGGGCCGTAGCTGCCGAACGGGCCTCGCGGCAAATAGCCCGAGCGCGCATAGAGCGCAATCGCCTCGGGCTGGCGCGGTCCGGTTTCCAGCATGAAGGTCGTGCAGCCCTTGGCCGCGGCTTCGCGCTCCAGAAAGTCCAGCACCCTGGCCGCGATGCCTTGCCCCCGGTTCTCGGGCCGCACGAACATGCGCTTGAGCTCGCCGAACTCCGGGCCCACGACGATGGCGCCGCAGCCGACGGCCTTGCCCTCGTGGTCGCGCGCCACGGCGAACAGCACGTTGGGCGCGGAGAGCGCCGCGATGTCGATGCCGTGATGGCTCTCCGGCGGATAGAGCGGCTTCTGGTACGCGTCGAGGTCGTCGATGAGCTGGATGACGTCGGGCTGGGCGGGGCTTTCCAAGGAAATCTGCATCGGTCGATGTTACTGAGCAGGCATCGCCACGCGCAGTGCCTGCGCCCACCGCTCGGCCATGGCCGGCGAGTTGAAGCAGGTGGTTTCCTCGGTCGCGCTGCAGACGGCGCGCTCGAGCAACTGGATGTCGGCTTCATGCTGCCGCGCCACATGCGGGTCTTCGAAGAAGATGACCTTGTGGCAGCGGCGGTCCAGCACCAGTTCGGCGATCTGCGCGTCGCCGCCGAGCGGGCCGCTCTGGTAGCGGGTGACCCACGGCACATCCGCCGGCCATCCGCGCGACCATGCAAGGTCGTTCAGCAGGCCGCCCGTCGTGCCGGTCGCCACGCGGTTGCGGAAGCCGGAGAGAAGATCGAAATGCAGCGCGGCAAACGCGACCATCCGCTGCTTCAGGGCATCGTGCGCAATGAGCGCAACGGTCTGCTCCTCGCGGGGCGCGAACGCGTTGCCGGTGGCGTGGCCGGCCAGTGCCAGCTCGATCGCGATCCATTCCCGCGCGCCGGCCGCGGTCGAAAGAAAAGGCTTGCCGTGAATCACGCACTGGCGCTTCAGCGCCTGTGCCTCGGGGTACAGGGAAGACGGATCGACCGGGTCGATGAAATAGATCACGCCGTCGATTTCATCGGCCGGCACCAGGCCGCCGGAGATCCGCGACACCAGCCGCATGAGCCCGCCGTCGGGGCCGTGAGGCAGGCGCGTAAGCGGCGCATGGCCTGCGAGCAGGCCGTCGCGCACCAGCGCGTCGTGCGTGCCGCCCACCGCAAGGAGGCCCAGGTTCAGCGTGCGGATGCCGGCCTCGCAGGCCTCGGCCCATCGGCCCAATGCGCCGACGCCTTCCTGCCGGTGCAGGCGATTGGCCACGAGGCCGAAACGCCGGGAAGCTGCCAGGGGCGCCTGCGCAGGAGGCTGCTGTGAAAGCGGCGATGCTGCCATGTGTCTTTTCACCTTTGACGGAGTTGGATGAGGTGTTCGACCATGCCCGGCTATCCGGGCGTCAGCCCGAGCACCCACCGCTTGAAGTGTTCCAGCGCCCCGGAGGCCGGCCGGCCTTCCGGGTAGGCAAAGTAGTAGCCCTGGCGCACGTCCAGGTGCCGGTCGACCGGTATCACCAGCTCGCCGGTCTTCAGCTCATGTTCCACCAGGATGCGCGGCGCGAGGCCGACGCCCATGCCGGCGGCGGTGGCCGCCACCACCATGGTGAACAGCTCGTAGCGCGGCCCGCGCGACGCATGCACCGTGTATTCCCAGCCCTGCTGCGCATACCAGTCGCGCCAGGCGTGGGCGCGCGTGCTCAGGTGCACGTGGCGGCAGCGCTCGAAGCCGGCTTCGTCCCATGGGCCGTTGGCATCGCGGAAGGCGGGGCTGCAGATGGGCACCATCTCGCCCTCGGCAAAGATCAGCCCGCCGCGCGTGTTCGGCCAGAACTGGTCGCCGAAATAGATGGCCGCGTCGTAGGCGTTCTCCTGGAAGGAAAAGGGCTGCGAGCGCGCCGACAGGTTGACGGTGATGTTCGGATGCAGCTTGCTGAACTCCGGCAGGCGCGGTATGAGCCACTGCGTGGCGAAGGTGGGCACCACGGCCAGTTCGAGCACGAAGCCCATCTCGTGGCCGGCGCTGATCTCCAGCGTGTCGCGGCGGATCTGGTCGAGGTGGCGGCGGATGCGCGCCGCGTATTCGCGGCCCACGTCGGTCAGCGTGAGCCGGCGCCGCACGCGCGAGAACAGCGGTACGCCCAGCCGCTGCTCGAGCATGGCCACCTGCCGCCCGACGGCGCTTTGCGTGAGCGCGAGTTCGGCGGCCGCGCGGGTGAAACTCCCCAGCCGCGCCGAGGCCTCGAAGGCCTGCAGCGCGCCGAGGTTGGGAATGTCTTTTCTCATCGATTGCCAGCAGTTGTCTCAGTCTCTTTCGGCGAAGCACCCATCGTGCCCGGGGAGGCGGGGTCCGCGACGCTATTTTGCGTGCCACCACGCAGGCGCCGCGCGGCATTTGTGGATACGCTGGCGGTGGCGCCATGGATGGCGGCCGGCAAGAAAGGCATTTCATGCGTCGTGTGGTGATCATCGGCGGCGGGGCCATCGGCTCCGCCATCGCTTACTTCCTGAGCTGCGATCCGGAGCAGGAGCCCTTCGACATCACGGTGGTCGAGCGCGATTTCTCGTACCGGCAGGCTTCGTCGGCGCTGTCGGCCAGTTCCATCCGCCAGCAGTTTTCCACCGCGATCAACATCGAGATGTCGCGCTACGGCATTCACTTCATGCGCGCGCTCGGCCAGACCCTGCGGGTGGGCGACGAGGTGCCGGACATCGGCCTCGTCGAGCCCGGCTACCTGTACCTGGCCTCGCCGGCCGGCGTGGACGTGCTGCGCGAGAACCATGCGATGCAGAAGGCGCACGCGGTCGACGTGGTGCTGTTGACCCCCGACGAGCTGAAGGCGCGTTTCCCGTGGATATCGACCGAGGGTGTCGCGCTCGCCTCGCTCGGGTTGTCGGGCGAAGGCTGGTATGACGGCTACAGCCTGCTGCAGGCCTTTCGCAGGAAGGCCGTTTCGCAAGGCGCCCGCTATGTGCAGGCGCACGCGACGGGCCTGCGCCGCGACGCCCGCTGGCTGACCGGCGTGCAGTTGGGCAACGGCGAGACGCTGGATGCCGACGTGGTCGTCAACGCCGCGGGCGCGTGGGCCGCAACGGTGGCGGGCTGGGCCGGCATCGAGTTGCCGGTGCGCGGCCGGCGCCGCAGCGTGTTCAGCTTCTCCTGCCCCGACGCGCTGCCGGGCTGCCCCCTGGTCATCGACACATCGGGCATCTGGCTGCGGCCCGAAGGCCGGCAGTTCATCTGCGGCTTCGCCCCGCCCGAGGCGCAGGACCCCGACGACCAGCCGCTGGACGTGGAGTACGAGGCCTTCGACAGCTTCATCTGGCCCGCGCTGGCCGAGCGCGTGCCTGCCTTCGAGGCCATCCGCATGACCGGTGCGTGGGCCGGCTACTACGAGATGAACGTGTTCGACCACAACGCCATCCTCGGCCTGCACCCGGAGTGCGGCAACCTGTACTTTGCGAACGGCTTTTCGGGCCACGGCCTGCAGCAGTGCCCGGCGGCCGGGCGGGGCGTGGCGGAGCTGATCCGCTTCGGCGGCTATCGCAGCCTCGACCTGGGGGCGCTGTCTTTCGCGCGCATTCTCCAGAACAGGCCGCTGCTCGAGAAGAACGTGATCTAGCCGCCCGGATTCAAGGCGACGCCAATGCGGTGAACGGCCCTTGCTGGCCCAGCGCGGACTGCCCCTCGTTGAGCACCGCGACGAGCCTGCCGTAGAAGAACGGAAGGCCGAAGTCGATGGCGCTGCCGATGCTCGCCGCGGCCACGTTGTTGACCGCCACCGCGCCCGGGTTGCTCGTGAACAGCGACTGCGCGTTCGCTATGGCAAAGCTCTGGCTCAGCGCGGGCCCCGTGGCCGCCGTGAAACTGGCGCTGAGGTCGAGCGAACTGGGCGGGCAGTAGAAGCCTTGGTACGTGCTGCCCTTGGCGCACTGGGCGATCGTCGAATCGTTCAGGAACAGGAAGTTCGATCCGCTGTCCAGGAAGCTGTCGGGAAAGCTGCTGTTCTTGTAGGTGGCCGAAACGCGCAGCGTGCGCGGGTTGGTCTGCAGCACCGTCGCGCCGGTCATGGCGTTGTTGGCCTGCGTGGCAACGCCGAAGTAGAGCGTGCCGACGGTCACGCCCTGGCCAGCCGAGGAAATCGCGGGCAGCCCGAGCACCACGCCGTTGTTGTCCTGCGCGAAGCTGGCGACGATGTTCTGCGCCTGCTGGGCGAGCGGCACCGCCGTATTCTGGCACTGCGCGCCCGCTTGGCAGGTGTAGTAGGTGGCCGCAACCGCCTTCTGCGCGCAAGCGCTGCCGCAGTCCTGCAGGAAGGCGGCCACGCCGATGATGCCGTTCGTTCCCAGTTCCGCGGGCGTGTTTTCGGCCTGCAGCGTGCCGTTGTCGGAGCATGCGCTGGGCACGGCGCCCGCCGCGGTGTCGCCGGTGATCTGCAGCGGTTGCGCCGCCGCCGACTTCGGCCCCAGCGTGATGTCGGCGGTGCGCATGGTTCCCCATGTGTAGCCGTCGAGGAACTGCGCGCAGGCGTTCAGCGGCGCGCCGCTCACCGACTCCTGCGGCAGCGCCGCCAGCATCGAAGAATTGAGCGCGGAGGCGGCGATGCGTATGCCGGTGGAACCGGTGTCGACCAGGACGTTGTCGATCGTCTGGCAGGTGCCGGTGCCCGGTGCGCAGAGTTTCACGCTGACCTGCGGGAGGTTGACGCCGCTCGTGTCCGTTCCGCGCGACACGGTGAGGGACATGGAGTTCTGCGAACTCGTGGTGGGTGTGGATGTGGGTGTGGGTGTCGCCGCCGGGGTGCCGGTGGTGGTCGGCAGCAGCGCGATCGGCAGTGCGCCGCCGCCTCCGCCACCCCCGCCACCGCCGCATGCGGCGAGTACCAGCAGGCCTGCGGCGCATGCCGCCACGGCCGCCGCTTTGAGAATCAGCGTCCGTGCGCCGGCGGCGGCGCGCGGGCTGCCTGCTTGTCGTGGTTCCATGGGCATGGTGGCTGCTTGCGGGAGGGTGGATGGGTTCAGGAGTCTTGCGGGATGGACAGCGTGTCCGGATCGAGCCCGGGCGGCAGCAGCCGTGGCAGCCAGGCGATGCCCGTCGACGAGCGCTGGTGCGCCGAGGCATGCACCGCGAACGTGTCGTCCACCTGAGAAGTGGAGCCGTGCGAGCCCCGGCCCTGCTGGCGCAGTTCGCGCGCCCTGCGGGACATCTGCGTGGCGTACTGCGTGCCCAGCAACACCGAAAGCTCGGGCCGGCGGGAGCCGCGCCATGCCACCGCGAAGACCACGCCGTCGGAGTTCAGGTATTCGCGCTCGACCAGCCCGTCGGGCTGCGTGGTTTCTCGCACTGTCCAGCTGTTCGCCGTGGTGGCCTTGGCCGCGTCGGCGGCCGCAGGTGCTGCGGCCTTGCGCGATGCGTTGGCGACCCGCTGCGACGGCCCCATGGTAGGAGCGCCGCCCAGTTCCGCGAACGCGCAGGGCGTTCCGAACACGGCGGCGGCAAGCGCAATGCCAGACAGCAAGGTGGCTGCGTTGGCGCGCCGCGCATGACATTCTCGTGACTTGCCGTTCATCCTGAGTTCCTTTCCGTCCCGACGCGCGAAGGTTAATGCGCGTTCGCGTCACCTTGGCAAAGACCCGGAGCGCCGCATAGGCTGCAATGCCAAGTCGGCCAGCGATCAGGTTCGCGGTGTTAACGAGTGGCCGGGGAGGGCGTAGGATGGCCGCCAGAGAGGTGTCACGACTCATGACTGCACAGACGTTGATCGATACCGCCAGCGCGCTCGTCGCCGGCGACAAGGGCCTGCTCGCCATGGACGAGAGCAACGCCACCTGCAACAAGCGCTTCGCCGCGCTGGGCATTCCGCAGACCGAGGCGGCGCGGCGCGACTGGCGCGAGCTGATCGTCACCGCGCCGGGCCTGGGCGAGAGCATCAGTGGCGCGATCCTTTTCGACGAGACGATCCGCCAGCGGACCGACGCGGGCAAGCCCTTTGCCCAGGCGCTGTCCGACGTGGGCATCGTGCCCGGCATCAAGGTCGACATGGGTGCCAAGCCGCTGGCCGGGCACCCTGGAGAGACCGTCACAGAAGGCCTGGACGGCCTGCGCGAGCGGCTCGCCGAGTACGCCGGCATGGGCGCGCGCTTCGCGAAATGGCGCGGCGTGATCGCCATCGCGGACGGCCCGGGCGCGGGCCTGCCCACGCCGGCCTGCATCGACGTCAATGCCCATGCGCTCGCGCGCTACGCCGCGCTGTGCCAGGAGGCCGGGCTCGTGCCCATCGTCGAGCCCGAGGTGCTGATGGACGGCGGCCACTCCCTCGCGCGCTGCGCCGAGGTGACCGAAGAAGTGCTGCACCGCACCTTCGCCCAACTGCTCGCGCAGGGCGTGCTGCTCGAAGGAATGCTGCTCAAGCCGAACATGGTGCTGCCCGGCGAGAAAGCCGCCGCGCAGGATTCGGTCGAGGCGGTGGCCGACGCCACGGTGGCCTGCCTGCTGCGCGCCGTGCCGGCCGCGGTGCCGGGCGTCGCGTTCCTGTCGGGCGGCCAGTCCGCGCAACTGGCCTCGGCGCGGCTTGATGCGATGAACACCCGGCACAAGTCGCGCCTGCCGTGGGCGCTGACCTTTTCGTTCTCGCGCGCGGTGCAGCAGCCGGCGCTCGATGCGTGGAAGGGCGATGCGGCCAACGTCGCCGAGGCGCAGCAGGCGCTGGTGTTCCGTGCCCGCTGCAACCAGGCCGCGCGCCGGGGCGGCTACGACGCGAAGCGCGACGCACCCCGTTGACCGGCAACGGACCCGGGCGCACATACAACGAACAGAGACAACGCACAAAGCTTCATGACGATCCAGGACCTCTACCAGCGCAAGCTCGTTTCCGCCGCCGATGCCGTACGCCAGCAGGTGCGCGACGGCGACATGATCATCGTGCCGACCGGTGTCGGCGAGCCGCCCACGCTGCTCACGGCACTGTCGGAGCAGCGCCGGGACTTCCGCGGCGTGAAGGTTGCGCAGATCCTGGCCATGCGCAAGTACGCCTACATCGACCCGGAGACCGTCGAGCATGTGCGCCATGTCGCGCTGTTCTTCGGCGGTGCCACGCGCGCGGGCGGGCAGGCGGGGTGGATCGACTTCATTCCCAACTATTTTTCGGAGATTCCGGCGCTGATCGAGCGCGGGCAGGTGCCGGCCGAGGTGGTGTTCACCATGGCATCGCCGATGGACGCGCACGGCTACTTCTCGCTGAGCCTGGGCGCCGACTACACCATGGCCGCCGTCGCCAAGGCGCGCGCGGTGGTGCTGGAGGTGAACCCGAACGTGCCCTTTGCCTGCGGCGCCTGCCATGTGCATGTGTCGCAGGTCGCGGCGCTGGTGGAGAACGACGCGCCGGTGATGGAAGTCGGGCTGCCGAAGATCGGCCCCGTGCAGGAGTCCATCGGCAAATACGTGGCGGAGCTGATCGACGACGGCTCCACGCTGCAGATCGGCTACGGCGGCATTCCCGATGCGGTGGTGATGCAGCTCACCGGCAAGCGGGACCTGGGCATCCACACCGAGATGATCGGCGACGGCATCCTCACGCTGGTGGAAAGCGGCGCGGTAACGAACCGGCGCAAGAACTACCTGCCGGGCAAGTCGATCGCGACCTTCGCGCTGGGGTCGAACAGGCTCTACCGCTACATGGACCGCAATCCGTCGCTCGAGATGCACCCGGTGAACTTCACCAACGACCCCGCGCTGGCGGGGCTCAACGACAACCTCGTGGCCATCAACGCGACGATGCAGATCGACCTGCTGGGCCAGTGCGGCTCCGAGAGCCTGGGGCATGCGCCTTACTCGGGAACCGGCGGGCAATCGGACTTCGTGCGGGCGGCCAACCGCTCGCGCGGCGGCAAGGCCTTCATCGTGCTGCCGTCGACCGCCAAGGGCGACACCGTTTCGCGCATCGTGCCGTCGCTGTCGCCGGGCACGCACGTGAGCACCAGCAAGAACGACATCAACTACGTCGTCACCGAATACGGCGTGGCGCAGTTGCGCGGCAAGTCCGCCGGGCAGCGCGCGCGGGAGTTGATCGCCATCGCGCATCCGGACTTCCGTGCGGAGCTGACCGAGCAGGCCAAGCGGGCGAATCTGCTGTGAGGTCCGGGCGCGACATGCGCGCAGCGGGCTGCGCATGGATTCGCTGATTGCCGCCTCGGCGCGTGCCCTGGCCGCCGGTGACGCGCTCGGCGCCCTGAAGCGGGTGGCCCTGCGCGACGACCCGCCGGCGCTGGCGCTGCGCGGCATCGCGATGGCCCAGCTTGGCGAGCATGCGCGTGCCCGCGAGTTGCTGCGCCGCGCCGCACGCGATTTCGGCGCGCATGAAGAAACCGCGCGTGCGCGCTGCGTGGTCGCCGAAGCCGAGGTCGCGATGGCCATGCGCGATCTCGGCGATTCGCCGCGCGCCCTGGCGACGGCCGCGGCCACGCTGGAGGCGCGCGAAGACCACGCCAACGCGCTGCAGGCGCGGCTGATCGCGGTGCGGCGCCTGTTGCTGATCGGCCGGCTGGACGAGGCCGCCGGAGCGCTGGCAAGGCTCGACGCGCGCGGCCTTCCGCCTGCGCTGGCGGCAGTGGCCGAACTCACTTCGGCAGAACTCGCACTGCGCTCGCTGCGCATCGGCGATGCGCAAGCGGCGCTGGCCCGCGCGCAGGAAGCCGCCCTGCAGGCGCATGTGCCGGCGCTGCTGGCCGAAGTGGCTGAGATGCGCTCGGCGCTGGAACGCCCGGCGGCGCGACGCCTGTCCGCCGAGGGCGAACAGACGCTGCGGCTGGGCGAGGTGGCCGCGCTGCTGGCGTCCGACGCGCTGGTCGTCGACGCCTGCCGCCGCGGCCTGGGCGCGGGCGACAGCTGGCAGCCGCTGGCGCGACGGCCGGTGCTGTTCTCGCTGGCGCGTGCGCTCGCCGAGGCCTGGCCGGGCGATGTCGACCGCGAGGCGCTGATCGAATGCGCGTTCCGCACCCGCCGCCCCGACGAGACGCACCGCGCCCGCCTGCGGGTCGAGATCGGCCGGCTGCGCGCGCTCGTCAAATCGCTGGCCGGCATCGAGGCGACGGCGAGCGGCTTCATCCTCAAGCCGCGCGACGGCCGCGCGGTGGCCGTGCTGGCGCCGCCCATCGGCGGCGCGCAGGCATCGCTGGTGGCGCTGCTGTCCGACGGCGCGGCGTGGTCGACATCGGCGCTGGCGCTGGCCCTGGGCGCGAGCCAGCGCACCGTGCAGCGCGCGCTGGCCGAGCTGGAGGAAGCGGGCCGCGTCCGCTCCATCGGCCAGGCCAGGGCGCGCCGCTGGCTGTCGCCACCGCTGGCCGGATTCACGACGATCTTGTTACTCCCTTCCGCGCTGCCTATTGAATAAAGTTGTCTCCAGGGCGCCATGTCAGGCGCACCAGGAGCCAACGATGAGCAACAGGACAGGCAGCGCCGCGGTGCACGCGGCAGAGATCGTGCGCGAATACGGACCCTTCGCGGGCTCCGACAAGGTGGCCGGCGTCACCCATGACGGCCAGCGCGTATGGGCCGCCACCGGCGCCGCGCTGGTGGCCTTCGACCCCGCCAGCGGCGAGGCCACGCACACGCTGGACGTGGCCTGCGACGCCGGCACGGCCTTCGACGGCACCCACCTCTACCAGATCGCCGATGCGCGCATCGACAAGATCGACCCCGTCAGCGGCAAGGTGCTGGCGTCCATTCCGGCCCCGGGCAAGGGGCTCGACTCCGGCCTGGCGTGGGCCGAGGGCAGCCTGTGGGTGGGCGAGTACCGCAACCGCAAGATCCACCAGATCGACCCCGAGACCGGCACGGTCGTGCGCAGCATCGAGTCCAACCGCTTCGTCACCGGCGTGACCTGGGTCGACGGCGAGCTGTGGCACGGCACATGGGAGGACGACCAGAGCGACATCCGCCGCATCGACGCACGGAGCGGAGACGTGCTCGAGCGGCTCGAAATGCCGCGCGGCGTGGGAGTGAGCGGGCTGGAGTCCGACGGGGCGGACCTTTTCTATTGCGGCGGCGGCAACAGCGGGAAGGTCCGCGCCGTGCGGCGCCCGAAGGCGGCCAGGTCCTGATCGCCGCTTCATCACTTTCCAGCAAGGAGTACTGAATCATGAACACAGCCATTGCCGAGCCGTCAGCCATCCAGAACCATCCCGTCGTGCCGGGCGACCGCTGGCTCGCCGAGCGCAGGACGCTGCTGGCGCGAGAAAAGGAACTGATGCGCCTGCAGGACCAGATCGCCCGCGAACGCCGCGCGCTGCCGTGGGAGCGCGTTTCCAAGAACTACGTGTTCGACACGCCGCACGGCAAGCGCACGCTGGCCGAGCTGTTCGGGGGCCGCCGCCAGCTGGTGGTGCAGCACTTCATGCTCGGCCCGGGATGGGGCGAGGGCTGCCCGAGCTGCTCCTACATGGCGGACCACACCGACGGCATGAACGTGCACCTGGCGCAGCGCGACATCAGCTTCGTGGCCGTCTCGCGCGCGCCCTTGGCCGAGATCGCCCGCTTCCGCGAGCGCATGGGCTGGCGGTTCGACTGGGTGTCGTCCAACGGCAGCGACTTCAACCACGACTTCCACGTCAGCTTCACGCCCGAGGAACTGGACGCTGGCGAGGTCGACTACAACTACGCCAGGCGTGCATTCCCGGCCTCGGAGGCACCCGGCGTCAGCGTGTTCTACAAGGACGAAGCGGGCGATGTATTCCACACCTACTCGACCTATGGCCGCGGCGTGGAAGTGATGATGGGCGCCTACAGCCTGATGGACCTCACGCCCGAGGGGCGCGGCGAGCGCGACGTGCCGCACAAGATGGAGTGGGTGCGCCATCACGACCGCTACGAGCCGGCGCCCGCCGCGAGGGCCGCGGCGGATTCTTGCTGCTCGCATCGCGCCTGAGCCCGGCGCTGACGAACCGATCGGGCATGTCATGGCGAGCATGGCGAGCCTGTGGCCCTGGCTGGCCGTCGCCGGCCTCGGCGCCTTTCATGGGCTGAGCCCGGCGAACGGCTGGATGTTCGCTGCCGCATGCGGCGTGCAGGCCCGCAACGGGGCGCAGGCGCGGCGGGCGCTGCTGCCCATCGCGCTCGGGCATTGCGTGTCGGTTGCCGTGGTGGCGTGGGGGTTCGCCTGGGGCATGTCGATGGAACATGCGCGGGTGCACGGCGTGGCGGGCGGGCTGCTGCTGGGCTTGGCTGCCTATCGCTGCCTGCGCGGCGGAGCTTCGCAGGCCGGGCATGGCGCTTCAGGCATCCGCGCGGGGCAGGTCGGCATCGCGCTGTGGTCCTTTCTCATGGCCACCGCGCACGGCGCTGGCCTGATGCTGGTGCCGGCGCTCATGCCGCTGTGCCTTGCCGACAACCCGGCACGCGAAATCACCGCTTCGGGCTCGCTGCTGCTGGCGCTGGCGGCGATCGGGGTGCACACGGCCGCGATGCTGGCGACGACCGGCGCCATCGCCGCCGGCGTGTGCCGTGGCGTGGCCTTGCATCCCCGGCTCATGGGCGATCGATTCCAGCGCCACGCCTGGACGGCCGCGCTGGCCGCCACCGGCGTGCTGCTGATGGTGCTGCGCGGAGGCTAGCCGGCCTTGGCTACCTTCACCAGCGAGGGCGTCGCCTTGTAGACCTCGGGGAAGAGCTTCTTCAGGTCATCGATCTTGGGCATGTCGTTGATCGCGATGTAGGGCTGGCTCGGGTGCAGCGTCAGGTAGTCCTGGTGGTAGTCCTCGGCGGCGAAGAAGGGCTTCGACAGCTCGACCGTGGTGGCCAGCGGCTTGCCGTAGGTCTTGGCCTGGTTGAGCTGTGCGATGTATTCCCTGGCGATGCGCGCCTGCTCGGCGTTCTCCGCGAACACGGTCGAGCGGTATTGCGTGCCGGTGTCGGGGCCCTGGCGGTTCAGCTCGGTCGGGTCATGCGCCACCGAGAAATAGATCTGCAGCAGCTTGCCGTAGCTGATCTGCTGCGGGTCGTAGGTGATGCGGACCGACTCGGCATGGCCGGTGCGGCCCGAGCCGACTTCCTCATAGCGCGCCGTCCTGGCGTCGCCTCCGGCATAGCCGGAGACCGCATTGCTCACGCCCTTGACGCGCTGGAACACGCCTTGCACGCCCCAGAAGCAGCCGCCGGCGAAGACGGCGGTCTCCGTCCTGGCCGTGGGGGCGGCGGTCAGGTCGGCCGTAGGAGCCGGAACGCGGCGCGAGGTTTCCGCGGACGAGGGCACCGCATACCAGACGAGGGCCGCGGCGGCCAGGGTGCCTGCGGTCAGTGCGAAGGATTTCATTGGCTTTCCTTTCAGGGGGCTCCTGTCGAATGGCGCGACATTGACGCCCAATCCGCCGTTCGTCAATGGCGGGGCGGATCGGGTGGTTCGCGCCCGGTGCTTACTTGGACATGGAGTCTTTGGACATGCTGTCCTTCGACATGGAGTCCTTCTTCATGGCGTCCTTGGACATGCTGTCCTTCGCCATCGAATCCTTCTTCATGCCGTCCTTGGACATCGAGTCTTTCGACATGGAGTCCTTCGCCATCGAGTCTTTCTTCATGGCGTCCTTGGACATCGAGTCCTTGGCCATGCCGTCCTTCGCCATTTCGTCGGCGGCAAAGGCAGAGGCGCCGGCGAAGGCGATGCAGGTAGCGAGCAGGGTTGCGGTGAGCTTGTTCATTTGGAGTCTTCCAGTTGAGGTGTCATTTTTCAAAAAGATCGGCCTGGTTCCTTGGAACACGGCCTCGCGCTTTCATCGGCAGTCGAGCGGCTGTGGCAGCCCCTCAGCTCCCTCCGAACCAGTTGTAGCCCTGGTCTTCCCAGTAGCCACCGGAATAGGTGTTGGTGACGAACATCGCCTTGATGTGCTTCGGGTTCTTGTAGCCAAGCTTCGTCGGCATGCGCAGCTTCATCGGAAAGCCGTACTTGGGCGGCAGCGGCTGGCCGTCGTAGGTCAGCGTCAGCAGCGTCTGCGGGTGCAGCGCGGTGGGCATGTCGATGCTGGTGTAGTAGTCGTCGGCGCACTTGAAGCCCACGTACTTGGCGGTGGTGTCGGCGCCGATGCGGCGCAGGAAGTCGGCAAAGCGCACGCCGCCCCATTTGCCGATGGCACTCCAGCCCTCCACGCAGATGTGCCGGGTGATCTGGTCTTCCTGCGGCATGGCGCGCAGCTCGGACAGCGTCCAGGCATGCTTGTCGGCGACCATGCCGGTCACTTCGAGCCTGTAGCCGGCTTCGTCGACCAAGCGCACTTCGTCTTCGCCGTAGTAGGCGTTGAACGGGAAGGGGCGGGTGATTTCGGCTTCGGAGTAGGTCGGCGCGAGCTGCGTGGGGCTGAAGATCAGGCCCTGCACCTTGTCGTTGAAGCGCGAGATCTTCGTGAGCGCGGCATCGACCTGCGCGTTGTCGCTGATGCTGCAGCCCGTGAGCAGCGACAGGCCGCCGAGCGTGAGCGAGCGTTGCATGAAGAGGCGGCGCGACGGCTGGTCGAGCTTCTTTTCGATCAGCGTGCGGGCTTCGCGCAGCACGGCCTCGCCGTCGATGCCGCTCAGGGTGGGTGCCTTGAAGATTTTCATGGTTGGGTCAGGCCTTGGGTGCGCGGCCGCGGAGCATGGTGAGAAGGGTGCGGGGCACCAGGGCCACCATCACCAGGTGCACGACTACGAAGGCCACGATGGCGGCCATCGCGAAGAAATGGATGCGGCGCGCGAATTCGTAGCCGCCCAGCAGGTCGCGCAGCACCGCGAACTGCACCGACTTCCACAGCACCAGGCCCGACAGCACGATCACGATCAGGTCGAGCATCACGAACAGGTAGGCCAGCTTCTGCACGCTGTTGTAGCGGCGCGGGTCGGCATGGGAGAGCTTGCCCTTCAACGCAGCCAGCGCGTCGTGCAGCACGCCGCGCGGCGTGACCGGAAAGAACTTGGCCGCAAGCCGGCCGCTGGCGATGTTCAGCACCAGGTACACCAGGCCGTTGAACACCAGCAGCCACATGGCGGCAAAGTGCCACTGCAGCGCGCCGCCCAGCCAGCCGCCGAGCGTGACCACGGTGGGAATGGTGAACGGGAAGAACGGCGACGCGTCGTAGATGCGCCAGCCGCTCGTCACCAGCACCAGCACCGCCAGCGCATTGAGCCAGTGCGTGACGCGCATCCACAGCGGGTGGATGGGGCGGCGATCTGCCTCGGGGGCCTGGGCGGCGGGAGGAGCGATGGCTGTGCTGTTCATGGAGCGGATTGTTTGGCGCACCCCATGGCCGATTCATCACGCAAACTTCAATTAATCGTGATAACTCCAGACCGCGTATCGCGGGAGAATGCCACCCCATGGATACAGCCAAGCGCGTGCTGATCGTCGAGGACGACGCCCACATTGCCGAACTTCTGCGCATGCACCTGCGCGACGAGGGCTATGCGGTCGAGCACGCCGCCGACGGCCATGCCGGCCTGCGCGAGCTGGAGCGCGGCAACTGGGACGCGCTGGTGCTCGACCTGATGCTGCCCGGCATCGACGGCCTCGAAATCTGCCGCCGTGCCCGCGCCATGACGCGCTACACGCCGATCATCATCATCAGCGCCCGTTCCAGCGAGGTGCACCGCATCCTCGGGCTGGAGCTGGGCGCCGACGACTACCTGGCCAAGCCCTTCTCGGTGCTGGAGCTGGTGGCGCGGGTGAAGGCGCTGCTGCGGCGCACCGACGCGCTGGCCCGCAACGCGCGCATGGAGTCTGGCAGCCTCACGCTGGGCAACCTCGACATCGAGCCGCTGGCGCGCGAGGTGCGGGTGGACGGCAAGCTCATCGAACTCACGCCGCGCGAATTCGACCTGCTGTACTTCTTCGCCCGCAACCCCGGCAAGGTGTTCTCGCGGCTCGACCTGCTCAACCAGGTCTGGGGCTACCAGCACGACGGTTACGAGCACACCGTCAACACCCACATCAACCGGCTGCGAATCAAGGTCGAGGCCGACCCGGCGCAGCCGCGGCGCATCCTCACGGTGTGGGGGCGGGGCTACAAGCTGTCGCCTGCCGCCAACGGGGAGGACTCGGCATGACGGCCTGGAGCACGCTGTCGCGGCGCCTTTCGGCCGTGTTCGCGGTGCTGCTGCTGGTGTGCTGCGGCGCCTCGGCTTGGCTGCAGATGCGCTCCAACGGCATTCACGAGCAGGAGGTCGTGCAGCGGCTGTCGCTCGGCCTGGCGGCGCACATCGCCGGGAACTCCGAGCTCATGAAGCCCGGCGGACTCAACCAGGAGGCGGTGAAAGACCTGTTCGACAAGCTGATGGCCGTCAATCCGAGCGTGGAGGTCTACCTGCTGGGCCTGGACGGCCGCATCAAGGCACAGGCGGCGCCGCAGGGGCACCTGAAGCGCGACACGGTCGGGCTGGAGCCGATCCGCAAGCTGCTCGCGGGCGCGCCGCTGCCCATCGGCGGGGACGACCCGCGCAGCCTCACCGCTTCCAAGGTTTTCAGCGCCGCGCCGCTGCGCATGGACGGGCGCGACGCGGGCTACGTCTACGTGGTGCTGCAGGGCGAGGACCACGATGCGCTGGTCGCCAACGTGGCCACCGACAACGTGCTGCGCACCACGCTGTGGTCGATGGGGCTGGTGGCGTTGCTCGGGCTGCTGGCGGGGCTTGCGGCCTTTCGCCTCATCACCCGGCCGCTGCGCGAGCTGACGGCGGCGGTGAAGCGCTTCGAGACCGAGGGCATCGCCTCGCTGGAGCGCGAGACGCCCACGCTGGAACGCCTGTCTCGGGGCACCGACGAAATCGCACAGCTGGGCCAGGCCTTCACGCAGATGACGCGGCGCATCGCCGAGCAATGGCGCGAGCTCACGCTGCAGGACCAGCAGCGCCGCGAGCTGTTCGCCAACATCTCGCACGACCTGCGCACGCCGCTCACGTCGCTGCACGGCTACCTCGAAACCCTGCTGCTCAAGGCCGGCACGCTCAGCGAGGAAGAGCGCCGGCGCTATCTGGAAATCGCGCTCGGCCAGAGCCGCAAGGTCGGCCGGCTCGCGCAGGAAGTGTTCGAGCTGGCCCGGCTCGAGTACGGCGTGGTCAAGCCCGAGAAAGAAAACTTCGCGCTGGCCGACCTGGTGCAGGACGTGTTCCAGAAGTTCGAGCTGGCGGCCGAGGCGCGCCACCAGCGGCTGAAGCCCGACATCGCGCCGGGCCTGCCGGTGGTGTCGGCCGACCTGGGAATGATCGAGCGGGTGCTGACCAACCTGCTCGACAACGCCATCCGCCACACGCCGGCGGGCGGCGAGATCGTGGTGCAGCTGCGCCCGGAGAACGCCGGCGTGACGGTGCAGGTGAGCGACACGGGCCCGGGCATTCCGGGCGAGCTGCAGAAGTCGCTCTTCATGCGTCCGGTGTTCATGAGCGGCTCGCGCACCGACAGCGCCAGCAGCGGCGGGCTGGGCCTGGTGATCGTCAAGCGCATCCTGCAACTGCACGACAGCGACATCCGCCTGGTGCAGCAGCCCGACAAGGGGGCCGTGTTCCGCTTCCAGCTGGGCGGTGCGGGGAGCGCGGCAGGGGCCTGATCGGCGGTTTGCCTGTGGTGGGGGGCGATGCTACAAGCGTGGCGCGACCCGTTCCAACACACAGGAGACAAGAGACCATGCCAGTTTTCGACACCGTCCTGATCGACAAGGACCCGCAGCATCCGCGCATCGCGCGCCTCGTGCTCAACCGCCCCGAGAAGCTCAATGCCATCGGCGAGACCACGCCCTCGGAGATCCGCCGCGCGGTCGAGTGGGCCGGGGCCGACGACGAGGTACACGTCATCGTGGTCGAGGGCGCGGGCCGCGCCTTCTGCGCCGGCTACGACCTTGGCGACTACGCCGAGGGCCGAGGCCGCGAAGGGCACGGCGACCACCCCTGCCGGCAGGAGAAGACGCCTTGGGACCCGATGCTGGACTACGCCGCCATGAAGGGCAACACCGACGACTTCATGGCCCTCTGGCGCAGCCGCAAGCCCACCATCGCCAAGGTGCACGGCTACGCAGTGGCCGGCGGCAGCGACATCGCGCTGTGCTGCGACCTGCTCGCCATGGCCGACGACGCACGCATCGGCTACATGCCCACGCGCGTGTGGGGCTGCCCGACCACCGCCATGTGGACCTATCGGCTCGGCGCCATGCGCGCCAAGCACCTCATGTTCACCGGCGACACCATCGACGGAAAGCAGGCGGCCGAATGGGGCCTGGCGAACTTCTCCGTGCCCGCCGACCGGCTCGACCAGGCCACGCTGAAGCTGGCCCTTCGCATCGCGGGCGTGCCGCGTTCGCACCTGATGATGCACAAGCTCGTGGTCAACCAGGTCTGGCATTCGATGGGGCTGGAACAGAGCCAGATGTTCGCCACCGTGTTCGACGGCATCACGCGCCACAACCCGGAGGGCATGTGGTTCCGTCGGCAGGCGGAGGCCGAGGGCTTCAAGAGCGCCGTCGCGTGGCGCGACAGCGGGCGGGATATTCCGGAAGGCGACGAGGCCCGGGCGCTCGTCGCGCGGCTGGAGGCGCAGTTGGCGCAAGCGCGGGCAGCTGTGCCGCCCGCGGCCTGACCACGCTTTCGGCTGGCTGCGCTCAGGCCGGACAGGGGTGCGCGAAGGCTGCAGCCGGGCGCGTAGCCTTGCTTGTGTTGCTTTCGTCGACTGTGCCAAGTGGGCGGGTGAACTTGCAACCGTAGTCCGGTGCGGCCACCGTGGCCGGGGTGAGTACGTCGTCACCCAATGGCTTCGCGCCGGCGGGATCGCGCTCCCACTTGATCATCGCGTCGAAGGCCTCGACCTGTTCCTTCACCGTGAAGTCGCAATGCGTGATGCCGCGCACCGCACGCTGCACCAGCCACTGGCTGTTGCCCTTGGCCGCCACGCGCTTGTTGTAGATCTGTTCCATGCTGAAGGGCACGTACAGGTCCCCGAGCGTATGCAGTGTCACCACGGGGATCTTGAATTCGCCGTTGGCCTTGGGAATCCAGCGCAATCCGTCGGTGCGCAGCCGGTTGGCGTCTGCGGCGGCCGTGAGCTTGAGCACCGACGCGTTCAGCGCGCTCGAACCCGGGATGTCGCCTTCGATCGTGTACGTGAAGCGGTTGGTGTCCAGCGTGCTCTTGTTCAGGATGCCGTTGACGGTGCCGTCACTGCCGAACACGCCCCACACGGCGGCGAATGACCCGCCCGACTTGAAGCCCAGGTCGAACATTGGGCGCTGGCCGCCGGTCAGGTTCTCGATCACCGAGGCGTACTTGGCCCCGGTGGCGGATGTGTCGATATTGGGCGGGGTGGTCGTGAAGCTCGTGAACAGCGTCGAGCCCACTTGCGCCGAGATGTCCGCCCAGTTGGGCGTCGGGTACTTCGGCAGCCCGGCCAGAGCCTGGGCTGTGACTTGTGCGGCGGCAAAGTAGTCGAACAGCTCCGTGTCGCCCACCACGCCGCACATCGGCACCGCGCCGTTGTACTTCACCTTGTGGTTGGCCGTGGCGTAGGTTTCGTCCTCGATGGCAGCCGCCGTGATGTGGCCGCCCATCGAATGGCCGGTGATGAATATCTTCGACGGCGCGGCCAGGTTGCGGCCGCGGGCCTTGGCGATGGCGTTGAACTGCAGGGCGAGGGCGTTGGTGTCTTCCACGCCGGCGCGCACGTCGTAGTAGTTCTTGCTGTAGCTGGAGGCGGCCCAGGCGTAGCCGTTCTGGATCAGGTAGCGGCGGATGGTGGGCGTGCCGGCTTGCAGCAGGTTGCCTTCGCCCGCATAGCCGTGCGCATACATCACGAGCTGGCCGTTCCAGTTGGCGGGCACCTCGACGTTGTACTGGGCCCCACCCAGCATGCCGGCCCAGCGGCTGGTCGTGCTGTTGTCGACCGTGTCGCTGCCGTCCGCCGCGAGCGCGGCGAAGGTGGTGGCCGAGGGATCCGCCGGCGCGAACGAATTGCGGCTGTCCTGCAGGCGGGTTTCTTCGGCGACGGGAGCGGGGGGCGGCGCGGGAGGCGGCGGTGCGGCAGGCGCGGGTGCGGGCGTGGGCGCGGGAATGAAGCCGAGGCTGTTGCCGCCGCCGCCTCCACCGCCGCAGGATGCGACCGCGAGGCTGGCTGCCAGTGCAAGAAGTGTCAGGCGTGCTGAATGCATGGGGTGTCTCTCTCCGTTCTTGTGAGTTCTCGAGAAGAAATGACCGGCGCGGCGCTGCACCCGCGATCGTTCAGAACGATCGTGCTATTTCGCTGGCCGGCGGCGCAGCGTAGAGGTGTTGGGGAATGTGGCGCTGCGGGGTTTCCCGCAACGGCTATCGCCTGCGCGACAGCACCCGTCGATCGACGGGGGCGCGCCTCAGTTCTTGCGGCGCGTGACCACCACCGTCGCCTCGAGGCCTTCGTAGGCCTCGGCATCGCCGTACCAGCTGCCGGAGATCGGCGCCGCCTGCGCCGGATCGCGCGTGACGCCGACGCGGATCAGCTGGCCGCTGCCCATCAGGTTGTTGGTCGGGTCGAAGGCCATCCAGCCGATGCCCGGCAGGTAGGCCTGCAGCCACGCGTGCGTGGTGCCGGCGCCGGTCATCGAATCGCCCTTGGCCTGTGCCGCGGTGTCGAGCGCGGCGTCGTAGATGTAGCCGGAGACGAAGCGCGTGGCGATGCCCAGGCGCCGCGCCGCTTCCATCATCAGCAGCGCGTAGTCGCGGCAGCTGCCGCTGCCCAGCGCCAGGGTGGCGAGCGGTGTCTGGGTGCCTTCTTCGTCGCGCGCCTTGTATTCGAGGCTCTGGCCGATGTGCGCGTTCATGCGCGCGAGCACCTCGCGCGTGCTGTTGGGCTTGTCGGTGTGCAGGAACTGGTGGGCCCAGCGGATCAGCGCGCCCTGCGTGTCGTCGTCGTGGTGCGGGCGCAGGTAGTGCTCGAGGTCCAGGCGCTCCTGCACCGTATAGGCGAAGGGCAGGAATTCGGCGGCGGGATCGAGCGCCAGCTGGTCCTGCTGGGCGGGCACATGCTCGATGGTGAACGAGCACACGATGCGCAGCTCGGTCGCCTCGCCCATCGGCTGCACCAGCGCGACGGAATTGGAGTGCGGGTCCTGGATCAGTCGGGTGAAGGCCTCCGGGCTCACCTGCAGGTCGGTGGCGAGCACGCGCAGGTCATGGCTGTCGCGCGGTCGGAACATCACGCGGTGCAGACCGAAAGTGACCGGCTTGTTGTAGCGGTAGACGGTGGTGTGCTTGATGTCGTATTGGGTGGCCATGCGTTGCATTCTCACGCGTTCGAATGAAGGACGGTTGGTTGATTGCAGTACCCATGCCGCAGAATCAGCCCCCGTTTGGCCCCCGTCCGGCCCGCACCGGGCCGGGCTTTTGCCGACTTTCCCGGGAGGTTTCGATTCCGCCATGTACTCCGCCACCTTCATCTTTGCCAAGAAGCAGTTCGACGACGAGTTCCACCGCCTCGACCAGACCATCGCCGCCGCGGCGAAGTCGCTGCCCGGCTACCTGGGCGAGGAGACGTGGGAGAACCCCGGCAACGGGCTGGTGTCGAACGTCTACTACTGGGACTCGCTGGACAGCCTGCAGGCGCTGATCCGCCACCCCGTGCACCAGCAAGCGAAGGCCGCGCAGGCGAACTGGCTCGACGGGTACAAGGTCGTGATTTCCGAGGTGCTGCGCACCTACGGCGACACTCGCATCGACCACATGCTGGCGCCTTCGCGGCAGCCCGGCTGACGACCTGCCCGAACGGGCGCGCCTCAGAGGCGCTGGGTGCCTAGCGCCTTGGCCAGCGTGGCTGGCAACGGCAGCGGCTCGGCATGCCACTGCGCGGCCAGAAGCTCGGCGCACAGCGCCGCGAAGCTCAGGCCGCGCGAGCCCAGCGCGGTGCACGCCCAGAGGCCCGTGGCGGAGCCTTCGAGCGGACCGACCAGCGGGCGCCGGTCGCCCGAGGCGCAGCGGATGCCCACCCAGCTTTCGACATCGCCCCGTGCGAAAGAAGGCGCCAGCGCTGCGGCGGAAGCGGGATGCAACCGGCTCAGCCGTTCGCGGTTCGCATCGGCGTCGGCTGCCGTCGGTGCGAGGTCGGTGCTGTCGCGATCGAAGGTCGCACCGGCCAGCCAGATCGGGGCGCCGGCGCCGTTGGGTACATGGGCGATCAGGTGGCCGTCGCCGTTGATCGGGGTTGCGGGCAACGCGGCGCCATCGGGCATGGGCCCCCAGGCGACCTGGCCGCGCACCGGCTGCAGCGGAAGGGCGGGTGCGAAGCGGCCTGATTCATGGCCGGCGCAGACGACCACGCGGTCCGCCTCGGCCAGCAGTTGGCCGGCCGGGTCATGCAACTGCCAGTCGCCGCCAGCCTCCCGCTCCAGCCGCGCCACGCGGCAACCGCCGCGGAACTCGACGCCCGGCTGGCGCAGCCAGGCTGCGATCAGCCGGTGCGGCCGCACCCACGCCGCGCGCCCATGCCAGAGCGCGGCGGCGTCGCCGGGCAGGCCGACAGTTTCCAGTTGCCCGTCGTTCGCGGGCCAGGACTCGTTGGGGCCGCTGGCGCTCCAGCCTGCAGGCACGCGCACGTCGCCGTCAGGCCGGCGCTCGAGCACGCCGCTGGCGCGCCAGTCGCGGCCTTCTTCCAGCAGCCTCTCGAGTTCCGTCCAGGTGGCGCGGATGCCGGCGCGCGTGAGCCGCGACAGCAGCGCGTCGTCCGGCGACACATGCGGCGCGAGCATGCCCACGGGCAGCCCCGACGCACCGGAGGCTGGCCAGTCGGCCGCGTCGAGCACGGTGACCCGCCAGCCGCGCCGCGCCAGGCTCGCCGCCACCGCCGCACCGGCCAGGCCGGCGCCGATGACGGCGCAGCGCCCCGGTGCCCCGATGCGCTCGGGCACGGGTTCGCGCCGGCGCACCGTCCAGGCGGGTGCGAACACGCCGCGCAGGCAGTCGCGCTTGGGTGGCAGGCCCTGGTGTTTCTCGACCGTGAAGCCGTATTGGGCCAGCGCATCGCGGATCGCCCGCGCGATGGTCCAGGTGGCGATGCGGGTGCCTTGCCGTGCGAAGCGCGACACGGCCTTCAGCGTGTCCGCCGACCACATGCCGGGGTTCTGCTGCGGGCTGAAGCCGTCAAGAAAGATGCTGTCGGCGTCGAAGCGCTGCGCGCGCAGCATCGGCTGCACGTCGCCGATGCACAGCGTGAGCAGCACCCGGCCATCGTCGAAGGCCAGGCGGTGGAAGCCCGGCAGCAGCCCGTGCCACTGCGCGGCCAGTTCGCCGGCCAGCGCAGCGAGCTCGGGGTAGGCCCCGGCCGCGCGCAGCAGGTCGCCGGACGAGACCGGATGCGCCTCGATAGAAACGAAGTGCAGCATGCGCGGCCGCTCGGGATCCGCGCGCCACGCCTGCCAGGTTGTCAGGAAATTGAGGCCAAGCCCGAAGCCGGTTTCGAGAACCAGCCATTGCGGCTGTCCGGCCCAGGCCTCGGGCAGGCCGCAGCCGCCCAGGAACACATGGCGCGATTGCGCCAGTGCGCCGGTTTCGGTGTGGTAGATGTCGTCGAAGCGTTCGCTGCGCGGCACGCCGTCGGCGCGCCAGGTCACTGGTTCAGCCATGACGGAACGATCCAGAGGGCCTCTTCACCAGGGGCACCGCGGAACCGGCTTTGCCGGGCCGCCGGCGAAGTGCGCGAAGACTGGAGGTCAGGCCGATGGCGGTACGTAGCCTTGCGCCACGTCGGCGCCTTCGCCGAAGAAGTGCTTTTCCATCTGGCGCGCCAGGTACTGGCGGGCGCGCAGGTCGGCCAGGTTCAGCCGGTTTTCATTGACCAGCATCGTCTGCTGCTTCAGCCAGGCGGCCCAGGCCTCCTTGCTGACGTTCTCCCACAGGCGCTTGCCCAGTTCTCCGGGATAGGGCGGGAAGTCGAGCCCTTCGGCCTCTTTGCCGAGCTTGATGCACTGAACCATGCGTGCCATTTCTGTTGCCTCTGGTGGGGAAAGCGGTTGCTTAGTTGATTTAGCTATTTAGAACTGAAAACTTGGTCGTTCCAGTTTCTATATGTCGTATTGAGAATACGCAGCTTCATTGATATGCCTTTTTAGAGCAAGACACCATGAGCCTTCGCCGCGACTTTATCAAGCTTTCCCTGGGTGCCGGCGTGGCCGGTGCCATGGCCCTGTCGGCATTGCCGACGTTCGCCCAAGGCGGCGCGGGTCCCGTGACGCTGCTGAACGTGTCCTATGACCCGACCCGCGAGCTGTACGTGGACTACAACCAGGCCTTCGCCAAGTACTGGAAGGCCAAGACCGGCCAGGACGTCACGGTCAAGCAGTCGCACGGCGGCTCGGGCAAGCAGGCCCGCTCGATCATCGACGGCATCGACGCCGACGTGGCCACGCTGGCCCTGGGCGGCGACATCGACGCGCTCGTCACGCACGGCGGCCTCGTCAAGCCAGACTGGCAGAAGCGCCTGCCGCATAACTCGGCGCCGTACACCTCGACCATCGTGTTCCTGGTGAAGAAGGGCAACCCCAAGGGCCTGAAGGACTGGGACGACCTGGTCAAGCCCGGCGTGCAGGTGATCACCCCCAACCCCAAGACCTCAGGCGGCGCCCGCTGGAACTACCTGGCCGCGTGGGAATTCGCCAAGCGCAAGTACGGCGGCGACGCCAAGGCCAAGGAATACATCGGCAACCTGTTCAAGAACGTGCCGGTGCTCGACACCGGCGCGCGCGGCGCGACCATCACCTTCGTGCAGCGCGGCGTGGGCGACGTGCTGCTGGCCTGGGAGAACGAAGCCTTCCTGGCGCTGAAGGAATTCGGCCCGGAGAAGTTCGAGATCGTGGTGCCTTCGATCTCCATCCTGGCCGAGCCCAGCGTGGCGGTGGTCGACAAGGTCGTCGACAAGAAGGGCACGCGTGCCGTGGCCGAGGAATACCTGAAGTACCTGTACTCGGACGAAGGCCAGGACATTGCCGGGCGCAACTTCTACCGCCCGACATCGGACAAGGCCAAGGCCAAGTACGACAAGCAGTTCCCCAAGCTCACGCTGGTGACCATCGACCAGGCCTTCGGCGGTTGGGCGAAGGCGGACAAGGAGCACTTCGCGGATGGCGGCTCCTTCGACCAGATCTACGCACCAAAACAGAAGTAACCCCCCAGGCTGCGCGCACTTCGTGTCGCTTCGCCCACCCCCCTGCCGGGGGCGGGCCGGCCGCTTCGGGCGGCCGTGCGCGGCGGCCCCCAGGCATTCGCGCTCCTCGCTCCTCTTTACCGAACGAAAGTCTCTTGTGTCCGTTCTCCTGATTGCCGGCAGCCCTTCGGCCCCGTCCCGTTCCACCGCCTTGCTCGAAGCGGTGGGTGAGCGGCTGGCCCAGCGCCATGCCCGCATCGAGCGGCTCGCCATTCGCGACCTGCCGGCGCAGGCGCTGCTGCTGGCCGAGTGGAACCATCCGGCCATCGTCGACGCGATCGCCAAGGTTGCCGAGGCCCGCGTGGTCGTGGTGGCCACGCCGGTCTACAAGGCCGCCTACAGCGGCGTGCTCAAGGTCTTTCTCGATCTGCTTTCGCAGAACGCCCTCAAGGGCAAGACGGTGCTTCCGCTGGCCACCGGCGGCAGCCCGCACCACATGCTCGCGCTCGACTACGCCCTGCGGCCCGTGCTGCAGTCGCTGTCGGCGCGCCACATCCTGCCGGGCGTGTACGCCAGCGATTCGCAGATCACGCTGACGCCCGAGAACGCCTACCAGGTGCACCACGACCTGGCCGAACGGCTCAACGAAGCCGTCGAAGTGCTGGCCACCGAAGGCCTGAAGCTGCCGCCAACCCACGGCTTCGAGCCGGTGCCCTTCTCGCGCGTGCGATGTAGCGTCTGAGGCCGGGGCTCCGCGCGAGCCCGGCTCTTTCGACCTCATCCCTGATCCCGCTTTTTGAGAACCGCCTGTGCGCGGCGCGGGACAGCTTTTGCCCGACGTTTTGCAACACCAAGGAATCCACGCATGAACCCCGTTGCCACCGAAGACTCCGTGCTCGACGCCTCGCCGCGCTCCCTCTGGCACGCGCTGGGCGATCTGGCTGCCAGCGTCATCGTCGTCAGCGCCATCGCGCTGATCGTGAGTTTCATCGCCGCCGCGTGAGCACGCGGCTCAACCACATCCAGGCATTGCCATGACATTGATTTCCACACCCCGCCGCCGGCTCATCCAGGGCGTTGCCGCCGCCGCCGTGCTGCCGTCTTTCGCCGCGCTGGCCCAGGCGCCTGCGCGCCAACTCCGCATCGGCAACCAGAAAGGGCCGCTGAGCGTCCTCAAGGGCCGCGGAACGCTCGAGAAGCGTCTGGCGCCGCTGGGCGTGACCGTGAAGTGGACCGAGTTCACCGCCGGCCCCGTGCAGCTCGAAGCATTGAACGTCGGCTCGATCGACTTCGGCGACGTGGGCGAGGCGCCCCCCATCTTCGCGCAGGCTGCCGGCGCGCCGCTGGCCTATGTGGCTGCGACCGTGCCGCGTCCGAAGGCCGAGGCGGTGCTCGTGCCCAAGGGCTCGGCCATCAAGACCGTGGCCGACCTGAAGGGCAAGAAGATCGCGCTCAACAAGGGCTCGAACGTCCACTACTTCATCGTCAAGCTGTTCGAGAAGCACGGCCTGCCGTATGCCGACCTGAACCTGGTCTACCTGCCGCCGGCCGATGCGCGCGCCGCCTTCGAGAAGGGCTCGGTCGACGCCTGGGTCATCTGGGATCCGTTCCTTGCCGCGGCCGAGAAATCGCTCGACGCGCGCATCCTGGCTGACGCCACCGGCGTGGTGGGCAACCGCGGGTACTACTTCTCGTCGCTCGACTACGTGGCCAGGAACGCCGACGTGCTGGCCATCGCGGTCGAGGAGATCAACAAGATCGACGTCTGGGGTGCAGCCAACAAGGGCGACTACGCGGGCGAGCTCGCCACGCTCTGGGGCCTGCCGAAGCCGGTGGCCGATCTTTCCGTGGGCCGCGTGGACTACGGCACCGCAGCCATCACCAAGGCCATCCTCGCCGAGCAGCAACAGATCGCCGACACCTTCTTCGCGCTGAAGCTGATCCCCAAGAAGATCAACGTGCTCGAAGCAGCCGGCGCCGGAGTCGCGTGATGCAGATCTTCTGGTTCCTCCCCACGCACGGCGACAGCCGCTACCTGGGCACGAGCGAAGGCGCGCGCCCCATCGACCTGGCCTACCTGCAGCAGATTGCCGGCGCGGCCGACAACCTCGGCTACGAGGGCGTGCTCATTCCCACGGGCCGTTCGTGCGAAGACCCGTGGGTCATTGCGTCGAGCCTGATCGGCGCGACCAGGAAGCTCAAGTTCCTGGTGGCGGTGCGCCCGGGCCTGCACCAGCCCAGCCTGGCCGCGCGCATGGCCGCGACCTTCGACCGGCTCTCCGGCGGCCGCCTGCTGGTGAACCTGGTGACGGGCGGCGACCAGGCCGAGCTGGAGGGCGACGGCGTCTATCTCGACCATGCCGCGCGCTACGAGCAGTCGGCCGAATTCATCCGCATCTGGCGCGAGATCATCGCGCGCAGCCATGACGGGCAGTCCTTCGACTACGAAGGCCAACACCTGAGCGTGAAGGGCGCCAAGCTGCTGTACCCGCCGGTGCAGAAGCCGTATCCGCCCGTGTGGTTCGGCGGTTCGTCGGCCGCGGCGCACGAGCTTGCGGCGGAGCAGGTCGATGCCTACCTCACCTGGGGCGAGCCGCCCGCGGAAGTCGCCAAGAAGATTGCCGACGTGCGCGCCCGCGCCGAGCGCAAGGGCCGCAAGGTGGAGTTCGGCATTCGCCTGCACGTGATCGTGCGCGAGACCGAAGACGCCGCCTGGAAAGCCGCGGAGGAACTGATCAGCCGCGTGGACGACGAGACCGTGATCCGCGCACAGGCCGCTTTTGCGCGCATGGACTCCGAAGGCCAGCGCCGCATGGCCGCGCTGCATGCGGGCGGCGCGAAGCGCTCGCGCGCCGACCTGGAGATCGCGCCGAACCTGTGGGCCGGCGTGGGCCTGGTGCGCGGCGGAGCAGGCACCGCACTGGTGGGCGATGCGAAGACCGTCGCCGCGCGCATCGAGGAATACGCGGCGCTCGGCCTCGACAAGTTCATTCTCTCGGGCTACCCGCACCTGGAGGAGGCCTACCGCTTCGCCGAGCTGGTGTTCCCGCTGCTCTCGCGCAAGGCGAAGACGCAGTTGGCGGGCGGCTCGCTCAGCGGCCCGTTCGGCGAGGTCGTCGCCAACCTCGACGCCCCCTCGCGCCTCGTTTCCCAGAGTTGAAGGACCGCATGCCATGACCGAACAAGTTCAGGAACTGCCGGCCGTCGCGCCGGCCGAAAGCGAAGGCAGCGTGCTCAAGTCCTTCGCGGTCAATGTCGCGAAGCGGCTGGTGCCGTGGCTCGTGCCCGTGGGGCTCATCGTGTTCTGGCAGATCGCGTCGTCGCTGGGCTGGCTCAGCACGCGCGTGCTGCCGGCACCGGTCGATGTGGTCAAGGCCGCGTGGAACCTCACGGTGTCGGGCGAGCTGTGGACGCATGTGAAGGTCAGTGCCGGGCGTGCGCTGGCGGGGCTGGCCATCGGTGGCGGGGCGGGGCTGGCGCTCGGCCTGCTCACCGGTTCGGTGAAGTTCGCCGAGACGCTGCTCGACTCGACCATCCAGATGGTGCGCAACATTCCCGCGCTGGCGTTGATTCCGCTGGTGATCCTGTGGTTCGGCATCGACGAATCGGCCAAGCTGTTTTTGATCTCGGTGTCGGTGTTCTTCCCCATCTACCTGAACACCTTTCACGGCATCCGCAACGTCGATCCGCAGCTGATCGAGATGGGCCGCACCTACGGCCTGTCGCGCTGGCAGCTGTACCGCGAGGTGATCCTGCCGGGGGCGCTGTCGTCCATCCTCGTGGGGCTGCGCTTCTCGCTGGGGCTGATGTGGGTGATCCTGATCGTGGCCGAAACCATCTCGGCGCAGGCCGGCATCGGCTACCTCACGATGAACGCCCGCGAGTTCCTGCAGACCGACATCGTGCTGGTGGGCATCCTGCTGTACGCGCTGCTCGGCAAGCTGGCCGACCTGTTCGCGCGCGGACTGGAGCAATGGTGGCTGCGTTGGCATCCCGGCTACCAGCGCAAGGCGAAGTGAGGGCAGGGGCATGACGACGCATTCATCCGACATCTCGCGCCGCACGGCCATTGCGACCCTGGCCGCGCTGGGCTCGGGCGCGGTGCTCGCGCAGGGCTTGGCCGCGCGGCCCGTGACCGTGCGGCTGGGCTACCAGAAGTCTTCCACGCTGATCGCCGTGCTGAAGGCACAGGGCGTGCTCGAAAAGCAACTCGCACCGCTCAACGCCACGCTGAGCTGGCACGAGTTCACCAGCGGCCTGCCGCTGCTGGAGGCGCTGAACCTCGACAACCTCGACATCAGCGCCGACGTGGCCGACACCGTGCCGGTGTTCGCACAGGCGGCCGGCGCCGAGCTGACTTTCATCGCGCAGGAGGCGCCGTCGCCCGCCGCGCAGGCCATCGTGGTGCGCGAAGACTCGCCGATCAGGACCGTGGCCGATCTCAAGGGCAGGAAGGTCGGCTTCGCGAAGGCAGCCGGCGCGCACTACCTGCTGATCGCCGCGCTCGACAAGGCCGGCCTGTCGTTCAGGGACATCGAGCCCGCCTACCTCACGCCCGCCGACGGCCGTGCCGCGTTCGAGAAAGGCGCGATCGACGCATGGGTGGTGTGGGACCCGTTCCTGGCCGCAGCGCAGCGCCAGTCGAAGGTGCGCGTGCTGGCCGACGGCGCGGGCATCGCGTCTTACCAGCGCTACTACCTTGCCAGCACCAAGTTCGCGAAGGCGCGGCCCGACGTGCTGCGCGTGGTCTACGCCGAGCTGGAAAAGACCGGCAAATGGGTCAAGCAGAACCCGAAGGACGCGGCGGCGCTGCTGTCGCCCGTTTGGGGCCTGGACGGCGCGACCATCGAGCAGGCCAACGCCCGCCGCAGCTATGCGGTGCGGCCGGTCGTGGCCGAGGGCCTGACAGAACAGCAGCGCATCGCCGATGCCTTCTTCGCCGAGAAGCTGCTGCCCAGAAAAATCGATGCGCTGAATGTGGCGCTGTTCAAACCCGGAGCCTGAAGCCCATGAGTGCCGTCCTGAAAGACATCCAATCCCAGGCCCCCTCGCCGGCGATTCCCGGCGGCGTGCGCCTGGAAGCGCGCGGCCTGCACAAGCGCTACGGCGCGCGCGAGGTGCTGCGCAACACCCGGCTCGCCATCGAGCCCGGCCAGTTCATCGCCATCGTCGGACGCAGCGGCTGCGGCAAGAGCACGCTGCTGCGGCTCATCGCCGGACTGGAGGAGCCGACCTCCGGCGGGCTCTACACCGACGGCAAGCAGGTGCACGGCCTGCACGACGACACCCGCATCATGTTCCAGGAGGCGCGCCTCTTGCCGTGGCGCCGCGTGCTCGACAACGTGACGCTGGGCCTGTCGAACGATGCGAAGACGCGCGGCAAGGAGGTGCTCGCGCAGGTCGGCCTGGCCGACCGCGAGAACGAATGGCCGGCGCGCCTGTCGGGCGGCCAGCGGCAGCGCGTGGCACTGGCGCGCGCGCTGGTGCACCACCCGCGCCTGCTGCTGCTTGACGAGCCGCTGGGCGCGCTGGATGCATTGACGCGCATCGAGATGCACCGGCTCATCGAGAACCTGTGGCAGCGCCACCGCTTTACCGCGCTGCTGGTGACGCACGACGTGCAGGAAGCCGTGGCGCTGGCCGACCGCGTGATCCTCATCGAGGACGGCCGCATCGCGCTCGACGAGAACATCGCGCTGGCCCGCCCGCGCTCGCAGGGCGACCCGGCCTTCGCCGCAATCGAGAAACGAATCCTCGACAGGGTGCTGCAGAAGCCGGAAGACACCGCGCCCGAGAGCACCGACGCCAGCTGGCTCACGACACCGGCGCACGCATTGCGCTGGGCGATCTGAGCTTCTTCATCCATCAGCCCATCCTGAAAGGTAGTCGCATGTCGCAGAACTGGAAATTCGAAACCCTGTCGGTGCACGCCGGCTATTCGCCCGAACCGACCACGCGCGCGGTCGCGCCTCCCATCTACCAGACGGTGGCGTATGCCTTCGACAGCGCGCAGCACGGCGCGGACCTGTTCGACCTGAAGGTGCCGGGCAACATCTACACCCGCATCAACAACCCGACGCAGGACGTGCTGGAGCAGCGCGTGGCGGCGCTCGAAGGCGGCATTGCCGCGCTCGCCCTGGCCTCGGGCCAGGCGGCCGTGACCTACGCGATCCAGACCATCGCTGAGGCGGGCGACAACATCATCAGCAGCACGGCGCTGTATGGCGGCACCTACAACCTGTTCGCCCACACGCTGCCGCAGTTCGGCATCACCACGCGCTTCGCGGACCATCGTGATCCGTCCAGCTTCGAGAAGCTGTTCGACGACAGGACCAAGGCGGTGTTCGTCGAATCGCTGGGCAACCCGGCGGGCAACGTGACCGACATCGCGGCCATTGCCGAGATCGCGCACCGCCACGGCGTGCCGCTCATCGTCGACAACACCGTCCCGTCGCCGTACCTGAGCCGCCCCATCGAGCACGGCGCCGACATCGTGGTGCATTCGCTCACCAAGTACCTGGGCGGCCACGGCACCAGCATCGGCGGTGCCATCGTCGATTCGGGCAAGTTCCCTTGGGCCGAGCACAAGCAACGCTTCAGGCGGCTGAACGAGCCCGACGTGAGCTACCACGGCGTGGTCTACACCGAGGCGCTGGGCCCGGCGGCGTACATCGGCCGTGCGCGCGTGGTGCCGCTGCGCAATACGGGCGCGGCCATCTCGCCGTTCAACGCCTTCCTGATCCTGCAGGGCATCGAGACGCTGGCGCTGCGCATGGACCGGATCAGCAGCAACGCACTTGTGGTGGCGCAACACCTGAAGCAGAGCAAGGCCGTGAACTGGGTGAACTACGCGGCGCTCGAAGACCACCCCGACTACCTGTTGGCGAAGAAGTACTTCGGCGGCCGCTCCAGCGGCGTGCTGACATTCGGCATCGGCGCGGGCCGCGAGGGCGGCGCGAAGTTCCTCGATGCGCTGAAGCTCTTCACGCGCCTAGTGAACATCGGCGACGTGCGCTCGCTGGCCACACACCCGGCCTCGACCACGCACCGGCAACTGTCCCCCGAAGAGCTGGCCAGGGCCGGCGTGACGGAAGACACCGTGCGCCTGTCGGTGGGCATCGAGCACATCGACGACCTGATCGCCGACCTCGACCAGGCCCTTGCCGCCGCATCGAACTGAAAGACTTTTTTGAAGAAATGACCGCACTGCAATCCATCCCCGAAGCCGCGCTGGACCAGCTGTTCCGCAAGGCCCGCACCGTGCACGCGTTCAAGCCGGTGCCGGTGACCGACGAGCTGATCCACAAGCTCTACGACCTCGTGAAGTGGGGCCCGACCGCCTTCAACGCCCAGCCGGCGCGCTACGTGTTCGTGCGCAGCGAAGAGGGCAAGGCGAAGCTGAAGCCGGCGGTGTCTGCTGGCAACACCGCGCAGACGCTGGCTGCCGGCGTGACGGTGATCGTGGCGCACGACACGCGCTTCTACGAGCATCTGCCCGCGCAGTTCCCGGCCTACGACGCCAAGCCGCTCTTCGAGAAGAGCGCCGAGGCCGCGCAAGCCACGGCCTTCCGCAACAGCAGCCTGCAGGGCGCCTACCTGATCCTGGCGGCGCGCGCGTTGGGCCTCGACGCGGGGCCGCAGTCGGGCTTCAACGCGGAACTGGTCGACAAGGCCTTCTTCCCCGATGGCCGCTACAAGGCCAACTTCCTGGTGAACCTCGGCGTGGCCGACCACGCCGGCACCTTCGAGCGCGGCCCTCGGCTGGCGTTCGAAGAGGTGGCCGAGATCGTCTGACGGCAGCCACCTCGTCTCATCTTTTTTTCGTGCTTTTCCTCAACGAATTTCCTCAACCCGAAAGAGAACCCATCATGTCCATTCAAGCCATCAACGTACGCAACCAGTTCAAAGGCAAGGTCCGCGAAATCATCCGCGGCGATGTCGTCTCCGAGGTCGATGTCGAGACCGCCTGGGGCATCGTCACTTCGGTCATCACCACGCGCTCGGTCGACGAACTGCAATTGAAGGTGGGCTCCGACGTGGTCGCGCTCGTGAAGTCGACCGAGGTTTCGATCGCGAAGCTCTGACGGACCCTCGGGCATCTGCGACAACCCGGCGCTGTCATGGCGCCGGGTTTTTTCGTTTCTGGGGTGATTGTTTGCAATCGCTTTGGGCGATTTACAGGCGTGTCGAAATCGAATGTGCTGAATGTCAGGAATCCGATGAATCTTTGAAAACCACGCATCAGCCTTGAAGGGGCCGCCATAGCATGCGCCGCGAGATCGCGGTCCATGCCCTGAACCGGCTTGCGGCTGCATCTCGCGAAGAGTCGAAAAAACAAACGGAAATCTTCAGGGAGTCACCGCATGCGTGTGGAAATCGATGAGCATGGAATGATCAGTCACGCGCGAGTCAGGCACGCTCGCAGCACCCGGATCGAGAGAGGAAAGAGAACCGGAGCCATCACCGGAATCGTGGTGCACCAGACGGACGCCGATACTTCGGCGTCTTCATTGAACAGCTACAGGCAGCCGGGTGCCAACGGCGCGCACTTTCTCATCGACAAGGATGGGACGATCTATCAGACGGCTGCGATCTATCAACGGACGAATCATGTGGGGCCGCTCAAGGCGAGGTGCCTGGTGATACCTACTTGCAAGATGTCCGACTTTCCTCCCAAGGTAGGGCCGGCGGAGATGCATCGCATAGAGATGCTCAAGGCGCCCGCGGACCGTTATCCGAGCAATATGGAGGCTATCGGGATCGAGATGGTTGGGAGGGCGAGGCTGCCGGTCGGGCTTAAGCTGGCGGGTGAAGAAGCAACGTGGTCAATGGCAAGATTGCGAGGGGAATACGCGGTCTTCGAAGCGCCAACGGCGGCACAGAATCAAGCACTCTCGTGGCTGGTCGATGCGATCTTGGATTCGATGCATATCAGTTCAAGTGAGGTTTTTCGTCATCCAGTGGTCAGCAGCAAGAACCCAACTGAGGCTAAAGGCGCCAACTGGAATCTACCCCCTTCAGCACCATGAAAAAGACCGAGATGCTCTTAGCCGGAGCGGTACTGGCCATTGCCGCCGTAGCGCATGCACACGCTGCAGACAGGCGGTATCCCATTGCCTATGTGCAGAAGGTGGAGATCACGGATCCCTCACGGCGCACTGCATGGGAGGACAAGGATTTCTTGAATTGCGACGACGTCGTATTGACGGAAGAGGATGTTCGCTATGCCCTGCAACATATGCGCAGGATTTCGTGGAAGTCCTACGACCCCGAGAGCGTGGAAACCACCGGATGCAAGGGGAGTGCGCTCGTTACGTTCAAGAACGGAAAAATCCTCGCCATGGGCATAGAGCCGACCGGGCGAATCAGCACGGGAGAGTTCGACAAAAAAATGAACCCCACTGCCAGCCCGCCGGGCTTCTACGAATGCCGTCCGTGCGGAGAACGCAAGATGGCTCTTCTCAAGGACGCGTTGAATCGCGCTGATGAGCGAAGGCTCAAGCGAATGGAGGCCGAAGGACGGATCCCACCTGGCGAGGCAGAAATCTTGCTGAAGAAGACGCGGGCTGATCGTGAAAGGCCATGACTTGTTTTTCGACGCTGCATCGTTCAGTGATCGTGCGCACCAGCCTATACAACGGCTGGTTGTTAAGAACCGACTTTTCGGTTGTTTGAGCTTCGGCCCCTGGCTTCTACAGTGGTGGTTATCGCCATCAGGGCGAATGCACCGCACAACAGGAGCCTCATCGCATGCCAGTGGAAGTTGAAGAAGAACTCGTCGCCTTGCCCGAGGCACTTGAACAGGCGCGCGCCAAGGCCGCCGAAAGCAATTGGCCATATGCCGGAGGCGTGACGCCGCCGGTGGCCTGGGAACTGGTCCGCGGTGGCCAGGCGGTGCTGGTCGACGTGCGCTCCGGCGAGGAGCGCAAGTTCGTCGGCCATGTGCCCGACAGCCTGCACGTCGCCTGGGCCACGGGCACGGCGCTCACGCGCAATCCGCGATTCGTGCGCGAACTCGAAGCCAAGCTGGCAAAGGACGGCGGCAAGGACGCCGTGGTGCTGCTGCTGTGCCGCAGCGGCAAGCGATCGGCGCTGGCGGCCGAAGCAGCGGCCAAGGCGGGCTTCACGCGGGTGTTCAACGTGCTCGAAGGCTTCGAGGGCGAGATCGACTCGCAGCAGCACCGCGGCGGCTCCGACGGCTGGCGCTTCCACGGCCTGCCATGGGTGCAGGACTGATCTCGCGTCGAACAGACAGACATCCACGGGAGGACATTGCACATGGCCCATTTCGAAGTGAGCGACATCGTTCGCGCGTTGCACGGCGTGCGCGACGAATGGCGCGATTCGCAGCGCCGCTCGCGCGAGCCAGGCGCACGCGAGTTTCCGTCGCGCGACGCGCTCGCGCAGATCGTCGAGTCGCTGAAGGGCGCGCTCTTTCCGATGCGGCTCGGCCCGCCGGACCTGCGCCATGAGAGCGAGGATTTCTACGTCGGCCACACGCTCGACGCCGCCCTGCAGGCGCTGCTGGTGCAGGCGCGGCTGGAGCTGAACTTCAACGCGCGCCACGAGCCGCGTCCCGCCAGCGATATCGACGACTCGGCCACCGACGCCATACGCCGCTTTGCCACCGCCTTGCCGGGCCTGCGCCGCCTGCTCGACAGCGACGTGCTCGCCGCCTACCAGGGCGACCCAGCAGCGCGCAGCGTCGACGAGGTGCTGCTGTGCTATCCGGGCGTGCTGGCGATGATTCACCATCGTCTCGCGCACGAGCTCTACAAGCTCGGGCTGCCGTTGCTGGCGCGCATCGTGGCCGAGCTGGCGCACGGGCAGACCGGCATCGACATCCATCCCGGTGCGCAAATCGACGCGGGTTTCTTCATCGACCACGGCACGGGCGTGGTGATCGGCGAGACGGCGGTCATCGGCAAGCGGGTGCGGCTCTACCAGGCGGTCACGCTCGGTGCCAAGCGCTTTCCGACGGACGCCGAAGGCAACCTGCAGAAGGGCCTTCCAAGGCATCCGGTGGTGGAAGACGACGTGGTCATCTACGCGGGCGCAACCATCCTCGGGCGCGTCACGCTCGGCAAGGGCGCCGTCATTGGCGGCAATGTATGGATCACCGATGACGTGCCCGCGGGCGCGAGCGTCACGCAGGCCAGCCTGCAGAATGCGCCCAAGGCAGGTGGTGCAGCATGAAAGCATTCGTCGAAGACTTCGGCGTCACCATTCGCCAGTTGCGCGAGGGCAAGGGCTGGTCGCAGGAGGAACTCGCGGAGCGTTCCGATCTGAACCGCTCCTACGTGGGCGAGATCGAACGCGGGCGCGTCATTCCGTCGATCGTCACCGCGCAGAAGCTCGCCACCGCGCTGGGCATCAACATGGTCGGCCTGCTCATGCGCTGCGAGCAGCTGGAGCAGTCGCGCCTTGCGCGAAGGATCAACTTGGCGGCTATAGCCTGTTGAGGGAAAACCCGTGGGCGCCGGACACTGGCATCCACTTTTTCCTCAACCCACGGAGCCCTGATCCATGAGCGCAACAGTTGGTGGTACGACCGCCCTTGGCGACAACGCCGCAAGACAGCTAGCCAATGCCACCAAGACGGTACCCCAGCTCGAGACCATCAGCCCGCGCTGGCTGACGCACCTGCTGCAATGGGTGCCGGTGGAGGCGGGCATCTACCGCGTCAACAAGGTCAAGAACCCCGAGTCGATCAAGGTCACCTGCACCTCGCGCGAAGAAGAAAACCAGCTGCCGCGCACCTTCGTGGACTACGAAGAGAACCCGCGCGAGCACTACCTCAATGCCGTGAGCACCGTGCTCGACGTGCACACCCGCATCTCCGACCTCTACAGCAGTCCGCACGACCAGATCAAGGAGCAGCTGCGCCTGACGATCGAGACGATCAAGGAGAACCAGGAGAGCGAGCTCATCAACAACCCCGACTACGGCCTGCTGGCCCAGGTGACGGAAGAGCAGCGCATCTTTCCGCTGACCGGCGCACCCACGCCCGACGACCTCGACGAACTGCTGACCAAGGTGTGGAAGGAGCCCGCCTTCTTCCTCACGCACCCGCTGGCCATTGCCGCCTTCGGGCGCGAAGCCACGCGCCGCGGCACGCCGCCGCCGACGGTGAGCCTGTTCGGTTCGCAGTTCATCACCTGGCGCGGCATTCCGCTGATTCCGTCGAACAAGGTGCCGGTGGCCGACGGCAAGAGCAAGATCCTGCTGCTGCGCGTGGGCGACAAGCGCCAGGGCGTGGTGGGCCTCTTCCAGCCGGGGCTGTCTGGCGAGCAGGGTCCGGGGCTGTCGGTGCGCTTCATGGGCATCAACAACCATGCGATCGCGTCTTACCTGATCTCTCTGTACTGCTCGCTCGCGGTGTTGACCACCGACGCGCTGGCGGTGCTCGACGACGTCGAGATCGGCAAGTACCACGACTATCCCGACACCTACAAGTAAGCCGCTGTGAGCAGCACTCCATCGATTCCGGGCGAGGCGCCGTTCGACCCGGCCATCCTCGCGCGCATGGCCAGCGCCATGTTCTCCGAGGTGCCGGGCGCGCAGTTTCCCGCCAACGTCGCGCCGCCGGGCTCGCCGCTGGTGAGCCCCGCGGGCTTCGGTCCGAGCGTGCCGGGCACCCCGATTCCGCAGGGGCAGATTCCGGGCGCCAACCTGGTGCCGGCATCGCCGACGCAGCTGCCTTCGCTCGCCAATCGCGCGCCTGCGCTGCTGCCGCACGCTACGGCCGGCAACGGCGTGCCGGACAGCGTGCTGTCGGTGGCACCGGCTTTCGAACCGCGCTCGGGCGGCTCGGTGCTGGGCGTGCCACAGCAGGTGAATGCGCCTTCGGCACCGCAGGCGGCAGCGTCGCCGTTCTACTTCGTGGGCAACAGCTTCGGGCATCCTTCCGCTGGCGCCACGCAGGGCATTGCGATTCACGATCCGTTCGCTGGCCTTGAAATGCCGCAACCGGCTGCGCCGGTTTCGCCGCCGAGCCCGTCGATGGCGCCCGCCGGTCGCGACGCACAGTTCTATTTCGTCGATGCGGTGCGCCTGCCCAACGGCTACGTCACGCCGGCCAAGCCCGATCCGCGCGGCCCTGACGCCGTGCCACTGGCGGGCAGCGGCCAGCATCCGCCGTTCGACGTCCATGCCGTGCGGCGAGACTTTCCGATCCTCAAGGAGCGGGTGAACGGCAAGCAGCTCGTGTGGTTCGACAACGCGGCCACCACGCACAAGCCGCAGTCTGTCATCGACCGCATCGCGTATTTCTACGAGCACGAGAATTCGAACATCCATCGTGCCGCCCATGAGCTGGCCGCGCGCGCAACCGACGCCTATGAGGGCGCGCGCGAACGCGTTCGCAAGTTCATCAACGCGCCGGAAGTCGAAGAGGTGATTTTCGTGCGCGGCACCACCGAGGCCATCAACCTCGTGGCCAAGAGCTGGGGCGGGCAGCACGTGGGCGAGGGCGACGAGATCATCGTGTCGAACCTCGAGCACCACGCCAACATCGTGCCTTGGCAGCAGCTAGCCGCGGCCAAGGGCGCGAAGCTGCGGGTGATTCCGGTGGACGACACGGGCCAGGTGCTGCTCGACGAATACCGCAAGCTGCTCAACGACCGCACGAAGATCGTGGCCGTCACGCAGGTGTCGAATGCGCTGGGCACGGTGGTGCCTGTGAAGGAGATCGTTGAACTGGCTCACCGCGCGGGCGCCAGGGCGCTGGTCGACGGCGCGCAGTCGGTATCGCACATGCGCGTGGACGTGCAGGACATCGGCGCCGATTTCTTCGTCTTCTCCGGCCACAAGGTGTTCGGTCCGACCGGCATCGGCGTGGTCTGGGGCAAGCGTGAAGTGCTCGAAGACATGCCCCCGTGGCAGGGCGGCGGCAACATGATTGCCGACGTGACCTTCGAGAAGACCGTGTTCCAGCCGATCCCGAACAAGTTCGAGGCCGGCACCGGCAACATCGCCGACGCGGTGGGCCTGGGCGCGGCGATCGACTACGTCAACAAGGTCGGCATCGAGAACATCGCTCGCTACGAGCATGACCTGCTGGTGTACGGCATGGCGCAGCTCGGCGCGATCCCTGGCGTGCGGCTGATCGGCACGGCGGCCGACAAGGCCAGCGTGATGTCCTTCGTGCTCGACGGCTACACCACCGAGGAAGTGGGCCATGCGCTGAACGACGAAGGAATCGCGGTGCGCACCGGCCACCACTGCGCGCAGCCGATCCTGCGGCGCTTCGGCGTCGAGACCACGGTTCGGCCGTCGCTGGCTTTCTACAACACCTTCGACGAGATCGATCGGCTGGTGGCGGTGGTGCGGCGGCTGGCGGGGCAGCGGCGGGCAGGGGAGGTTTGTCAGGGCTTCGGCGCGAGGTGGCGGGTGAAGAAAGCCGTCACCTCGGCGTTGAAGACCGCATGAAAAGCCGTGCGATCGAAGCCGGGCGCATCGCGGCAGATCTCGGACTTTGCTTCGATCTGTGCTGACGGGCACGGCGCAAGGAAGCCGAAGTGCTCGGCTTTCTCGGCCACGCGCCATTCGGGCGCCACGGGCAGATTGCGGCGGACCGCCGCCACGCTGTCAGGCGTGACGCCGTCGCCGCCGTAGGCCGAGGCCCACAGCAGGATCGGGATCTTCACGTCCTTCAGGCCATCGGCGTCGAAGACCATGCTGAGCGGATCGGCGATCACAGCAACCTTGATGCGGGTGTCGTGGGCCAGCGGCGACGCCAGCAGTTCCTGGAATCTCCGGCGCATCAGCGCGCACGCCGGGCTTTGCAGGTCCCTGGCGCAGGGCGATGAGGGCAGGGGCGGGAGGCGCTCGAAATCGGGACGTGCGCCGGCGAGCACGAGCCCCGTGTAGCCGCCCCTGGAAAAGCCGTAGAAGCCGATCCGGTCGGACGCGATCCGGTCATGCGAGGGCCATTGCCGGAGCATGTGGTCGATCAGCCGCTTGATGTCGGTCGTTCGCGTCGCCAGGGCCGAGATCCTGTCGTCCGGGCCGCCGCGAATCTGGAAGTTGTCTTCCGAATGGCTGATGGCGGCGACCACGAAGCCCGCGTCGGCCAGCGCCTGGGCGGTGTCGTAGTGGCCGAGGAAGGAGCCTCCATACCCGTGCGACAGCACGATCAGCGGGAGCTGGGCGCCGGGCGCGAGCGGGCAATCCCGCACGCCGCGGATCGTGGTCCGGCCGAGCTGGATGTCGCCGGCCGGCGCGGCGCAGGGTGTCCACACGGCGCCGCGCATTGCCGGGCCCTCGCGGTCGGCGGGTATTTCGAGGGTGCTGAAGCCGGCGGCCTGCGCGAGCGCGGCCGAGAGGCAGGCGGCCGCGAGGCCGAAGGAGCGCAGATGGCGAAGGAGATGCATCGCCGCAGTGTGCTGCGCCGTGTCGCAGGCTGCTTAGCAGACTTTGCGATCTTTGCCCGGTTTACGAATGGCGCGCTATGCTTGGAGATTGTTAACACTCGTGATGCTTGCCACCGCATGTCCCTGCCTCAAGCTCCTTTGCCCGCGTCTTCGGCGGCCGACGAATCCTGCGACGTGATGGTCGTCGGCGGTGGCCCCGCCGGATCGACCATTGCCGCGTTGCTGGCCCAGCAGGGCCGCAAGGTGGTGCTGCTCGAGAAGGCGCATCACCCGCGCTTCCACATCGGCGAATCGCTGTTGCCCGGGAATGTCGAGCTGTTCGAGAAGCTCGGCGTGCGCGACCAGGTCGACAAGATCGGCATGCCCAAGTTCGGCATCGAGTTCGTCTCGCCCGAGCACGAGCACCGCAGCTATGTCGAATTTGCCGAGGGCTGGGACAAGTCGCTCGACTCCGCCTGGCAGGTGCGCCGCTCCGAACTCGACGAGCTGCTGTTCCGCAACGCGGCGACGCGCGGTGCGCAGACGATCGAAGGCTGCAAGGTGCGCGACGTGGCCTTCGATGCCGACGGCGCCACCGTCAAGGCCGAGATGGACGACGGCGCGAAGCGCAGCTGGCGCGCCCGCTTCGTGGTCGACGCCACCGGGCGCGACACCCTGCTGGCCAACAAATTCCGCTGCAAGGAGAAGAACCCCGACCACAACAGCACGGCGGTGTTCGGGCACTTCACCAACGCCGAGCGGCTCGAGGGCAAGAAGGAAGGCAACATCAGCATCTGCTGGTTCCCGCACGGCTGGTTCTGGTTCATTCCGCTGGCCGACGGCACCACCAGCGTGGGCGCGGTCTGCTGGCCGTACTACCTGAAGACACGCGACAAGCCGCTGAAAGACTTCTTCTACGACACCATCGCGTTGTGTCCGGCGCTGCAGGAGCGGCTTCAGCACGCCACGCTGGTCGACGACGCGGTGCATGCCACGGGCAATTTCTCCTACTCCAGCACGCACGCCACCGGCGACCGCTACCTGATGCTGGGAGACGCCTTCACCTTCATCGACCCGATGTTCTCGTCTGGCGTGTACCTGGCCATGCACAGCGCCTTCGACGGCGCCAAGCTGGTGGCGACCGCGCTCGACCAGCCGGCCCAACTGGCTGCGGCGCGCAAGGGCTTCGAGGCCATGATGCGCAAGGGCCCGAGCGAGTATTCGTGGTTCATCTACCGCGTGACCAACCCGACCATCCGAGACATGTTCATGCACCCCGGCAACCCGTTCCGGGTGAAGGAGGCGTTGATGTCGCTGCTGGCCGGCGACATCTACAACGGCACGCCGATGTGGAACGCGCTGCGCATGTTCAAGGTGCTGTACTACGGCATCTCGATTGCCAACTTCCGCCGCACCTGGGCGGGCTGGAAGCGCCACCGTTTCAACACCCGCGACATGGGGATGTTGAAGGGCGAGACCATTCTCAAGTCGGAATAGCCTGCGCGTTCTTCCGGGCGATGGCGCGGAATGGCGCCGTGATTCGCTCGTCCGCGTCGACCGTCCGCCAGAACACGCCGGCAAGCTGGCGTGCCGCCTGCCATTCCCCCAGCGTCTCGACGGTCGGTGCCAGGTCGCCGGCCGCCAGGTCGCGCGGCGGCAGTTCGCCGCTGGTGGGTGCATAGAGCGTCGGCAACACGTCGTATGCGGGCGCCAGCCGCCAGGCGCCGTTCTCTATGAGCAGCGAGATGTTGCCGTAGTGTCGATCGGTGTTGCCGATGAGCCGGCCAAAGGCCTCAAGGAAGCGCAGCGTCTGGGCATCGTCTGCGCGCAACAGTCCGCGCGAAACCATGCGATTGGCAGTGGCGGCCCAGTTGTCGATCTTTCCGATGTGCTGCGCGTCGTATGCCATCAGCGAAACCATTGCGATCCGGCCCCGAGCGGTCCGGTCGAAGCGCTCGACTTCCAGAAAGACGCGGCCCGCCTCGATGAACAGGCGAGTGGTGGCCGCCGCCACGCCGGCCTCTTGCAGCGTGCGCAGCGCCAGGTGTTCGCACACGAGCAGGTCGCGCGAACGCCTGTCCTCCGGCGAAGCGCCGGATGGGGAGAACTTGACGATCACTTGCCGCCCGTCGCGCACGGTGCAGAACTTGGGCTGTTCGCCGCCGGCCGATGAGCCCGGCAATGTGCCTTGCATGGCGCTGTCCGCCATGGCGGGGTAGTCGGTGGGGGACACCTCTGGCGCTGGCCGCGCGGCAATCGACTGGAATCGTCGGAACGACTCCCCGCCGACGACTAGGTTGCCCGGCAGATCCTCGCCGCAGAGCGCCAGCGCTTGAAGCACGTCGTCATCGCGCCAGTGGTCCGGGTTGGCGGGCAGGCCGAGTTCCGGGTGGCCGTGTGCAAAGGCGCGGCCTATGAATCCCTGGGGCCGCATGTCGGCCAGGAACCATGGCAGCCCGTCATGCAGCGCGCTCGGCCCTTCTTCCTCATCCATCCAGCAGCGGCCACCATGCAACGGCACGATGCGGCCGAACGGTGCGGCATCGCCATTCGCGTCGACCTTGATGACCGGGACTTCCGCGCCGACACGCTCGACATGCCGGGGTGCGACATACATCTGCGAGCGCGCGGCACCCACCTTCAGGATGCTGGCGTCCCGCAAAAGAGGTGCCAGCGTTCTCGAGACTGTCGGCTGGCTTACGCGAAGCCGCGCCTGAATGTCGGCGCTGGAGGCGGCGCCCTGCGATCGGATGAATGCAAGCGCAGTCTCGGCAAGGGTCGCGGGGGTAGGGGGCATTGAATACCAATGTGAATAGATAAATTATTCTATCCTTCGCTTGTAAATTCGATTAAGTGAATTAATTAATGAATAGATACTTGCGATTGGTTTTTGGCGGTTTGCGCCACTTGGACCCGCATCGGATTAAAGGCGCTCAGCCCCCCGCACGGCCGCGCTGGGCTTCGTAGGCCTTCAGATGGACGTAGGCCGTGCGCAGCACCGAAGGCGCCGCCGCATGGCCCGGCGCCGCGCGGCCCAGCAGGTCGCCGACGATGTGGTCGGCTTCCACTTGCGCGCCGCGCACGATGTCCTTGTACATGGATGCCGTCATCGGCGAGCCGGCGGCGGTCATGATGGCCCGGCCGCGCTGCACGGCCGCCGGGCGCGGCGCGAAGCCGTTGTGTTCGGCGATGGCGCAGCATTCGCCGAAGATCGACAGCGCCACGTCTTCGCCGCCCGCCGCCATGATGTCGCCGATGGACGCGCGCATCAGGCTGGTGAGGCCCGCCGCCGAGGCGATGAAGACCCACTTCTCCCACATGTCCTGCGAGATGGTCTCGCTGGCGTTGCCGTCGAACTTTGCGCCCGCGAACTGTGCCGCGATGGCGTCGACGCGGGCCGAGCGGCCGCCGGCGCGCTCGCCGTAGCTCAGGCCGTGAGTGTCGTTGAGGTGCAGCACGCGGCCTTCGTCGTCCAGCGTGGCGGAGATCATGCACAGGCCGCCCAGCACCTTGTCTTCGCCGAAGCGCGCGACGAGGCTGTCGATGTGCTTCATGCCGTTGAGCAACGGAAGAATCACGGTGTTCGGCCCCACCGCCGGAGCGAACGAATCCATCGTCGATTCGAGGTCGTAGGCCTTGCTGCCGGCGATGACCACGTCGTAGGGCCCGTCGATGCCGTCCGCCAGCACGTGCCTGGGCGCGGGAAGCTGCAGGTTGCCGAACGGGCTCTGCACCACCAGCCCGGTCTTCGCGAGTTGCGCTGCGCGGCGCGGCCGCAGCAGGAAGGTGACGTCGCGTCCTGCTTCCAGCAGACGGCCGCCGAAGTAACCACCGAGTGCGCCGGCACCCACCACCAGAAATCTCATCGCGTGTCGCTCCTGAATCAGTCGAACCAAAAAGATCGATGGCGATGATGCCCGGGATTGCGCCGGGCTGCTTTAGGCGGATGCGCGCCAGGCCAAGAACTTTTCTGGAAAAGGTCTTGGGCGGTTCGCATAATCGCCTTCGTCAAACGACGCCCTCATTTCACAGGAGTTCCATCCATGGCCCAGATCCGCATCGCCGTTCTCGTCGGCAGCCTTCGCAAGGATTCGTACAACCAGAAGCTGGCCCTCGCGCTGGCGCATCTCGCCCCGCCCGAGCTCACCTTCGAGCATCTGCGCATCGACGACCTGCCGGCCTACAACCAGGACGACGACGGCAACCAGGCGGCCTCGGTCAAGCGCCTGAAGACCGAGATCGCGGCGGCCCAGGGCCTGCTGTTCGTCACCCCTGAATACAACCGCTCGATTCCCGGCGTGCTGAAGAACGCCATCGACCATGCCTCGCGCCCCTACGGCCAGAGCGCATGGGCCGGCAAGCCGGCGGGCGTGGTGGGTGTGTCGGTCGGCGCCATCGGCACCGCGCTGGCGCAGCAGCATCTGCGCAACATCCTGGCCTACCTCGACGTGCCGACGATGGGCGCGCCCGAAGTGTTCCTGCAGGCCAAGGACGACCTGTTCGACGACAAGGGCCACATCGGCAACGAAGGCTCGAAGAAGTTCCTGCAGGGCTGGATGGACAAGTACGTGGCCTGGGTCAAGACCCACTCGGCCTGAGCGCGTCGCGCGCCAGCGAAAAAGCCGCCCGTGAAGGCGGCTTTTTTTCATGGCGCGGGGCCGGGTCAGGCGACTTGCGCCACGTCCTTCTGGTTGGCGGCCTCGCCGGTTGCCACCAGGATGTCGGCGCGGGCCGAGGCCAGCGCGCTGGCCCTGGCTTCGTCGCCCATGGCCACGCCTTCGGCACGCACGATGCGCACGTCGGTGATGCCGAAGAAGCCGAAGACCGCCTTCAGGTAGCTTTCCTGGTGTTCCATGGCCTGGCCGCCTTCGCTGGTCGAATAGACGCCGCCGCGCGAAGAGGCCACGATGACGGTCTTGCCGCCGGCCAGGCCGACGGGGCCCTTCTCGGTGTACTTGAAGGTGCGGCCCACTTGCCCCAGGCGGTCGATCCAGGCCTTGAGTTGCGTCGGGATCGAGAAGTTGTAGAAGGGCGTGCCGATGACGACCACGTCCGCGGCCAGGAACTGGCTCACGAGCTTTTCGGACAGCTCGTTTTCACGCTTTTGCGCTTCGGTCGGCTGGGCCTGCACGCCGATCTTGATGCCGAGCGAGTCGGCGCTGAAGTGAGCCGGGGCGTCGACGGCCAGGTCGAGGTATTCGACGGTGGTGTCGGGGTGGGCGGCGCGCCAGGCGGCCACGGTCTCGGCCGAGAGCAGGCGCGAGGTGGAGTTGGCGGCGAGGATGCTGGAGTCGATGTGGAGCAGCTTCATGATCAGTCAATCACTTTCTTGGGGCTGTCGGCACTCAAGTTGGCCGGCGATGTGAGAATTCTATTTTTGGATGCAGTGGCCGATAAGTAGCCAAAAATAGCCTAGTTCGTTCTGTTTGCAGGACAATGAACGTCATGCAAGACCTCAACGACATGGTTTTCTTCGCCGAAGTGGCCGAGCGGGGCGGCTTTGCCGCTGCCAGCCGGGCGCTGGGCATTCCCAAGTCGCGCCTGTCGCGCCGCGTGGCCGACCTGGAAGAGCGGCTGGGCGTGCAGCTGATGCAGCGCAGCACGCGGCGGCTGTCGCTCACGCCCGCCGGCGAGATCTACCTGCGCCACGCCTCCGCCATGCGCGACGCGGCGCAGGCGGCCGCCGAGGCGGTGGCGCAGGTGCAGACCGAGCCCAGCGGCCTGGTGCGGCTGAGCTGCCCCGTGACCATCGCGCACAGCGGGCTTGCGCAGCTGATGCCCGTCTTCATGGCGCGCTATCCGGCGGTGCGCATCGACATGCGCGTGATCAACCGGCCGGTCGACCTGATCGAGGAGGGCATCGACATCGCGCTGCGCGTGCGCCCCGTCATCGAGGACAGCACCGTGCTGGTGGCCAAGACTTTCGGCTACAGCCGCGGCGTGCTGATCGCCAGCCCGGAGCTGCTGGCGCTCCACGGCCCGGTCAACACGCCGGCCGACCTGGCGAAACTGCCGACCGCGGCCATGTCCGTCAACGGGGAAGGGCGCAGCGACTGGCGTCTGGAAGGCCCCGACGGCCAGAGCTGGGTGCATTCGCACGTTCCGCGCTATGTGGCGGACGACCTGGCAACGCTGCAGTTCGGCGCACTGGGCGGCGTGGGCGCGACCATGCTCCCCGACTACATGTGCCGGGCCGACGTGGACGCCGGCCGGCTGGTGCGGGTGCTGCCGGACTGGGGGCCGTCGCCGGTGGTGGCGCACATGGTGTTTCCGGCACGGCGGGCGCTGGTTCCGGCGGTGCGGCGGCTGATCGACTTCCTGACGGAGCACCTGCAGAGCGTCGACATGCGGATGTTCTGAGCGCTCGTTATGCGAAAAACGTCATATCCAAACAAGCAGATATTCGTTTGTCATTGAAGCGATGGTTCGCACAATCCCAGGCTCCCATCCAATCCAGGAGCGATCATGGCAACTCTGAGACTCGGCGACACCGCCCCCAATTTCACCCAGGACTCCAGCGAAGGCCCCATCGACTTCTACCAGTGGGCCGGCGATTCGTGGGTCGTGTTCTTCTCGCACCCGGCCGACTTCACGCCGGTGTGCACCACCGAACTGGGCAAGACGGCGGCGCTGTCGGGCGAGTTCGCCAAGCGCGGCGTCAAGCCCATCGCGCTGAGCGTCGACCCGGCCACCAGGCACAAGGAATGGATCGGCGACATCAACGAAACGCAGAACACCACGGTCAACTTCCCCATCATCGCGGACGCCGACCGCAAGGTGGCCGACCTGTACGACCTGATCCACCCGAACGCCTCGACCACGGCCACGGTGCGCAGCGTCTACATCATCGATCCGAAGAAGATCATCCGCACGACCATCACCTACCCGGCGTCGACCGGCCGCAATTTCGACGAGATCCTGCGCGTGATCGACTCGCTGCAACTCACCGACAGCCACAAGGTGGCCACGCCCGTGAACTGGAAGGACGGCGACGACGTCGTCATCGTGCCGAGCATCCAGGATCCGGCCGAACTCGCCGAGCGCTTCCCCAAGGGCTTCAAGGCCGTCAAGCCTTACCTGCGCATCACGCCGCAGCCCAACAAGTAAGCGGGACAGGGCAGCGTCGTCATGCAGACTCGTGTCGTCATCGTGCCCGGTTGGCGCGACTCCGGGCCCGGCCACTGGCAGAGCCTGTGGGAAGAGCGCATTCCGGGCGCGGCGCGGGTGGTGCAGGACGACTGGGCCTCGCCCAAGCGCGACGCCTGGGTGCCGGCGCTCGCCAAGCTGGTGCTGGAGCAGCCAGGCCCGGTGGTGATCGCCGCGCACAGCCTGGGCTGCATCGCCACGGCGCACCTGCCGCCAGAGGCCGCGGCCCGCATCCAGGGTGCGCTGCTGGTGGCTCCGGCCGACCCCGAGCGCCGGGCGGTGCTGTCCGACTTTGCCCCCGTGCCGTATGCGGCGCTGCCTTACCGCAGCATCGTGGTGGCCAGCAGTAATGACCCTTTTTGCCCGATTCGCCTGGCTGGTGCATATTCGCGCGCCTGGGGAAGCGAGTTCGTCCGCATGCAGAATGCGGGCCACATCAACATCGACTCGGGACACGGGGACTGGCCGCTGGGCCTCGCCTTGCTCCAGTCCTTGACCGACGAGCCCGCCGCCTGGTCGGCGGGCCGTGAATTTTCAGAAACTTTGGCAACCACATGACTTCCAGAATAAAGACCTTCGTCGCCGTGCTCGCGCTGGCGTCCTCCGCACTCGCCGGCAGCAGCGCCTTCGCCCAGGGCACGTCGCTGCTGAACGCCTCGTACGACGTGGCCCGCGAGTTCTACAAGGACTACAACGCGGCCTTCGTGGCGCACTACAAGAAGGCGACCGGCAAGGACGTCAAGATCGACCAGTCGCATGGCGGCTCCAGCGCGCAGGCCCGCGCGGTGGCCGACGGGCTCGATGCCGACGTGGTGACCATGAACACCTCGACCGACATCGACTTCCTGGCCAACGCCGGCGTGGTCGCCAAGGACTGGAACAAGAAATTCCCCGAGAACGCATCGCCGACCACGTCGACCATGCTGTTCCTGGTGCGCAACGGCAATCCCAAGGGCATCAAGGACTGGGACGACCTGGTCAAGCCGGGCGTGCAGGTGGTGATCGTCAACCCCAAGACCGGCGGCAACGGCCGCTACGCCTACCTGGCGGCCTGGGGCTACATCAAGAAGAAGGGCGGCACCGACGCCCAGGCCGCCGAGTTCGTCGGCAAGCTGTTCAAGAACGTGCCGGTGCTGGCGCGCGGCGGCCGCGACGCCACCACCGCCTTCCTGCAACGCAACATCGGCGACGCGCTGATCACCTTCGAATCGGAAGTGGTGTCGATCGACCGCGAGTTCGGCACCGGCAAGGTCGATTCGGTCTACCCGTCGATCAGCATCGTGGCCGAGAACCCGGTGGCCGTGGTCGAGCGCACCGTCAACAAGAAGGGCACCGGCGAACTCGCCAAGGCCTACCTTGACTGGCTCTACTCCGAAGAAGCACAGGAAATCGCCGCCAAGCATGCGCTGCGCCCGCGCTCGCAGACCGTGCTCAAGAAGTACGCCTCGACCTTCAAGCCGCTGCAGCTGTTCACGGTGCAGGAACTGTTCGGCAGCCTCGGCGAAGCGCAGAAGGTGCACTTCAACGACGGCGGCCAGTTCGACAAGCTCTACACCCCCGGCGCGAAGTAAATGAGCGGCGCTGTTCCTTCGGCGCTCCCGTCCGCGGGAGCGCCTTTTTCGCGTGCCAACCGGGCAGGGGGCGCCAAGCGCGTGCTGCCGGGTTTCCACATCACGCTCGGCTTCTCGATTCTTTATCTGAGCCTGATCGTGCTGATCCCGCTGTCGGCGTTGGTCTTCAAGACCTTCACGCTGACCTGGGACCAGTTCTGGGTGGCCGTGACCGCGCCGCGCGTGATGGCGTCGTACCGGCTGACCTTCGGCGCCTCGCTGTTCGCCGCCATCGTGAATGCGGTGTTCGGCCTGCTGGTGGCCTGGGTGCTGGTGCGCTACAAGTTCCCGGGCAAGCGCATCGTCGATGCGCTGGTCGACCTGCCGTTCGCGCTGCCGACGGCGGTGGCCGGCATTTCGCTGACCGCGCTGCTCGCGGGCAACGGCTGGGTCGGGCAACTGCTGGAGCCGCACGGCATCAAGCTGGCGTTCACGCCCGCGGGCATCGTGATCGCGCTGATCTTCATCGGGCTGCCCTTCGTGGTGCGCACGGTGCAGCCGGTGCTCGAAGACGCCGAGAAAGAACTCGAAGAAGCCGCCACCTCGCTAGGCGCGACGCGGCTGCAGACCTTCACCAAGGTGATCTTCCCGTCGATCGCGCCGGCGCTGCTCACGGGCTTTGCGATGGCCTTCGCACGCGCCATCGGCGAGTACGGCTCGGTGATCTTCATCGCCGGCAACATGCCGATGATCTCGGAGATCACGCCGCTCATCATCATCGGCAAGCTGGAGCAGTACGACTACGCGGGTGCCACGGCGGTCGCGCTGGTGATGCTCGTCATTTCCTTCGTGCTGCTGCTGGTCATCAATGGCCTGCAGGCCTGGCAGCGTCGCAGGGCGGGAGCCTGACATGAGCGCACCTTCCAAAGTCATCCGCCGCGCGCAGGCCGGCACCACCGAATCCGCCTGGGTGCGCTGGACGCTGATCGGCATTGCGCTCGGCTTCATGTTCCTGTTCCTCGTGCTGCCGCTGGCCGCCGTGGCGACCGAGGCCCTGCGCAAGGGCGTCAATGCCTACCTCGATGCGCTGAAGGAGCCCGACGCTTGGAGCGCGATCCGCCTCACGCTGATCACGGCCGCCATCGCGGTGCCGATGAATCTCGTGTTCGGCGTGGCCGCCGCCTGGGCCGTGGCCAAGTTCGAGTTCCGGGGCAAGGCCTTTCTCACCACGCTGATCGACCTGCCGTTCGCGGTGTCGCCGGTGGTGGCGGGCCTGATCTACGTGCTGGTCTTCGGCGCCCAGGGCTGGCTCGGCCCGTGGCTCGCCGAGCACGACATCAAGATCATCTTCGCCGTGCCCGGCATCGTGCTGGCCACCGTGTTCGTGACCTTCCCGTTCATCGCGCGCGAGCTCATTCCACTGATGCAGGCGCAGGGCACCGATGAGGAGCAGGCCGCCATCGTGCTGGGCGCGACCGGCTGGCAGACCTTCTGGCGCGTGACGCTGCCCAACATCAAGTGGGGCCTGCTGTACGGCGTGATTCTCTGCAACGCGCGCGCCATGGGCGAGTTCGGCGCGGTGTCGGTGGTGTCGGGCCACATCCGCGGCCAGACCAACACCATGCCGCTGCATGTGGAGGTGCTCTACAACGAATACCAGTCGGTGGCCGCGTTCGCCGTGGCCTCGCTGCTGGCCATCCTGGCGCTGGTCACGCTGGTGATCAAGTCGGTCATCGAATGGCGCCACGAGCGCGAGATGAAAGCCATTGCCGAGCTGCCCCCGGAACGGCCCCCTGAAACCACGGCGGCCTGAGCCTGAGAGAGAAGAAATCATGAGCATCGAAATCCGCAACATCAGCAAGCAGTTCGGCGACTTCCGCGCGCTGCGCGACGTGAACCTCGACGTCGAGTCGGGCGAACTCGTCGCATTGCTTGGACCCTCCGGCTGCGGCAAGACCACGCTGCTGCGCATCATCGCGGGGCTGGAGACGGCCGACACCGGCAGCATCCTTTTCTCGGGCGAAGACACCACCGACGTGCACGTGCGCGAGCGCCAGGTGGGCTTCGTGTTCCAGCACTACGCGCTGTTCCGCCACATGACCGTGTTCGAGAACGTGGCCTTCGGCCTGCGCGTGAAGCCGCGCAAGGAGCGCCCGAGCGACGCGCAGATCAAGGCCAAGGTGACCGACCTGCTCAAGCTGGTGCAGCTCGACTGGCTGGCCGACCGCTATCCGTCGCAGCTGTCGGGCGGCCAGCGCCAGCGCATTGCGCTGGCCCGCGCGCTGGCCGTGGAGCCCAAGGTGCTGCTGCTCGACGAGCCCTTCGGCGCGCTCGATGCCAAGGTGCGCAAGGAACTGCGCCGCTGGCTGCGCCGGCTGCACGACGAGCTGCACGTCACCTCGATCTTCGTCACGCACGACCAGGAAGAAGCGCTCGAAGTGGCCGACCGCGTGGTGGTCATCAACAAGGGGCAGATCGAGCAGGTCGGCTCGCCGCAGGAAGTGTGGGACCAGCCGGCCAGCCCCTTCGTCTACGGCTTCCTGGGCGACGTGAACCTGTTCCACGGCCGCGCCGACAACGGCGCGGTGCAGCTTGACGGCATGCGCCTGGATTCGCCCGAGCACAGCGGCGCGCGCGATGCCAAGGCCCGTGCCTACGTGCGCCCGCATGACATCGACGTGACGCGCTACGTGCCCGGCGCCTCCGGCATCGTCGCCACGCTGGCGCGCGCCATCGTCGTCGGACCCATCGCGCGGCTGGAACTTGAGCCCACCGAATCGAATCCTGATAATCCGGGCTCCGGAACCATCATCGAGGCGCAACTCCCTGCGCAACAGTTCCGTGACCTGGGCTTGAAGGAAGGCGACACCGTCGTCGCCAACCCGCGCAAGGCCAGGGTGTTCGTAGAAGAAGATTGGGTATCTCCTTGATCGATTGGTACTTCGGCGCGCCGCGCCGCGCGTATGGGCTGATCTGCCTGGCCTGCGTTCTCATGCTGGCTTTCGGGCTCTATCTGCAACACGTGGTGGGGCTGGAGCCTTGTCCCATGTGCATCGTGCAGCGGTATGCGCTGGTGCTGGTGGCGCTGTTCACCGGCCTGGCCGGGGTGTTCCGAAACGTCGGCCTGCGCTTCGCGGGCGGGCTGCTTGCGCTGGTGGCTGCAATCGGCGGCGCCTACACGGCGGCCTCGCAAAGCTGGCTGCAGTGGTATCCGCCCGAAGTCGTGTCCTGCGGGCGCGACCTCTACGGAATGATCGAGACCTTCCCGCTGAAGCGCGCGCTGCCGATGATCTTCCGCGGCGGCGGCGACTGCTCCAAGATCGACTGGACGCTGTTCGGCCTGACGCTGGCGAACTGGTCGTTCATTGCCTTCACGGTTCTTTCGCTGCTGCTGATCGTGCTGCTGGTGCGTTCGCGCCGCGCACGCTGAGATCCATCGCATCGGGCGCAATGCCCCGATGCGGCCCCGGTTTTAGGGGGCCTTCAGGAACCGCCGCTAGGATGCAGCAGCAGCCTCCCCGTGTGTCCATCACGCGGCCATCCGGGCCCGCGCGGGCCGGGGGAGCGTTTCACTTCATCCTCGTTGCATGCAAAACACTCCCAAGCGGCGCTCGCGCAAGCTCGTCTACGGCATCGTGGCCCTTGCGGCCCTGGGCCTTCTGTCTCTGTTCTGGCTCAGTCCGCCCAAGAAGCCCGAGTACCTCACTGCCGCGGTGCAGCGCACCGACCTCGAGAACGCGGTGCTCGCCACCGGCGTGCTGCAGGCGCTGAAGCAGGTGGAAGTGGGCGCGCAGGTCAGCGGCCAGCTCAAGTCGCTGAAGGTGGTGCTGGGGCAGACGGTGAAGAAGGGCGACTGGCTCGCGGAGATCGACCCCGTCATCTCGCAGAACACGCTGGCGCAGGAGCAGGCCAAGCTCGACAACCTGCAGGCGCAGAAGCTCGCGAAGGAAGTGCGCATCAAGCAGGCCCAGCTCAGCTGGGCGCGCCAGCAGGAAATGCTCGCCCAGGACGCCGCCGCCAGGCAGGACATGGAAAGCGCCGACGCCGAGCTGCGCGCGCTGCGTGCCGACGGCGTGTCGCTCGACGCGCAGATCCGCCAGCAGCGGCTGGCGCTGGCCTCGGCGCAGACCAACCTTTCGTATACGCGCATCGTCGCGCCCATCGACGGCGACGTGGTGTCCATCAGCACGCTCGAGGGCCAGACCGTGGTGGCCTCGTTCCAGGTGCCCACGCTGATGAAGCTGGCCGACCTGTCGACCATGACGGTCAAGGCCCAGGTGTCCGAAGCCGACGTGGTGCGCGTGAAGGCCGGCCAGCCGGTGTACTTCACCATCCTCGGCGACCCCGACAAGCGCTACTACGGCACGCTGCGCGCTGTGCAGCCGTCGCCCGAGAAGATCAACAACGCGGTGTTCTTCAACGCGCTGTTCGACGTGCCCAACCCTGACCGCACGCTGCGCGTCGATATGACGGCGCAGGTCGCGATCATGCTGGGCGAGGCCAAGCAGGCGCTGGTGGTGCCGCTGACGGCGCTCGGCGCGCGCGACAAGGACGGCCGCCAGGAAGTGCGCGTGCTGAAGGCCGACCAGAGCGTCGAAAAGCGCATGGTGCGCGTGGGCATCAGCAACAACTTCCAGGCGCAGGTGCTCGAAGGCCTGAACGAGGGCGACAACGTCATCACCGGCGACGCGTCGGCCGTGGCCGACAAGCCCGACGGCCCCCGGGGCAAGTCCCAATGACGCAGCAGGCCGAACGGCCGCTGCTGAGCCTGCGCGGCATCGGCCGCAGCTTTCCCTCGGGCGAGCAGGAAGTGCAGGTGCTGAAGGACGTGAACCTCGACATCGGCAGCGGGGAAATGCTGGCCATCGTCGGCGCCTCGGGCTCGGGCAAGTCGACGCTGATGAACATCCTGGGCTGCCTCGACCGGCCGAGCGCGGGCACCTACATGGTGTCGGGCAAGGACGTGGGCACGCTCGACAGCGACGCGCTGGCCGAGCTGCGGCGCGAGCATTTCGGCTTCATCTTCCAGCGCTACCACCTGATGCAGCACCTGACGGCCGCCGGCAACGTCGAGGTACCCGCGGTGTACGCCGGCACCGACGGCGAGGCGCGCGACGCCCGCGCGCGCCAGCTGCTGGCGCGGCTGGGCCTGGGCGACCGCACCGAGCACCGGCCGAGCCAGCTCTCGGGCGGACAGCAGCAGCGCGTGAGCATCGCGCGCGCGCTCATGAACGGCGGGCAGGTGATCCTGGCCGACGAGCCGACCGGCGCGCTCGACAGCAAGAGCGGCCAGGAGGTGATCGCCATCCTGCGCGAGCTGCATGCGCAGGGCCACACCGTCATCATCGTGACGCACGACATGCAGGTGGCGAGCTGCACCGAACGCATCATCGAGATCGCCGACGGCGTGATCGTGCGCGACCGGCCGAACGTGCCCACCGCCGCGGCGCCCGCGCAGACGGCGCAGGCCGATGCCTCCGCGGCACCAGCTGGCGCGATGACCCGGCCCAGGCTGGGCATCGCGCGCTTCAGCACCGGCTGGGCGCGATTCGCCGAAGCCTTCCGCATGGCCTGGCGCTCGATGATGGCGCACCGCATGCGCACGGCGCTGACCATGCTGGGCATCATCATCGGCATCACTTCGGTGGTGTCGATCGTGGCCATCGGGGAGGGCGCCAAGCGCTTCGTGCTGTCGGACATCAGGGCCATCGGCACCAACACGCTCGACGTGTACCCGGGGCACGATTTCGGCGACGACAAGGCCTCGAGCATCCGCACGCTGACGCCGTCCGATCTTGACGCGCTGGCGGCGCAGCCCTATGTGCACAGCGTGACGCCTTCCACCTCGCGAAGCCTGCGGCTGCGCTACCGCAGCGTGGACATCAACGGCATGGTGAACGGCGTGAGTGACAGCTTCTTCCGGGTGCGCGACATCCAGATGGCGAGCGGCGCGGCCTTCACGGCCAGCGACGTGCGGCACCAGTCGCAGGTGGCGGTGATCGACCAGAACACGCGGCGCAAGCTGTTTCCGGAGGGCACCGATCCGCTGGGCAAGATCATCCTGGTGGGCAACCTGCCGTGCACGGTGATCGGCGTGTCGCAGGAGAAGAAGAACATGTTCGGCGAGAACAAGTCGCTCAACATCTGGCTGCCCTACAGCACGGGCGCGAGCCGGATCTTCGGGCAGCAGCACTTCGACAGCATCACCGTGCGCATCCGCGACGACCAGCCGACCAAGGCGGCGGAGGACAGCGTGGTCAAGCTGCTCACCATGCGCCACGGCAGCAAGGATTTCTTCACCTTCAACATGGACAGCATCGTGAAGACGGCGGAGCGCACGAGCCAGTCGCTCACGCTGCTGCTGTCGCTCATTGCCGTGATCTCTTTGGTGGTGGGCGGCATCGGCGTGATGAACATCATGCTGGTGTCGGTCACCGAGCGCACCCGCGAGATCGGCATCCGCATGGCCGTGGGCGCGCGCCAGAGCGACGTGCTGCAGCAGTTCCTGACTGAGGCGGTGCTGGTGTGCCTGGTGGGCGGGCTGATCGGCGTGACGCTGTCGTACGGCATCAGCTTTCTGTTTTCGCTCTTCGTCAAGCAATGGCAAATGATTTTTTCGATGGGGGCCGTGGTGTCGGCGTTTCTTTGCGCTTCGCTGATCGGCGTGCTGTTCGGCTACCTGCCGGCGCGCAACGCCGCGCGGCTGGACCCGATCGAGGCGTTGGCTCGTGAGTAGCGCGCGTTCTTTTCATCGGTGCGCCGTGGCAGCGGCTGTGGCATTGGCGCTCGGCGGGTGCACGCTGTTCCAGCCGGTGGCGCGCGAGCAGCAGCCGTTGAGCGTGCCGTCGGCGTGGCGGCAGCAGGCGACGTCGGCCGATGCATCGAATGCCGCCGCGATGCCTTCCGAACGATGGTGGACGGCATTCCGGGATCCGCAGCTTGACGCGCTGATCGACCACGCACTGCTCACCAACAACGACCTGGCCGCCGCGGGCATCCGCGTGCAGCGTGCGCAGATGCAGGCGGGCCTTGCCAACACCAACCTCACGCCGAGCGTGGCGGGGCAGCTCAATACGAGCCGCGGCCATGACCTCCAGCGCGGTGGCGGGGCGGGGTCGACCTCCAGTTCGCTGGTCACGCTGAGCTACGAGCTCGACCTGTGGGGGCGCCTCGCGGCACTGCGCAGCGCCGCCGACTGGGAGTTGAAGGCCACCGTGGCCGACCGCCGGGCCGCCGCGCTCGCGCTGGTCGGCACGACGGCGGGCCTCTATTGGCAGACCGGCTACCTGAACCAGCGCATTGCACTGAGCGAAGCGGGCATCGAGGACGGCCGGCGCATCCTGGCGCTGGTGCGCACCAAGTACGCGGCAGGCGCGGTGTCGGGGCTGGACGTGGCGCAGGCCGGGCAGAACCTGGCGGCGCAGGAGGCGGCGCATACGCAACTGCTGCAGCAGCGAGTGGAGGCGCGCAATGCGCTCGCGATCCTGTTCGACCTGCCGCCGGAGCCGCTGGCGGGCGAGCCCGCGCGGCTGCCGGATGCCGACTTGCCCGTCGTCGATGCCGGCGTGCCCGCCAGCCTGCTGGGCCGCCGGCCCGATCTGCAGGCGGCGGAGCTGCGCTTGCGCGGCGCGCTGGCGAATGTCGACGCCACGCGCACCGGCTTCTATCCCACGCTGAGCCTGACGGGCTCGCTCGGCACTTCGAGCACGGCGCTGGGCGATCTGCTGAGGAACCCTGTGGCCACCCTGGGTGCCGGGCTGGCGCTGCCGTTCCTGCAATGGAACACCGCGCGGCTGACGGTGGGGGTGTCGCAGACGCAGTATGAAGAAGCGGTGGTGGGGTTCAGGCAGTCGCTGTACACGGCGCTGTCCGAGGTCGAGAACGCGCTGTCGTCGCGAACGCAACTGCGCGAGGAGAGCATCAAGCTGGTGCTGGCGCTGCAGGAGGCGCAGCGGGCGGAGAGACTGTCCGAGGTGCGTTACAGGGCCGGAGCGACCGCGCTGCAGCCGGTTCTGGATGCCAAGGACCGGCGCCGCAGCGCCGAGGTATCGCTCGCGCTGAACCGCCTGAACCAGTTCAACGCGACGATGACGCTCTACAAGGCCCTGGGTGGGGGCGCGGCGGTCGCGCCGTAGCGCGCAGGCTCAGAGCGGCAGCGTGTCGAAGGCCGCGTAGGCGGTGGCCAGCCACGACTTCACGCGTTGCCGCTCCAGCAGTCCCAGCGCATGCGGCCCTTCGCGGTCGTTCACGGCCTTCCAGAAGCTCGTGTTCTGCGCATCGATCTTGCGCATGCTCGCCTCGTGCAGGCGGGGCAGCGCTATCACGCGCGCGCCGTTGGCCGTGGCCTTGGAGAGAGACTGCGAGGCCAGCAGCATCCCGAAGTCGCTGCCGCGCCCGTAGTTCTGCACCACGATGTAGTTGGGGCGGTTGCCGAAGGTGTCGATCAGGCTGCCGAGCAGGTCGGTCGAATCCTTGCCGTCGTCCAGCACGTGCCAGAAGTTGACCGTGACGCCGATCTCGGCGAACACGTCGAACAGGTCCGACTCCTTGATCCAGCGCGACAGCGGCGCCAGCGTCTGCGCGGCGAGGTCGACGATCACGCTTTGCTGCGGGTTGGTCTCGAAGCCGTTCACCACGGTGTCCAGGCCCTCGAAGCTGTCGACCACCACCGGCGATGCGAAGCCTTCGTAGAAGCGGGTGAACGAGCTGTGCGAGCGGTCGGTGTCGAAGCCGGTGAAGGGGCGGCTGTGGTCGATGAAGTACTGGGCCAGCACGCGTGCCGTGACCGACTTGCCGACACCGCCTTTTTCGCCGCCGATGAAATTGATGGAGCTCATGTACTGCTGCTGCCTCTGAAGGGTTGAGGGGGTAAGGGCGATTTCATTCTAGGGGCGCCGCCTTGCGGCTCCGCGTCTGCCGGCCTACTTGGGCACGAGCGTGAAGAAGGGCATGACCACGCCCATGATCCAGTTCTGGCCGAAGTCGAGCGCGGCCCGGCGGTATTTCTCGTCGGCCTGCGCGGCCAGCAGGTCGAGCCGGGCCACCACCTTCGACAGCTCGCGGTCGGCCACGAGGTTGCGGCCGCGGTCGCTGATCTCGGTGGCCAGGAGCAGCGGCTGGCCGTCGGGCCCGGTCTTGGAGGAGATCAGCCAGAGCGAGATCTCGAAGTTGCGCGCGGCCCGGAAGCTGTTTTCGGCGTTGACGCCGTCGATCATGGTCTGGTCCCAGGTGTCGCCGTTGGCCTGCTTGAGCATGGTTGCCCAGCCGAACACCAGTGCCGCCACGCGGTCGCCCTGGTAGCCCTGCGGCCCAGTGTCGAAGGCCATGCGGATCGCGTCGATGCCGGTGGCGCCCTTCAGTTCGGGCAGGGGCGGGCCCTTGAGCACGGCATCCCAGGCGCGCTGGGTGGCTTCCTCCATGCTGGGCGCCGACTTGCGCCATTCGCGCGGGTTGCGCTTGTAGAGGGTGGACTGCACGCGCCGTACCGACTGGAGGTTGTCGCGCAGCGACAGGTTGGCAATGCGGTTGGCGCCGGACTGCATCCATTCCTGGCTGGCGTAGGGTTCGGCGCGCTCGGTGGATCGGACCGACGCGCAGCCCGCCACGCCGAACAGGACGGCCGCGCCCGCCAGCAGGCAGGCGCCGCGCGCCGCGAGGGTTGAAACCGGGGAATCGCTCATGCCCTGACGTTATCATCCACGGCTGGGGCGGCGGCCTGCTGCAAGCTGCAGGCCCGTGCAATTTTCCTTACAAATCAATACCTTGGCGCTATAACCAAGGCAGGCCGACAAGTCGTGCGTCTTAATTCCATCAAGCTCTCGGGCTTCAAGTCGTTCGCCGAACCCACCAACTTCCTGCTGCCGGGCCAACTGGTCGGCGTGGTCGGGCCCAACGGGTGCGGCAAGTCGAACATCATGGATGCGGTGCGCTGGGTGCTCGGCGAGTCGCGTGCGTCGGAGTTGCGCGGCGAGTCGATGCAGGACGTGATCTTCAACGGCACGACCACCCGCAAGCAGGCCAGCCGTTCGAGCGTGGAGCTGGTGTTCGACAACGCCGACCACCGCGCCGGCGGCCAATGGAACCAGTTCGGCGAAATCGCGGTGCGCCGCGTGCTCACGCGCGACGGCACCAGCAGCTACTACATCAACAACCAGCCGGTGCGCCGCCGCGACGTGCAGGACGTGTTCCTGGGCACCGGCCTGGGCCCGCGCGCCTACGCCATCATCGGCCAGGGCACGATCAGCCGGATCATCGAATCCAAGCCAGAGGAACTGCGCCTGTTCCTCGAAGAGGCCGCCGGCGTCTCCAAGTACAAGGAGCGCCGCCGCGAGACCGAGAACCGCCTGGGCGACACGCGCGAAAACCTCACGCGCGTGGAAGACATCCTGCGCGAACTCAACGCCAACCTCGAGAAGCTCGAGAAGCAGGCCGAGGTGGCCGCGCGCTACAACATGCTGCAGGGCGACGCCACGAAGAAGCAGCACCAGCTGTGGTTCCTCAAGCGCAGCGAAAGCAACGCCGACCAGGCCAGGATCAAGGCCGATTCCGAGAAGGCGATCAACGACCTCGAGTCGCGCACCGCCGACCTGCGCCGCATCGAGTCCGAGCTGGAGACCGTGCGCCAGGCGCACTACGGCGCCGGCGACCTGGTCAACCAGGCCCAGGGCAAGCTCTACGAGGCCAGCGCCGAAGTCGGCCGGCTCGAAGGCGAGATCCGCTTCGTGGTCGAAGGACGCCAGCGCGTCGAGCAGCGCCTGGTGCAGCTGCGCGAGCAGATGGGCCAGTGGGGCCGCCGACGCGAAGAGGCCGAGGCCGAGATCGAAACGCTGGCCGGCGCGGGTGTCGATGCGGAAGAGCAGGCCATCCTGCTCGCTGCCCAGCTGGAAGAACACGACGCGCGCATGCCCGAGCTCGAAGAAGCCGTGCAGCGCGCGCAAGACCAGGCCAACGCCCAGCGCACGACCGTCTCGCAGGTGCAGCAGCAGATCCAGGTGCTGGCCGCCGACCAGCGCAACATCGAAGAGCAGAGCCGCCAGCTCACGCAGCGCAGCGAACGCCTTCGCGCCGACCAGAACGCGCTGGCCGCGCCCGACGAGGCCCGGCTGCTCGACATGCAGGAGCAGCATGCCGCCGCGCAGGAAGCCGCGAGCGAGGCCGACGCGCGCCTGCAGGAACTGCAGGAATCGGTGCCGCAACTCGACGACGACCGCCGTGCCAGGCAGCAGGCGGTCAACACGGAGGGCGCCCGCCATGCCGAGTTCTCGGCCCGCCTCGATGCGCTGCGCGCGCTGCAGGAGAAGGTCAAGACCGACGGCAAGCTTGCGCCCTGGCTCGCCAAGCACGGCCTCGACGGGCTGCAAGGCCTGTGGAGCCGCATCCACATCGAACAGGGCTGGGAAAGCGCGCTTGAAGCCGCGCTGCGCGAGCGCCTGGGTGCGCTCGAAGTCAGCCGCCTGGACATGGTGCGCGCCTTCGGCAACGACGCGCCGCCCGCCAAGCTCGCCTTCTACAGCCCGCCGGCCGCGGGCGTGCCGGAAGCCGCTGCCGCGCTGCCTCGCCTTTCGAGCCTGCTGCGCCTGAACGACGCCGGCCAGCAGGCCCTGCTGACCGACTGGCTGCACGGCTGCTACACCGCCGAGAGCTTCGAGGAAGCGCTGGCCCAGCGCGCGACGCTGCAGGCCGGCGAAGTGATCTACGTGAAGAGCGGCCACGCCGTGTCTTCGCACAGCGTCAATTTCTACGCGCCCGATTCCGAGCAGGCCGGCCTGCTGGCCCGCCAGCAGGAAATGGAAAACCTGGAGCGCCAGCTGCGCGCCCAGACGCTCATCAACGAAGAAGCGCGCACCGCGCTGGTCCGCGCCGAAGCGGCCTATGCCGACGCCGCGCAGCGCCTCGTGACCGCGCGGCGCGAAGCCGCCGAGACCCAGTCGCGCGCGCACGAACTGCAGGTCGAGACCCTGCGCATGACGCAGCTGGCCGAGCAGACCCGCGCCCGCAGCCAGCAGCTGGCCGCCGACCTCGGCGAAGTCGATGCGCAGCTCGAGGAACTACAGGAACGCCGCATCGCCGCCGAAGGGCGCTTCGAAGAGCTCGACATGCAGCTGGCCGACAGCCAGGAGCGCCACGCCGAGCTGGACGAACGCGTGATCGAGGCCGGCCGTGCGCTGAACGCCAGCCGCGAGCAGCACCGCAGCCTCGAGCGACAGGCGCAGGAGGCCACCTTCTCGCAACGCACGCTCGAGGCACGCCGGGCCGAACTCAACCGCTCCATCGAAACCGCGGCGCAGCAGGTCGTGGCGTTGACCGACGAGGACGAGCGCGCCCGCGCCGAACTGAGCCGCCTGTCCGACGCCGCCGCGCAGGCCGGCCTGCAGGACGCGCTGTCGCTCAAGCTCGAACGCGAAGCGGCCCTGGGCTCGGCGCGCAGCCAGTACGACGACCTCACGCTCAAGCTGCGCGCCAGCGACGAGCGCCGCCTGCAGCTCGAGCGAGAACTCGAGCCGCTGCGCCAGCGCATCACCGAATTCCAGCTCAAGGAACAGGCCGCGCGCCTGGGCGTCGAGCAATACCAGCAACTGCTGGACGATGCCGGCGCCGACCTCGAAGCCATCGAGCAGTCGATCGAGACCGACAAGGTCAAGCTCACCGGCCTGCAGAGCGAAATCGACCGCCTCAACCGCGAAGTGGTCGCGCTCGGCGCCGTGAACCTGGCCGCGCTCGACGAACTGGCTGTCGCCAGCGAGCGCAAGACTTTCCTCGACGCCCAGTCGACCGACCTGAACGAGGCCATCGGCACGCTCGAAGACGCCATCCGCAAGATCGACGCCGAAACGCGCGACCTGCTCGGCGGCACTTTCAAGATCGTCAACGAGCACTTCAGCCGCATGTTCCCCGAGCTGTTCGGCGGCGGCAACGCCAAGCTCATGATGACCGGCGACGAGATCCTCGACTCGGGCGTGCAGGTGATGGCGCAGCCTCCCGGCAAGAAGAACCAGACCATCCACCTGCTCTCGGGCGGCGAGAAGGCGCTCACGGCCATCGCGCTGGTGTTCGCCATCTTCCAGCTGAACCCGGCGCCTTTCTGCCTGCTGGACGAAGTGGACGCGCCGCTGGACGACGCCAACACCGAGCGCTATGCAAAACTCGTCTCCGCCATGAGCCGTGAAACCCAGTTCCTGTTCATCAGCCACAACAAGATCGCCATGGAAATGGCCGAGCAGCTGATCGGCGTGACGATGCAGGAGCAGGGCGTGTCGCGCATCGTGGCGGTCGACATGGAGGCCGCCGCCTCCATGGTGGCGGCAGGCTGAGCCGGGCGGCACACCGATGAGCAGCCTCACTCTTGCCCTGACCATCCTCGGCGGCCTCGTCCTCGCGGCCGTCGTTGCCTACAACACCCTGATGTCGCGCCGCAACGCGCCGCGCCAGCCCGACGCGGTCGACGTCGCGCTGGCCGACGCCGAGCGCGCGATGTCCGGCTCGGCCGACGGCCTGGAGCCGACGCTGCACGTCGACCCCAACCAGGTGCCGGGCAGCGACCGCCACGAACCCCTGTTCGACCCCGACCTTCCGGCGCCCAGTGGCGTGCCCGTGCCGACCGGCGAGCGCCGCGGCGGGCTCGACCCGCTGATCGACGTGATCGCACCGATCTCGCTCGACGGCCTGGCTTCCGGCGATGCCGCCATTGCCGCCATGCCGCCCACGCGGCGCGCGGGCAGCAAGCCGGTGGCCATCGAGGGGCTCAACGAACTCAGCGGCCAGTGGGAGCCACCGGTACCGGGGCAGCGCTACAGCGCGTTCCAGGTGGGGGTGCAACTGGCCAACCGCACGGGCGCGCTCAACGAGATCGAATACTCCGAATTCGTGGTCAAGGCGCAGGCCTTTGCCGATGCAGTCAACGGTTCGCCCGAGTTTCCCGAGATGCTCGACGAAGTGGCGCGCGCCCGCGAACTCGACCAGTTCGCCAGCGCGCACGACGCGCAACTGGGCTTCGTGCTGCGCGCGCTGCACGCCGCCTGGAGCCCCGGCTACGTGCAGCAGAACGCGGCGCGGCTGGGCTTCGTGCCCGGCATCATTCCGGGGCGCATGGTTCTGCCGACGAGTGAAGTGGGGCTGCCGCCGATCCTCGGGCTGGCCTTCGACACGCAGGCCGCGCTGGCCGACGACCCGGCCCAGTCTGCCATTCGCGAACTGAGCCTGAGCCTGGACGTGCCGCAGGTCGATCGCGCCGAAGAGCCGTTTCGCCGCATGCGCGAAGCCGCCGCCACGCTCGCGCGCGAGATGGACGGCGTGGTGACCGACAGCGACGGCCAGCTGCTGCGCGACGAGACGATGGACGTGATCGGCAACGACCTCGAGCAGCTCTACGACACGCTCGACGGGCGCGACCTCGCGGCGGGATCGCCGCTGGCGCGCCGCCTCTTCAGCTAATTCGGACTTTCCGGAGACACCCATGACATCGCGCGACGAAGCGGCACGCGAAGCCGCCGCACTGAGCGAACAGCTCCACCGGCACGCCCACCTCTACTACGTGCTCGACGCGCCCGAACTGCCGGACGCCGAGTACGACAAGCTGTTCCAGCGCCTGCAGGCCATCGAGGCCGAGTACCCCGACCTGCGCACGGCCGACTCGCCCACGCAGCGCGTGGGCGGCAAGGTGCTCGACGGCTTCACCAAGGTGCGCCACAAGGTGCCGATGCTGTCGATCCGCACCGAGACCGACATCACCCCCGCGGGCGCCAGCGCCTTCGATGCGCGCGTGCGCAAGGAACTCGGCCTGGCCGAGGACGGGCCCCAGGTGGCGTACGTGTGCGAACTGAAGTTCGACGGTCTGGCCATGAACCTGCGCTACGAGAACGGCGTGCTGGTGCAGGCCGCCACGCGCGGCGACGGCGAGGTCGGCGAAGACGTGACGCAGAACATCCGCACGGTGCGCGAGATTCCGCTGCGCCTCGACGGCAAGGCGCCGCCGGTGGTCGAGGTGCGCGGCGAGGTCTACATGAAGCGCGCCGATTTCGACGCGCTCAACGAGCGCCAGCGCGAGAAGATCGCGGCAGGGCAGAAAAACGAGAAGGTCTTCGTCAACCCGCGCAACGCGGCTGCCGGCGCGGTGCGCCAGCTCGACCCGGCCATTGCCGCGGCGCGGCCACTGAGCTTCTTTGCCTACGGGCTGGGCGAGGTCACGCCGGCGAGCGAAGGCGGACCCGATTGCCCGACCCAGTTCGACTGGCTGGCGCAGTTCAGGGCCTGGGGCTTCCCGGTCGCCCGGCAGACGGCACGGGCCACGGGCGCGATCGAGCTGATCGCCTTCCACGAGAACATCGGCCGCCAGCGTGACGCCTTGCCCTACGACATCGACGGCGTGGTCTACAAGGTCGACAGCATCGAGCTGCAGCGCCAGCTGGGCTTCGTCACGCGCGAGCCGCGCTGGGCCGTGGCCCACAAGTACCCGGCGCAGGAGCAGTTGACCGAGGTGCTCGGCATCGAGATCCAGGTCGGGCGCACCGGCAAGCTGACGCCGGTGGCCAAGCTGGCGCCGGTGTTCGTCGGCGGCGTGACAGTGACCAACGCCACGCTGCACAACGAGGACGAGGCCCGCCGCAAGGACGTGCGGGTGGGCGACACCGTCATCGTGCGCCGCGCCGGCGACGTGATTCCCGAGGTGGTCGGCGTGGTGCCCGAGAGCCTCGCCAAGCCCGACGATCAGCGCGGCCCGCTGTTCACCATGCCGCACAAGTGCCCGGTGTGCGGTTCGGAGGCGGTGCGCGAGGAAGGCGAGGTCGATTACCGCTGCACCGGCGGCCTGTTCTGCGCGGCGCAGCGCAAGGAAGCCATCCTGCATTTCGCGGCGCGGCGCGCGGTCGACATCGACGGGCTGGGCGACAAGCTGGTGGAGCAACTGGTCGACGCGAACCTGATCCGCACCTTGCCCGATCTCTACAAGCTCGGCTTCACCACGCTGGCCGGGCTGGACCGCATGGCCGAGAAATCGGCCAAGAACCTGGTCGATGCGCTCGAGGCATCGAAGAAGACCACGCTGCCGCGCTTCCTGTTCGGCCTGGGCATCCGCCATGTGGGCGAGAGCACGGCCAAGGACCTGGCCAAGCACTTCGGCAAGCTCGACGGCATCATGGACGCGACCGAGGAGCAACTGCTCGAGGTGAACGACGTGGGCCCGGTGGTCGCCCAGAGCCTGCGCACCTTCTTCGACCAGCCTCACAACCGCGAGGTGGTCGAGCAACTGCGAGCCTGCGGCCTGACATGGGAAGAGGGCGAGTCCGCGGCCCGCGCGCCCAAGCCGTTGGCGGGCCTGACCTTCGTCATCACCGGTACCCTTCCTACGCTGAGCCGGGACGACGCGAAGGATAAATTGGAAGCAGCCGGTGCGAAGGTGGCCGGCTCCGTCAGCAAGAAGACCCACTACCTGGTTGCGGGCGAAGAAGCGGGCAGCAAGCTCGACAAGGCACGGGAGATCGGGGTCGAGGTGATCGACGAGGCGCGCATGCTGGAAATCCTGGCCCGCGGCGCTGCGGATTGAGACCCGGCTTCAGGTTCTCCTTACCGGTCGTTACCCGACTTCATCGGAGCGCAGTCAACAGGGGCTACAACCTGGCGTTGAAAGAAAACTGAAAGGCCACAAGGAGTCCCTCATGCAAAAAATTCGTGTTCTTGGTGCCTGCATTGCGCTTGGCGGCGTTGCGCTGCTGACCGGCTGTGTGGGCGTGCCGGGCGATCCCTACTACGGGGGCGGCTATTCGTCGGGGTATTCGTCGGGGCCTTACTACAGCGAGCCTGCGCCCGTGGTCGTGGCGCCGGCGCCTGTCTACATCAACGGTGGCGGCTACTACGAAAGCCGCCGGCCGTACTACCGCGACCGTCCCTACTACAACCGGCCTGCCTATCCTGCGGTGCGTCCGGGTTATCCCGGAGGCGGGCGACCGCCGCCGCCAGTTTGGGGTGGCGGGCGTCCGGGCGTGGCGCCGCCTGCAGTGGCTCCCTCGGCTCCCGGGCGAAACCCCAATGCGCGTCTCTGGACTTCACCGGACCAGAAGGGCACCACGCCTCCTTGATTGATCCCGTGGCGCGCGAAGGTCGCGGGGCTGTCGCGATAATCCCGCCATGGCCATCCGCGAAATCCTGAAAATGGGCGACCCCCGGCTGCTGCGCATCGCGCAGCCGGTGGCCGCCTTCGATACCGACGAACTGCACCTGCTGGTGCGCGACATGTTCGAGACCATGCATGCCGTCAACGGCGCGGGTCTCGCGGCGCCGCAGATCGGCGTCGACCAGCAGCTCGTGATCTTCGGTACCGACATCGTCAACCCCCGCTACCCCGACGCGCCTCCGGTGCCCCGCACGGTGCTGCTCAACCCCGTCATCACGCCCCTGAACGACGAGGAAGAAGAGGGCTGGGAAGGTTGTCTCTCGGTGCCGGGCCTGCGAGGCGTGGTGCCGCGCTTCGCCAATATCCGCTACACCGGGTTCGATCCGTATGGAGACGCGATCGATCGCGTTGCCACCGGCTTCCACGCGCGCGTGGTCCAGCACGAAGTCGACCACCTGCTGGGCAAGCTGTACCCGATGCGGGTGCGCGATTTCTCGCGCTTCGGCTACACCGAGGTCCTGTTTCCAGGCCTCGATGCCAATGACGACGATTGAAGCCTAGTTGTACTTGCTGCTCAGGGCGAAACGGCCGCCGCCCATGAAGGCGACGGCGAGTGCTGCAAACAGGAACATGCCTTGCAGTTCCAGCGCCCAGCCGCCTTGCTTGCCGAGTGAGGTCAGGTCCTTCATGTGGACCAGCGCAAAGGCCACCAGCATGTTGATGGCCACGATCCAGGCGGCAGGGCGCGTGTACAGGCCGATGATCAGCAGCACCGGCGCCACCACTTCACCGATGTAGACCAGGTAGGCCAGCGCGCCGGGAAGCCCGTGCTGGGCCAGCATGCCCGAGATGAAGCCGACGCCGCCCTGCAGCTTGGCAATGCCGTGCAGCAGGATCAGGACGCCAAGCGAAACGCGCAGGATGAACTTGCCGGTATCGTCGGATTTGACCATTTGAGTAGGTTCCAGATGAAGTGATTCGAGGGCCGTATGGTAGTGAACCTGCGTCGCTTCCGGACACATATGGATCCAACCCGGAGTTCTTTGGCAGAGTCCGGCGACGCCCCGTACACTGCCTTTTGCTTACTGTTGAGGAGAACACCAATGAACAATCGATTCCGCCCGGCGCTGCTTGCCGCCGCCTCCGTCATCGCCTTCGCGGCCGCCGCGCCAGCCTTCGCAGGCAAGACGCTCGACGCGGTCAAGCAGCGCGGCACCGTCAAGTGCGGCGTGACCAACGGGGTGGCCGGCTTTTCGGCACCGGACACGCAGGGCAACTGGTCGGGCCTGGACGTGGACACCTGCCGCGCCATCGCCGCGGCCGTGCTCGGCGACGGCAAGAAGGTCGACTTCGTGCCGCTCAATTCGCAGCAGCGCTTCTCGGCCCTGCAGGCCGGCGAGATCGACATCCTCGCGCGCAACACCACCTGGACGCTCACGCGCGACGCCTCGCTGGGCTTCAACTTCACCACCATCACCTACTACGACGGCCAGGGCTTCCTGGTGCCGAAGAAGCTCAAGGTGACGAGCGCCAAGCAGCTCAAGAACGCAACCATCTGCACCCAGTCGGGCACCACCAACGAGAAGAACGTGTCGGACTACTTCCGCGCGCAGGGCATCCCGGTCAAGACGGTGGTGTTCGAGAGCTTCGAGGCCTCGTTCAAGGCCTTCTTCTCCGGCCGCTGCCAGGCCTTCACGACCGACGCCTCGGCGCTGGCCGGACTGCGCAACAAGGAAGCGCCGAACCCCGACGACTACATCATCCTGCCCGAGCTGATCTCCAAGGAACCGCTGGCGCCGCTGGTGCGCCGCGGCGACGACGAGTGGTTCGCCATCGCCAAGTGGGTGCCCAACGCGCTCATCGAAGCCGAGGAGGCCGGCGTCACCCAGGCCAATGCCGACGAGCTCAAGGCCAACAGCAAGGACCCGGCGCAGCAGCGCCTGGTCGGCACCGGTGAAGACCTCGGCAAGCTGCTGGGCCTGGACAAGGACTGGTCGTTCCGCGCCATCAAGGCCGTGGGCAACTACGGCGAGATGTTCGAGCGCAACGTCGGGCCGAAGTCGGTTCTGAAGCTGCCGCGCGGCTCCAACAACCTCTGGAGCAAGGGCGGCCTCATTTACGCACCTCCGGTTCGATGAAGGGCGGGACGTCGCGCCGCGGCGTCTGGCTGGCCTGGGCGGTGCAGGCCGCGCTGGTGCTGGCCGTGGCGGCCGGTGCCGTCTGGGTGGTGCACCACGCGCTCGAGGTGCTCCGCGCGCGCGGCGTTCGTTCGGGCTTCGACTTCCTGACCGAGCCCGCGGGCTTTTCCATCAGCGAGGGCTGGCTCGACTTCGACGCGAGCCAGCCGTTCTGGCGCGCCTTTCTCGCGGGGCTGATCAACACGGTGCGCGCGGCGGTGCCGGCGGCCATCTTTTCGGTGGTGCTCGGCACGCTGATCGGCATCGGCCGTCTCGCGCCGCATGTGCTGCTGCGCGGCATCTGCACCGCGTACGTGGAACTGCTGCGCAACGTGCCGCTGCTGGTGCAGCTGCTGATGCTGGCCTTCGCGATGGCGAACCTGCTGCCCGACCCGACCGAGCCAGTGCATCTGCTGCCCGGCGTGTGGCTCAGCAAGGGCGGGCTCAGCGTGCCCTGGCCGGTGGCGGCCGAAGGCGGCTGGTGGCCGACGCATTTCGAATGGCCGGAGCGCGGCGACTTCGGCGTGAGCGGCGGTGCCGCGCTGAGCCCGGAATACGTGACCATCGTCGCCGGGCTGACCTTCTATTCGGCCGCCTTCGTGGCGGAAATCGTGCGTGCCGGCATCCTCTCGGTTCCGCAGGGCCAGATGCTGGCGGGGCAGGCGCTGGGCCTGTCTTCCGGGCAGCAACTGCGCATCGTGATCCTGCCGCAGGCGCTGCGGGTGATCGTGCCTTCGCTGACCAACCAGTTGCTGAGCCTGACCAAGAACTCGTCGCTCGCGGTGGCCGTGGGCTATCCGGAGCTGGTGTCGGTGGCCAACACCACCATCGGCTCGAACGGCCGGGCCTTCGAGTGCATCGCGATCATCATGGCGGTCTACCTGCTGCTGTCGCTGCTGATTTCCTTCGGCATGAACCGCTACAACGCGCGCGTCGCATTGCGAGGCTGGCGATGAGGAACGCCGCGCAGGGGCCCATCGCGTGGCGCAGCGAACTCTGGGGTTCGCCGCCGCGCGCTCTGGCAACGGTGCTGCTGCTCGCGCTGCTGGCGTGGGGCGGCTTCCATGTCGTCGAATGGGGCATCGTGCATGCGGTGTTCCGGCCCGACGCCGAAGCCTGCCGCGCCGTGCAGCACGGCGCCTGCTGGGGCGTGGTGGCCGAGAAGTGGCGGCCGATGCTGTTCGGGCGCTTTCCGTATGAAGAGCAATGGCGCCCGGCGATCGCGGTGGTCGTGCTGTCGGCGGTGACCGTGCTCAGTGCCTGGCCGCGCAGCTGGCGCTGGTGGCTGGCGCCGCTGTGGCTGGTCGCGCTGCTGCTCTTCGTGCTGCTCATGCGGGGCGGCGTGCTGGGGCTCAGCGGCGTACCGACCAGCCGCTGGGGCGGGCTGCCGCTGACCATCGGGCTGGCGGTGGTCGGGCTGGCGCTGGCATTTCCGCTTGCGCTGCTGCTGGCTTTGGGTCGCCGTTCGGGCTGGCCGGTGGTGCGCACGCTGAGCGCGAGCTACATCGAACTGGTGCGCGGCGTGCCGCTGATCTCGGTGCTGTTCATGGCGTCGTTCCTGCTGCCGCTGCTGTGGCCGGCCGGCTGGCAGCCCGACGTGCTGGTGCGCGTGCTCGCGGGCCTCACGCTGTTCGTTGCGGCGTATCTGGCCGAGATCATCCGCGGCGGCCTGCAGGCGGTGCCGCGCGGGCAGACCGAAGTGGCGATGGCGCTGGGCTTCGGCCGCTGGCCGGTGCAGCGCGACATCGTGCTGCCGCAGGCGCTGCGGCTGGTGGTACCGGCGCTGACCAACAGCGTGGTCGGCACATTGAAAGACACCTCGCTGGTCACCGTGGTCGGGCTGTTCGAGCTGACCGGCGCGCTGGGCCTGGCGCTGGGCGGCGACCCGACCTGGCGGCCTTTCTACCTCGAGGGCTACCTGTTCATTGCGGCCGTCTACTGGGTGCTGTGTTTCGGGCTCTCGCGCTACAGCGTGTGGCTCGAAAAGCGCCTGTCGGCCGCTTCCTGAGCCGGGCGCCGTCGGGCTGCGGTACACTCCGGCCCTTCATGCCGAGCCATAACTTCATCCCCGCATCCAGCGCAGCCCTGATGGCTCGCATGATGCCGCCTGCCTCCGCGCAGGCGATGGTTGTTGCTCGAATGATTACCACCATTACCACCGCGGCCACCTGAGCACGCGCAGGTGGCCGTTCCGGCAGCCACCTGGTGTATCGCTCTCTCCCCCGAACGAATGAACCCAGCTCTGGCAGCTGGGTTTTGTTTTTTCGTCTGGAGATGTCCATGTACCGCGATCCCGTTGAATCCCTCGAGCCCCTGCACGACAGCCGCCCGGCCGTCACCCGTACCCTGCGCGTGGGGATGATCGGCATCGGCACCGTGGGCTCGGGCACCTTCCGGGTGCTGGCCCGCAACCAGGCGGAGATCGCTGCCCGCGCCGGCCGGGCGATCGAGCTGGTGATCGTCGCGGCGCGCAATCTCGATCGCGCCGCGGGCGTCGTGGGAGGGAGCGTTCCCCTCACGGCCGACCCGATGCAGGTCGCCACGCATCCCGAGGTCGACGTGGTCGTCGAAGTGGCCGGCGGCACCGGTCCGGCGCTCGACTGGGTGCTGGCCGCCATCGCACACGGCAAGCACGTGGTCACCGCCAACAAGGCGCTGCTGGCGGTGCACGGCGCCCGCATCTTCGCGGCCGCGCGCGAGCAGGGCGTGGTGGTGGCCTACGAAGGCGCGGTGGCCGTGAGCATCCCGATCGTCAAGGCGCTGCGCGAGGGGCTGGCGGCCAATCGCATCGAGTGGGTGGCGGGCATCATCAACGGCACCACCAACTTCATCCTGAGCAAGATGCGCGACGAGGGCCTGGACTTTGCCGCCGCGCTCGCGCAGGCGCAGGCGCTGGGCTATGCGGAGGCCGACCCGACCTTCGACATCGAGGGCATCGACGCCGCCCACAAGCTCACGCTGCTCGCCGCCAACGCCTTCGGCATGCCGCTGCGGTTTGCCGATGCGCAGGTCGAGGGCATCAGCGGCCTGCAGGGCATCGACGTGGCCTGCGCCGAGCAGCTCGGCTTTCGCATCAAGCTGCTGGGTGTCGCGCACCGGCGTGCCGCCGGCGTCGAGCTGCGCGTGCAGCCCGCGCTCGTTCCCGCGGACCACCTGATGGCGCAGGTGAAGGGCTCGATGAACGCCGTCATGGTCAAGAGCGATGCGGCCGGCCTCACGATGTACTACGGCGCCGGCGCGGGCTCCGAGCAGACCGCATCGGCCGTGATCGCCGACCTGGTGGACGTGGCGCGGCTCGACGGCGTCGCTGCCGCGCAGCACGTGCCGCACCTGGGCTTCCATGCGCATGCGACGAATGCCCTGCAGGTGCTGCCGCGCGCGGCCGTCGACACATTGCACTATCTGCGCGTGCCGGTGCGGGCGGCCAGCCAGATCCAGGCGGTCACGGCTTGCCTCGGCGAGCAGAAGGTGCCGGTGCGGCAGGTGGCGCTGGCAGCCGAACGGCCTGGCCAGGGCCCGCAGGTGCTGGTGTTGACCGGACCGGCGACGCAGGGCACCGTGGACCTCGCGGTGCATGCGCTGCAGGAGCACGCGGCCGGTGTCGGCACGGTGACGACGCTGCGGGTGGAAGAACTCGCCGGCTGAACCCGGTGTTCAAGCCTTGGGGCGTGGCGCGAGTTCGGCGTAGCCCGTGGCCGGATCGTGCGCGCGGGCGAAGTGCCATTGGGGCAGCCACGCGACCAGTATCTCGGCGGTCGTGCGCACCGTGCAGCCCGGCGCGGCATGTCCGCCGAAGACACGTCCCTCGGCGTCCGCCACGCTGACGTGCAGGTGCGAGCCGTCCGGCGACAGGCTGCCCGCCAGCGTGAGGATTTCCAGGTCGCCCTCGATGCGGTTGGCATTCGCCGCGCCCGCAAAGCGGATGCTCGCGCCGCTCAGGCTGCCGATGCCGGAGACCACGAACGCCGCCTCGCCGCCGCCGTGCTTCAGCGCGAGATCGAGCGACGCGCGCAGGTCGTCGCCGGGGTTCAGCCGCAGCACCAGCGTCTGCACGCCCTCAGCCCCCCGACAGTGCTCCGTCGACCACCTTCTGCGCTTCTTCGAGAATGCGCGCGAGGTGCTCCGTGCCCTTGAAGCTCTCGCCGTAGATCTTGTAGATGTTCTCCGTGCCCGAAGGCCGGGCCGCGAACCAGCCGTTCGCGGTCACCACCTTCACGCCGCCGATGGCCGCGCCATTGCCGGGAGCGTGGCTGAGCACGTCGACGATCTTGTCGCCCGCCAGTTCGGTCGACTTGATCTGCGCGGGCGAGAGGCTGGACAGCCGCTTCTTCTGCTCGACGGTGGCCGCCGCATCCACGCGGTCGGACACCGGCTGGCCCAGCGCCTGCGTCAGCTCGGCATAGCGTTCGCCGGGGTCGCGCCCCGTGCGCGCGGCGATCTCGGCGGAGAGCAGGGCGGGCACCATGCCGTCCTTGTCGGTGGTCCATACCGAGCCGTCCTTGCGCAGGAAGGTCGCGCCCGCGCTTTCCTCGCCGCCGAAGGCCAGCGACGCATCGACCAGCCCGTCGACGAACCACTTGAAGCCCACCGGCACCTCGTACAGCTTGCGGCCCAGCCGCGCGGCGACGCGGTCGATCATCTGGCTGCTCACCACCGTCTTGCCGACGGCGGCTTGGGCGGGCCATTGCGGGCGGTGCGTGTAGAGGTAGTCGATCATCACCGCGAGGTAGCTGTTCGGCTGCATCAATCCGGTGCTGCCGGCGACGACGCCGTGGCGGTCATGGTCGGTGTCGCAGGCAAAGGCGATGCCGAACCGGTCTTTGAGCGCGATCAGCTTGTGCATCGCGTCGGGCGAGGACGGATCCATGCGGATGCGGCCGTCCCAGTCGAGCGACATGAAGCGGAAGGTGGGGTCGACCTCCTGGCTCAGCACGTTCAGGCGGGACAGCTTGTAGCGCTCGGCGATCGCCGGCCAGTAGTGCACGCCCGCGCCGCCCAGCGGATCGACGCCCAGGTCGATGTTGACGCCGCGGATGGCGTCCATGTCGAGCACCTGCGCCAGGTCTTCGACGTAGGTGTTGAGGTAGTCGTGCCGGTGGGTGGTGTCGGCGCGCAGGGCCTGCGCGAGCGGCAGGCGCTTCACGCCTTCGAGGTTGTTCGCCAGCATCGTGTTGGCCGCGGCTTCGACGGCCGAGGTGATGTCGGTGCCGGCCGGGCCGCCGTTGGGCGGGTTGTACTTGAAGCCGCCGCTCTCCGGCGGGTTGTGCGAGGGCGTGATGACGATGCCGTCGGCGAGCCCCGCGGTGCGCCCGCGGTTGTAGACCAGGATGGCGTGCGAGACGGCCGGCGTGGGCGTGTACTCGTCGTCCTTGGAGATCATCAGCTCGACGCCGTTGGCCGCCAGCACTTCCACCGCGCTGTTGAACGCCGGCGTCGACAGCGCATGCGTGTCGATGCCCAGGAACAGCGGTCCGTCGATGCCTTTCTGCCTGCGGTAGTCGCATATCGCCTGGCTGATGGCCAGCACGTGCCATTCGTTGAACGCGTTGTCGAAGGACGAACCGCGATGGCCCGAGGTGCCGAAGGCCACGCGCTGGGCCGGCACGGACGGGTCGGGCCGGCCGGTGTAGTAGGCCGAGATCAGGCGCGGCACATTGACCAGCAGGTCGAGCGGTGCGGGCTGGCCCGCGAGGGGATTGGTGGCTTGGCTCATGTCGATGGAAAGTCGAAGTTGATCAGGTCGCCGATGCGTTCGATGGTGATGTCGGCGGGAGCGTAGGCGGCGATGGCCTGCGCATCCAGCGCATAGTGTCCCTGCCGCACGAAGACCGTCGTCAGACGGTTCCCCCAGACGGCTTTCATGGCCGAGAGAATGCGCAGCTTGTCGTCGATCATCACGTAGCGCCCGGCAGGGTGGCTTTGCGCGACGGCGTCGAGCATTTCTTCCTTGTGCACGTAGATCAGCACGCGGCCGTCGGTGGCGTCCCACAGGCCCGAGCGCTGTACCTTGCGCGGCTGGAACACCACGTCGCCGTCGGACAGTATCACCGTGGGACCATGCCGGCGCAGGTGTTTCAGCGCGTCGAGCGCGCCCGGGTAGAGGCGCTCGGCGAACGGGTAGTCGATCAGGAAGCCAGATATCAGCAGCAGCCGCGAGTCGCTCATGCCGCGTCGGCTTTCTTCGGCCCGGTAGCGCTGCAGCGCGCCCAGGTAGTCGACATAGCCGAGCTCGGTGCGCAGGGCCTCGAGGGCGTCCCAGTAGCGCGCGGAGCTTTCGGCGCCGAAGTTTTCCTCGAGGTGGGCGTGCAGGTCGGCGATGACGCGGTCGTTGTCGAGCAGGGTGTTGTCGACGTCGATCAGGAAAACGGTGGACGGAGGCTGTGTCATGGGGTGTGCGGGCGGCGGCCGTCGATTGGCGCGTCGCATCCAGCATACGCCTGGCGGCCAAGGCCCGGCGACGGCCATGCGAATTAGTTGATGCCTTGCTGCCCGCTGGCTTAACCTCTGCCGCAGAACAGCCCGCTCCCCGATTCCCGGAGTTCCTGGAGGAAATCAATGCATATGACGAATGGCAGGTGCCTCGCCCTGGCCACCCTTGTGTTTGCGCTCGCCGGATGCCAGTCACCGCCGGCCGACAGGCCGCTGACCTCCGACGTTCCCGAGCCGCCGGGCTTCGCGCCGCCGCCCGAGACCTGCCAGGCCGCCGCCGCGCGCTTCGGCCTGGGACTGCGCGTGTCGCCGTTGCTGGTCGAGGAAATGCGCCAGCGCGCAGGTGCCCGGATGGCCCGGACCGTGCCGCCCGCCGAATCCCCCGATCCGGCCCAGGACGCCACGCGGCTCAACATCCAGGTGGAGCCGGGCGGCCGCGTGGCGGGTGCTTATTGCGGTTAGGCGCGAAGATAAAGCCCTTTTTTGCATGCACATGTGTTGTGCGCACACAGCGGCTGTCACAAATCCGCGCTCCAACGCGCCGAATAGCCAGAATTGGGAGAACAATAGCCCGCGACTTTCCGGAGCCACAGTCTTTTGTCGATCAAGCAACCTCCCGTCTCTCTGCCGTCGCATTACGACGGCTCGGCACGCCTTCCGCCAGATGAAGTGCTGCGTCCCCTGATGGACGATTGGGCACGTGCGGGCAAGCGTCTCGCGGCCGTGTGCTATCTCGACGTCGATCGCTTCGCGGAACTCAACGACCGCCTCGGCATGATTGCCGGCAATGCGGCGCTCGAAGAGGTCGCGCGCCGCATCAAGGCCCAGCTGCCGCGCGAGAGCGTCATGGCCCGGGTGGGCGGCGACGAATTCGCCGCCGTGTTCGCCGGCCTGGGCACCTCGCAATGCGCGCAGGTGCTCGAACGCATCCAGAACGCGCTGGCCGAACCCTGGACCTGGCGCGACCAGACGGCGAGCATCGACGCCAGCATCGGCGCGATGATGCTCGACAGCAACGGGCCGCCACCCGAGATCGCCTTGCGCCAGGCGCAGCACGCGGCCTTCTTCGCCAAGCGCGCGGCCGACGGCAAGGTGCACTATTTCGACGCCCCCCAGGCACGTGCCGACGAGCAGGTGGTGCGCGAGCGCCAGCGCATTCAAGAGGGGCTGCTGCAGGGCGAGTTCTTCCTGGTCTACCAGCCGAAGGTCGACATGCGCCGGGGCGAGGTCGTCGGCGTCGAGGCGCTCATCCGCTGGCAGCACCCCGAGCGCGGCCTGCTGCCGCCGATCCAGTTCGTGCCGCTCATCGAGGACGACGCGCTGGTCGAGCAGGTCGGCGACTGGGCCATCGCCACGGCCTTGTGGCAGGCGCACCAGTGGCGCCTGGCGGGCCTGCAGGTGTCGGTCAGCGTGAACGTGGCGCCGCGCCACATGATGCGCTGGGACTTCGTCGACCGCCTCGCGCGCCATCTCTCGCAGTTTCCCAAGCTGGGCGCGGGCATGCTCGAACTGGAGATCCTCGAGACCACGGCGATCAGCCAGTTCGCCAACGTGGCGCTGTTCGTCGAGGCCTGCAAGGCGCTGGGCGTGGGCGTGACCATCGACGACTTCGGCACCGGCTATTCGTCGCTGACCTACCTGCGCCAGCTGCCGGTGTCGGCCGTGAAGATCGACCAGTCCTTCGTGCGCGGCATGCTCGACAACGCGCAGGACCGGGCCATCGTGCAGGGCATCCTGGCGCTGCTGCATGCGCTGGGGCTCACGGCGGTGGCCGAGGGCGTGGAAACCGTGAAGCAGGGCGAAGCGCTGCTCGCCATGGGCTGCACGCTGGCCCAGGGCTACGGCATCGCCATGCCGATGGCCGCCAAGGACATCGTGAAATGGGTCGCCGCCTACGAGAGCGCGCCCCTGTGGGGCCGTGACACGACCCCCGACGAACCGGTGCCCGCGCCGCTCGCGGAACCGCCCACGGCCTGAGCCGCGGGCTTTCTTCCTCTTACAGCAGCGGCGTGTAGGGCGAGACCATCGGGCTCAGCGAGGTTCCGCCGCCGAGGCTCGGCACGCCCAGGTTGCTGGAGCCGCCGAACACATAGCGCAGGTACATGCTGCCGGTGAACTGGCGGTAGTTCTGCGCGTTGTTGAAGCCCAGCGCGCCGCCCAGGAACATCTTCGGCGCCAGCTGGTACTCCAGCACCGCGCCGAAGTTGTAGGCCAGGCCGGTCTTCGAACTGCTCGGATAAATGCCGTTGTATGCCGAGCTGCTCAGCCCCAGCGCCAGGGCCGCGTCCGCCACGCGCTGCGCATCGGTGTTGCGCGAGGGGTCGGTGGGGAAGTAGGGCGACGATTTCTGGGTGAACGACTGCACGCCCAGCGAGGCGTTCACGCGCCACGAGAACCGGTTCGCGCGGCCAGTCCAGTCGACCGGGAAGGCCACGCTCACGAAGCTCTGCGGGCTGAAGTAGCCGCCTTGCCCGAAGGTGTAGTAGCTCAGGTTCTTCTGGTAGCCCATCAGCCCGATGTTCATGCCCAGCGTGAGCTTGGAGCTGGGGCTGTCCAGCAGGTGCAGGTAGGCGCCGCCGCCGGTTTCCACGCGCGAGTTGCTCGCCACGTTCTTGCCGGTGAGGCTGTGCGCCGCCAGGTAGCTGTAGATGCCGTAGGTGCCGTCGTCGTAGCCGATGTCGCCGCGCACGCCGGTGGCAACAACGCCGCCCCAGCGTTCGCCGGTGCGCCCGTCCTTCGCGCCGGCGAAGGACAGCACGCTGTCGGTCACCGCGCGGCGGGAGATGTCGGCCTTGTAGGTCCAGGAGTCGCCGAAGCTGCCCTTGAAGGTCGCGTTGCCGACCACGTTGGTGGTCGGGAAGCCCAGCGGCGTGGTGCCGATGCCGCCCTCGAAGTTCTTGCCCTCGTAGCCCACGTTCAGGCCGACGCCCGCGGCGTTCTGCTGGCCCGGCGTGGTCTGGCTGGCGATCGAGTTGTAGAAGGCCGTGGGGCCGCCGCCGAAGCGGCTGGCGGTGGAGTAGGCGGAAGAGGGCGTGCCGGCGTCGACCACCGTCGGCGTGACGCCGACGACGATCTTGCCTTCGCCCACCGGGAAGCGTGCCTGGATCGGCAGCTGGAAGTCGGAGAGCTGGCTCAGGCCCGCTTCGCCCGCGCGGCTGCGGTACACCGTGCCCGCGGTGAGGCTCACCGCGCGCTGTGCTTCCAGGTCCTGCAGCTCCGACTGCAGCGAGCTTGCCGGTGCGGGCGCCGCGCGCAGCGGCGCGTTCCAGCTCGGCTCGCTGCGCGGCAGCGGCGTGTTGGCTTGCGCATAGGCCGCGTTGGCCGACGGATAGGCGGCCGGCGGATAGCCCGGCGCGGGATAGCCGGCCTGCTGCTGCGGATAGCCGGCAGGCTGCGCCTGCGGAATGTAGACCTGCTGCCCGCCCGGCTGCGCCATGTAGGCGGAAGCCTGCGGCGTGTTGTTGGCGGCCTTGCTGTTGCGCGCGGTGCGCGTGGTGGCGGCGCGGCCCTTGGTGTTCGATGTTGCGGCGGGCGCGGCGCCCCAGGGCAGCGCACCCGGTGCTGCCGCCATCGGGGCTGCCGGGTAGGCGGCGGGATAGGCACCGGCAGGGTAGCCCGCTGCAGGGTAAGCGGGGTAAGCCGCATTCGCCGCGACCGGGTAGGAGACGGGTTGCGAGCGTGCCTGCGCGAAGGGATTGCCGCCGGCGGCCGGATAGCCGGCCGGCACGGCCGCGCTCGGCGCGCCGCCGGTCATGCCTGCGAACGGGTTGGCGGGCGGCATCTGCGAAGGCGCTCCGCCCGCTCCCGCGAAGCCGGTCGAGGCGACCTGCCGTTCGGCTTCGACCGCGGCGCGCAAGTACTGCTCGGCCTTGCGGCTTTCGCCCGCGTTGCGGTAGACGCGACCGGCGGCGGCCAGCACGCGCGACTGGTCGGGTGCCTGCTTCAGCGCGGCCATCACGTAGTTCTCGGCCTCGCCGTGCTCGCGCTGCGCGCTGGCACTGGCGGCGGCGGCCAGCAGCGTGTCGAGGTCGGTCGGGTTGCGCTGCAGGATGCGCTGGTACAGCGCCAGCGCCTGGCCTTCGTCGCGCGCCGCCGAATACAGGCGGGCCAGCGCGGCCATCGCCTGCGGGTCGTTCGGGCGCTCGGCCAGCACCGGGGCCATCGCGTTGTAGGCGGCCTCGAGGTTGCCGGCTTCGCGCAGGGCGTCGGTCTGGCGCAGCGCAAAGGCGATGCGCAGGCTGTCGAAGTCGTTGCGCTGGCTGGCCGTCATGTTGACGCCGGCAAGCTGGCGCAGCACGGCGGACAGTTCGATGTCCTGCTTCGTCTTGAGCAGCACCGACGCATACAGCAGCCGGTCGCCGGTGCTCGGCGTGGGCGAGCGTGCGAGCAGCTGACGGCTCATGGCCAGTGCGCGCGGCGCGTCGCCGATCTCGGCGTAGGCGCCTGCGAGCTGGCCCCACAGTTCGGCCGGCATGTCCGCGCTCAGTGCCGATTCGGCCTGGGCGAGCACGCCGCGCGCGGCGTCGACCTGGCCTTGCCGCGCGAGTGCCTGCGCACGGGCGGCCTGCGACTGCGCCCACAGGCGGCGTTGCAGCGTCGCCATGTCGCGGGTGCGCGAGCCGGCGGGGATGCGTTCGAGGTACTGGATGCCGGCGGCCGAATCGCCGGTTTCGGAGGCGAGCAGGGCGCTGGCGTACAGCGCGTCGGGCATGTCGGGCTGCGACATCAGCAGCCCTTCCATCACGCCGCGCGCTTCGGAGACCATGCCCTGCTTGCGGTAGATGTTCGCGAGGTCGAGCCGCACCCAGGGGCTGTCGGGCGCCGCGAGCATCGCGTCTTCGAGCGTGCGCTGGGCGCCGGCCGCGTCGCCGGCATCCGCCTGCTGGCGGGCGCGGTTGCGCGCCTGCTCGACCTGGATGTCGCGCAGGCCGCCCAACTGCGTGGCCTGCTCGGGCGTGAGGCGGCGCGACAGCGCCAGCGCCTCGTCGGGGCGGCCGGTCTGCCCGTACACCGAGATCAGCCCGCGCAGCGCCTGCGTGTTCTGCGGCCTGCTCTCGAGCACGCGCTTGTAGCCCTGCTCGGCCTGCGCGAAGTCGCCGGCGGCGGCGCGCAGGTCGGCCAATGCGTTCTGGCCCACGGGTTCGCGCGGGTCGATGCGCACGGCGCGTTCATACAGCGACTGCGCACCGCGCAGGTCGTTCTTGCCCTGGGCGGCGCGCGCCTGCCCGACCAGCACCCAGTAGTTGGCGCTTTGCAGCGCCGAGTTCCACTTGGTGGCGCCGCCGCGCACGGCGCGCTCCAGCAGCTCCTGCGCTTCGGCAAAGCGCTCCTGGCGCATCCGCACCAGGCCCAGGCCGCCGAGCGCCTCGGTGTCGTCGGCCTTGGTGCGCAGCGCCTGCTGGAAGCGCTGCTCGGCGGTGGCCGGGTCGCCGCGTTCCAGCGCCTTGAAGCCTTCGCCCACCGGCACGTCGGGCGCATTCGCCGCGGCGGTCCTTGCGGTGGTGAGCGTTTCAAGCCGCGCGGACACGGCGGCATCGGCCTGGTTGTTGCTCAGGTAGTCCTGGTAGAGCGGGATGTCGGGCGCGCGCGCGTCGAGCCAGATCAGCGCCTGCCGCCAGGCGGCGCGCGCGGCGGTGGCCACGGCGGGCTGCTTGGCCAGCTCGACCAGTTCGCGGATGCCCGCGCGGCGCGTCGGTTCGCTGTAGGTCTTCTGCTGCGCGAGCGCGAGCCGGTAGTTGGCGTTTTCCGGGTGGTCCTTCACCAGCTGCTCGAGGCCCTTGCGGCCTTCTTCGATGCCTTGCGGCGTGCTGGCCAGCGCCTGGTAGTACTCCAGGGCCACGGCCTCCGGCGGCGGCCGGTTGTCGAACAGGCTGCGGTACAGCTCCACCGCCTCGGCGGAGCGTCCGGCACGCGCGGCGGCGCGGGCGCGCTGCAAGGTGCCGCCCTGCTGCCCGGGCTGCTGGGCCTGCTGCTGCAGGCGCGCGACGCGGGGATCGTTGGGATGCGCGGCGCGCAGGCGGTTGGTCCAGGTCCGCACCTGCTCGGCGTTGTTGCGCGACAGCTCGACCTGCGCCATGCCGTACATCGCGTCGGCGGATTGCGGGTTGACGCTCAGCAGTTTCTTCCAGCTCTCTTCGGCCAGGTCGGCGCGGCCCTGGGCCTGCCAGTAGTTGCCTTGCTCGATGAGGGCGGCGCTGGCGTCGGCCTGCGCGAAGGCCTGGCCGCCGGTGCCGAGCGCCGCGAGCATGCCGATGCAGGCCAGCCATTGCTGGGTGCGGAAGGAGGGGGGACGCTTCGGCTTCACGCCGGTCGATTGGGACGGCATAGCGTTCTCCATGATGTTTGCAGTTGGCCGTTGCGGCCGAATTCATAGCGGCCGTCGAGCCAGGCCTGGCCGAACAGCAGCAGCACCTGCTCGTAATAGGGCAGGGGCGCCGCGGCGGCCGCGCCGGAGGTCGCCGCGGCCGGCAAGGCGGCACGGCCGCCCGGTACGCGGGCGACCTGCGTGGCCAGCGCCTCGGTTTCGTCCAGCGCCTTGAGGTAGGGCAGCATCGCGCCGGCAAAGCCCAGCGGCGCCATGCCGCGCACCGCACCGGTCACGGTGTCGACGTACTCGGGCACCGGCTGCTTGTCGGCCAGCAGCAGCCGCGGGCCGCGCAGTTGCGCCAGCAGCATCTTGCGGGCCGGGTCCTTGTCGGACAGCATGCCCGCCCAGAGGTAGACGCGAATGGCGTCGTAGCTGCCGGTGACGCCCTTCTGCGGGTCGGCCACGAAGGCGCGGGCGTCCTGCGACCAGGCGCACCAGTCGGGCGCGAAACCCTTGGGCGTGACGCTGCCGAACATGCGCAGCGTGTTGTCCGTGACTTCGTGCCACGGCCCGCTCGGGTCGGCCTGCTGGAAATAGCGCAGCAGCTGCAGCGGCATGTAGCTCGGGTTGAGCCGCCAGAGCGGCCCGCTCGCTACCGACTTGGGCCAGGGCAGCAGCATGCGGCCGAGCCCGGGCAGCGAGATCACGTCGTCGCGCACCGCCAGCGCGAGCAGGCTGCGCCCGAGCGTGCGGTAGCGGTTGTCGTTCCAGAGGCGGCCGGCCTCCATCAGCGCATAGGCGATCCAGAGGTCGGAGTCCGACGCCGCATTCGGGTCGAGCACGCCCCAGCCGCCTTCGGGCTTGCGGCCCCATTGCCAGGCCGGCAGCTGCTTGGCGAGGCTGCCGCCGGCGAGGTTGGCCTCGGTCCAGGCCAGCACGCGGGCGAAGATGTCGCGGTCGTTGTGCACGAGCGCGAAGAACAGCGCGTAAGACTGCCCTTCGGAGGTGGACTGCTGCTGCGCGGTGTTGAAGTCGATCACCCGGCCGTCGGGCTGGATGTGGCGCGCCGCGAAGGCGGCCCAGTCTGTTGCCGGATGGCAGGTAGCGGCTGTGTTCGGTGCAGGCGCCGCGGCGGGCGCGGGCGCCTGTGCACCCGCCAGCTTCGGCAGTGCAAGGGCGAGTCCGGCGGCCGCCAGCAGGTTGCGGCGGCTCGCCAGTGGGGTGGCGGGAGGGCGGAAGGTCGGCAGGCGTCGCATGGGTGGATTATTTGGCCTTGTTGACCGACAGGCGGCGGCGCGCCCGGATCTGCAGGCCCGCATACGACACCGCCGCGCCCAGCAGGGCCAGCACGATGACCAGCGCCGCGAGTCCCAGCGGACTGCGCGACAGATGCCACTGCAGCCAGGTCAGAGGCGGCAGGCGGCCGACGTAATACGTGTCGCCGCCCAGCACGCTGTTGACCTGCGTGTCGCGCACGATGGTCATGCTGCCCTGCACGCGCTTGAGCAGGTCGGGCGTCATCAGCGCGTTGAGCAGCGCTTCCTTCGAGTCGGCGTTGGTGATGGCGGCGATCACGCTGCGGCCGCTGCGCAGCGGCGACTCGAAGCCCGCCAGCACCGCGTCGCGTCCGTCGTCGCTCACCGCGATCTGCATGCTGCCCGGCAAGTCTTCGCGGGTGCGCGCGCCGATCACCAGGTCGATGGCGTTGTCGATCCAGCTGCGCAGCTTGAGCTCCGGCGCGTTGCCGTTGCGCTTGAGCGGCATCTTGTCGGCCCACTGCGTGAACAGCGACTGGCTCTGCAGGTTGCCGATCACCAGCAGGTCCTTGTCGGCCCACTGCCCGGCCTCGGCCGAGCGGCCCACCTTCACGCGCAGCGCGGGGTAGCCGGTGGAGCGGCCGATCTGACCCAAAAGACCGAGATAGGTCTCGGTGTCGGCGTCGTTGGGCTGGTCCGGCAGGATCACGGCGGTGTCCGACAGGTCGGCCATGCGCGAGAACGGAAAGCCGCCGTTGGCGTAGGCCGCGAGTTCCGGCATCGCGATGAAATGCGGGAAGCCCGACACGTCGATCTTCGAGGTCGGGTCGATCGAGCCGCGCACGTTGTCCAGCTGCGGCACGCAGCGCCCGCCCACGGGCTCGAAGTAATAGTGCAGGCGCAGCTGGCTGCGCGGGCCCATGGCCAGCGGCGGCAGGATGACTTCCTTGTGCTCGGCCAGCGTGCCGTCGGGCATCAGCTTCACGGCCAGCGGGTTCCACCAGCGGTCGCCGGCCGGATTGGCCGAGCGCAGCGGCAGGCCGCCCACGAAGTTGTCGTTGACGTTGATGTTCAGCGTCGACTGGTCGGGCCGCACGCGCGGCGTGTAGCGGTATTGCAGGTCGAGCGGAATGCCGCGGCTGCGCCAGGTGAACAGGTCGGGTGGCAGTTGCAGGTTGACGCGGACCACGTCGGGGTTGTAGCCGGTCACCGACAGGTCGGCGGCCGTGGCCAGCTCGCCCAGTTGCAGCGCCCGGTCGCTCGGCACCCAGCGCGGCGCGTCATAAGGTTTGCGCACCGGAGGTTCCTGGAAGGCGGTGACGGCCGCCTGCGCGCCCGCGAAGGCCTTGCTGTTCAGCGCCAGCGCGGCGGCGGCGGTGCGCAGGTCGGCCGGGTTGCGGCCCATCACCAGCAGCAGCTTGCCGGAGGCGTCCTGCGGGTTGTCGACCACCGCCAGGCCCGGGCCCTGTATGGACGGCAGCGTGAGCCCCGCAATGGCCGACTCCGGCGTGACGAACACCACCGCATGGCCCGCCGGCAGCTCGCCGTGCGACACCGGAAAGGTAGCACCGCGGTAGTCCGCCAGCGCACCGAACCACGAAGACAGCACGCCCGCGGCCTCGAGCATCGGCGCCGTGTCGGCGCCGCCGAAGACGAAGGGAATGCGGGCGCGCCGCACGTCGCGGCGATCGAAGAAGGGCTGCGGCAGGGCCGCCAGGTCGTTCGTGAGCTTGAGCGGCGAGACCGTGAGCTTCAGCGTGCTGGAAGCGTCCACGCGCGCCCAGAGGCTGGTGTGCGCCGGATCTTCGCACTCGCGCGTGTAGTGGCCGATCAGCTCGACGTTGATGCGGTTGAACTCGGTGATCAGGCGCCGGTCGATCGGGATGTCGGCCGTCTGCGGCTTGCCCGCTTCGGCATGGCTCACCGGCAGCGTGGCCACCAGCACGTCGTTGACCGTCACCTTCAGGTGCGAGAGCTCGGGAATGAGCGAGGGCGAATAGGCGTAGTTCAGCCTGAACGACGCGGCCGTCACCAGCTCGTCGGCGCGCACGTTGAACGGGATGCCGACGGTGCCGCTGATGCCGCGCAGCTGGATGGCGTAGTCGATGCCGAGCTGCGTGAGGTTGAGTTCTCGCACGGCGCCTGCAACGGGCGTGGTGTTGGCGGAGGCGGCTGTCGCGGCTGTTGCTGCCGTCGCGGGCGCTGCCGGCAGCAAGGGCGGCGGGACCACGGCGGGCCGGGTTTGCGCCGACGTCCCGTCGGCGAGGGACACGGCGGCAAGCGCGATCGCCAGCATGGCGCAGGGCACGACGCGACGATGCGCGAAACGGGGGGGCGTCACGTGGATTCCTTCGTTTTGACGGGGCGCAGCCTTGAAATGGCCGAACGGTAGTAATGGCTGAACATGTCTCTGAAGCCGGTGCCGCTGATGCTGATGATGTGGCCCAGCACGCGATGGATGGGCACGCGCGGATGGTTGCCCCAGCGGGCAGCCCAGATGTCGGCGCGCGCCGTGGTGCACTGCACCAGCGCGCGCTCCTGCGCGAAGCTCATGGGCGCGAAGCGCAGGCCCAGGCGCCTGCCGCTGCTGAAGCGCACCGTGGAGGCGAAGCGCGATTCCTGGTCGTTGCGGTACAGCGCCACCTCGACCGGTGTCTCCATGTCGAGCTTGAGGTCGCTGGGCAGCTCCACGCCCAGGCCGCCGCTGGAGAAGTCGAAGGTGTTGCAGCGCAGCGAGCGGCCGTCGGCGAAGTACAGCGTAGCCGGCAGGTTGAGCTCCACGCGGTGCGCGCCGCGCAGCTGGCGCGACTCGTTGGCCGCGGCCACGCAGGCGCCCAGGATCATCAGGTTGTAGATGGTCCAGGCCAGGTTCAGCCACACAGTGGCGATGTTCTGCGGATCGACCCACGTCAGGCGCCACACGCCCAGGCACACGCCCACGAAGTTGAACGCCAGCAGCACCAGGCTCGCCTTGGCGATGGTGCTGTCGAAGTACTCCTTCTGGATCAGGCCGCCCTTGGCCGTCACGTTGAAGCTGCCGAGCTTGGGGTTGATGAGCGCCACCAGCGTCGGGCGGAAGATGTACCAGGCAAGCACCGCCTCGTACACCTCGTTCCAGAGCAGGTAGCGAAAGCGTCCCTGGATGCGGCTGTTGGTCAGGTTGGCGTGCAGGATGTGCGGCAGCGCGAAGGCGAAGATCATCGACGCCGACGCATGGATCACGCTCGCGCCGAAGTACAGGTACGCCAGCGGCGCCGTCAGGTAGATGAGGCGCGGCAGGCCGTACAGGAAGTGCAGCATCGCGTTCACGTAGCACAGGCGCTGGGCCCAGTGCAGGCCGCGGCCGAACAGCGGATTGTCGATGCGGAAGATCTGCGCCATGCCGCGCGCCCAGCGAATCCGCTGGCCCACGTGGCCCGACAGGCTCTCGGTCGCCAGGCCGGCGGCCTGCGGCAGCGCCAGGTAGGCCGTGCTGTAGCCGCGGCGGTGCATCTTCAGCGCGGTGTGGGCGTCTTCGGTCACGGTCTCGACCGCGATGCCGCCCACTTCCTCGACGATGGTGCGCCGCAGGACCGCGCACGAGCCGCAGAAGAAGGTGGCGTTCCAGAGGTCGTTGCCGTCCTGGATCAGGCCGTAGAACAGTTCGCCTTCGTTCGGTACCGTGCCGAAGGTGTCGAGGTTGCGCTCGAAGGGGTCGGCCGAGAAGAAATAGTGAGGCAGCTGCACCATGCCCAGCTTCGGGTCGCGCCCGAACCAGCCCATGGCGATCTGCATGAACGAGCGCGTGGGGATGTGGTCGCAGTCGAAGATGGCGACGAACTCGCCGGTGGTGTTCTTCAGCGCGGCATTGATGTTGCCGGCCTTGGCGTGGCGGTTGTTGTCGCGCGTGACGTGGGTCACGCCCACGTCTTCGCAGAACACGCGGAATTCCTCGCGCCGGCCGTCGTCGAGCACGAAGATCTTGATCTTGTCGCGCGGCCAGTCGATCGACTGCGCGGCCAGCACGGTGGAGCGCACCACCGACAGCGCCTCGTTGTACGTGGGAATGAACAGGTCGATGGTGGGCCACTCGGCCGGGTCGTCCGGCAGCGGCACCGGCTTGCGCTCCAGCGGCCAGGCGGTCTGCACGTAGCCCAGCAGCAGCACCACGAAGGCGTACAGCTCGGCCATCAGCAGCCCGGTGCCCAGCACCAGGTCGACCAGGTTGTCCATGAACATGGTCTCGGTCACGCGCCAGTAGGTGTAGCGCGAGGACACGACGACCGACATGAAGATCAGCACCAGGCTCGCGAAGCGGCCCTTGATGCGGTTGGTGATCAGCGCGGCCACGAAGATGCCCACCGACAGCACGATCTGCTGCTCGAAGGTCATCGGCGTGATGATCAGCGCGGGCAGGATCGCCAGCGCGATCAGCCAGCCGGCGATGCGCACCGGCAGCAGGCGCAGGAAGGCGGGGGCCGGCCGGGGCGGCGGCGCGGACGTGGGGGCGCTGTTCATCGTGTGGATTCCATGGACCTGGGCGCCTGCCGTGCAGCGGCGATGCGCTCGAGCAGACGCTCGGCGCAGGAAGCAATGTCTTGTGTCGCCTGGCTCATGGGCGCATAGCGGTGCACCGGCACCGCGGACGCCAGCGCCTCGGGCACCGACTGGTCGAGGTGCAGCACGCCGAGCAGTTCGGGCCGCAGCCGCTGGCGCAGCATTTCGAAGACGTCGTGGTTCAGCCGCTTGCCGGGGTCGACCTGGTTGACCACGTAGGCGCTGCCGGCGTAGTCGGGGCGCGGGCGGCAGTACTTGTCGACCATGCGCTCGATGATCGGCAGCGTCGCGAACGAGCCGGCATCGGCCAGCACCGGGATCACGCAGAGGTTGGCAGCGCGCAGCACCTGCTGCAGGTAGACCGTGGGGCCCGGCGGGGTGTCGAGCAGCACCAGCATGCCGTCGGGCAGCGCGAAGCGCGCCAGCGTCTCGGCCAGCCACATCGGATGGCGGGCCAGCTGTTGTTCGAAGACGATCTGCCGCTCGTCGTCGACGTCGCCGAAAGGCAGCAGCATGGCGCCACCGTGCGCGGGGCGGATCGCATTCGCCCACGGCATCTGGCCGGTGGCGGCATCCACCAGCCCGGAGTCGCAGGCATGCGGGTCGCTGGCGATGTGAAAGCGCAGGGCGTTCTGCGGATCGAGATCGATGGCGAGCACCTGCTGCCCACGGGCGGCGAGCGCGGTGCACAGATTGGCTGCGATGGTGGTCTTGCCGACTCCACCCTTGGATGAGATGACGGGGATGACGACCATCGTCACGTCGGCCTTCGCCAGCGCGACATGAGGCCCGGCTGGGCGGCGCGCGGCTGCGGCGCCGCCAGTCGTTCGAACAACTGGGAAAGCGGAGTCGGCGCGGGTTCGCTGGCGGTGGCGGGCTGATGTGCCGCCGGGGGCTGGGGCTGGTGCGGCGCCAGCGGCGGGCGCGCGAAGAGAGGCGCCGGAGCCGGAGCGGGCGCAGGAACGGGTGCAGGTGCAGCAATGGGCGCGGGCGCCGGCAGCGGGCGCAGTACCGGTTCGACCCTGGGCTGCGGCGCGGCGGCGACCGGCAGCGGCTGCACCGGCGCCATCAAGGGAGCGGCAGGCGTGCGTGCGGCGGGTGCGGACGGACGCTCGATCTTCTCGCCCGTCAGCAGCGGCCAGACGCGCGGTGCTTCCTCCTCCGTTTCGGGCGGAGCGAATTCCTTGTAGTCGTGGGCATCCCCGCCGAACTTGCGGAACAGGCCGGCGATGTCTTCCGGGGTCGGATCGTCCTTGCTCATGCTTGCGCCTTCGACAGACGCAGGTCGATGCGGTGGCCGGCCTGTGCGGCGTCGGGCGGGAACGCCTGCACGCGAAGGGAGGACGGCATGCGCTGCGAATCGAACCAGGCCTGGTAGATGCCCTCGAAGAAGCCGACGCTCCAGTCCGTGGCCTCGGGGCCGAAGGCCGTGGCGATCGGGCTGCAGGCGTGGGTGATGAAGACGCAGTCGGTGTCTTCGCTGAGGGCGCTGAAACCCCAGTCGATGCTGTCCCAGCGCGCGTTGAACTGGGCTTCGAGGTCGCCGAGCGTGTTACACGGGGGAATGGGCATGGCATGCGCAAGACGTTGGCCGATGCGGAAGAAAAGCTGCCGCAGCTCCTCCGGCGGCAGGCCGGCACTCAACTCCGCGGCCATGCCACGATTGAATTCCAGCCACTGCGAACTGCATGAATTTCTCTCGTAGTACTGAATGAACGGCGTCGCTGTTTCCATGTCCGAGCATTCTCTGGGATCAATTAACGCTTGACAACAAATGTGAACTTTTCGACACACGATCGAACGCGAACTGTCTGAATTCGGGGACGGTCGGTCGAACGAACCGGAACGGCTGCACGAAACCCGTGCATCGCCACCGTCGATACGGCGCAAGGCGCGTTCCGGATTCAACCGGCGCACCCAAGCGGGGCGCCGCCCGGTCAGTCTTCGATGCTGTCCGGTGTCGACCCAGCGGCGCGCATGGAGCCGTTGCCGTTGGGTGCCTGCGGCAGGCGCGGCGGACGCCCGGCGCGCACCACGCCGCGTCCCGCCGCCTTGGCTGCATAGCAGGCGGCATCGGCCGCATCGACCCAGGCGTCGACCGAGCCGATCTCATGCGACAGGCTGGCCACGCCGATGCTGGCGCCGACGTGCAGGCTGCCCGACAGCCACGGCAGCGCGATCGCCGAGATCGACGCCACGATGTCTTCCGCCACGCGCACGGCGGCCTCGTGCGTGCACTGCTCCAGCAGCAGCGCGAACTCGTCGCCGCCGATGCGTGCCGCCAGGTCGCCGGAGCGCACTCGCGACATGATGGCCGCGGCCGCCGCGCGCAGCATGGCGTCGCCCGACAGGTGGCCGCCGGTGTCGTTCACCTGCTTGAAGTGGTCCAGGTCGATGAACACCAGCGCCGCCGGCAGCGAGCCCGGCCGGCCTTCGATCAGCCGCTGCGCCTGCTGGTCGAAGCGCTGGCGGTTGGCCAGTCCGGTCAGGCCGTCATGGGCGGCAGACCATTCGAGCGCCTTGCGGGCATTGCGCTGTTCCTCGATGTTGAGCACCGTCCAGATCGAGCCGAAATCGGTGTGTTCCGGGTCCACCGGCCGGCTGCGCAGCCGGGCCCAGAAGCGCGAGCCGTCGCCGCGCTGCATGCGGGATTCGCCCACGTACGAATTGCTGCTGGCGAAAGCCTCTTTCTCCAGCGCGGCGAGGGCGGGCTGGTCTTCCTCGGGCACGACGATCAGGTCCACCGGCTTGCCCAACAGCTCGTCCTCGCGGTAGGAAAGCAGGCGGCACAGTTCGTCGCTCACCAGCTCGAAGCGCCGGTCTCGGATGAAGGCGATGCCGATGGGCGCCGCGCGCATCACCGAGCGCAGCTTGCTGAACATTTCGCCGTTCAGCCGTTCCAGCTCGGCGCGCTGCACGCCGACGCGGCGCAGCACCTGGCCGAGCTGGCCGATCTCGCCGTCGCCCGTGGGCCAGCCGTCCTCGGGGCGCATGGCGTCGTCGAACATGTGCTGGGCGCGCCGCTCCAGCTTGCTCAGCGGGCGCAGCAGCAGCCACAGGCTCAAGAAGATGCCGGCCGACAGCACCGCCACCAGCGTGAAGGCCCAGACCAGCGCCAGCCGGCGCGCGGCCTTGACAGGCGCCAGCACCTCGGCTTCCGGCCGCACGCGCCACACCACCCAGTCGGGGCCCGGCACGCCGGCGACGCTGGCGATCTCCTGGGCCTGTGGCAGCAGCAGGCCCATCGGCTCGACCGGGCTGCCCGCGGCCTGCCAGGCCTTGAAGGCCCGGGCCAGCCGGGGTTCGTCGGCAATCGATTGCAGCAGCCGCTTGCCGTCGGGGTGCGCCAGCACCCGGCCCTGCGCGTCGGTCAGGACGACCAGCGCGCCGGCATCGCCTTCCTGCGGGTCGACCAGCCCCTCGAGCAGGTCGCGGCTCGACAGGCGCAGCGTGCCGCCCAGCACGGCATAGATGCCGTTGGCGTCGCGTACCGGCTGGTTGACGGCAATGATCGGTTCGCCGGTCAGCGTGCCCAGCAATGGCTCGGACACCATCGGCCGGCCCTCGGCCAGCAGCCGGCGGAAATAGGGGCGGTCGCCGATGTTCAATTCCGGCTGCGACACGCCCTTGTCGTCGCTCATCACCCGGACATTGCCGTCGGGCGTGGCGATGTAGGTGTTGGCGAAGAAGGTGCGCATCACCGGCTTGCTCTGCAGGAACGCCTTCAGTGCCGCCGGGTCGTTGAGCAGCGGCTCGTTGAGCGCGTTGCCCACCGATTCCAGCACGCGCTGCAGCTGTATCACGTTGTGGCCCAGCAGGGCGGCGGTGCGCACCGACTCGTTCAGCTCGCGCTGGCGCTGCGATTCCAGCAGGTCGTGCTCGGTCCGCCCCACGATGATGGTCGTGATCAGGCCGATGCCGAGCACCAGCGCGAAAATCCCCCCCATCGTGATCCGGGCCTTGAGCGAACCCAGGGCCTTTTCTAGGCGTACCAGCCGGTCGGTGTTCATTCAGTCGAGCTGCGTTTCCCTGGCGGGCGCCGTGGCCCGGCGCTCGCGTTTGACGTTGTACATGGCTGTGTCCGCCTGCTTCAGCGCCTCTTCCGCGGTGGTGGCGCGCGGGTCGACCGCCACCACGCCGACGCTCGCGCCGCCGTACTCGATGGTGGTCTTGCCGTTGAGCCGCAGGTCGCCGATGGTACTTTCGCCCAGGCGGTCGGCCAGCGCGCGCGCCGCGGTGCGCGGCGATTCGTCGAAGCCCGGGCCCGCGCCGATCACCACGAACTCGTCGCCGCCGAAGCGCGCCAGCACGTCGCTGGCCCGCAGCGAAGCCGACAGCCTGCCGGCCATGGTCGACAGGAAATCGTCGCCCACGTCGTGGCCGTACTTGTCGTTGATCTTCTTGAAGCCGTCCATGTCGATGAACCCGACCAGCGTGCTGCGGCCTTCGCGCTCGCACTGGGCGAGCAGCCGGCGCAGGGCGTCGATCAACGTTCTGCGGTTGGGCAGGCCGGTGAGGCTGTCGGTCGAGGCGTAGGCGGCCAGCTCGGCGTTGGCCCGCTTGAGCTTGACGAGGAGCATCTCGCGCTCGACCTGCTGGGCCAGCAGTTTCGCGAAGAGCCGCAGCACCGGTGCCGCATGGGGCGACAGAGGCAGCTTGTCCGCGCTGGCGCCGCACAGGGTGCCGAAGAGGCCGCCGCTGTCCGTCTTGATCGGTGTGCTCACATAGGTCTGGACGCCGAGCTGGCGGGCGGCGTCGGAGTCGCCCCAGCGGGTGGCGACGTCGTCGGCGAAGGGGCGGTCTTCTTCGAGGGCGCGGCGGCAGAGGGTGTCGGACCATGGGACGGAAAGGCCCTCGGGGATGGTCATTTCCTTCGCGTTCCGAGCGAAAAGAATGCTCTGCAGGCCCTTTTCGAGATCGATGGTCGTGAGGTAGGTCGATTCCAGCCCCGTGACCACTTCGAGCATTTCGAGCATGGGGCGAGCCAGGTCCTCGAGCGTCTTGGCCGAGGAGACCGAGTCTGAAAGCTGTTCAATCAGTGAGTCCATAGCCCACATTTTGACGGCGATGCGCCAAGGCTTCAGGCTTTCGTTGTACGAAAGTAGCGCCAGACCGGCTGCAGCGCCCGAAAAACCTGCGGCTCAGGACGCCAGCGCTTCCATCAGCTCGGTCTCGATGGCCAGCTGGGTTTTCTGCCCCTGCAGCTCGGGGCCGCTGATGAGGAAGGTGTCTTCCACCCGTTCGCCGAGCGTCGTCACCTTGGCGAGCTGCAGGTTCAAGTGGTGGCGCGCCAGCACCCGGGCCACCGAGTACAGCAGCCCGGCCCGGTCGCTGGCCGATATGTTGAGCAGCCACCGCTGGGCCTTGTCGTCGGGCAGCAGACTGATGCGCGGCTTGATGGGGAAGCTGCGCACCCGGCGCGACACCCGGCCCATGCTGGGCGGGGGCAGGGCGCCGGCCTCGGTGAGCGTCTGCGCCAGGCCCGACTCGACCATGCTGATCAGGTCGCGGTAGTGGTCGGGCAGGAAGGTGGTCACCACCTGGAAGGTGTCCAGCGCGTAGCCGTCGCTGGTGGTGTGCACCTTGGCGTCCAGGATGCTGAAGGACGACTGATCGAAATAGCCGCAGATGCGCGCAAAAAGGTCGGGCTGGTCGGGCGTGTAGACGACCACCTGCAGGCCTTCGCCCACCGGCGACAGGTGCGCGCGCACGATGGGCGGCGCCTTCGGGTCGATCGGCACGCCCTTGGGCGGCACGAAGCGCGAGAGCTGCTTGGCGTGCCAGGCGATCTCGGTGGCGTCGTGGCGCATGAAGTAGCCCACGTCGAGCGTGTCCCACAGGGCCTTGTGCGCTTCGAAGCGCTGGGCGTGCAGGGCCAGCTGCACCAGCGCCTCGCGCTTGCGCGACTCGACCTCGGCGTCCGGGTCGGGCATGCGGCCGCCGAGCGCGCGCAGCGTGTAGCGGTACAGGTCCTCGAGCAGCTTGCCCTTCCAGGCATTCCACACGCGCGGCGAGGTGCCGCGGATGTCGGCGATGGTCAGCAGGTAGAGCGCCGTGAGGTAGCGCTCGTTGCCCACGCGCCTGGCGAAGGCGCTGATGACCTCGGGGTCGCTCAGGTCCTGCTTCTGGGCGACCTGGCTCATCACGAGGTGCTCGGCCACGAGGAATTCGATGAGCCTGGCGTCTTCGCGGGCAATGCCGTGCTGCTTGCAGAAGCGCTGCACGTCGCGCGCGCCCAGCGTGGAGTGGTCGCCGCCGCGGCCCTTGGCGATGTCGTGGAACAGGGCCGCCACGTACAGGATCCAGGGCTTGTCCCAGCCGGCCGCGAGCTGCGAGCAGAACGGGTACTCGTGCGCATGCTCGGCAATGAAGAAGCGCCGCACGTTGCGCAGCACCATCAGGATGTGCTGGTCGACCGTGTACACGTGGAACAGGTCGTGCTGCATCTGCCCCACGATGCTGCGGAACACCCGCAGGTAGCGCCCCAGCACCGAGGTCTGGTTCATCAGCCTGAAGGCATGCGTGATGCCATAGGGCTGCTGCAGGATCCGCATGAAGGTCTCGTGGTTGACCGGGTCGTTGCGGAACTTGCTGTCCATCACATGGCGCGCGTTGTAGAGCGCGCGCAGCGTGCGCGCCGACAGGCCCTGCACGCCGATGGTCTTCTGGTAGAGCAGGAAGGTCTCGAGCACCGCGTGCGGCTCGCGCTCGTACAGGTCGTCGCTGGCGATCTCGATGAGGCCGGCGCGCTCGTAGAAGCGCTCGTTGATCGGCGTGTGGCGCTCGTCGCTGGGCTGCAGGCGCTCGGAAATGTTGAGCAGCAGGATCTGGTTGAGCTGCGACACCGCCTTGGCGGCCCAGTAGTAGCGGCGCATGAGCGCCTCGCTCGACTTGCGCTGCGACTCGCTCTCATAGCCGAAGCTGGCCGCCACGGCGGTCTGCAGGTCGAACACCAGCCGGTCTTCGCGGCGGTTGGCGATCACGTGGAGCCGGGCGCGGATGAGCGAAAGCAGGGCCTCGTTACGCTTGATCTGCTGGGCTTCGAAGGAGGTGGCCAGGCCGTTCTTGGCCAGGTCGTCCCAGCGGCTGCCGTAGCCGGCAGCCTTGGTCATCCACAAAATGGTCTGCAGGTCGCGCAGGCCGCCGGGCGATTCCTTGCAGTTCGGCTCCAGCGCGTAGGGCGTGTTGTCGAACTTCTGGTGCCGGTGCCGCATTTCCTGCGACTTGGCCACGAAGAAAGCCTGCGGATCGATGGCGCGGGCGAAGCGGCGGCGAAAGGCGGTGAAGAGCTTCTTGTCGCCGGCGATCAGCCGTGCCTCGAGCAGCGAGGTCTGCACGGTGACGTCTTTCTCGGCCTCGGCCAGGCATTCGTCCACGGTGCGCACGCTGGAGCCGATCTCGAGGCCGGCGTCCCAGCAATGGCCGATGAAGGCCTCGATGCGGGCCGGGTCGACCGCGTTCTCGTGGCCTTCGGGCGGCAACAGCAGCAGCACGTCGACGTCGGAATACGGAAACAGCTCGCCGCGCCCGAAGCCGCCCACTGCGGCCAGCGAGAGCGCGTCGCCGAAATCGGCCTCGCGCCACAGGGCGCACAGTGTTTCGTCCGCCAGCGCCGAGAGCTGGCGCAGCACCGTGTGCACGCTGCGCGTGGGCGCGCGCGCAAAGCGCAGGGTGTCGAAAAGCGCGAGCTTCTTCGCGCGATAGGCTTCGCGCAGCGTCGCCACGTCGATCTTGGCTGCTTCGATCACGGCCGGGGAACGCGTGCGCGCGTCAGGTTTTGGTCGAGGTGACGAAGGAGGGCAGCGGAGGGCTGCCGGCGGAGAGCGTCAGCACCTCGTAGCCGGTCTCGGTGACCAGCACCGTGTGCTCCCACTGGGCCGACAGCGAATGGTCGCGCGTGACGATGGTCCAGCCGTCGTACTGGCCGCCCTTGAAGTCTTCCTTCACGTCACGCTTGCCGGCGTTGATCATCGGCTCGATGGTGAAGATCATGCCCGGCTTGAGTTCTTCCATGGTGCCCGGGCGGCCGTAGTGCAGAACCTGGGGTTCTTCGTGGAAGCGCTGGCCCACGCCGTGGCCGCAGAACTCGCGCACCACCGAGAAGCCCTGGCCTTCGGCGAACTTCTGGATCGCGTGGCCCACGTCGCCCAGGTGCGCGCCGGGGCGTACCTGCAGGATGCCGTGCCACATGGCCTCGAAGGTGATGCTGCACAGGCGCTTGGCGGCGATGGAGGCGTCGCCGATCACGTACATGCGGCTGTTGTCGCCGAACCAGCCGTCCTTGATGACGGTCACGTCGACGTTCATGATGTCGCCCTTCTTCAGGGGCTTGTCGTTGGGAATGCCGTGGCACACCACGTGGTTCACCGAGGTGCACAGCGACTTCGGGAACGGGACGCTGCTGGCGCCCATGTAGCCCACCGTGGCCGAGGTGGTGCCCTGCTTGACCATGTATTCGGCGGCCAGCCGGTCGACATCGTTGGTCGTGATGCCGGGCTTGATGAAGGGGGTGAGGTAGTCCAGCACCTCGGAGGCCAGGCGGCAGGCGACCCGCATGGCTTCGATGCCCGCAGCGTCTTTGTAGTTAATGCTCATCCCCGAATTATCCCATCGGCCCGGCTAAAATCCCGGGTTAACGCGGATGACCCCAGTCAGCGGTCATTCGCCTTTGTTCCTTGATTCCCAACGCGGCCCCCGAGGCCCCATCGACCGTGACGCAGCCCGCACCTCAAGCCCTTCCTGTCGTAACCATGTTCGAGGGCGGCAGCGCACTCAGCGATTTCCGCGCACGCCAGCTGCTGCCGAAGCTGCAAGCCATCGAGCCGCGCATCGAGGGCATTTCGGCCCGTTTCGTGCACCTGGTCGTGACCGATGCGGCGCTCGGCACGGACGACCGCGAGCGCTTTGCCGCGCTGCTGACCTACGGCGAGCCCTTCGAGGCGCCGGCCAAGGCGGGCACTTCGGTGGTGGTCACGCCGCGGCTGGGCACCGTGTCGCCGTGGGCCTCCAAGGCCACCGACATCGCCCACAACTGCGGCCTGGCGCTGCGCCGGGTCGAGCGCGTCACCCAGTACCACCTGAAGCTCAAGGCCCCGCTAATCGGCAAGGCCCCCGTGCTCGAAGGCGACCAGCTGGCCGCCGTGGCCGCCCCGCTGCACGACCGCATGACCGAATCGGTGCTGGCCACGGTCGAGCAGGCAGCCAGCCTGTTCAGCGAGCTTCCGGCCCAGCCGATGGCGCAGGTCGACGTGCTGGCCGGCGGCCGCACTGCGCTGGTGGCCGCCAACACCGGCTTCGGCCTGGCGCTGGCCGAGGACGAAATCGACTACCTGGTGGACGCCTTCACCCGCCTGGGCCGCAACCCCAGCGACGTCGAACTGATGATGTTCGCGCAGGCCAACAGCGAACACTGCCGCCACAAGATCTTCAACGCCGACTTCACCATCGACGGCAAGGCGCAGCCGCAGAGCCTGTTCTCGATGATCCGCCACACCGAGAAGCAGAACCCGCAGCACACGGTCATCGCCTATGCCGACAACGCCTCGGTGATGGAAGGCGCGACCATCGAGCGCTTCATCCCCGCCAGCGGCTCGCAGAGCTATCAAAAAGATAGCGCCCTGAGCCATGTGCTGATGAAGGTCGAGACGCACAACCACCCGACCGCCATTTCGCCTTTCCCCGGCGCCTCGACCGGCGCGGGCGGCGAGATCCGCGACGAAGGCGCCACCGGCCGCGGCTCCAAGCCCAAGGCCGGCCTGACCGGCTTCACCGTGTCGAAGCTGTGGCCTGAAGGCAGCCACTACGGCAAGCCCGAGCACATCGCCAGCCCGCTGCAGATCATGACCGAGGGCCCGCTGGGCGGCGCCGCGTTCAACAACGAGTTCGGCCGTCCCAACCTGCTGGGCTATTTCCGCGAATACGAGCAGACGGTGGCGAGCGACCTCGACACCGTGCAGCGCGGCTACCACAAGCCCATCATGATCGCGGGCGGCCTCGGCAGCATCGACGCCACCCAGACCAGGAAGATCCAGTTCCCGGCCGGCTCGCTGCTGATCCAGCTCGGCGGCCCCGGCATGCGCATCGGCATGGGCGGCAGCGCCGCCAGCTCGATGGCCACCGGCGCCAACGCGGCCGAGCTCGACTTCGATTCGGTGCAGCGCGGCAATCCCGAAATCGAGCGCCGCGCGCAGGAGGTCATCAACCACTGCTGGCAGCAGGGCGCGGCCAACCCCATCCTGGCGATCCACGACGTGGGCGCCGGCGGCCTGAGCAACGCCTTCCCCGAACTCACCAACGACGCCGGCCGTGGCGCGCGCTTCGACCTGCGCGCCGTGCCGCTCGAAGAGTCGGGCATGGCGCCGAAGGAAATCTGGTGCAACGAAAGCCAGGAGCGCTACGTGCTGGCCATCGCGCCGGAGTCGCTCGAGCAGTTCAAGGCCTTCTGCGAGCGCGAGCGCTGCCCGTTCTCGGTGGTCGGCGTGGCGACCGAAGAGCGCCAGCTGCTGGTGGCCGACGAAGGCACCGAGGTGCAGCCCGTCGACATGCCGATGGACGTGCTGCTCGGCAAGCCGCCCAAGATGCACCGCGACGTGAAGACCGTGGCGCGCACCTTCAAGCCGCTCGACCTGACGGGCGTCGACCTGCAGAAGGCCGCCATCGACGTGCTCGCGCATCCGACCGTGGCGTCGAAGCGCTTCCTCATCACCATCGGCGACCGCACCGTGGGCGGCCTGAGCCATCGCGACCAGATGGTCGGACCGTGGCAGGTGCCCGTGGCCGACTGCGCCGTGACGCTGGCCGACTACAAGGGCTTTGCCGGCGAAGCCATGAGCATGGGCGAGCGCACGCCGCTGGCCGCGCTCGACGCACCGGCCTCTGGCCGCATGGCCGTGGCCGAAGCCATCACCAACCTGCTGGCCGCCCCCATCGAACTTTCGCGCGTGAAGCTGTCGGCCAACTGGATGGCCGCCTGCGGCGAGCCCGGCGAAGACGCCGCGCTGTACGAAACCGTCAAGGCCGTGGGCCTGGAGCTGTGCCCGGCGCTGGGCGTGTCGATTCCGGTCGGCAAGGATTCGCTGTCGATGCGCACGCAGTGGAAGGACGGCAGCGAAGCCAAGAAGGTCACGTCGCCCGTGAGCCTGATCGTCAGCGCCTTCTCCACGCTGGCCGACGTGCGCGGCACGCTCACGCCGCAGCTCGACGCCGAGGAGGCCGACACCACGCTGGTGCTGATCGACCTGGGCCAGGGCAAGCACCGCATGGCCGGCAGCATCCTGGCGCAGACGCTCAACCAGAGCGGCGACACGGTGCCCGACCTCGACGATCCGGCGCAGCTGGTGGCGCTGGTCAATGCCGTGAACGCGCTGCGCGCCGACGGCAAGATCCTCGCGATGCACGACCGCAGCGACGGCGGCCTGTTCGCCACCGCCTGCGAAATGGCCTTTGCCGGCCATGTGGGCGTGGCGCTGAACGTCGACATGCTGGTCACCGAAGGCGACGGCATTTCCGACAGCCGCATGGAAACCGGCGACGCCAAGAACTGGGCGCAGCAGGTCAGCGCGCGGCGCGAGGAGCTCACGCTCAAGGCGCTGTTCAACGAAGAGCTGGGCATGGTGCTGCAGGTGCGCACCGCCGAGCGCAACGATGTCATGCAGGTGCTGCGCGCCCACGGCCTCAGCACGCACAGCCACTTCGTCGGCAAGACCCGCCCCGCCAGCTCGCCCATGGATGCGGGCAAGGGCAAGGTCGAAGTCTGGCGCGACGCCAAGTCGGTGTTCAGCGCCAGCCTGCACGACCTGCAGCAGGTCTGGGACTCGGTCAGCTGGAAGATCGCCCGCGAGCGCGACAACCCCGCCTGCGCCGATGCCGAACACGCCGCAGCCGGTGTGCCGAACGATCCGGGCATGCACGTGTTCCTGCCGAATGCGCAGACCGGCTCCGCCGTTGCGCCCGCCATCCTGCAGTCGCGCCCCAAGGTCGCGATCCTGCGCGAGCAGGGCGTCAACTCGCACGTCGAGATGGCCTACGCCTTCACCGAAGCCGGCTTCGAAGCCTTCGACGTCCACATGACCGACCTGCAGACGGGCAGGGCGGACCTCGCCGACTTCAAGGGCGTGGTCGCCTGCGGCGGCTTCAGCTACGGCGACACGCTGGGCGCCGGCATCGGCTGGGCGCGCAGCATCACCTTCAACCCGAAGCTGGCCGAGCAGTTCAAGACCTTCTTCGGCCGCGCCGACACCTTCGGCCTGGGCGTGTGCAACGGCTGCCAGATGTTCGCCGAGCTGGCCGACATCATTCCGGGCGCGGAGGCCTGGCCGCGTTTCACCACCAACCAGAGCGAGCGCTTCGAGGCGCGCCTGTCGATGGTCGAAGTGCTCGAGTCGCCCAGCATCTTCTTCGCAGGCATGGCCGGCAGCCGCCTGCCGATCGCGGTGGCGCACGGCGAGGGTTACGCCAACTTCAAGCACCGCGGCGACGCCGCCAAGGCCATCGGCGCGATGCGCTTCGTCGACAACCACGGCCAGCCGACCGAGCAGTACCCGTTCAACCCGAACGGCAGCGCGGGCGGCCTGACCTCGGTCACGACGCCGGACGGCCGCTTCACCGCGGTGATGCCGCACCCGGAGCGCGTGTTCCGCAACATCCAGATGAGCTGGACCTCGGGCGACAAGAGCGACCTGAGCCCCTGGATGCAGATCTGGCGCAACGCGCGTCGCTGGGTGGGCTGAAGCAGATGCTCGACCTCGATCACCCGGGAAGCCGGCACGTGCTGGAAGCGGCGCGGATCGAGGATCTGGCAGGCTTTCGTCGTGCTTGACCGCCCGGGCGACAACTTCGGCACCTGGGCGATCTGAAATAAGGACGCCCACGAAAAAGCGGCCCGCGGGCCGCTTTTTTCATTTCCAGAACACCGCGGAACCGGCTTCGCCGGGCCGCAGGTGTTGCCCCCTGCAAGGGGGTGGGCGTAGCGACACGAAGTGCGCGAAGCCTGGGGGTTATTCCACTTTCGCCTTCGCGCGCAGGTCTTCCTGGTACTTTTGGAGGCGCTGCTGCTGCAGCTGCTGCGTGATCTGCGGCTTCACTTCTTCCAGCTTCGGCAGTTGGGCCTGGCGGATGTCGTCGACGCGGATGATGTGCCAGCCGAACTGGGTCTTGATCGGGGCGGGGGTGGTCTCGCCCTTCTTGAGCTTGATCATGGCTTCCGAGAACTCGGGCACGAAGCTCGCGGGGTTGGCCCAGTCGAGGTCGCCGCCATTGGCGCCCGATCCCGGGTCCTTGCTCTGCTTCTTGGCGATGTCTTCGAACTTGGCGCCCTTCTTCAGGTCTGCCATGATCTTCTTGGCCTGGTCTTCGGTTTCGACCAGGATGTGGCGCGCCTTGTATTCCTTGCCGCCGTTGGCCGCGACGAACTTGTCGTACTCGGCCTTCACGTCGGCGTCCGAGACCGGGTTGTTCTTGCGGTAGTTGTCGAACAGCGCGCGGATCAGAATGGCCTGGCGGGCGAGTTCGAGCTGGTTCTTGTAGTCCTCGCTGGCGTCCAGGCCCTGCTTCTGGGCTTCCTGCATGAACACTTCGCGCGCCACGATTTCCTCGCGCAGCTGGCCTTGCATTTCAGGCGTCACCGGGCGGCCGGCGGCGGCCAGCTGTTGGGCCAGAACGTCCATGCGGGCCTTGGGCACCGGCTTGCCGTTCACGATGGCTGCGTTCTGTGCGAGCGCGGCCATGGGAATGGCACCGAGCAGCACTGCGGCCGCGACGGCCTGCAAGATTTGTTTTTTCATGGAATGAATATCGAGCTGGAAAGGAAATGCGCGTGTAGGAAAAGGCGCGGGAAAGAAAGCAGGGATAGGGAAGAAAAGGGCGGGGTGGCACGGCAGCCGCTGCAACCACATCAGGCGTGGCGCGCGGCCCCTTGGACGACTCAGAGCACCTCGATGGCGATGGCGTGCAGACCCTGTGCGATAAAAACTTGGAGGGCATCATACACAAGCCGATGCCGCGCCACGCGGGGCTTTCCCTCGAACCGGGGCGAGGCGATGCGGACCCGGAAATGGGTGCCGCGGCCTTGCGCGTTGGCGCCCGAATGGCCGGCGTGGGCGGCGCTTTCGTCGATCACTTCGAGCTGCGTGGGGGCCAGCGCCTCGCGCAGCGCGGCCTCGAGGTCGGCCGCCGTGGGCAGGAGTGCGGTGGTGGTGTTGCTCGTCATGCGGTGGGCTTGTCGTCGTTCTTCAGGTGCGGCGCGATGTACAGGCCTTGCGCCACCAGGAAGACGATGGGAAACACGTAGCCCCAGAGCTTGAAGTTGACCCAGGCCTCGGTCGTGAAGTACGCCGCCACGTAGCCGTTGATGGCGGCCATGAACAGGCAATAGCCGATCCACGCCACGTTCAGCCGGCCCCAGATGCGCTCGGGCAGCTCGAGCTGCTGGCCCAGCAGCATTTTCAGGAAGTTCTTCTTCAGCGCCCAGAGCGCCACGGCCAGCGCGAGCGCCATTGCGCCGTACAGCACGGTCGGCTTCCACTTGATGAAGCGGTCGTCGTGCAGCGCCAGCGTGAGCGTGCCGAACAGCAGGATCAGCACCAGCGTGGCCTTCTGCATGGCCTGCAGCTTGCGCTCCATGGCGTAGATGATGGCCATCTGAACCACGGTGGCGGCCATCAGCACGCCGGTGGCCGTGTAGATGTCGGCCAGCTTGTAGGCGCCGAAGAACAGCAGGATCGGGAAGAAGTCGAGGATCAGTTTCATTCGGAGCGGCTCAGTCGGCCTTTTTCTGGAAGTCGAGCGAAGCCGAGTTCATGCAGTAGCGCAGGCCGGTCTCGGTCGGGCCGTCGGGAAACACGTGGCCCAGGTGGGCGCCGCAATTGGCGCAGACGTTCTCGGTGCGCACCATGCCGTGCGAGCGGTCGATGATGTTCCTGATGGCGCCGGGCACCGCTTCTTCGGAGAAGCTGGGCCAGCCGCAGCCGGCGTCGAACTTGGTCGAAGACTCGAACAGCTTGGCGCCGCAACACACGCAGTGGTAGGTGCCGTCGTCCCAGTGGGCTTCGTACTTGCCGGTGAAGGGGCGTTCGGTGGCGGCGTGGCGCGTCACTTCGAAGGCGGCGGGTTCGGCGCCTTTTTCAGCGAGCAGGGCTTTCCATTCGGCGTCGGTTTTCTGTACGGGAGTGGTCATGATGAGCAGCTGATTTCGATCGTGGAGGCCCAGTCGGGCGGGAAGCCGGCATAAGCATCGGCGCCGGGATGTTCTTCAAATGGGGACTCGAGCAGAGCCAGCAAGGTTGCCACACCTGAGTTGTCTTTTTGCTGACTTGCTTCGATGGCTTGCTGCCCGAGGTGGTTCCGCAGCACGAACTTGGGGTTCGACCGAAGCATCAGGCCCGCCGCGCTCGCCCGGTCGGACGCCGCATGGCGCTCCGAAAACAATAGCAGCCAGGCATCGAAGCCCTCGCGGTCCAGGAACAGGTCGCGCACCGGCTCGAGCTTGCCGTCGGCCATGTAGTTCGACAGCCGGCGCCAGAAGATCGTGTAGTCGACCTTGCCGGCGGCGAGCAGCTTGAGCACGCCTTCGACGAGCGGGCGGTCGCCCTCGGCCGCGTCAGCCAGGCCCAGCTTGGCGCGCATGCGGCCCTCGAACTCGCTGGGGAACACGCTCTTGTAAGACTCCAGCGCGGCCACGGCGATTTCCTGGTCGCCGATCAGGGGCAGCAGCGCCTGCGCCAGGCAGAACAGGTTCCAGTACGCGACGTTGGGCTGCTGGTTGAAGGCGTAGCGGCCGCTGGTGTCGCTGTGGTTGCAGATATGGCGCGGATCGAAGCCGTCCAGGAACTGGAACGGCCCGTAGTCGATGGTGAGCCCCAGGATGCTCATGTTGTCGGTGTTCATCACGCCGTGGCAGAAGCCCACGGCCTGCCATTGCGCGAGCAGGGCGGCGGTGCGCTCGCTCACGGCCTCCAGGAATGCGGCGTACGCATTGCCGTTGAAGCGCCCGGTATTGCGGCAGTCCGGGTAGTAGCGGTCGATGACGTAGTCGGCCAGCGCGCGCAATTCGTCTTCGCGCTGGTTGGCGGCAAAGTGCTCGAAGTGGCCGAAGCGCACGAAGCTGGGCGCCACGCGTGCCACGACCGCTGCGCTTTCGAGCTCCTCGCGGCGCACCCGGGCGTCGGAGCCGGTCACGCTGAGGGCGCGCGTGGTCGGAATGCCCAGCCCGTGCATCGCCTCGCTGCAGAGGAATTCGCGGATGCTGGAGCGCAGCACCGCGCGGCCGTCGCCGCCGCGGGAGTAGGGCGTGCGCCCCGCGCCCTTCAGCTGCACTTCGAGCCCGCCGTCGGTCTCGCCGATCATGATGGCGCGCCCGTCTCCCAGCTGGCCGGCCCACACGCCGAACTGGTGGCCGCTGTACACGGTTGCAAAGGGGCGGCTGCCCGCAATGGGCATGCTGCCCGTCAGTGCGGCCAGCGTGTCGCCCGACTCATGCCAACCGGGCGGCAGGCCGAGTTCGCGCGCAACGGCCTCGCTGCGCCCCACCCAGTAAGGATCGGGCAGGGGCGTCGGCCGCAGTTCGGTGAAAAACGCGGGGCCCAGGTTGGAGAAGCCGGGTTTCCAGCGCAGTCCCAGGTCGGCGACCGGGGTGTCTTCAGCAAGCAAGCTCATGCGCGGATTGTCCGGCAGAGCGCGAAACCCCTTGCCGCGGGGGCCATCGGGGTGGCCGGTCAGGCAGCCAGCGGGGCGGGGCTGTCCCAGATGCGTGCCCGGTACTGCGCCGGCGGCACGCCGAACCAGCGCTTGCAGGCGCGGAAGAAGTTGCTCGTGTCGACGAAGCCCAGCATGTCCGCCACGTCGGTCAGCGTATGGCGGTCCTCCGCCAGGTACTGCTGCGCAAGTTCGCGGCGGGTGCGGTCCAGCAAGCCCTGGAACGACACCGACTCCTCCTGGAGCCTGCGCTGCAGGGTGCGCTCGGCCAGGCCCAGGCCGGACGCCACGTCCTGCCGGCGCGGCTCGCCATGCTGCAGCCGGCGTGCGATCTCGGCGCACACGAGGCTGCTGGTGGTGGTCTGGCCCAGCAGGTCGAGCTGATCGTCGAGCAGGTGCTCCTGCAGCTCGCCCAGCGTCTCGTGATGGGTGGGCAGCGGCAGGGCCAGGTCGGCGGCCGACAGCAGCAGCCTGTTGGCCGGCGCGTTGAAACGCACCTCGCAGCCGAAGGCCTCGCGGTGCGGCCGGTCGTCGGCCGGCGCGGGGTAGACGAACTCCATGGCCAGCGGCTGCAGCTCGCGCCGCGTGAGCCACTGGCATTGCATCAGCGTTGTCAGCAGGGCGTATTCGACCCGCTGGCGCGGAATCGGCAGGCTGCCGCCGGTGTGCTCCATCACCAGCCAGCAGCCGCGCGGCTCGGGGTGCAGCGAGAAAGCTGTCGCGTCGGAGATCACCGCCATGTAGCGCGCCAGCCGCGCGAGCGCGGCCCCGAGCGTGGGGCTGCAAGACATGGCATGGCCCACCGTTCCCAGCTTGCTGTGCGTGGCGGCCAGGTCGCGATGCAGGCCCAGCGTGGGCCGGGCGGCGCGCGCCACGGCCAGCTGCCACAGCACCGTGATCTCGTCGACGGGGATGCGTGCGTTCTGCCGGTGCAGGGACTCGGGGTCGAAGCCGGCCTCCAGCAGCAGCGAAGGCACGTCCAGTCCTTCGGCCTCGAACATCGACAGCACGCCTTCGAGCCACGCGGCGGAGCTGGTGCGCAGTTCCGGCTGCGGTATGCCGCCGGACCGGCGTTGCGGCCCGCGCTGGCGGTGCGACAGGGAGGCTCCTGAAGTCATTCGTTTGGCTTCCTTGCGATAGCGATGAAAACGACGCCGGTTTCTAGAATTTTTTTGCGTGCTCGGCGGCCCGGAGTATGGGTGCCGTGCGCCAGGCAAGGAATTCCGATTAACCCGGTGTGGAGACAAGAACATGAATACAGAGACAACGGCGCAAGGCCAGGGCGCGGCGGCAAGAACAGCGATAGCCAGGGCCGCCGCCGCAGTGGTCGCGGCCGCGGCCCTGGCAGCGCTCTCGGCCTGCGGCGGCGGATCGTCCGGTTCGCCCGGCTTCGCCTTCCTGCCGGCTGCGCCTGCGCCGGCGCCAGCCCCCGCGCCCGCGGCCCCGCCTCCGGCCGACGGCCCGATGGTGCGCCAGACCACGGCCGGCAAGATAGAAGGCGTGGACGACAGCGCCGGCTCGGGCACCTACTACTGGAAGGGGGTTCCGTTCGCCAAGGCACCGGTGGGCGCGCTGCGCTGGCGTGCGCCGGTTGCGCCCGAAGCCTGGAGCGGCATCCGCCCGGCCGCCAGATTCGGCAATGCCTGCCTGCAGATCGGCCGCATCTTCAGCCCCGGCCTCAACAACACGTACGACGCCACCATCGGCACCAACCTCGGCAAGCCGGTCGGCAGCGAAGACTGCCTGTTCGTCAACATCTGGCGCCCGGCGACGGCCGAGAAGAACCTGCCGGTGCTGTTGTTCATCCATGGCGGCAGCAACATCTCCGGCTATACGGCCGACCCGCTGTACGACGGCGCCAAGCTGGCCAGGACCGCCAACGCGGTGGTCATCACCGCCAGCTACCGCCTCGGCATCCTGGGCTTCCTGAACATTCCGCAGCTGAAACCCGGCGGCACGCAGGGCGATGACTCGGGCAACTTCGCGCTGCTCGACAACATGGCGGCGCTGCGCTTCATTGCGGACAACGTCGCCAACTTCGGCGGCGATCCGGGCAACGTCACGCTGTCGGGTGAGTCGGCGGGCGCTACCAACCTGCTGTCGGTCATGACTTCGCCTATGGCCAAGGGCCTGTTCCACAAGGCCTTCGAGATGAGCGGCGGCATTTCGCTCGCGACCAACCTGCCGCCCGGCACGCTGCCTTCGCTGTCTCCGGCCTCGGCTTCGCTCGCGCAGGGCGCGGCCATCCTGGAGAAGCTGCTCGTGGCCGACGGCACAGCTGCTGACGAAACCGCAGCCAAGGCCTACATCGCCACCCGCACGCCGGCCCAGATCGCAGCGTACCTGCGGGCGCAGGACGGCGGTGCGCTGCTCGGCAAGGTGGCGGCGGCCGGGCTGGGCTCGGTCGCGCCGATTCCCGACGGCACCGTGATCCCGACCGACCCTATCGGCGCCATCGCGGCCGACCGGTACGTGAAGGTGCCCATGCTCGCGGGCAACACGCGCGACGAGGGCAAGCTCTTCGCGTCGCTGCTGGGGACCATCGGCTTCCCGACCTCGGGCTGGATCGTCAACGACGCCCAGCGCTTCTCGCTGATGTTCAACTTCGACCCCGATGCCGCGCCCACGCTCACGGTGAACGACATCATCGGTCCGTTCTACCTTCCGGTAGACAAGGCCGGCACCGGCTACAACGCGGCCACCGCGCTCATCACGAAGGGCCTGTTCGAGGCCAACCGCGACAACCTGCTCGACACGATGAAGACGCGCCAGTCGAACATCTGGCACTACCGCCTCGACTGGTCGCAGGAGGCTTCGCCGTGGAACGACGTGTACGGCGCCTCGCACGCCTTCGACCTGCCGTTCGTGTTCGGCAACTTCGGCCCGTCGGTGCTGTCGAGCTCCGTCGGCGGCAAGGCCAACGAGAAAGGGCGGCTCGCGCTGTCGAAGGCCGTCATGGCCAGCATCGGGGCCTTCATGCGCAAGGGCGATCCGAACACGCCCGAACTTGGTGCAACCTGGGCGCCGTGGCCTTCGCAACTGCTGCTCGACGCCACGCCCACGGACATCAGGATCACCCCGGCGCAATGAGCCGCTCCGTTCAATCTTGCAGTGCGGGTTTGTGTCATTGTGGAAGTGGCCGAAGCTTGCGTGAATCCGTTGTCCGCAAGTTTTCATGAAGTCATTTCACATAGGAGTCCGTAGATGCTGGGTTTGATGCAAGACCAACCGCTTTTGATCTCGTCGCTGATCGAGTTCGCCGAGCGCCACCATGGCGACGGCGAGATCGTCTCGCGCCGTGTCGAGGGCGATATCCACCGCTGCACCTGGAGCGACATCGCATCGCGCGCCAGGCAGGTGGCCAATGCGCTGGACGGCGAGCAGCTGCTGTTCAGCGACCGCGTCGCGACCCTGGCCTGGAACGGCTATCGCCACCTGGAGCTGTACTACGGCGTGAGCGGCAGCGGCCGCGTGCTGCACACCATCAACCCGCGCCTGCACCCCGACCAGATCGCCTGGATCGCCAACCACGCCGAAGACCAGATCCTGTGCTTCGACCTGAGCTTCCTGCCGCTGGTGCAGGCGGTGCACGCCAAATGTCCCACGATCCGGAAATGGGTTGCACTGTGTGATGCCGACAAGCTGCCGGCCGACAGCGGCGTGCCCGGCCTGGTGAGCTACGAGAGCTGGATGGGCGCGCAGCCCACCGACTACGAATGGCCCAGCTTCGACGAGAACTCCGCGTCGAGCATGTGCTACACGAGCGGCACCACGGGCAATCCGAAGGCCGCGCTCTACAGCCATCGCTCCACGCTGCTGCATGCGTATGCCGCGGCGCTGCCCGACGTCATGCGCCTGTCGGCGCGCGACTCGGTGCTGCCTGTGGTGCCCATGTTCCACGTCAACGCCTGGGGCATTCCGTACTCGGCCGCGCTGGTGGGCTGCAAGCTGGTGTTCCCCGGCCCGGCGCTCGACGGCAAGTCGGTGTACGACCTGATCGAGGCCGAAGGCGTGACCTTCGCGGCGGGCGTGCCCACCGTGTGGCAGATGCTGCTGGGCCACATGCAGACCAACGGCCTGAAGTTCAGCAAGCTGGACCGCACCGTCATCGGCGGATCGGCCTGCCCGCCGGCCATGATCACGGCGTTCCAGGAGAAGTACGACGTCGAGGTGCTGCATGCCTGGGGCATGACCGAGATGAGCCCGCTGGGCACGCTCTGCACGCTGAAGAACAAGCACCTGTCGCTGCCGCCGGACGCCCAGCTGAAGATCCGCATGAAGCAGGGCCGCGCGATCTTCGGCGTCGACATGAAGATCGTCGACGGCGACGGCAACGAGCTGCCCTGGGACGGCAAGGCCTTCGGCGACCTGCTGGTGAAGGGCCCGTGGATCGTCAAGGAATACTTCAAGGGCGAGGGCGGCGATCCGCTCATTCCCGATGCGCGCAACCGCGGCTGGTTCCCCACCGGCGACGTCGCCACCATCGACGCCGAGGGCTACCTGCAGATCACCGACCGCAGCAAGGACGTGATCAAGTCCGGCGGCGAGTGGATCAGCTCCATCGACATCGAGAACATCGCCGTTGCGCACCCGGCCGTGGCCATGGCCGCGTGCATCGGCGTGTTCCATCCCAAGTGGGACGAGCGGCCCGTCATCGCCGTCGCGAAGAAGCCGGGCGCCGAAGTCACGCGCGAGGAGCTGCTTAAGTTCTACGAGGGCAAGACCGCCAAGTGGCAGATCCCCGACGACGTGGTGTTCGTCGAGGCCATTCCGCTGGGCGCCACCGGCAAGATCCTGAAGACCAAGCTGCGCGAGCTGCTCAAGGACTACAAGCTGCCCACACTCTGAAAACACAGGCAAAGCCCTGCCGCACTGTCGCGCACGCGATAGGAAAGCCGCCCCGGCGGCTTTCCTTGCGGGCAATCCCTGTGCGGTGAAAAAAAGGGCGCTTGTACGCTGCGATCCCGCATAACGAAACTGGAGACTCCTCATGCAATTTGCTATCAAGTCAGTAGCTGCCTGCGCCATGTTGGTGAGCGTTACCGCCGCATTCGCGCAAAAGGGCGAGACCGTCAAGATCGCCTGGCTCGACCCTCTGTCCGGCCTCATGGCCGCGGTCGGCACCAACCAGCTCAAGACCACGCAATTCCTTGCCGAGGAGTTCAACAAGAAGAACCAGTCGGGCGTGAAGTTCGAGATCATCGCGCTCGACAACAAGCTCAGCCCGCAGGAGACCACCGCCGCGCTGCGCTCGGCGCAGGACCAGGGCGCCCGCTACATCATGCAGGGCAACGGCTCCGGCCCGGCGCTGGCCATCATCGACGCCATCGAGAAGAACAACTCGCGCAACCCCGGCAAGGAGTTGCTGTACATGAACTACGCGGCGGTCGACCCCGACCTGACCAACAGCAAGTGCAGCTACTGGCACTTCCGGGTCGACGCCGACACCTCCATGAAGATGGAGGCGCTGACCACCTGGATGAAGGACCAGCCCGACATCAAGAAGGTCTACCTGCTCGGCCAGAACTACGCCCACGGCGTGCAGGTGGCCAAGTTCGCCAAGGAAGACCTGAAGGTCAAGCGCCCCGACATCCAGATCGTTGGCGAAGACCTGCACCCGCTGGCGCAGGTGCGCGACTTCTCGCCCTACATCGCCAAGATCAAGGCCTCGGGCGCCGACACCGTCATCACCGGCAACTGGGGCTCCGACCTGTCGCTGCTCATCAAGGCGGCCAACGACTCGGGCCTGAACGTCAAGTTCCTCACCTACTACGCGCCGGGCGCCGGTACCCCCACGGCCATGGGAGCCACTTCGGACGGCAAGGTCTACACCGTGGCCTACGCCCACTACAACATGGGCGGCGAGATCCAGCAGCTGCTCAACGGCTACAAGAAGCGCATGAACGACGACCTGACGCAGTCGTCGATCTATCACGTTTTCGCGCTGCTCGACGCGGCCTTCGCCAAGACGAAGTCGACCGATCCGGTCAAGGTGGCGGCGGCGCTTGAGGGCATGAAGATCAAGAGCTTCAACGGCGAGGTCGAGATGCGCAAGTCCGACCACCAGCTGCAGCAGGGCCTGTACATCTCGCGCTGGGAAAAGGCCAGCGCCAAGTACCCCTACGACGCGGAGAACACCGGCTACACGAACGTGCCCGTGAAGTACTACGAGTCGTACGTGGCAAGCACGCCCACCACCTGCCAGATGAAGCGTCCCTGAGTGGTCTTGGCGCGCGTCCGCTCCAGCATTTCTACCCGCTGGTAGCAGCGGTCTACCCGCGGGTAGCAATTCGGGCGCCGCGCTGTCGCATGCGCGATAGAAACGGCCCCTTGCGGCCTCGCTCTTACGGGCATTCCCTGAGGGGAGGGGCTGCAATCGCTTGTACGCTCGTACAGCGTTTTGATTCGGTTCTGATTCGGTTTGACCAGGAGATATAGATTGAATTTCGCTCTGAAAATCGCTGCCGCAGCCGTCATTGCGGCCACCGCCACCGGTGCCCTCGCCCAGAAGGGTGAAACCGTCAAGATCGCATGGCTCGACCCGCTGTCGGGCCTCATGGCCGCGGTCGGGACGAATCAGCTCAAGACCTTCCAGTTCTTCGCCGAAGAGTTCAACAAGAAGAACGCCGCCGGCGTGAAGTTCGAGATCATCGGCATCGACAACAAGCTCAGCCCGCAGGAGACCACCAGCGCGCTGCGCTCGGCCCTCGACCAGGGCGCGCGCTACATCGTGCAGGGCAACGGCTCCGGCCCTGCGCTGGCCATCATCGATGCGCTCGAGAAGAACAATGCGCGCAACCCCGGCAAGGAAGCGCTGTACCTTAACTATGCGGCCGTCGACCCCGACTTGACCAACAGCAAGTGCAGCTACTGGCAGTACCGCTTCGACGCCGACACGTCGATGAAGATGGAAGCGCTGACCACCTACATGAAGGACCAGCCGGACATCAAGAAGGTCTACATCATCGGCCAGAACTATGCGCACGGGCAGCAGGTTTCCAAGTTCGCCAAGGAAGACCTGAAGCACAAGCGCCCCGACATCCAGATCGTCGGCGACGACCTGCACCCGCTCGCGCAGGTGCGCGACTTCGCGCCGTACATCGCGAAGATCAAGGCTTCCGGCGCCGATACCGTCATCACCGGCAACTGGGGCTCCGACCTCGCGCTGCTCATCAAGTCCGCCAACGACTCGGGCCTGAACGTCAAGTTCTATACCTACTACGCCGTGACCACCGGCACGCCGACCGCCATGGGCGCGGCGTCCGACGGCAAGGTCTACCAGGTCGGTTATGCCCACTACAACATGGGCGGCGACATGCAGAAGTACGCCGAAGACTTCAAGAAGAAGTTCAACGACGACCTCTACACCACCGACATCTACACCGTGTTCCAGGCCCTGACCGAAGCCTTCGTGAAGACCAAGTCGACCGACCCCGTCAAGGTAGCGGCCGCCATGGAAGGCATGAAGTTCAAGAGCTTCAACGGCGACGTCGAACTGCGCAAGGCCGATCACCAGCTGCAGCAGGGCCTGTACATCGCCCGCTGGGAAAAGGCCAGTGCCAAGTACCCGTACAGCCCGGAGAACACCGGCTACACGCTGGCACCCGTGAAGTACTACGACGCCTACGTGGCCAGCACGCCCACGTCCTGCCAGATGAAGCGCCCCTCCTGATTTCGGGAGCGCGCCAACGCGGTCGAGGCCCGACTTCAACACTCGGGCCTTTTTCTTTTTTACCTGACACGAAAGACCGATGAACGTCGAATTCTTCGTCATCTCGCTGCTCAACGGCGTGAGCTACGGCTTGCTGTTGTTCATGCTGAGCTCTGGCCTCACGCTGATCTTCAGCATGATGGGCGTGCTCAATTTCGCGCACGCCAGCTTCTACATGCTGGGCGCCTACTTCGCCTACACGCTGTCGGGCATCGTCGGCTTCTGGCCGGCGCTCTTCATCGCGCCGCTGCTGGTGTTCGTGCTGGGCGCGGCCTTCGAGCGCTACTGCCTGCGCCGCGTCCACAAGTTCGGCCACGTGCCCGAGCTGCTGGTGACGTTCGGTCTTTCGTACCTCATTCTCGAAATCGTGCAGCTGGTGTGGGGCCGTTCCACGGTGCCCTATGGCCTGCCGACGGCGCTGCAGGGGCCGCTCTTCACGCTCTACGGCACGCAGTTCCCCAAGTCGCGCTCGTTCATCATGCTGGTGGCGGTGCTGATGCTGGTGTCGGTGTGGCTGCTGCTCACGCGCACCCGCATCGGGCTGGTCATCCAGGCGGCGCTGAAGCACCCCGACATGGTCGAGGCGCTGGGCCACAACGTGCCGCGCGTGTTCATGCTGGTGTTCGGCGGCGGTGCCGCGCTGGCGGGGCTCGCTGGCGTGGTCGGCGGCAACACCTACGTCACCGAGCCGGCCATGGCGGGTTCGGTCGGCTCCATCATCTTCGTGGTGGTGGTGGTCGGCGGCATGGGCTCGCTGGCGGGTGCATTCCTGGCCTCGCTGATCATCGGCATCGTGCAGACCTTCGCGGTGGCCATGGACCAGTCGCTCGCGACCGGCCTGCAGGCGCTCGGCGTGGCCGTGACCGACCAGACCTTCGGCTACGAGCTGCTCAAGCTCACCATCTCGCAGGTGGCGCCCATTCTTCCGTACCTGTTCCTGGTGCTGATCCTCATCTTCAGGCCCAAGGGTCTTCTCGGAACCCGGGAGGACTGACGCCATGAATACTGCAACCACAACCGCTTCGACCTCCACGCCGGTGCGCTACTACCGGTTCAAGCCGCTGAACATTGGCCGCATCTTCATCTGGTCTTTCTTCGCGCTGCTGCTGATCGTGGCGCCGATGATCTTCACCAGCAGCCTGGCGCTCACCATGCTGTCGCAGATCGGCTACCTGATCATCATCTGCCTGAGCTACAACATCCTGCTGGGGCAGGGCGGCATGCTCAGCTTCGGGCACGCGGTGTACGTGGGCCTGGGCTCGTTCATCGCCATCCACGCCATGAACCTGGCGGGCGCCGGCAAGCTGCCGATCCCGCTGGTGCTGATTCCGCTCGTGGGCGGGCTCGGCGGCATGTTCTTCGCGCTGGTGTTCGGCTATGTGTCGACCAAGAAGTCGGGCACCACCTTCGCGATGATCACGCTCGGCCTGGGCGAGCTGGTGGCCGCGATGGCGCTGATGTTCCCCAGCTTCTTCGGCGGCGAGGGCGGCATCACCACCAACCGCGTGTACGGCGCCTCGTTCTTCGGCATCAACTTCGGGCCGCAGAACCAGGTGTACTACCTGATCGCGGTGTACTGCTTCATCTGCACCGGGCTGATGTTCGCCTTCACCGGCACGCCGCTCGGACGCATGCTGAACGCGGTGCGCGACAACCCGGAGCGCGTGGAGTTCATCGGCTACAACACGCAGCGCGTGCGCTACTACGCCTTCATCATCGCGGGCTTCTTCGCGGGCATCGGCGGCGGCCTGGCGGCCATCAACTTCGAGATCGTGAACGCGGCCGACAGCCTGAACGGGCTGCGCTCGGGCAGCTACCTGCTGTTCACCTTCCTGGGCGGCGCCACCTTCTTCTTCGGGCCGATCATCGGCGCGGCGCTGCTGGTGTTCGCGCTGGTGCTGCTGTCCGAACTCAGCAAGGCCTGGCTGCTGTACGTGGGCCTGGTGTTCCTGCTGATGGTGATGTTCGCGCCCGGCGGCGTGGCCAGCCTGATCATGATGAACGTGCGCGTGGCGCTGTTCGGCAAGATCAAGCGCTTCTACCTGCTGTACGTGGGCCTGTTCGTCGGCGCGGGCGTGATGCTCGCGGGCGCGGCGGCCATCGTCGAGATGATCTATCACATGCAGCTGAACGCGGCGCTCGGCCCCCTGGTGCCGTTCGCGGGCCTGCAGCTGGACACCTCTTCGGCCACGAGCTGGATCGTCGCGGTGGCGCTGCTGGCGGTGGGCCTGGGCATCTTCGAGGTGTTCCGCAGGCGCTTCGCGAAGGCCTGGGGCCAGGCGCAGGAAGAAATCGAAGCCGAGATCAAGCGGCGGGAGACGGCATGACCTATTCACTCGAACTCAAGGGCCTGCGAAAGAGCTTCGGCAAGACGGACATCATCCGTGGCGTGGACCTGGCCGTGACGGCCGGCGAGCGCATCGCCATCATCGGGCCGAACGGCGCGGGCAAGTCCACGCTGTTCAACCTGATCAGCGGGCGGCTCACGCCCACCAGCGGCGAGGTGTTGCTCAACGGTCAGCGCATCGACGGCATGAAGCCGTACGAGATCAACCGCATGGGCCTGTCGCGCAGCTTCCAGATCACCAACATCTTCCCGAAGCTCAGCGTGTTCGAGAACCTGCGCTGCGGCGTGCTGTGGAGCCTGGGCTACAAGTACACCTTCCTGCGATTTCTCTCGAACCTGGACGACGCCAACGAGCGCACCGAGGAGCTCATTCGGCAGATCGGCCTGGAGAAGAAGCGCGACGTGCATGCGGTGAACCTCACGTACGCCGAGCAGCGCGCGCTGGAGATCGGCGTGACCATCGCTGGCGGCGCCAGCGTGATCCTGCTGGACGAGCCCACGGCCGGCATGAGCAAGACCGAGACTTCGCACTTCATCTCGCTCATCAAGCACGTCACCGTGGGCAAGACGCTGCTGACGGTGGAGCACGACATGGGCGTGGTCTTCGGCTTGGCCGACAAGATCGCGGTGGTGGTGTACGGCGAAGTGATCGCCTTCGACACGCCGGCTGCGGTGCGCGCGAATGCGCGCGTGCAGGAGGCCTACCTCGGCTCCTCTGTCGCGGATGCACAAGGGGCGGGACACTGACATGCTGAAGCTCAAAGACATCCACGCCTACTACGGCAAGAGCCATGTGCTGCATGGCGTTTCGTTCGACGTGAACCCCGGCGAGATCGTCGCGCTGCTGGGCCGCAACGGCTCGGGCCGCTCGACCACCGCCAAGGCCATCATGGGCCTGGTGCATGCCGAGGGCGGCCTGCACTGGAAGGGGCAGGACATCCTGCGCCGCAAGGCTTATGAAATCGCGCACTTCGGCATCGGCTACGTGCCCGAGAACCGCGACATCTTTCCCAAGCTCACGGTGCACCAGAACCTGCTGCTGGGGCAGAAGGGCTCGGGCAAGGGCAGCCGCTGGTCGTTCGACGACATGTACGGCATGTTCCCGCGCCTGAAGGAACGCCAGCACACCGAGGCCGGCGTGCTCTCGGGCGGCGAGCAGCAGATGCTCACGCTGTGCCGCACGCTGATGGGCGACCCCGACCTGATCATCATCGACGAACCCACCGAAGGCCTCGCGCCCAAGATCGTCGAGCTGGTGGGGCAGTACCTGCGCACGCTGAAGGACAAGGGCATCTCGGTGCTGCTGATCGAGCAGAAGCTCACCATCGCCATGCAGATCTCGGACCGCGCGCTCGTCATGGGCCACGGCAGCATCGTGTTCGACGGCACCCCCGACAGCCTGCGCGCGGATGCCACCACTCGCAAAGAGTGGCTAGAGGTTTGATCCCCCCAGGGGATCCGGGCCCAGCCCCGGATCCCCTTGTCTCTACAGCGACTGCGTGCCATTGTCTGGCCTCGCGAAACGCCTAGAATCCCTGAAAAAGAACACTCGTGCTTTTTCTTCTTTTCTTCACACACCAAGGAACGCAGCATGACGGCTGAATACAAAGTGCTCGGCGATGTCGCCGTGATCACCATGACCAACCCTCCGGTCAACGGTCTCGGTTTCTCGACCCGCATCGGCATCACCGATGGCCTGGCCAAGGCCAATGCCGACGACGCCGTCAAGGCCATCGTCATCACCGGTGCCGGCAAGGCGTTCTCGGGCGGCGCGGACATCAAGGAATTCGGCACGCCCAAGGCGCTGCAGGAGCCCAACCTTCTCAGCGTGATCCTCGCGCTGGAAGCTTCGGCCAAGCCCATCGTCGCGGCCATCCATTCGGTGTGCATGGGCGGCGGCCTCGAGCTGGCGCTGGGCTGCCACTACCGCGTGGCTGCCCCGGGCACCAGCGTCGCGCTGCCCGAAGTCAAGCTGGGCCTGATCCCCGGTGCCGGCGGCACGCAGCGCCTGCCGCGCGTGGTGGGTGTCGAGACTGCGCTGAACATGATCGTCAGCGGCGAGGCCGTGAAGAGCGAACTGCTCGCGAGCCTGCCCGGCCAGAAGCTGTTCGACAGGCTGGCCGCCTCGCCCGAATCGGTGTTCGAAGAAGCCGTGGCCTTCGCCAAGAGCGTGGCCGGCAAGACCGGTGAAGCGCTGCCGCTGGTGCGCAACCTGCCTTGCAAGCACCCGCAAGGCGACGCCTACTTCCAGTTCGCCAAGAACATGGTCGGCGGCATGTCGAAGAACTACCCCGCGCCACTGCAATGCGTGGACGCCGTGCAGGCCGCCACCAAGATGAAGTTCGACGCCGGCATGGCCGAAGAGCGCCGCATCTTCACCGCGCTGATGTTCACGCCCGAATCGCTGGCCCTGCGCCACCTGTTCATGGCCGAGCGCGCCGCGAGCAAGATTCCCGATGTGCCGGAAGACACGCCCAAGCGCGAGATCAAGTCGGTCGGCGTGATCGGCGCCGGCACCATGGGCGGCGGCATCTCGATGAACTTCCTGAACGCGGGCATCCCCGTCAAGATCCTCGAGATGAAGCAGGAAGCGCTCGACCGCGGCGTTGCCACCATCAAGAAGAACTACGAGGCCCAGGTCAAGAAGGGCAAGCTCAAGCAGGACAAGTACGAACAGCGCATGGCGCTGCTGAGCACCACGCTGAGCTACGACGACCTGAAAGGCGCCGACCTGATCATCGAGGCCGTGTTCGAAGAACTCGGCGTGAAGGAGAAGGTCTTCAAGGAACTCGACCGCGTCGCCAAGAAGGGCGCGATCCTGGCCTCGAACACCTCGACGCTCGACGTCGACAAGATCGCATCGTTCACCGAACGTCCGCAGGACGTGGTCGGCATGCACTTCTTCAGCCCCGCCAACGTGATGAAGCTGCTCGAAGTGGTGCGCGGCAAGGCCACCGCCAAGGACGTGCTGGCCACGGTCATGGCCATCGGAAAGAAGATCAAGAAGACGGCCGTGGTCTCGGGCGTGTGCGACGGCTTCATCGGCAACCGCATGATCGAGCAGTACTCGCGCCAGGCCGGCTTCCTGCTGGACGAAGGCGCCACGCCGCAGCAGGTCGACAAGGCCATCGAGAAGTTCGGCTTTGCCATGGGTCCGTTCCGCATGGGCGACCTGGCCGGCAACGACATCGGCTGGGCGATTCGCAAGCGCCGCGCCGTCGAGCGTGCCGACATGAAGTACAGCCGCACGGCCGACAAGCTCTGCGAACTGGGCCGCTTCGGCCAGAAGACCGGGGCAGGATGGTACGACTACCAGGCCGGCAAGCGCGACGCCATTCCGTCGGAACTGGTCAACAAGATGATCGAGGACCACCGCAAGGAACTGGGCATCACGCCGCGCAAGATTTCCGATGAAGAAATCGTGCAACGCCTGGTGTACGCACTGGTGAACGAAGGCGCGCACATCCTGGAAGACGGCATTGCTTCGAAGTCGGGCGACATCGACATGGTGTACCTGACCGGCTACGGCTTCCCGATCTGGCGCGGCGGCCCGATGCACTACGCATCGCAGGTCGGCCTGTACAACGTGGCCGAGACGATGAAGCGCTTTGCCAAGAACCCGCGCGACGACGCCGAGTTCTGGCAGCCCGCGCCGCTGATCCAGAAGCTGGTGGCCGAAGGCAAGCAGTTCAGCTGATCCGCGAAGGCAAAGGGACCGACCGCCAATGTTGAAACGCATCTTCCTCGGGCTGCTGCTGGCAATCGTCCTGCTGGTGGCCGCCGTGGCGGTCAAGACCTGGACCACGCCGTCGCAGCAGCTGGCGGTGGCGCCCGCGCCCAAGCTGGACATCGACCTGCAGGCGGCCGCCAAACGGCTGTCGACGGCGATCACGTTCCGCACGGTGTCGGGCATGGACGACCCGGCCGCCAACGCGGCCGAGTTCGACAAGCTGCATGCCTACCTGGAGCAGCAGTTTCCCAAGGTGCACGCCACGCTCAAGAAAGAAGTGGTGGGCAACAAGGCGCTGCTCTACACCTGGGCCGGCACCGATCCGCAGGCCAGGCCCATCGCGCTGATGGCGCACCAGGACATGGTCCCCATCGCGCCGGGCACTGAGAAGGCCTGGACGGTCGACCCCTTCGCCGGCGAGATCAAGGACGGCTACGTCTGGGGCCGCGGCACGCTAGACAACAAGAGCAATCTCTTCGCGCAGATGGAAGCCATCGAGCTGCTCATCGGCGCCGGCTTCAAGCCGAGGCAGACCGTCTACCTCGTGATGGGCGACGACGAAGAGGTGAGCGGCCTGCGCGGCGCGCTGCCCATCGCCGAGCTGCTCAAGTCGCGCAACGTGTGGCTGGACTGGGTGCTCGACGAGGGCCTGCTGGTGCTCGACGGCGTGCTGCCCGGGCTGAGCAAGCCGGCGGCGCTCATCGGCCTGGCGGAGAAGGGCTACGGCACCTTCTTCCTGTCGCTCGACACGGCGCCCGGCCATTCGTCGATGCCGCCGCAGCACAGCGCCATCGGCAGCATGAGCGCGGCGCTCGCGCGGCTTGAGGCCAACCCGATGCCCGGCGGCATCAAGGGCATTGCCGGCCAGATGTTCGGCACCCTCGCGCCCGAGATGAGCGGCGTGAACCGCGTGATGCTCTCGAACCTGTGGCTCACCGAACCCGTGGTGCGAGGCATTCTCGAGAAGAGCCCCAGCAGCAACGCGATGCTGCGCACGACCACCGCGCTGACCATCGTTCGCGCCGGCAACAAGGACAACGTGCTGCCCGGGCGCGCCGAGGCCGCCGTCAACTTCCGCATCCTGCCGGGCGACACGCTCGCCAGCGTCGAGGCGCACCTGCGCAAGCAGCTGGCCAACGACGACATCAAGATCAAGCAGTACCCGGGCAACGCGGAGCCTTCGCCCGTGTCGCCGACCGACAGCACCGGCTACCGCGCGATCCAGCAGGCCGTGCGCCAGAGCTTCCCCGACGCGGTGGTGGCCCCCGGCCTCATGACCGCCGCGACCGACTCGCGCCACTTCAGCCTCGTGAGCGATGCCGTCTTCCGCTTCTCGCCGTTCCGGCTGAAGGGCGAGGACCTGGCACGCATCCACGGCAACAACGAACGCCTGGCCATCTCGAACTACGGCGAGATGATCGGCTTCTATCACCAGCTCCTGAGCAACACCAACGCTGCTCCGGCGCAATGACGACAACCTCTTTTCCCTTCCATCTGCTTCAAAGGACCTCACCATGACCAGCGCCGTCATTGTTTCCACCGCCCGCACGCCGCTCGCGAAGAGCTGGAAGGGTGCCTTCAACATGACGCACGGCGCCACCCTGGGCGGCCATGCGGTCCAGCACGCGGTGCAGCGCGCCGGCATCGACCCCGCCTCGGTGGACGACGTCATCATGGGCTGCGCCACGCCCGAAGGCGCGACCGGCTCCAACATCGCGCGCCAGATCGCGCTGCGCGCCGGCCTGCCGATCACCACGTCGGGCATGACCATCAACCGCTTCTGCTCGTCGGGCCTGCAGACCATCGCCACCGCCGCCCAGCGCATCATCGCGGGCGAAGGCGAGGTGTATGTGGCCGGCGGCGTCGAGAGCATCTCGTGCGTGCAGAACGAAGCCAACAAGCACATGCTGGCCGATCCCTGGCTCGTGAAGCACAAGCCCGAGATCTACTGGAACATGCTGCAGACGGCCGAGCAGGTCGCCAAGCGCTACAACATCAGCCGCGACGCCATGGACGAATACGGCGCCGCCAGCCAGCAGAAGGCCACCGCCGCGCTGGAAGCCGGCCGCTTCAAGGAAGAGATCGCCCCCATCACCGTGCTGGCCGGCGTGGCCGACCCCGTGATGGGCCTGCGCACCAAGGAAGTCACCGTCGAGAACGACGAAGGCATCCGCCCCGGCACCACCAAGGAAGGCATCAGCGGCATCCGCCCGGCCATTCCCGGCGGCCTGATCTCGGCCGGCAACGCCAGCCAGTTCTCCGACGGTGGCGGCGCCTGCGTGGTGGTCGACGAGAAATACGCCGAGCAGAAGGGCCTGAAGCCCATGGGCCGTTTCCTCGGCTTTGCCGTGGCCGGCTGCGAGCCCGACGAAATGGGCATCGGCCCCGTCTTCGCGATTCCGAAGGTGCTCAAGCGCCTGGGCCTGACGGTCAACGACATCGACCTGTGGGAGCTGAACGAAGCCTTCGCGGTTCAGGTGATCTACTGCCGCGACAAGCTCGGCATTCCGGCCGACCGCCTGAACGTGGACGGCGGCGCCATCGCCGTGGGCCACCCCTACGGCGTGAGCGGCCAGCGCCTGACCGGCCACGCGCTCATCGAAGGCAAGCGCCGCGGCGCCAAGAAGGTCGTGGTCACGATGTGCATCGGCGGCGGCATGGGTGCCGCGGGTGTGTTCGAAATCATCTGACGCTCCCCAGGCGGCGGCGCACTGCGTGTCGCCTTCGCCAACCCCCTTGCGGGGGCAACACCAGCGGGCCGGCGAAGCCGGTTCCGCGGTGTTCCACGAATGGGCCGGGCTTCGCCGGCCGACGAGCGCTGCCGGTGGAAGTCGGCAGTCTCAACATCAACATCCGACCATGAGCCTGCGTTCCACCCTCGACTTCCTGCTCTACGACTGGCTCGACGCCGAGTCGCTCAACCAGCGCGAACGCTTTGCCGACCACTCGCGCGAGACCTTCGACGCGGTGCTGGATACCTGCGAGCGCATCGCGCGCGAGAAGTACGCGCCGTTCAACCGCACGGTCGATACGCAGGAGCCGCATTTCGACGGCGAGAAGGTCATCCTGCCGCAGGCCACGCACGACGCGCACAAGGCCTTCGTCGACTCGGGAATGATGAGCGCCGCGCAGGACTACGACATCGGCGGCATGCAGCTGCCGTACACGATGCAGGCCGCCGCCAACAGCTTCTTCGCGATGGCCTCGGTGAGCATCGGCTCGAACATGCTCACCAGCGGCAACGCCAACCTGCTGATGGTGCACGGCACCGAGATGCAGAAAGAGGTGTTCGCCAAGAACGAGTTCTCCGGCCGCTGGGCCGGGACCATGTGCCTGTCGGAGCCGCAGGCCGGCTCGTCGCTGAGCGACGTGGCCACGCGCGCCGTGCCCGACGGCGACGACTTCCGGAACGACCCTCTGGGCCCGCGCTACCGCCTCACGGGCAACAAGATGTGGATCTCGGCCGGCGACCACGAGCTGACCGAGAACATCGTGCACATTGTGCTGGCCAAGATTCCCGACGAGAACGGCAAGCTGGTGCCGGGCACGCGCGGCATCTCTTTGTTCATCGTGCCCAAGCGCATGGTCGACACCCAGGGCAATCTCACGGGCCAGCGCAACGACGTGGCGCTGGCGGGCCTGAACCACAAGCTGGGCTGGCGCGGCACCACCAACACGCTGCTGAACTTCGGCGAGGGCAAGTACCCGGTCGACGGCAAGGCCGGCGCGGTGGGCTACCTGGTCGGCGAACCGGGCAAGGGCCTGCATTGCATGTTCCACATGATGAACGAGGCGCGCATCGGCGTCGGCACCGCCGCCACCATGCTCGGCATGGCCGGCTACCACGCCTCGCTCGAATACGCCAAGACCCGGCCGCAGGGCCGCCTGGTCAAGAAGCCAGAGGCCGCCGGCGCCGCGGTCGCCAAGGACTCGGCCGCGCCGCAGGTGCGCATCATCGAGCACGCCGACGTGCGCCGCATGCTGCTGGCGCAGAAGGCGTACTGCGAAGGCGCGCTGGCGCTGGAGCTGTACTGCGCCCGGCTGGTCGACGAGCAGAAGACCGGCGACGCCCAGGCCGCGGACGACGCGCGCCTGCTGCTGGAAGTGCTCACGCCCATCGCCAAGAGCTGGCCCAGCGAGTGGTGCCTGGAGGCCAATTCGCTGGCCATCCAGGTGCACGGCGGCTACGGCTACACGCGCGACTTTCCGGTGGAGCAGTACTGGCGCGACAACCGCCTGAACATGATCCACGAAGGCACCCACGGCATCCAGGCGGCCGACCTGCTGGGGCGCAAGGTGCTGATGGAAAAGGGCCGCGGCCTGCAGCTGCTGGCCGGCCGCATGACCGCCACCATCGGCCGCACCGCCGAGGTGCCCGCGCTGGCGGCCCACGCCAAGGCGCTGGGCGCCGCGCTGCAGCGCATCGGCAGCGCGACCGAGGCCGCCTGGTCCACCGGCGACCCGGCGGACGCGCTGGCCAATGCGGTGCCCTACATGCAGGCCTTCGGCCACACGGTGCTGGCCTGGATCTGGCTGGACGTGGCCGGCAGGGCCCTGGAGAACGACGGTGAAAAGGCCAGGGCGGTAACAGCTGGCAAGATCGGCGCCACGGACTATTTCTTCCACTACGAGCTGCCGAAAATCGGTGCCTGGCTCAACGTGGTCGAAACCCGCGACCCGACCTGTACCGCTTTGCCCGAGGACGCCTTCTGATGGCCATCAACAATCCGCCGAATTCCACCCCCAACACCCCCGCAAACGCACCGAAGCCGCCCAAGCCGCATGCCCGCCTGGAGAAGTGGATCTGGATCCTGATCTACGGCGGCCTGTTCCTCGTCATTTTGGGCATTTCCACCGGCCGCACCGACGCCGCCCTGGGCTGGTCGATCGCCGTTCCCGGCGGGCTGGTTTCGCTGGTGGGCTTCGTGCTCATCTACGTGCGCTCGCGGCTGGGCAACAAGTAGCCCGAGGACGACGCCATGCTCAAGCACATCGTGATGTGGAAGTTCAAGGAGCACGCCGAGGGCGCCGACAAGGCGACCAACCTGCGCAAGGCCAAGGCGCTGCTCGACGCATGCGCCAGGCTGTCGCCGGGCACGCACCGCTTCGAAGTGGCCATCGCCCAGCCCGGCCTGGAAGCCACCTACGACCTGATTCTGAACTCGGAATTCACCGACGCCGCCGCGCTCGCGGCCTATGCGGACCATCCGCAGCACTTGGCCCTGAAGCCATTCATCGGCGCCGTGCGCGAAGCCCGCCAGTGCATGGACTACGAGATCTGACCCAGAAACCGAACCCCGGAGACAACCCCATGACCGCCCGCACCGTCCAGAAACTCTTCGACCTCACCGGCAAGACCGCACTCATCACCGGCGGCTCGCGCGGCCTTGGCCTGCAGATGGCCCACGCGCTGGGCGAGGCGGGCGCGAAGATCATGCTGAGTTCGCGCAAGGCCGACGACCTGGAGCAGGCCGCGGCCGAGCTTCAGGCCGCCGGCATCGACGCGCGCTGGATCGCCGCCGACTGCTCGAAGGAGGAAGACACCCGCCGCCTGGCCGACGAGACGCTGCAGCGCATGGGCGCGGTCGACATCCTCATCAACAACGCCGGCGCCAGCTGGGGCGCGCCGGCCGAAAACCACCCGGTCGAGGCCTGGGACAAGGTGATGAACCTCAACGTGCGCGGCTACTTCATCCTGTCGCAGCAGATCGCCAACGGATACATGATCCCGAAGAAGACCGGGCGCATCATCAACATCGCCTCGATCGCCGGCCTGAACGGCAACCCGCCCGAGATGCAGACGCTGGCCTACAACACCTCGAAGACCGCGGTCATCGGCTTCACGCGCACGCTGGCCGCCGAATGGGGCAAGTACAACATCAACGTGAACGCGATCTGCCCGGGCTTCTTCATGACGAAGATGGCCGCCGGCCTGATCAAGTCGCTGGGCGAGGAAAAGATGGCCGCGCAGGCCCCGCTGGGCCGCCTGGGCGACGACGAAGACCTGAAGGGCCTGACGCTGCTGTACGCGAGCGATGCCGGCAAGCACATCACCGGCCAGTGGCTGGCGGTGGACGGCGGCGTGAGCGTGGTGCTGGGCGCCGCCTGAAAAACCGAAATGACAATTCCAGAATCCGACGACATCAACATCCGCTCGTACACGAGCCAGATTCCCTTTGCGCGCCACCTCGGCTTCGAGCTCACGAAGTTCGAGGGCGGCGAGTCCGAGATCGCCTACACCGCCAAGCCGGAGCACCTGAACACCTTCGACGTGACCCACGGCGGCGCCTGCATGACGCTGCTGGACATCGCCATGGCCGCGGCCGCGCGCAGCGTGTCGCCCGAGACCGGCGTGGTCACCATCGAGATGAAGACCAGCTTCATGCAGCCTTCCGTGGGGCCGCTGCGTGCGCGCGGCACGCTCATTCACCGCACGGCGACGCTGGCTTTCACGGAAGCCAAGATCTACGACGAGCAGGAGCGCGTGTGCGCCCACGCCACGGGCACCTTCAAGTACGTGAAGCGCCGCCTGCCGACCGGCCCCGCGAGCGCCAACGCCATGCGCCCGCCATCGACCGACTGACAGACACACACCCAACACCGGAGATACACATGCCCACCAACAAGCAGATCCACCTCGACAACCGCCCCGACGGCGAGGCCGTGGCGAGCAACTTCAAGCTCGTGACCGCGGAAACCCCGGCGCTGAAAGACAACCAGGTGCTGGTGCGCCACCACTACATGAGCCTGGACCCGTACATGCGCGGGCGCATGAACGACTCCAAGAGCTACGCGCAGCCGCAGCCGCTGGGCCAGACGATGCAGGGCGGCACGGTCGGCGAAGTGGTCGAGAGCAAGCACCCCAAGTACGCCGTGGGCGACAAGGTGGTCGGCTTCGGCGGCTGGCAGGAATACAGCGTGGTCGACGCCTCGCAGCCCGGCGCGCTGAAGAAGGTCGACACCACGCATGTGCCGCTTTCGCACTACCTCGGCGCGGTCGGCATGCCTGGCGTCACGGCCTGGTACGGGCTGGTGAAGATCATCGCGCCCAAGGCCGGTGAAACCGTGGTCATCACCGCCGCCAGCGGCGCGGTGGGCAGTGCCTTCGGCGCGCTGGCCAAGGCGCGCGGCTGCCGCGTGGTGGGCATTGCCGGCGGCCCCGACAAGTGCAAGTACGTGACCGACGAGCTGGGCTTCGACGCCTGCATCGACTACCGCCAGCACCCCGACGTCAAGTCGATGAGCGCGGCACTGAAGGAAGCCTGCCCGAACGGCATCGACGGCTACTTCGAGAACGTCGGTGGCTACATCTTCGACGCGGTGCTGCTGCGCGCCAACGCCTTCGCCCGCGTGGCGCTGTGCGGAATGATCGCGGGCTACGACGGCCAGCCGCTGCCGCTCGCGAACCCGGCGCTGATCCTCATCAACCGCATGAAGATCGAAGGCTTCATCGTCAGCGAACACATGGAAGTGTGGCCCGAGGCGCTCACGGAACTGGGCACGCTGGTGGGCACGGGCAAGCTCAAGCCGCGCGAGTCGATTGCGCAAGGCATCGAATCGGCGCCCGAAGCGTTCCTGGGCCTGCTCAAGGGCAAGAACTTCGGCAAGCAACTCGTCAAACTGATCTGAATGAGCTGAACGCACGGCAAGGAGGCCGGTCATGGACACCACGCACGAGGTCTTCAACCAGCCCACGCCGCTGGTGGACTACAACCTCTTCGACACCAACCGGCCGCTACGCGATGCGCTGAAGTTCAACGCGCCCGCGCTGCAGACCACGCAGCTGCACGAACTGGGCGCGACCCTCGGCTCGGCCGGCATGCAGGCGCATGCGCGGCTGGCCAACATCCACACGCCCGAGCTGCACACGCACGACCGCTTCGGCCGGCGCGTCGACGAGGTGGAATTCCATCCGAGCTATCACGCGCTGATGAGCGCCGCCGTGGGCGCGGGGCTGCACGGCACGCCGTGGAGCGGCACCTCGGCGTCGCCGCATGTGCTGCGCGCGGCCGGCTTCATGCTCTTCACCGAGCTGGAGCCGTCGATTCTCTGCCCCATCTCCATGACCTACGCCGTCACGCCCGCGCTGCGCGGCAATGCCGGCGTGTACGCCGACTGGGGCCCGAAGCTCGGCAGCCTCCGGTACGACCCGGCGCTCAAGCGCTTCAGCGACAAGCCCGGCGTGACCATGGGCATGGGCATGACCGAGAAGCAGGGCGGCTCCGACGTACGCGCCAACACCACCCGGGCCGTGCGCGACGGCAGCGACGCCTGGGGCGAGCGCTATGCCATCACCGGCCACAAGTGGTTCTTCTCGGCGCCGATGTGCGATGCCTTCCTGGTGCTGGCGCAGGCGCCGGCCGGGCTCAGCTGCTTCTTCCTGCCGCGCGTGCTGCCCGACGGCACGCGCAACGCCATCCAGATCCAGCGCCTGAAGGACAAACTGGGCAACAAGGCCAACGCCAGTTCCGAGGTCGAGTTCCAGGGCGCCAGCGCCTGGCTGGTGGGCGAGGAGGGGCGCGGCATTCCGCAGATTCTCGAGATGGGCACGATGACCCGGCTCGACTGCGCGCTGGGCACCAGCGGCCTGATGCGCCAGTCGCTGGGCATCGCGCTCAACCATGCGACGCAGCGCAACGCCTTCGGCAAGCCCCTGATCGACCAGCCGCTCATGAAGAACGTGCTGGCCGACCTCGCACTTGAAAGCGAAGCCGCCACGGCGCTGGCCATTCGCCTCGCGAGATCCTTCGATCGCCAGGACGACGAGCACGAGCGCCTGATGGCCCGCCTGCTCACGCCCGTCGCCAAGTTCTGGATCTGCAAGCGCGGCAGCCACTTCGCGCAGGAGGCCATGGAATGCCTCGGCGGCAACGGCTATGTGGAAGAGGGCGGCGAAGGCATCATGGCCCGCATCTACCGCGAGATGCCGCTCAACTCCATCTGGGAAGGCGCCGGCAACATCATGGCGCTCGACCTGCTGCGCGGCCTGCGCAAGGGCGACGCGATTGCCGCGCTGACGAAGGAACTGGCGCCCGCGCGCGGCCAGCACGCGGCGCTCGACCGTCTTGCCGATGCGCTGCCCGCACGCATCGAGGCGATGGCCTCCGAAACAGAGGCGCGCCGCCTGGCACAGGACGTGGCATTGGCCGTGCAGGCATCGCTGCTCGCGCAGACCGCACCGGCGGCGGTGGCCGGTGCCTTCTGCGCATCGCGCCTCGGCGGCGACTGGGGCAACGCCTTCGGCACGCTCGGCGCCGGCACCAATTTCGATTCGATCATCCAGCGCGCGCAGCCCCGCTGAGCGCGCGCCGGGCCCACTGCAACGACCAAGCAACCCACAGGAAACAACCCATGGCCGACCTGATCCTCCACCACTACACCACCTCGCCGTTCTCGGAAAAGGTGCGGCTGATCCTCGGCGCGAAGAAGCTGCCGTGGAAGTCGGTCTTCATCCCGCCGATCATGCCCAAGCCCGACGTGGAAACGCTCACCGGCGGCTACCGCAAGACGCCGTTCCTGCAGATCGGCGCCGACATGTACTGCGACAGCGCGCTCATCGCCGACGTGCTCGAACATCTGCAGCCCGAGCCCACGCTCTACCCCGAGCCGGAGAAAGGCCTGTCGCGCATCCTCGCGCAGTGGGCCGACACCACGCTGTTCTGGGCCGCGATGGCCTGGAACCTGCAGCCCAGGGGCGCGGCAGAAGTGTTCGCCAAGGCGCCGCCCGAGGCCGCCAAGGCCTTCGGCGAAGACCGCGGCAAGATGAGCACCGGCAACATGACCCGCCTGCGCCCGGCCGATGCCACCAGCGCCTACAAGTCGTACCTGCGCCGGCTGTCGGACATGCTCGACGACAAGCCGTTCCTGCTGGGCGAAGTGCCCAGCATTGCCGACTTCTCGGCCTACCACCCGCTCTGGTACACGCGCCGCGTCGAGTCGGTGCGAACCATCCTCGACCTCACGCCCGCGGTGGTCGACTGGATGGACCGCATGGCCGCCATCGGCCACGGTGCGCCGGAGAAGTTCACGAGCGACGAGGCCATTGCCACCGCCAAGGCCGCCACGCCGCACACGCTGCTGACCGACAGCACCTTCCAGGACGACCACGGCATTCCGCTGGGCAGCGCCGTCACCATCCGCGCCGAGAGCTTCGGCCTCGAAGAAACGCCCGGCACGCTGGTCGCGGCAACGCGCACGCACTACACGCTGGAGCGCTCCGGCGAGCGGGTGGGAACGGTGCACGTGCACTTTCCGCGCATCGGCTATGTGCTGAAGAAGGCGGACGCCTGAGCCTGCTTGGCGGGCACCTTCGTGACTGCGCCCGCGCGCATTCCGTATTTCAATAGCGCCTTCGACGTCAGAGACATTCAACAAAAGAAGGACACCGGCAAATGATTCAGGACTTCAAGGGCAAGACCGCCGTTCTCACCGGCGCGGGCTCGGGCTTCGGACTGGAGTGCGCGCGCATCGGCGCGGCGCGCGGCATGAACCTCGTGCTGGTCGACGTGCAGCAGGACGCCCTCGACAAGGCCAAGGCCGAGATGGAAGCCGCCGGCGTGCAGGTGATGGCGCGCAAGGTCGACGTGTCCGACGCGGCGCAGATGGAAGCGCTGGCCGCCGCCGTGAAGGAACGCTTCGGCGCGCCGCACTTCGTGTTCAACAACGCGGGCGTGGGCGCCGGCGGCCTGGTGTGGGAGAACACCGTGGCCGACTGGGAATGGGTGCTGGGCGTCGACCTGTGGGGCGTGATCCACGGCGTGCGCCTGTTCACGCCGATGATGCTCGAGGCCGCCGCCAAGGACCCGTCCTACCGCGGCCACATCACCAACACCGCGAGCATGGCCGGCCTGCTCACGCCGCCCAACATGGGCATCTACAACGCCGCCAAGGCGGCTGTCGTGAGCCTCACGGAGACGATGTACCAGGACCTGAACCTCGTCACCGACCAGATCGGCGCGAGCCTGCTGTGCCCTTACTTCGTGCCCACCGGCATCACGAGCAGCGAACGCAACCGCCCCAATGCGCCGAAGGACAGCGAACTCACCAAGAGCCAGCTCATTGGCCAGGCCATGAGCAACAAGGCGGTGAGCAGCGGCAAGATCACGGCGGCCGAAGTAGCGGCCAAGGTTTTCGAGGCCATCAGCGACAACCAGTTCTACGTGTTCAGCCATCCGAAGGCGCTGGGCAACGTGCGCAGCCGCATGGAGAACATCGTGTCGGTGACGAACCCGGCCGACCCGTTCCTCGAACGCCCGGAAATCGGGCAGAAGCTGCGCGAGCAACTGCGCTCGGCCTGATTCTTCACGTCTCTTCTGGCCTCTTCAGGCCTCTTCAGGCCGCCGCCTGCAGCTCGCCCGCCAGCGTCTCGACGCGGGCGAGCGCGGCGGCGATCGACCGGTCGAGCAGGTCGCCGTGGTCTTCGGCGTGCTCTATACCCACGCTGTGCGTTTCGGTGAGCCCCAGCAGCGCCAGCGGGGCTGTGATGCCGGGCGTCAGGAAGTCCATTTCCGCCTGGAACCCGCCGGGTCCGTAGCCGCTGCTGCCGCATGAGGTGAGCAGCACCGTGCGGCGACGGCGTTCGGCCAGCAGCGGCACGTAGGGGTTGTCGCGGCTGCGGTCGAAGTCGAAGGTGGCGCCGATGCGCACGATGTTGTCGATCCACGACTTCAGCGGCGCCGGCATTCCGAAGTTGTACATCGGCACGCCGATCACGAGCAGGTCGGCGCGGCGCACTTCGGCGATCAGCGTGTCGCTCTCCGCGAGTACTGCATGCATCCACGGCTCGCGCTCGGCGGCCGGGGTGTAGCCCGCGGCGATCCATTCGCCGGTGACGTGGCCCGGCGGCGTTTCGCCGATGTCGCGGTAGATCACCTCATCGTGTGGCCGTGCCGCGCGCCAGGCCGATACGAAATGCCGGCTGAGCCGGCGCGAGTGCGAGCCGTGCGCATGCGTGCCAGAAAAGCCCGGGCGGGCGCTGGCGTCGATGTGGAGCAGGGTGGTCATGTTCGGGTCCTCGTTGTTGCCTGGTGGGATGAAACTGGTTCAGCTGTCGACTTGACAGGGTTCTCAATCTATCCAACCATCCGAGGCCCAACAAACGATGAATTCTTTTCGCTGCTAAAAAATCAATTCATCCATGAGCAACCTTCGCCAACTCCCGCCGCTGGCGTCGCTGCGTGCCTTCGAGGCGGCAGCGCGGCATTGCAGCGCCAAGCTCGCAGCCAGCGAGTTGTCGGTCACGCCGACCGCCATCAGCCATCAGGTGCGCCAACTGGAAGACTCGCTCGGCGTCGCGCTCTTCATCCGTCAACCGAGGCAACTGGTGCTCACGCCGCAGGGGCGCGAACTGCAGGCGGTGCTGAGCGAATCGTTCAATGCAATGGCCAACGCAGTGGCACGGCTGCGGGCACCGCCGCAGCGGCAGGCCATCACGCTGTCGGCCACGCCGGCCGTTGCGGCCCGCTGGCTGCTGCCGAGAGTCGGCGCCCTGCGTGCGCTGCATCCGAAGCTGGACCTGCGCATCCACGCATCGCACGAGGCGGTGGCGCTCGACGGCGTTACCGCCGACATCGCCATCCGCTACGGACGCGGCCAGTGGCCGGGCATGGTGGCCGAGAAGCTGTTCGACAACGTGTTTGCGCCAGCGTGCAGCCCTGTGCTCAAGCTGAAGAAGCGGAGCGACCTGGTGCGGCACACGCTGCTGCACTTCGCGCTGCCCGGCAGCAGGAGCCAGCCGGGCACGTGGACGGAATGGCAGCAGGAGGCGCAGGTGGCCGGTCTCGACGTATCTGCGGGGCCGGTGTTCTCGGACGAAACGCACACCGTGTCGGCCGCGCTGCAGGGCCAGGGCGTGGCGCTGATGAGCCTGGCGCTGATCGCGGACGAACTGCGCGCAGGCAACCTGGTGAAGCCCTTCGGCCCGGAACTGCCGGGGCTGCCGTTCCATCTGGTGTGCCCCGAGGCGCGGCGATCGGAGCCCGCCGTGGCGGCGGTATTCGACTGGGTGAAGGGGCTGCAGCCGCTGGATGGAAGCGGGGCATGAGGAAGCACAACGGGCCGCCACATGTCGCGCGCACCTCGGAAGAATGCACACAGCATGGCTGGCCAGCCAAAGAAAAACCCGCCTGAGCGGGTTGAAGGGTAGCCCTGGAGGAGGGAGGAAAGAGTGGGCTACCGGCGCTGATTGTTTCGGCCGAAACTTATGCGGCGCTTAAAGCGGCATGCCCGAGCGAACAAGAGCTCACCGCGTTGCAAGCCGCAAAGCCCTACGCCCGGCGCAGGCGCTGTCGCGGAGCCCTTTCAATGCAGGCGATTAGAATCGCCGCTCCCTTGGGGAGTAGCCGGCTTCCGGACTTCGGAAGCGTTCACGTCAACATACTCGGTTCGCACCTTGCGACCGTGGCGTGAGCAGCCGAAAGGTTGGCGAGACCAGCGGTGCATGGACGCGGCTTTGGCCGGCGGGTTCGTGCGCCGCGGCGTCTTGAACCGGCCTTGCTTGCTACTTCCAAAATGAACATTGCCTCCACGATCCTTCTTGCATTCGCCATGTCGACGGATGCTTTCGCCGCTGCCGTCGGCAAGGGCGCAGCACTGCGCAAACCCTCCTGGCGCGAAGCCTTGCGCACGGGTCTCATCTTCGGCGTCATCGAGGCGATAACGCCCGTCATCGGCTGGGCTGCCGGCCTGGCCGCCGCCAGTTACGTCGAACGTTGGGACCACTGGATCGCGGTCACGCTGCTCAGCGTGCTGGGCCTGCGAATGATCTGGGAGGGCTGCGGCACGCCCGACGCAGTGGACGACAAGCCCAGCCGCAACTCCTTCTGGACCCTGGCCATCACCGGTTTCGCGACCAGCATCGACGCGATGGCCGTGGGCGTCGGGCTGGCCTTCATCAACGTCAACATCGCCTGGACCGCGCTCGCCATCGGCCTCGCTACGCTGACCATGGTGACGCTTGGCGTGATGGTGGGACGCGTGCTGGGCGCCGTCGTCGGCAAGCGCGCCGAGATCGTCGGCGGCGTGCTGCTGATCGGCATCGGGTTCTTCATCCTCTATGAGCATCTGAACGGGCTGGCCTGAAGCCGGGCATCGGTTGATACCGATGTAAACACACGACGGAGGTATTGCGTGAAAATGTGAATAAATCACGAATTCCGGCCATTTCGGATCACGTGTCCGAGCTGCTCAGGACAAGCCCCGAGCGAATCCTGAGTACCTTAAGACTACGATCCGGGGAATTAGACAAGGATCTCCATGGAGACGTACCCGACCCTTCGCCAGGCCACAGGCGTTGCCCGCATTCTCAGCAAGCGCTCGTCCTGCACCATCGTCGTCTACCGGCAAGCGGAAGGGAAGTTCGTGGCAGCGCATTCGACCGATCGGGTGGAGGGGAGCATCGAAGGCGTGTACCGCGACGGGTATGTGGTTCCAACGCTCCTGAGCAAGCCCGAGCGTTGAAGGGCTGCCTGCCTCGCTATCGCTGCGACGCCAATACGCCCTGCATCAGCAGCGACAGGGCTTTCCGCAGGCTGGTTGCCGATGCCGCCTCTCCCTTGTCAAGGCCGAGCAGGCGCCCGTGCCGTTGACCCAGAAGAAGCCGCCATAGATGGGGCGCTTGTCGGCCGCCCACGTCGAAGCGACGGTGCTCACGAACTTGACGAACCCCTCGGGCAGGAGGCGCTCGCCGTTCCACAAGCCATCTTGCAGCTGCAGAATCGCCGTCCGGAGAAACCGCGGCCCGAAGTCTAAAATCTTCGACGCACGAGATGTCGGGGGGGGGAAATCGGGATATGGAAGGCCCCGATACTGTCGCCGGAGACTCCCGCTGCACACGCCTCGGCAGCTTGAACAAGACCAATAATGAATCCCTCGGGCCCTTCGAAACTGCGCTTCGGTTTGCACACACGCCTCAGCCTCGGGGTGGCGGCGGTGGTTCTCACCGCCACCTTCACGATCGCGACCTGCGCGCTGCATTTCGTCAAGTCCAGCCTGCGCGCTTCCATCGCCGGCGAGCAGCTGGCCAGGGTGTCCGCCGTCGCGGACGCGATCGACCAGAAACTGAGCAGCCGCCGCATCCTGCTGCAGACTTTCGGCGACAGCGTGGTGGCCCAGGACTTCAAGGACGCCGAGCCGCTGCAGGCCTTTCTGGAGAAGCACGCGGCGCTCAAGCAGGCCTTCGACAACGTCGCCTTCATCGACATGGAAGGCAACCTGGTCGCCAACCAGAGCGGCGCGGTGCCCATCGGCAGCGTGAACATCAGGGACCGCGCCTATTTCCAGCAGACGGTGGCCTCCAAGGCCGGCATCATTTCGCAGCCCTACCGCAACCGGCTGAACGGCCTGGCGCAGGTGGCGATCACCGCGCCGGTGCTCGACGGTGCAGGGCAGGTGCGGTACGTGATTTCCGGGGCCATCAACCTCAAGGACCGCAACGTGCTGGGCGCGCTCGCCGAGGTCAAGATCGGCAAGACGGGCTACCTGTTCATCACGACCACCGACGGCATCGTGATCGACCATCCGCGCACGTCGCGCATCCTGAACCATGTGCAGGCCGAAGGCGGAGCCGGGCCGCAGGTGCTGCGGGCGATCGCGGGCTTCGAGGGCACGAGCGAAGGCGTCGACGAGCGCGGCGTGCCCGGCCTCTACGCCTTCGACCGCACCGAGCAGACGAACTGGATCGTCGGCTCGATGTACCCCAGCGCCGAGGCCTTCGCCCGTGTCGACGCCATCGAGCGTGCCGCGTGGATCGGTGCCGTGCTGCTGGCGCTGACCGCGGGCGCGCTGGCGCTGGGCGTGGTGCGCCGGCAACTGCGGCCTTTGGCCGAACTCCACCATCACATGCAGGTGGCGCAGCGGTCGCCCCACGAGATCGAGGCGCCCATGCAGTACGCGCACGACGAGATCGGTGATCTCGCCCGCACCTTCGACGAGCTGATGAAGCAGCGCCGCGCCACCGAGCAGAGCCTGGCGCACAGCGAGGCGCAGGTTCGCACCATTGCCGACAACATTCCCGCGATGGTCTCGCACATCGATGCGTCGCTGCGCTACACCTTCGTCAATGCGCACGTGCGCGCGCTGCACAACAACGCGCCGCTGGTCGGCCGCGCGATGCCCGAGGTACGCGGCCAGCGCGACTTCGCACTGGTGGAGCCGCACATCGCGCGCGCGCTGGCCGGCGAGGCCGTGATCATCGAGAAGCCGGGCGATCCAGCTCTGGGCATCGGCAATCGCACTTTCAAGGCGCACTACATTCCCGACATCGATGCCGACGGCGTGGTGCGCGGCGTGTTCTCCATGACCTTCGACATCACGGAGGAAGTGACCATCCACAAGGCGCTGACCGAGCAGGAAAAGCGGCTGCGCGACGTGACGGACAGCATCCCCGCGCTGGTCGGCTACTTCGACCGCAACCAGAACTGCCTGTTCGGCAACATCCGGGCGCGGCAGATGGCGGGCGTGGGCGACGGCTCGCTGGTAGGCACGACGCTGCGCACCGCGCTTGGCGACGCCATGTACGCGCAGCACAAGCCCTACCTGCCGGTGATGTTCTCCGGCAAGAAGGTGCGCTTTTCGGTGCGTGCGCCCACGCGCGGCAAGGAAGGCTTCTTCCAGGTCAACCTCATCCCCGACAAGAACCTGCGCGGCGAGGTGGTGGGCTTCTACCTCATGAGCTTCAACATCACGGCGCTGAAGGAAGCCGAGCTGCGCCAGGCCGAGAGCGAACTGCGGCTGCGTGCCATCACCGACAGCATGCCGGCGCTGATCACCTACATCGACCGCGAGGAAAAAATCACCTTCGCCAACGCCACCAGCCGCGAGTGGCTCGGCCTCGACCCGACGCAGGTGCTGGGGCGCCACATGCAGGACATCTCCGGGCGCGAGGTGTATCTCTCGCGCAAGCCGATGATCGAGCGCGCGCTGGCGGGCGAGAAGGTGGAGTTCGAGGCGCGCACCCAGCGCAAGGGCTTCGAGCGCATCACCCAGGTGATCTATGTGCCCGACGTGCGGTCCGACGGCCTGACGCACGGCATCTTCTCGCTGGCGCTGGACATCACCGCGCTGAAGGTGGTGGAGCACAAGCTTATCGAACTGGCGCGGCTCGACACGCTCACCAGCCTGCCGAACCGGCTGGCCTTCAACGAATACCTGCCGGACGCGGTGCTGCGCGGGCGCTTCACCGGCAATTCGCTCGCGCTGATGTTCCTCGACATCGATCACTTCAAGGCCATCAACGACACGCTCGGCCACGCGGTGGGCGACGCCGTGCTGGTCGAATATGCGCGGCGCCTGCAGGGCAGCGTGCGCGGCACCGACATGGTGGCCCGGCTCGCGGGCGACGAATTCGTGCTGGTGCTCGAGAACCTCGGCGGCCAGGAGGCGGTGGCCATCGTCGCGGCCAAGATCACGGATCGCATCGGCAAGCGGCCCTTCGAGGTGGACGGCCGGCAGATCGACGTCACGACCAGCATCGGCATCGCGTTCCACCGGGCCGCCGATTCCTTGGTGACGGCAGAGGAACTGCTGGCGCGCGCCGATGCGGCGCTCTACAACGCGAAGGCGGCGGGGCGCAACCGGTTCGAGTTCTTCATGTCCATCAGGAACTTGCCGGACACGACGGCCGAGGCCCACTGAGGCAAGAAGAGCGCAGCGCTGCGGCGCCGGCGTTCAAGGCAGCGGCGGCGCCACTGCGCGGTTCCTGCCCAGCGACTTCGCGGCATAGAGCGCCTTGTCCGCTCGGCGCAGCGCGCTGGCCACGCTTTCCTCGTCGCGCAGCATCTGCGAGACACCGCAGCTGATGGTGATGTGGCCCACCGGATCGATGAACGCATCGCCCACCAGCCGCACCAGCTCCGTGGCCGCCTGCATTGCCTCGGCCGCATTGGCGCCGGGCAGCATCAGCACGAATTCTTCGCCGCCCAGCCGCGCTGCTATATCTGACTTGCGCAGCCGGGTCTTCATGAGCCCGGCCACCGCCTTCAGCACGAGATCGCCGGTGGCGTGGCCGAAGCGGTCGTTGACCGACTTGAAGTGGTCGATGTCGATCATCACGATGCCGAGTGGCGCGGTGTCGGGGTTCGACACGGCCAGCACCTGCTGCAGCCGTTCTTCCATGCCATGGCGGTTGAGCAGCCCGGTCAGGGCGTCGAAGCGCGCCTGCCGGTCGAGCTCGGCGTTGGCGGTTTCCAGCGCGGCGGTGCGCTCCTTCACGCGCTGCTCCAGTTCGGCGTTGGCGCTGACGAGCTTGGCCGTCATGCCCGCGAGCGCCAGCGACAGCTGCTTGACCTCCGAGCTGCCCGCATTGGTGGGGATGCCGGTGTCGAGCCGGCCGGCGCCGATGTCGCGTGCCACCGACGCGATCTGCCGCAACGGCCGAGTGAGCCGCTGCGCCAGCAACCAGCCGAGCACGAAGGCCAGGGCGGCACAGAGCAGGCCCAGCATCAGCGCCTTCCTGACGCCGTCGCGCGCCGCGGCGCGCGCCACGTCGGCTGGCTCGCGCGCCACCACGGTCCAGCCCAGGTCGATCTTGCCGTCGGTCGCCCCGACCGACGCAGTGGCCATCAGGAACTCGCCGCCCGTCGATTCGCGCGCGAACTTCACCCCGGAGCCGCCGGTGGCGGACGGCTGCACGCCGAGGTCGGCCGAGCGGTCGAAGCCGGCGTCCGACGCGTAGATCACATGGTCTTTCGCGTCCAGCACGAACACCTCGAGGCGGCGCGCCAGGGCGTCGTCCGGGAAGAGCGACTCCACCACGCTGCGGGTCCATTCCCAGCTGCCGTGCATGCCCAGCACGCCGATCAGCTGCCCGTCGCGCCGGATGGGCGCCGCGAAGTCGACGAAGCGCTGCGGACCGCCGTCGCTGCCCTTGGGCAGCAGCGCCGCAAGCAGCTTGGCGGCGTGCACGTCGCCCACGTGCGTGCCGAGCAGGCCTTCCTGGAACCACGGCCGCTCGGCCACGTTGGCGCCGAGCAGCAGCTTGCCGGTGGACGCCTGCACCACGCCGTCGGGCGACACCACGCCGATCCACGCGCTGTAGGGCGTGAGCGCCTGGGTGCGCGAGATGGTCTGGATCACGCGCTCGGCGCCCAGGCCGTCCTTCCAGAGCGTGCTCGAGTCGGCGAGCAATTCGATCTCGCGCGTGCGCGAGGTGAGGCCGTCCGCCAGCGCCTTGGATGCGTTCCGCGCGATGGTGCGCAGCACGGCCGATTCGTCGGCCTCGCTCTTGCGCGCGAACATCGATCCCAGCACCAGCGAGAGCGTGACGGCCAGCACCGCCGCGAGCCCGCCGAAGCCCAGCGCCACCTGCGTGCGAAAGCTGCGAAACCAGCTTTTGCGGCGTGCCGGGGAGGGCGTGTCGTGGTTGTCGTCGTTCGCGGAATGGGCTGGGTACATCGATGGATGGTGTGCGGTTGTGGCTGCCCGTGCTCAAGGCACGGCGAGTACGTGGTTCTCGTGGCGGTCTTCGCCCAGGGCGAACCAGGTACGTCCCTTGAGGCTGAAGCCGTGTTTTTCGTAGAAGCGGCAGGCACTCCGAGCCGTCCTGCCTGCCGCGTCCTGCGCCAAAGCGGCAAAGCCCGACGGCGTGAACGCGTCGAGCACGTGGCGCCCCAGCAGGTCGTTCACGCCATCGGTGGCGTAGGTGTCGAGCCAGACCTGGATGGCCAAGGCCGCCAGCGCGTGCGCGTCGGTCGCAACGGCGGGGCGGACTTGGAGGGAAAAGAGCATTGCGCAGTAGATACGGGGCTTCGGTGTCCCTGGATTCTGCCTTTGCCGCGATTCCTGTGGATTCCCGCCAGGAGAAGGATCAGGCGGTTTGCGAAGCGCAATCGTGCAGCGTGTGGCTCGGTTCGTGCCGGTCCAGCGCGCGGCTCCACAGCGCGATGGCCAGGCCCACCAGCGTGAGCAGCGCCGCCACCCAGCCCAGCGCGCGCTGCCCGGGGCCGTGCGCGATCACCACGCCGCCCACCCACGCGCCGAGCGCATTGCCCAGGTTGAAAGCCGCGATGTTGAGGCTCGACGCCAGGTTCTGTCCGGCACCCGAGGCCTTTTCGAGCACCCGCAACTGCATGGGCGCCACCGTGGCGAACGAGGCCACGCCCAGCAGGCCGACGAAGGCCACCGCCATCCATGGCGTGCCGATGACCCACTGCATGACGCTCAGCACCACCGCCAGCACCGCCAGCGTGCCCAGCACGGCCGGCATCGTCGCGCGGTCGGCCAGCTTGCCGCCCAGGATGTTGCCGACGGCCAGCCCGCCGCCGAACACCAGCAGCACCGGCGACACCGCCGATTCCGACAGCCCCGTGACCTGCGTCAGCAGCGGCTGGATATAGGTGAAGACGGCCAGCACGCCGGCAAAGCCCAGCACCGTCATCGCAAGGCCCAGCAGCACTTGCGGGCGCACCAGCACCGCCAGTTCCTCGCGCAGCGGGGCGATCGGCGCGTCGGTTCGGCTGCGCGGCACGAACACGGCGAGTACCGCGAAGGCCAGCACGCCCAGCGCGGCGACCGCCCAGAACGCGGCGCGCCAGCCCAGGTGCAGGCCCAGCCATGCACCGGCCGGCACGCCCAGCAGCGTGGCGGCGGTCAGACCGGTGAACATGATCGCGATGGCCGACGCCCGGCGCTCGGGCGCCACCAGTCCGGTGGCCACCACCGAGCCGACGCCGAAGAAAGTGCCGTGCGCCAGCGAGGTGATCACGCGCGCGGCCATCAGCGTTTCGTAGTTGGGCGCGAGCGCGCAGGCCAGGTTGCCGAGCGTGAAGATCGCCATCAGCGCGAGCAGCACCGTCTTGCGGGGCAGCTTGCGCGTGGCGATGGTGAGCACGGGAGCGCCGACCGCGACCCCGAGCGCGTAGCCCGAGATCAGCAGGCCGGCGGCCGTGATGGAAACATGCAGGTCCGTCGACACCTGCAGCAGCAGGCCCATGATGACGAACTCGGTGGTGCCTATTCCGAAGGCACCGGCGGTGAGGGCGAGTAGAGCGATTGGCATGATGCCCTGTACTGTGGAGACAAACAGGCTCGATGACTAGAATGCCGCGAGTACAAGCATTTGTGATTTGAAGTCACAAAAAAGGAAGCCCGCCATGCCGCGCATCGACGTCAACCGCTCCGGCGAAATGGAGGCCTTCGTCCAGGTGGTGGAATCGGGCGGCTTCTCGGCTGCGGCGCGCCTGCTGGGCATGACACCCTCCGCCGTGAGCAAGCTGATATCGCGCATGGAACTGCGCCTGGGCATACAGCTGGTGCACCGCTCCACCCGCAAGCTGCAGCTCACGCCAGAGGGCTCGGAGTTCTATGAGCGCAGCCTGCGCGTGCTGGCCGACATGGACGAGGCAGAACGCTGCGCCGCGGCCGGCGCCGCCCCGCGCGGGCGGGTGAGCATCAATGCGAGCGTGTCATTCGGGCAGCACAAGCTGGTGCCGCTGGTGCCGCGCCTGCTGGAGATGCATCCGCAGATCTCGCTCGACATCGCGCTGACCGACCGCATCGTCGACCTGATGGACGAGCGCGCGGACATCGCCATCCGATGGGGGCAATTGCCGTCTTCAGACCTAGTGGCGCGGCGGCTCGGCGAGACCAGCCAGTCGGTCGTGGCTGCGCCGTCGTATCTTGCGAAGTACGGCACACCACGCACGCCGCAGGAGCTGGAGGCGCACAACCGGCTGGGCTGGAGCTACCGCCGCAACTCGCCCGATTGGCCGCTGCGCGTGGACGGGCGAACGCAGTGGCTGCCGGTGGCCGGCCCGGTGCGCGCGGGCGACGGCGAGACCTTGCGGCAGTTGGCCATCGCAGGGGCGGGCGTGGCGCGGCTGTCGCTGTATCACATACAGCACGACATCGACGCGGGCCGGCTGGTGCCGCTGCTGGAGGAGTTCAATCCCTGCGAGGTGGAGCCGATCCACGCGGTGTACATCGGCAAGGCCGGCACGCTGCCGGCCCGGGTGCGCGCGGTGCTGGACTTTCTGGTCGCATGCTCCGGCGTGGGCGGCGGGCGCTACACGCTCAAGCGGACCGCGCCGACGCCGGGGAATTCGGCCGACACCTGATCGCCGCGCCGGCAGGGCAGCACGCCGACCCACGAGCCCGTGGTGACGACCGTGCCGGCCGGCACGGTATGGCCGTGGCGCGTGAGGTGGCGCAGCCAGATGGGAAGCAGCCACGTGGGGTCGCCCAACGGGTGCGTGCCGGTGCGCAGCACCGTGTCCGCATTGCCGACCCTGGTCTCGCAGCGCTGCGAAGACCAATCGAGCGCGGCATACGGCTTCCATTCGCCGATCACCAGCGCGCCGTGCACCTGCGAGTCGGCCAGGCGCAGCAGGGCGGGCGTGGAGGGCAGGTCTTGCCAGCGGGCATCGACGATCTCGACCGACACGGCCATGGCATCGACGACCGATGCGGCGTTGCCGTGGTCGAGCGCCGCCGCCTGCGCGGGCGTGACGTCCTGGCCGAGCCGCAGTGCGATCTCCGCCTCGATGCCGGGCGTGTGGAACACCAGGTCGCTGAAGTCCGCCGGGCTCGGGCGAACGCCGGCGGGCGGCAGCGGCGCATGCGTGAGCGTCGCGCTGCGCGAGCCGCCGCCCGACTTCCAGGTGCCGGGCACGCCAGCCGCGCCGAGCCAGCCGAGCGCGGCGGCCACGGCGTCCTGCACTTCATAGGCCTGGTCGGCGGTTTCGAGCGTGTCGAGCCAGGGCGTGGCGTCGAGGGTGCGGTTGCCGCGGCGCGCGGCGACGAGGGCGTCGGTAAGGGCGGTCTGGGATGGGTTCATCTGCCCGATCTTCCCAGCTTCAGGTCTCGACATGGACATTGCCGTCCTTCACCACCTTCGCCCACTTTGCGATTTCCGTGCCGATGAACTGCCTGAACTTGTCCTGCGAGCCGCCGCCGTCTTCGGCGCCGTAGGTGTCCAGCCGTTCCTGCACGTCGGGCATCGCGAGCACGGTGTTGACGTCGCGGTTCACCTTCTGCGCGATGGAGGCCGGCAGCTTGCCCGGCCCCGCAAGCCCGTACCAGGTGGTCGCCTCGAAGCCCTGGAAGCCTTGCTCCTGCATGGTCGGCACGTTCGGGTGGCCCTTGGCGCGCTTGGTGCGCGTCTGCGCCACAGCGATCACGCGGCCGTTCTTCACGTGCGGCGTGGCGGCGGTCATGGTCTCGAAGCTGTACTGGATCTGCCCGCCCATCAGGTCGGCCAGCAGCGGGCCGCTGCCCTTGTACGGCACGTGCAGCGCATCGACGCCGCCCTGCAGCTTGAACATTTCCAGCGCCAGGTGCTGCGCCGAGCCCGCGCCGGCCGAGCCGAAGCTGAGGGTGCCCGGCGCGGCCTTGCAGGCGGCCACGATGTCCTTCACGCTCAGCGCCTTCTGCCCCGGATTGGCGATCAGCAGGTTGGGCGTGACGCCCACCAGCACGATCGGCACGAAGTCGCGCTCCACGTTGTAGCGCAGCTTGGGCTGTAGGCTGGGCGCCAGCGCATGGCTGTTGATGTGCGCCATGAGCAGCGTGCTGCCGTCGGCCGGCTGCTGCGCTACATAGTCGGCCGCCAGCACGCCGGCCACGCCGCCCTTGTTCTCCACGATGACCTGCTGGCCCCACATGACGGTGAGCTTCTGCGCGACCACGCGGGCCAGGGCGTCGGTGCCGCCGCCCGGCGGAAAGCCGACCACGATGCGCACCGGCCCCGAAGGCCACTCCTGCGCGAAGAGCCGGGGCACGCCCAGCGTGGCGGCGGCCGCACCGGCGGCCTGGATGAGGGAACGTCTTTGCATCTTCTTTGTCTCCGTCGTAGGTAGGAATCCGATGCGCGCCGGGGGCGCTGTTGCCGGTGCTGCACCGGCAGTGCTGCGTGCCTATGCGGCTTTCTGCAGCGCGGCCGGTGCCGTGTGGTTCGCGAAGTGGTCCATGGCCGCGTGCACGCCGCTGCCGGCCAGCTTGATGCCCGCGAGCTTCATGCCCATCTCGACGCCCGCGACCATGGCCACCAGCGTCAGGTCGTTGCTGTCACCCAGGTGGCCCATGCGGAACATGCGGCCCTTGAGCTTGCCCAGGCCGGTGCCCAGCGAAAGGTCGAAGCGCTGGTGGATCAGCCGCCGCAGCGCGTCTGCATCGACGCCCTCGGGCGTGATCACGCCGGTGAGCACGGGCGAGTAGACGGCCGGGTCGGCGCACTGGATCGGCAGGCCCCATGCATTGACGGCGGCGCGCACGCCCGCGGCCCAGCGCTGGTGGCGCGCGAACACGTTGTCCAGGCCTTCGCCGAGGATCATGTCCAGCGACTCCGACAGCCCGTACAGCAGGTTGGTGTTGGGCGTGTAGGGCCAGTAGCCGTCCTTGTTCATCTCGACGATCTCGTCCCAGGCCCAGAAGGCCTTGGGCAGCTTCGCGGTCTTCGAGACTTCGAGCGCGCGCGGCGACAGCGCGTTGAAGCTGATGCCCGGCGGCAGCATCAGGCCCTTCTGCGAGCCGCTCACGCACACGTCCACGCCCCATTCGTCGTGGCGGTAGTCCGCGCTGGCCAGGCCGGAGATGCTGTCGACCATCAGCAGCGCCGGGTGCCCCGCCGCGTCGATGGCCTTGCGCACCGAGGCGATGTCGGAGGTGACGCCGGTGGAGGTCTCGTTGTGCACCACGCACACGGCCTTGATCTTCTTTTCGGTGTCCTTGCGCAGGCGCGCTTCGATCAGCTCGGCCTGCACGCCGCGGCGCCAGCTCGGCGCGCTGGGCAGTTGCGCGTCGGCGCCCGGCCACGCGAGGAACTCGGTCGACAGGCCCAGCCGCGTGGCCATCTTCTGCCACAGCGAAGCGAAGTGGCCGGTTTCGTACATCAGCACGTGGTCGCCCGGGCTCAGCGTGTTGGCGAGCGCGGCCTCCCATGCGCCGGTGCCCGAGGCGGGGTAGATGGCGACCGGGTGCCTGGTCTTGAAGATCTGCCTGATACCGCCCAGCACCTTCAGCCCCAGCGTACCGAACTCCGGCCCGCGGTGGTCGATGGTGGGCAGGCTCATGGCCCGCAGGATGCGGTCGGGCACGGGGCTGGGGCCGGGAATCTGGAGGAAGTGGCGGCCGGTGGGATGGATGTCGAGTTGCAGCATGGACTGTCCTTTCGCGTTTCAGTTTTGCATTCAAAATACATTTTGGTGCGATGGTTTACCCTGATGCATCTTGGTTGTTGGGGCGATTTTTTGCATTCAAAATGCATTCAAAGGGAAAAACCATGACAGCGAAAATCATCGAAATCTCGCGCTTGGCGTTGCACGACCAGGTGGCCTCGCGGCTGCGGACCATGCTGGTGGAGGGCTACATCGCGCCCGGCGCCAAGCTCAACGAACGCGAGCTGTGCCTGCAGCTGAACGTCTCGCGCACGCCGCTGCGCGAGGCCATCAAGCTGCTCGCGGCCGAAGGGCTGGTCGACCTGCTGCCCAACCGCGGCGCGGTGGCGGTGAAGCTCACCGAGGCCGACGTGCTCAACACCTTCGAGGTGCTGGCCATGCTCGAGGGCATGTCGGGCGAGCTGGCGGCCAAGCGCATCACCGACGACGAACTGGCCGAGGTGCGCGCGCTGCACTACGAAATGATGGCCTGCTTCGCGCGGCGCGACCTGTCGGGCTACTACCGCCTGAACGCGCGCATCCACACCGCCATCAACGACGCGGCGGCCAACCCGGTGCTGTCGAACACCTACCGCTCCATCAACGCCCGCGTGCAGTCGCTGCGCTTTCGCACCAACCAGAACGAGGCCAAGTGGAAGCACGCCGTGCAGGAGCACGAGCAGATGATCGACGCGCTGGCCGTGCGCGACGCCGCCGCCATGCGCAAGGTGCTCGTGTCGCATGTGCTGCGCAAGCGCGACACCGTGCTCGAGCTGCTGCGCGCCGGCGAAATCTATCCCTCGGCCAAGTCGAGCTGACCAGAGAACCACCATGCGCATCGATCCCGCCAGCCACATGCAGCCAGCCGGAACCGTTCTTCCGCCCAACGACACCTGCGAGCTGCTCGCGCGCCGGCTGCGTGCCGACACGCAGGGCGAGGTGCTGTTCGACGACGGTTCGCGCGGCCGCTACGCCACCGACGCGTCGATCTACCAGATCACGCCCGTGGGCGCCTTCGTGCCCACGAACGAACGCGACATCGCCACCGCCATCGACATCGCGCGCGACCTGAAGGTGCCGGTGCTCGCGCGCGGCGGCGGCACCAGCCAGTGCGGGCAGACCACGGGGGCGGCGCTGGTCATCGACAACAGCAAGCACTTCCGGCGCGTGCTCGACGTGAACGTGGAAGAGGGCACGGCCACGGTCGAGCCCGGCCTCGTGCTCGACCACCTGAATGCGCAGCTCAAGCCGCACGGCCTGTGGTACCCGGTGGACGTATCGACCAGCGCGCAGGCCACGCTGGGCGGCATGGCGGGCAACAACTCCTGCGGCTCGCGCTCCATCGCCTACGGCAACATGGTGCACAACGTGCTGGGCGCCAGCGCGTGGCTGTCGAACGGCGAGCTGGTCGACTTCGGCCCCGTGGGTTCGCTGGGCGTGCGCGCGGCGGGCATCGCGCAGTTCGTGCGCGGGCTGGCCGGGCAGCAGCGCGAGCAGATCGCCGAGCACTGGCCCAAGGTGATGCGCCGCGTGGCGGGCTACAACCTCGACATCTTCGACAACCAGAGCGAGCGGCCGTACACGGCGGACGGCAGCGTGAACCTGGCGCACCTGCTGATCGGCTCCGAGGGCACGCTGGCCTACACGCGCAGCCTGAAGCTCAAGCTCGCGCCGCTGCCGCGCGCCAAGGTGCTGGGCATCGTCAACTTCCCGACCTTCCACGCGGCGATGGATGCCGCGCAGCACATCGTGAAGCTGGGGCCGACGGCGGTGGAACTGGTCGACCGAACCATGATCGAGCTGAGCCTGGGGAACCCGGCCTTCAAGCCCACGGTGGAGACAGCGCTCATCGGCAAGCCGGCCGCCATCCTGCTGGTGGAGTTCTCTGGTGCAGAAAAGGCCGCGCTGCTGGCGCAACTGAAGCGGCTGGTCGAGCTGATGGGCGACCTTGGCCTGCCCGGCAGCGTGGTCGAGATGCCCGACGACGCGTGGCAGAAGAACCTGTGGGAAGTGCGCAAGGCAGGCCTCAACATCATGATGAGCCTCAAGGGCGACGGCAAGCCGGTGAGCTTCATCGAAGACTGCGCCGTGCCGCTGGAGCACCTGGCCGAATACACCGATGCGCTGACCGAAGTGTTCGCGAAGTACGGCAGCCGTGGCACCTGGTACGCGCACGCATCGGTCGGCACGCTGCATGTGCGGCCCATCCTGGACATGCGCGTGGACGGCGCCGCCAAGATGCGCGCCATTGCAGAAGAAGCGAGCGCGCTGGTGCGCAAGTACAAGGGCGCCTTCAGCGGCGAGCATGGCGACGGACTGTGCCGCGGCGAGTGGATCGAATGGCAGTTCGGCCCGGCCATCAACGAGGCCTTCCGCGCCATCAAGCGCAAGCTCGACCCGCTGGACCTGTTCAACCCCGGCAAGATCATCGACACGCCGCGCATGGACGACGGCTCGCTGTTCCGCTTTGCGCCGCCCACCGCACCCAAGCCGTACCGACGCATCGAACTCAAGCCCGTGCTCGACTGGTCGGCATGGAACGTCAACGCAGACCCGGTGACCGAGGTGACCACTGCCCCCGGCACCGGCGGCGACAGCACCGGCGGCCTCGCCAAGGCCGTGGAGATGTGCAACAACAACGGCCACTGCCGAAAGTTCGACGCCGGCACCATGTGCCCGAGCTACCGTGCGACGCGCGACGAGCAGCACCTGACGCGCGGCCGCGCCAACACGCTGCGCCTGGCGCTATCGGGCCAGCTCGGCCCCGATGCCTTCACCAGCGAGGCCATGCACGAGACCATGGACCTGTGCGTCGGCTGCAAGGGCTGCAGGCGCGACTGCCCCACGGGCGTGGACATGGCGAAGATGAAGATCGAGTTCCTCGATCACTACAAGAAACGCCACGGCCACACGCTGAAAGACAAGCTCGTGGCCAGGCTGCCCGACTACGCCCACAAGGCCAGCCGCCTGCCGTGGCTGCTGAACCTGCGCAACAGCGTGCCCGGCGCGGCATGGATCGGCGAGAAGCTGCTGGGCTTTTCAGCGAAGCGCTCGCTGCCCGCCTGGCGCAGCGACACCTTCTGGCGCGCGAAGGACAACGAGCCCGGCCTGTTCGCCGATCGCGACGCGGTGCTGGCCGTCTCGCGGCGCGGCGGCAAGGCGGCGGTGCTGTTCGTCGACACCTTCAACGGCACCTTCGAGAGCGAGAACGCATTCGCTGCGGCGCGCGTGCTGCAGGCGGCCGGCTACCTGCTGCACACCGTCGAGAAGCACGGCGGCCACCTTTGCTGCGGCCGCACCTTCCTGGCGAGCGGCATGGTCGAAGAGGCCAAGGCGAAGGCCGGCGCGCTGATCGATGCGCTGGTGCCGCTGGCGCGGGCCGGCGTGCCCATCGTCGGACTGGAGCCTTCGTGCCTGCTCACCCTGCGCGACGAAACGCTGGTGATGGGCTTCGGCGAGAAGGCCGAGCTGGTGGCAAAGCATGCGCTGCTGTTCGAGGAGTTCATCGCGCGGGAAGTGAAGCTCGGCCGCTTCGAACTGGCCCTGCGACCGGCCGAGACGCCGATCCTGCTGCACGGCCACTGCCACCAGAAAGCCTTCGGCGCGGTGAGCCCGGTGATGGAGGTGCTGAAGCTGATTCCCGGCGCGCAGCCCGAGCTGATCGAAAGCTCGTGCTGCGGCATGGCCGGCAGCTTCGGCTACGAGGCCAGCCACTTCGAGGTGTCGATGCAGATGGCGGAAGCGAGCCTGCTGCCCGCCATCCGCGCCAGGCCCGACGCGGTCGTCGTGGCCGACGGCACCAGTTGCCGCCACCAGATAGAAGACGGCGCCCGGCGCGAGGCGGTGCACGTGGCCGTGCTGCTGGAGCGGCACCTGTTGCACAGCGACCCTGTCGCTGGCACGGCCTGAGTGGAGCCCCCGGCAGCAGGATCGGGCAGGCTGCCGCAAAATGCGCGGCACCCCCTTTGCTGCTGATGTCGACTTCGCTCACTTCCACCGCCGCGTCGGCACAGCCCGCGCTCCGTCTTGCATTCGCGCTCTCGATGGGCGCGGCCGTGTCGCTGGGCATCACGCGCTTCTCCTACGGTCTGTTGCTGCCGCCGATGCGCGCCGATCTCGGCTGGAGCTATGCGCTGGCCGGCGGCATGAACACGGCGAACGCGGTGGGCTACCTGATCGGCGCGCTGATCACGCCGATGCTGATGCGCCGCTTCGGCGTGACCCGGTTGCTGGTGGTGGGCGCCGTGCTGGCGAGCGTCTTCATGGCGGGCAGCGGCTTCGTGACAGCGGCACCGGCGTTGCTGCTGCAGCGCCTGCTGGCCGGTATTGCGAGCGCGTGGGTGTTCGTGGCGGGCGGCCTGCTGGCCGCGCGGCTCGGCGAGGCCGGGTCTTCGCGAGGCGGACTGCTGCTCGGCATCTACTACGGCGGCACCGGCTTCGGCATTGCGCTGTCGGCGCTGCTGGTGCCGCAGGTGTTGCGCGCGGCTGCGGACGTGCCGCACGGCTGGGCGTGGGCCTGGTGGGCATTGGCCATCGCGAGCGCGGCGGCCACCTGCCTGCTGGCGTGGGCGGGCCGTGCGATGCCGGACAGTGCTCCCGCTGCGCACGCCGCGCCGTCGTCCGCTGCAGCCGCCAACGCACCGCCGGTCGCGCTGCGCCGATTCGGCTGGGCGCTGGCGGGCTATGCGCTGTTCGGCATGGGCTACATCGGCTACATGACGTTCGTGATCGCGCTGCTGCGGGAGCAGGGTGCCAGTGCGGGCTTCATCACGCTCTTCTATGCCTTGCTGGGTGTCGCCTGCGTGGCTTCTTCCCGGTTGTGGGCGGGCCTGCTCGACCGCTATCGCGGCGGCCAGCCGCAGGCGCTGCTGAACGGGCTGCTCGGCGTGGCCACGCTGCTGCCGGTGCTGAGCCCTTCGGCGCCGGTGGCGCTGGTGTCGGGCGTGCTGTTCGGCGGGGTGTTCCTGTCGGTGGTGGCGTCGACCACCGCGCTGGTGCGCCACAACCTGCCGCCCGCGCGCTGGGCGCAGGGAATCAGCATGTTCACCATCGTTTTCGCGGCGGGGCAGATCGTCGGGCCGACCGTCACCGGATGGATTTCCGACGGCGCCGGCGGCCTGGCGCGCGGCCTCGTGGCGTCGGCCATCACGCTGTGGGCTGCTGCCGTGCTTGCGTCGCGCCAGCATGCATTGCAGGAGACGCCATGAGCGGCTTTGCCCTGTTCGAGACTGCCATCGGCATGTGCGCGCTGGCGTGGGGTCCGCAGGGGCTGGTCGGCGTGCAGCTGCCCGCGGACGACGGCGAGCCGGCCACGCGGGCGCGCATGAGGCAGCGCTTTCCGGAACTGCGCGAAGGGCCGCCCGACGAGATGGCGCAGCGGGCCATCGCGGCCATCCAGGGCCTGCTGCAGGGCGTGCACGACGACCTGAGCCACATCGAACTCGACATGCGTGGCGTGTCCGAGTTTCACCAGCGCATCTACGCGATCGCGCGGCGCATTCCGCCCGGGCAGACGCGCACCTATGGAGAGATCGCCGAGGAGCTTGGCGACAAGAGCCTGTCGCGCGCGGTGGGGCAGGCCATGGGCCACAACCCCTTCGCGCCGGTGGTGCCGTGCCACCGCGTGCTGGCGGCGGGCAACAAGCCGGGCGGCTTCTCGGCGGGCGGTGGTGCGCTGACCAAGCTGCGCATGCTCGCCATCGAGGACGCGCGGCCCAACGGGATGGCTTCGCTGTTCTAGCAGCGCTCAGGTGGGCGCCAGCGCCGGCAGCCGCCGCAGCGTCGCGATGCGCGAGGCAAAGATGATCCCCGCCTGCAACACGAAGCCCGCGAGCGCCAGCAGCAGGCAGGCCGACTCGCCCTGCGTGGCGCCGACCAGTCCGCCGAGCGCCGCGCCTATCGGCCTCGCGCCGGTGTTGATCGTCAGGAACACCGCCGACACGCGGCCCAGCATTGCGGGCGGCGCAACGCTCTGGCGCAGCGTGGCCGATGTGATGACCCAGACCATCGGCCCCGCGCCGAAGAGAAAGAACGACAGCGAGGCCAGCGCCGCGCTGGGCACGACGAGCGTCGCCGCCATCAGCGCGCCGGCCACGACCGCCGCCGCCGGGCCTATCTGGATGGCGCGCCCGAACGGCATATGCGCCACCGCCCGCGCGGTCAGCAATGCGCCGAACACCATGCCCGCGCCGTACATGGCGAGCGTGAAGCCGACCGCCTGCGCGCCGAGCCCGAGCACCCGCACCGCATAGGGCACGTAGGCCGCCTGCAGCACGAACCACGAGATGTTGAAGACCGCGCCGGTCATCAGCATGGGCCGCAGCAGTTCGTGCCGCCAGACGAAGCGCGCGCCGTCCCTCACGTCGAGCAGCGGATTGCGCCGCGATGCGGCTTGCACGCGCGGCGCCTCGCCGAGGCTCCACAGCAGGCCGACGGCCGAGACCGACAGCACGGCGGCGAGCACGAATGCAGCCGATGCGCCCGCCCAGGCGACGAGCGCGCCCGCCAGTGCCGGCCCGGCAGTGAAGGCCGCGCTGCGGGCCAGTTCCAGCCGCCCGTTGGCCACGGCCAGCGCGTCGCGCGGCACGAGGGCCGGCACCAGCGCAGGCGCCGCGACGCTGAAGCCCACCGTGCCCACGGCACCAAGAAACCCGAGCACCGCAAGCCATGCAATGCCGAGCTTCGACCAGAGCACAAGCGCGAGCAGCATCAGCAGCGACGCCGCCCGCAAGCCTTCGGCCCACACCATCAGCCGCCGCCGCGACATGCGATCTGCCAGCAGGCCCAGCGGCACGGAGACCAGCAGGAAGGGCAGTGTCTGGATGGCCGCGAGGAAGCCGATCTCTCCGGGCCCGGCCTTGAGCGCCAGCACGGCGACCAGCGGCACGGCCGCGAGGCTCAACTGTTCGGCGGACTGCGCGGCGAGGTTGGACCACGCGAGATTCCGGAAGGCGCGGGGCAGCGGTGTTGTTGTCGGCGTCGTGGTGGAGTTCATGCCGGCATCGTGCGGCCGGCTGGCCGATGGCGCTGGCCGCTTCCGGACGTGAGCATCAGCGCCGGGGCTTCGGCTTCGATGCAGGCGAAGCAACCGGAGAGACGACCTCCATCACGAAATCGATGAACGCCCGCACCTTGGCGGCCGGCAGGTGGCGTGACGGATAGAGCGCATAGAGCGGAAGCCTTTCGTCGGCCCAGTCGGGAAACAGGTCGACCAGCTCGCCGCTGTCGAGTTGCGGCTGTATGCCCACGGCCTTGATCTGCGCCACGCAGATGCCGGCGAGCACGGTTTCCAGCACGGTGCCCGGATCGGTGAGCAGCAGCCGCCCGGTGGTGGGCACCTGCACGAGCTTGCGTCCGCGCTGGAACTCCCACGAATAGGGTTGCCCCGTGGCCGGGTTGCGCACCTGCAGGCAGGCATGGCCGCCGAGATCCGCCGGCTTCGCGGGGCGACCATGCCGTGCCAGGTAGGCGGGCGCTGCGACGGTGACGACGCGCGAGTCCATCAGCTTGCGAGCCACCAGCGACGACGACGGCGGCTCGCCGAAGCGCACGGCGATGTCGAAGCCTTCGGCCACCAGGTCGCCGAGCTGTTCGCGCGCAACCAGTTCCAGCGTGAGTTCGGGGTATTGCGCAAGGAAGCGCGGCAGGTGGCGCGCCAGCAGAAGGCGTGAGGTGAATGCGTCGGTGTTGACGCGCAGGCGCCCGCGCACCGCGCCGGATGCGCCCGACGCGATCGTTACCGCGTCCTCGATGCCGAGCACCAGCGGATTGATGTTGGCGTAGAGCAGCCGGCCTTCGTCGGTGAGGTTCAGCGAGCGCGTGGTGCGGTCGAACAGCCGCACGCCGATGCGTGCCTCGAGCCGCGCGATGGAGCGGCTCACGCCGGAGGGGGTGAGGCCCAGCGCCGTGGCGGCGTTGGCGAAGCTGCCGCCTTCGACCACGGCGGCCAGCACGCTGACGTTGGAGAGGAGGCGTCCGTCGAGTGTCATTGCGCGCGTTTTTAATTGGTGATCTCGTGTCATGAATGATATGCCGCTCAGTCGCTTTACTCAAAGGTAGCCCGTTCCTACCATTCGACCCCATCGTGACTCCACGCATTCGAAAGGAAAGTTTCATGTACGCAATCACTGGTATCACAGGCAAGGTCGGCGGTGCCGTCGCGCGCAACTTGCTGGCCGCGGGCCAGCCTGTTCGAGCGGTCGTCCGCGACGCGGCCAAGGGCCGCGTCTGGGCCGACCAGGGCTGCGAGGTCGCCATCGCGGAAATGGAGGACGCGCAGGCGCTCACCCATGCCTTCACCGGCGCGACGGGTGTCTTCGTGCTTCCGCCTTCGGAGTTCGATCCGCAGCCCGGGTTTCCCGAGGCGAGGGCGGTGATCGGCGCGGTGCGCCAGGCGCTCGATGCCGCGCGGCCCGCCAGGGCGGTGTGCCTGTCGACCGTGGGCGCGCAGGCCGCGCAGCCCAACCTGCTGAGCCAGCGCACGCTGATGGAAGAAGCGCTGGCCACGCTGCCGCTGCCGGTGACCTTCCTGCGGCCTGCATGGTTCCTGGAGAACCTGGCCTGGGACATCGCGCAGGCCCGCGAACAGGGCGTGCTCTCCAGCTACCTGCAACCGCTGGAGCGCGCGGTGCCGATGGTCGCCACCGCCGACGTGGGCCGCGTCGCCGCCGAATTGCTGACGCAGCCGGGCGAGCCGCCGCGCATCGTCGAGCTCGAAGGCCCGCAGCGCCTGAGCCAGCACGACATCGCGGCTGCGTTGTCTGCGGTGCTGGGCCGCGCGGTGCAGGCGCAGGCGGTGCCGCGCGAGACCTGGGGCGCGGTCTTTCTTGCGCAGGGCATGCGCGACCCGGTGCCGCGCATCCAGATGCTCGACGGCTTCAACGAGGGCTGGATCAGCTTCGCGGGCGGCGATGCCGACGTGCGCAAGGGCACCGTCGGCGTGGCGGACGTGCTCCGGTCGCTGGCGGCGTCCTAAGTCGTCCTGGTGGCCTCGGCCTGCATGCGCTCGAACCACTCCGCCACGTACGCCGCCTCCGGCGCGGCGTCGGGCGACAGGCCGTAGTAGTACCGGTCCAGCGTCATGCGCAGCGCGGGCAGCGGCGACTGCAGCCGGCCGGAGGCCAGGTCGTGCGACACCAGGGATGTGGGCGCCAGCGCGATGCCCAGGCCGTCGACCGCGGCCTGCAGCACGAAGTGCAGATGGTCGAACTGCAGCCGACCCGCAGGCCTCGCGCGCGGCGCGCCGAACTGCTTCTTCCAGGCGTCCCAGTCGTCCTTGCGGGTCTTGGCCGACAGCAGCACATGTGACGCCAGCGAACGCAGGTCGTCCAGCGGATGGGTCTTGAAGAGAGAGGGCGCGCCGACCACCAGCACCTCGTCTTTCAGGAAAGGGCGAGCCTTGATGGACGGCGGCCAGCCTTCGCGCCCCCGCCGCACCGCGATGTCGAAGCTGTCGACCGCCTGCTCGGGCATCACGGTGCTGGTGACCACCTGCGGCTCGATGTCGGGATATTGCTCGACGAAGGACGGCAGGCGCGGAATGAGCCAGCGCACCGCGAAAGAAGGGCGCACGTTGATGCGCACCGCGCGCGCCGTGCCCTGTGCCTGCAGCGCCCGCGCCGCCGCGCCGATCTGCGCCAGCGCCGGTTCGACCTCGGCAAAGAACTGCTGCCCCTCGGCGGTCAGCGCCACCTGGCGGATGCGGCGCTCGAACAGCTTCACGCCCAGGAACTCTTCCAGGCTCTTTATCTGCCGGCTCACGGCGCTGTGCGTGACATGCAGCTCGAGCGCCGCGCGCGTGAAACTCAGGTGGCGGGCTGCGGCGGCAAAGGCGCGCACGGCGTTGAGGGGCGGCTCGCGAAACTGCATGCGTGCAATTTTCTCACGCATGGCCGGCGTTTAAGTCGTTTGTCAGGCACGCGTGGCGCGGCGCACCATCGGCGCTCGATGTCCAGCTCTCCACCCGCTCCCGCCCCGAATTCCACCGACCTGGATTCCCGCCACGCCGCAATGGCGCTCGGCCTCTCGCTGCCAGCCGACGTGGTGCTCTACCTGCTGCTGCCGATGTATGCCGACCAGTTCGGCGTGACGCTGGCCCAGGCCGGCATGCTGCTCGCCGCCAACCGGCTGGTGCGCATCGCGGGCTACGGCTTCGTCGCCCGCTTCTATGCGCGCAACGGCGACCGGCCCACATGCACCCTGGCTGTCTTGGCGGCCGCGGTCTGCGGGCTCGGCTACGCCACGCTGTCGGGCTTCTGGGCGCTGCTGCCGCTGCGGCTGATGTGGGGCCTGTGCTTCGCGGCGCTGAACCTGTCGACGCAGGCGCTGGCCACGGCCGACCCGCTCGGCGCGGCGCGGCGCAACGGGCGCTCGCGTGCCGTCATCGCGATGGGGCCGGTGCTGGCGCTGCCGCTGGGCGCGTTGCTCGCGCACTGGGTCGGGCCGCGCGTGATCTTCGGCATCCTCGCGGTGTTCTCGCTGCTCGCCTGCCTGGTCACGCGGCGGCTGCCCTCGGCGCCGCACCCCGTGGGCAAGCCTGCGCGGCGCTTCAAGCGGCCCAACAGCCTCGACGGCTGGTCGTTCATGGAAGGGCTGACGCTGGACGGGCTCTTCATCGTCGGCCTGTCTTACCTCGGCAAGGACCTGATGCCGGGCGGCGCGGTGATCGTGGCCGGCGTGCTGATGGCGCTGCGCTACCTGGCGGAGATCCTGCTGAGCCCGGTCGGCGGGCACATGGCGGAGCGCTTCGGCGCCGAGCGGCTGCTGGTGAGCCTGTCGCTCGTCACGGCCATCGCGCTGGTGGGCTTCGGCCTCGGCTGGCTGTGGAGCTGCGCGGCGCTGATCGTGGTGCTGCGCGCCCTGCAGCTGCCGCTGCTGCCGCCCATCGTGGCGCGGCGCACGCCCGGACCGGAGCGTGTGCAGGCGCTGGCCGCGCGATCCGTCTGGCGCGACATCGGCGCCGGCACCGGGCCGCTGATCGCGGGGCTGCTGCTGCCGGTGGCTTCGCCGCCGTGGATCTACGGCATCGCCGCGCTGCTGCTGGCGCTCACGGCGCTGGCCTGCGGCTGGAACTCGCCGCCCGTGGCCGCGGATGCGGATGCGGCAGGCACCATGGGCTGAACACCAATCCCGTCTTTCCCCCTCGTCACCTGGAGCTCCCGCAATGACCACGCCGCACGCCATCGAAACCCTGGCGCAGCTCGAAGCCCTGTTCGGCCAGCCCGGCGAAGCCGCGCTGAAGAAAGAGGTGCCGTACCTGCACCCGGCCTACCGGGCGTTGATCGAGGCGTCTCCCTTTGCCGTGCTCTCGACCATCGGCCCCGGCGGCCTCGACGCCTCGCCGCGCGGCGACCCGCCGGGCTTCGTCATGGTGCAGGACGAAAACACGCTGCTGATGCCCGAGCGGCGCGGCAACAACCGCATCGACAGCCTGCGCAACATCGTGGCCGACCCGCGCGTGGCGCTGCTGTTCCTGATTCCCGGCGTGGGCGAGACGCTGCGCGTGAACGGCAGGGCGCGCATCACCGTCGAGCCGCAACTGCTGGCCCGCCTCGCAATGGAAGGCAAGCCGCCGCAGTGCGTGATCGAGATCCGCGTGGAGACGGTGTTCTTCCAGTGCGCGCGTGCCATCCAGCGCTCCAGGCTGTGGGAGCCGGTGCCGGCGGATGCGAAGCGCACGGTGCCGACGCCGGGGGCCATTCTTTCGGCGTTGACCGAAGCCGCGTTCGACGGGGAAACCTACGACAGGGAGCTGCCTGCGAGGCAGAAGGCCACGCTGTATTGAGTGTGCCTGTCCGGCGCGCGAACGCCCGAGACGGAAGCCTTCGCTCAGGCCCGCCCCGGCGCCACCGCCTGCTCCGTGCGCGAGTCGTGCCCGATGATCAGCACCAGCACGAAGGCCACCACCGACAGCAGCGCGAGGAAGATCACCGCGTAGATGTCGTTGCCCATGCGGTCCTTCAGCGCGCCGAAGATCGTCGGGCCGATGTAGCCGCCGAGGTTGCCGATGGAATTGATCCACGCAATGCCTGCCGCCGCGGCGGTGCCGCTCAGGATGGCGGTGGGCAGCGTCCAGAAGGTGGGCAGTGCGCTGAAGATGCCGAAGGCGGCCAGCGTCACGGCGGCCATCTTGGGCACGGGCGAGCTGGTCTCCGCGGCCAGCACCAGGCCCACGAAGATGCACGCCAGCGGAATCAGCAGGAACCACTTGCGCTCCTTGCGCGCATCGGAAGCGCGCGTCCAGAACAGCATGGCGACGGCGCCGACCAGGTACGGGAACGCGTTGATGAAGCCGATCTGCACATTGCTCAGCCCGCCGAAGCCCTTGATGATCTGCGGCAGGAAGAAGCTCAGGCCGTACAGCGGCACGGTGATGCCCATGTAGACGAAGCCCAGCCCGATCACGCGCGGGTTCAGCAGCGACTGCTTCCAGGAGATCTTGTTGATCGACTCGCGGTTCTGGCGCTCGGCGTCCAGCGTGCGCTGCAGCCAGGTGCGTTCTTCGTCGGTGAGCCACTTGGCGTCCTTGGGGCCGTCGGGCAGGTACATCAGCACGAAGAAGGTCAGGATGAGCGAAGGCACCGCCTCCAGGATGAACAGCCACTGCCAGCCGTGCATGCCGCCGATGCCGTCCATGTTCAGGATGTAGCCCGAGATGGGCGAGCCGATGACGGTCGAGATGGGAATCGCGAACATGAACCAGCCCACGATGCGCGCGCGGTACGCCGCCGGAAACCACAGCGTGATGTAGAAGATCACGCCGGGGAAGAAGCCGGCCTCGGCAATGCCCAGCAGGAAGCGCACCACGTTGAAGCTGGTCGCGCCGCCCACCCAGGCCTGCGCCGCCGACAGGATGCCCCAGCTGAACATGATGCGGGCAATCCAGCGGCGCGCGCCGAAGCGTTCGAGCGCCATGTTGCTGGGCACCTCGAACAGGAAGTACGCAAGAAAGAAGATGCCGGCCGCGCTGCCGAACACGGCGGCGGTGAAGCCCAGGTCCTTCGACATGGCCGCGCCGGCGAAGCCGAGGTTCACGCGGTCGAGGTAGGCGATGAAGTAGCTGATCATCAGCAGCGGCAGAAGCCGCCAGCTGATCTTCGAGATGGTTCTCTGTTCGACGGGGTTCATGGTTGTCTCCGGTGTTGTGTGGATTGGTTTTTGTGGAGGCTGTCGCTGCGGGGTCAGTGGTGGGGTGATGGCTCCCGCTGCTGTTGCTGTTGATGTTGTGCCCGCATGACCTGGTGCCGCTGCCAGTAGTGGCCGGCCGCGGCCTTGAAGTGTTCCTTCTGCTTGCCCAGGCCGCCCAGCTTGACCTTGGTGGTGCGCGCGCCGCCGAGTGTGCGCTTGTCGTGGTGGGTGACGATGAGGGTGTCGCCGAAGCTGCTGTCCTTGTAGGTCAGGCCCTTGACCTCGTCCCACGGGATCGGCGCGGCGCCGTCGGCGCTCGGGTGCAGGCCGCTGTAGCTCACGTCGATGCGGTTGCCGTTCTTCAGCGCAAAGCTGACCGGCGGAAAGTGGCGCAACACCACGGCGCGCTCTTCCTCGGTTGCCGGCTCGTAGCGGTAGGCGAGGCTGAGCTCGTGGTTCTGGGCGAAGCGCTGTTCGTATTCGCTCCACATGCGCTGCTCGATGGCGGCGGCGGTCTCGATGAAGTCGGCCCACGAGGCCTGCGGCGCGGCGGCGACGATGGCGCCATAGGCGGTCTCGGGCACGTGGTGGCCGACGTTGCGCATGCGCTCCAGCAACGGCGGATGGCTGTCGTAGGGGTGCGGAACGCCGGCGGTCTTCATGGCCTCGATGAAGTCTTCCGAGCCGGCATACGGCGGCAGTCCGGCCGCCACGAAGCCGGCGATGCCCAGCGCGCCGTCGTGCCGGCGGTCATGCTCGAACAGCCTGCGCTCGACGTCGTTGCGGTAGCTGGCGTAGGCGGAGATCTTGATCAGCGACTGCACGATGGCGCTGGGCGCCGTGAGGCCGGCGGCCACGCGGTCGGCCCTGTGCTCGCGCTCGCGGCTGTCGCGTGCAAGGGCGAACGCGAAGATCATGCGGTACAGGCGCAGCAGGTAGTGCGCCACGATGGTCAGGCCGGCGCCGCGCATCTTCCAGGTGTACTGGTCGAACTGCAGCAGCTTGGGGCCGAGCGCCGCGCTGCTGCGGGTGTCGCCGCCGCCCAAGTGGGCCAGCTCATGCGCCAGCACCGCGTCGGCTTCGGTCTGGTCGAGCACGCGCAGCAGCGGAATGCTCACGAACAGCGTGCGGCCTTGCAGCGCTTGGCCGCGCACTTCGCAGGGTGCCTCGGTCACGAAGAAGTTGGTGTCGATACCCGCCACGATCTGGTCGGGCGGCGCGGTCTGAACGCGGGCGGCCAGCTGGCGGATGCGCTCCCACAGGCGCGGTGCATCGGCCTCGGCGACCAGCTCGCCCTCGATCTCGTTGTCGGAGGGCAGCTTCTTGAACAGCGTGTAGACGGCATAGAACACGGCCGCCGCTGCCGCGATGCCCGCGATGGCGATCAGCTTGATGTAGTAGCTGTGCCAGAAATAGGCGGTGACCCAGAACGACAGCCACACCAGCATGGCACCCTGCAGCACGACCTCGACGGCGCTCGACACCGTCATCAGCCGCCAGCCCGCGACGAAGCTGGCATAGCGCAGGCCGCGGTTGGCAAAGGCCAGCGCGCCCAGCACCAGCGCCGCCGCAAGCAGCGCGGCGCCGAGCCCGATGGTCCAGATGGCGGCGCGGTCGGCCCAGTGGAACTGCCACTGCATCGAATAGGGGCTGCAGACCTTGTCGTGGAAGTTCCTGTCTTCGGGCGACGTGGCGTCGCAGGCCTTGGAGAGCGGATGCGAGCGATAGAAGGCGGTGGCCTCGGCCTTGTCCTCGGGCGAAAGCCGGGCGTCGCCGGCGATGCGCTTTTCTATCGATTGAAGGAAGGCCGTGTCCTGCGAGCGCAGGGCGTATTCGGTGAAGACCAGCGTCGCGGCCGGAATGGCGAAGAGCGACACCAGCGTCAGCGCGAACACGCGCAAGAGATCGGTGCGGATCGTGCGGGCAAGAGCCATCGAAAACTTCTCCTGGAAAGCGATTGCTGTGTTTCGTTGTGGGGCGGTCCGGGGAAGCCGATAGCGTAGCGGGCGCGGCGCATGGAGTGAAGCGCCGCATGCGTCAAGCGGCCGCCGGCACCGACCAGCTACCGAATAAGGTTATCGCTTTTGAATACTTCCGCGCTCCGGGGCGCAGGTATAGCCTTCGTGCTCGCCCATGCCTGTCACCTCCGTCACTCCCTCCGTTTCTTCGTCCCGCACCGGCCCGTCTCCGGTCGCATGGATCGCCGGTGTCGGCGCCAGCGCCGGCCTGGGTGCCGCACTGGCGCGGCGCTTCGCGGCCGAAGGTTTCATCGTCGCGCTGACCGGGCGCACGCAGGCCCAGCTCGATGCGGTGGCCGCGGAAATCGTGGCGTCCGGCGGGCGCGCGCATGCGTTCGCGGGCGACGTGGCGAGCGAGGCCGAGATCCACGGCATTGCGCAGAAGGCGAGGGCGCTGGGGCCGCTCACCGTGGCCATCTTCAATGCCGCGAGCGCGGTGCGCGCGCCGACGCTGGAGCTTTCCGTCGAGCAGTTCACGCAGGCCTGGCGCACCAGCGCGCTGGGCGGTTTCATCTTCGGGCACGAGGCCTTGCGCGGCCTGCTGGCCAACAGCTTCGAGGCTTCCGGCTCGCAAGGGCGCGGCACCTTGCTTTTCACCGGCGCCACCGCGGCGCTGCGCGGCAAGCCGCCGTTCGCGGCCTTCGCGGCAGCCAAGGCCGCCTTGCGTTCGCTGAGCCAGAGCCTGGCGCGCGAGTTCGGCCCGCAGGGCGTGCACGTGGCGCATGTGGTGATCGACGGCGGCATCGACGGCGAGCGGCTGCGCACCGGCGCGCCGCAGCGCGTGGCGCAGGCCGGCGGCGACGGCCTGCTGCAGCTCGAGGCCATCGCCGAAAGTTACTGGCAGCTGCATGTGCAGCACCGCAGTGCGTGGACGCAGGAACTCGACCTGCGCCCCTTCAAGGAGCCGTTTTGATCAAGGCAAGAAGCAGCAGGAGCCAGACCGAATGAGCGTCGGATCGAACAGCCAGTTGCTGGCCGCCACGCTGCCGTCGGTGGAGGCGGAAGTCAATTACCTCAGGGCGGGCGAGGGCCGCCCGGTCAGCTACACCTTCGAGCCGCCGCCCGGCACGCCGTGGGTCACGGGCAGGCTGGAGCCGCGCCGCGTGGCCATCCGCGACGGCCGGCCGCTGGTGGCGCTGAACGAACTGTCGCTCGACCGCAGCGGCTTCACGCAGATCTCGCACCGCAGCGCGGTGGCCGACTTCTCGCACGACGCCACCATCCGCGACATCTACTACCGCGAGTCCGAGGCGCTGCTGCGCGACATCACGGGCGCCGAGAAGATCGTGGTGTTCGACCACACGCTGCGCGACAGCGCCCAGGGCTCGCGCCGCACGGCCGACCTGCGCGAGCCGGTGCGCCGCGTGCACAACGACCAGACTTTCGTCTCCGCGCCGCGCCGCGTGCGCGACCACCTGCCGCCCGAAGAAGCGGCGGAGCGCCTGAAGCACCGCTTCGCCATCGTCAACCTCTGGCGCCCGCTGGCCACGGTGGAGCGGCTGCCGTTAGCGCTGTGCGACGCGCGCTCCATTGCCTTGGAAGACATGGTGCCCGGCGACCTCGTCTACCCCGACAAGGTCGGCGAAATCTATTCATTCACCTACAACCCCGGCCACCGCTGGTACTGGTTTCCGCGGCTTCGGCCCGACGAGGCGCTGGTGCTGAAGATCTACGACTCGCGCGAGGACGGCACCGCGCGCTTCACCGCGCACACCGCCTTCGAAGACCCCGGCAGCGCGCCCGAAGCGCCGCCGCGCCGCAGCATCGAGCTGCGCGCGCTGGTGTTCTGGCCCGCCGGCAAATGAGCGCGGGCAGGCAACTGCGGCTGGGTGCGTTCATGCGCCCGGTGAGCATCCACACCGGCGCGTGGCGCTACCCGGGCGCGTGGCCCGATGCCAACTTCAACTTCGCGCGCATCAGGCAACTGGCGCAGACGCTGGAGCGCGGCCGCTTCGACGCTTTCTTCATGGCCGACCACCTGGCCGTGCTGAACATGCCGATCGAGGCGCTGCAGCGCAGCCACACGGTGACTTCGTTCGAGCCGTTCACGCTGCTGTCGGCGCTGGCGCAGCACACGCAGCACATCGGGCTGGTGGCCACCGCTTCGACCACCTTCGACGAGCCTTTTCACATCGCGCGCCGCTTCGCCTCGCTCGACCACCTGAGCGAAGGGCGCGCGGGCTGGAACATCGTCACCACCTCCAACCCCGACGCCGCGCTGAACTTCGGCCGCGAAGACCACATGGAACACGACGAGCGCTATGCCCGCGCCCGCGAGTTCTACGACGTGGTCACGGGCCTTTGGGACAGCTGGGCCGACGACGCTTTCGAGCGCGACGTGGAGAGCGGCCGCTTCTTCGACCCCGCGCGGATGCACGTGCTGAACCACAAGGGCAAGTACCTGTCCGTGCGCGGGCCGCTGCACATCGCGCGGCCGGTGCAGGGCTGGCCGGTGATCGTGCAGGCCGGCGCGTCGGAGCCCGGCCGGCAACTTGCCGCCGAGACCGCCGAGGTGGTGTTCTCCGCGCCAGGCACACTGGAGAACGCCAGGTGCTTCTATGCGGACGTGAAAGGCCGCATGCAGAAGATCGGCCGCGAGCGCGATCATCTCAAGATCCTGCCGGGCGCCTTCGTGGTGGTCGGCGACACGGTGGAGGAGGCCAGGGCCATCCGTGCCCGGCTCGACAGCCTGGTGCACTACGACAGCGCCATCGCCTCGCTCTCCGTCGCGCTCGGCCACGATGCCTCCGGGTTCGACCCCGACGCGCCCTTGCCCGAAGTGCCCGAGACCAACGCGAGCCAGAGCGGGCGCGAGCGCGTGATCGACCTGGCACGGCGCGAGAACCTCACGGTGCGCCAGCTGGCCCAGCGCCTGGGCGGCTACGGCGGCCTGGCTTTCGTCGGCACGCCGCAAAGCATTGCCGACGAGATGCAGGAATGGCTGGAGGCCGAAGGCTGCGACGGCTTCAACGTGATGTTCCCGTGGCTGCCCGGCGGGCTCGATGCCTTCGTCGACAAGGTGGTGCCCGAACTGCAGCGCCGCGGCATCTTCCGGCGCGAGTATGAAGGTCGTACCTTGCGCGAGAACCTCGGCCTGCCGCGCCCGGCCAACCGATTCTTTGCCCAGAATTAGCGCCGCCTGAGCGCAGACCCCACGGCTGCAGCGATTGCCGCGCTTGGCGACAATCGGGTCAATGCGTTCTTCTCCTTTCTTCAAGATGGCCCTGTTGCTGGGCCTGCTCTCGGCCATCGGGCCTTTCGCCATCGACATGTACCTGCCGGCGCTGCCGGCCATCGGCCAGAGCCTGCATGCCGACATCGGCGCGGTGCAGATGAGCCTCACGGCGTTCTTCCTGTCGCTCGGCGCGGGCCAGCTTCTCTACGGGCCGATCTCCGACATGGTCGGGCGCAAGCCGCCGCTGTACGCCGGGCTGGTGCTGTTCGCGCTGGCGAGCGTGGGCTGTGCCATGGCCACCGACATCCAGACGCTGATCGTGCTGCGCTTCGTCCAGGGCCTGGGCGCCGCCGCCGGCATGGCGATTCCGCGCGCGGTGGTGCGCGACCTGCACACCGGCACCGACGCGGCGCGGCTGATGTCGCTGCTGATGCTGGTGTTCAGCGTGTCGCCGATCCTTGCGCCGCTCGCTGGCAGCGCGGTCATCGCCTTCGCCGGCTGGCGTGGCGTGTTCTGGGCCGTGACCATCGCGGCGGTGGCGGGCCTGGCCATGATGGTCAAGCTGCTCGACGAGACGCGCCCGGCCTCCGAGCGCGTGGAAAGCAGTCTCGGCAGCGCGCTTTCGGCCTACTGGCTGCTGCTGCGCGACCGGCACTACCTTGGGCTGGTGTTCATCGGCAGCTTCGCGATGGCGGGCTTCTTCACCTACCTGGCCAATTCGTCGTTCGTGATGATCGACCACTACGGCCTGTCGCCCGCGCTGTACAGCGTGGCCTTCGGCGTGAACGCCGCCGCCTTCATCGCGGCGTCGCAGTTCACGGGGGCGCTGGGCGAGCGCTACGGGCTGGTCAACCTGGTGAAGTTCGGCGTGGTCTGCTGCGGCGTGGCAATGGTCGCGATGTTCGTGTACTTCGCGGCGGGCGGCGACAGCATCTGGGTGCTCATCGTCCTGTATTTCATCGCCTCGGGTTTCATGGGGCTGGTGATTCCGACCACCGGCGTGCTGGCGCTCGAGATGCACGGTGCCATCGCGGGCACCGCCTCGGCGCTGCTCGGCACGCTGCAGATGCTGACGGGCGCGCTGGCGATGGCGCTGGTGGGCCTCTTCACCGATGGCCGCCCGCTGCCGATGGTGGCCGGCATGGCCGCCGGCGCGCTCATCGCGCTGGTGCTGACCTGGCTCACGCTGGGCGGCGTGCGCTCCGAACCCGCCGCGCGGGCGCAGCAGGCCTGAGCGATGAACACCGTGCGCGCAGGCACTGCGCTTCCGGCGACCGAAGGCACACCGGGCCCGGTGCCCATCGACGGGCTGGCCCCGCGCGAGCGCCGCTGGGCGATGCTGGTGATCGTGCTCGGGCTGATCGTGTCGGTGCTCGACGGCACCATCGTCAACCTGGCGCTGCCGGGCATTGCGCGCGAGCTTCAGGCCAGCCCGTCGCAGGCGATCTGGGTGGTCAACGCGTACCAGATCGCCACGCTGGTCATGCTGCTTCCGCTGGCGTCGCTGGGCGACCTGGTCGGCTACCGGCGGGTGTACCTGGTGGGGCTGGCGGTGTTCACGCTGTCGTCGCTGGCCGCCACCTTCGCCAATTCGCTCGCCACGCTGACCGCCGCGCGTGCCTTCCAGGGGCTGGGCGCGGCCGGCATCATGAGCGTGAACGCTGCGCTGGTGCGGCTGACGTACCCCTCGTCGCAGCTGGGCAAGGGCATGGCGCTGAATTCGCTGGTGGTGGCCACCTCGTCGGTGGCCGGGCCTTCGGTGGCGGCGGCGATTCTTTCGGTGGCTTCTTGGCCGTGGCTCTTTGCCATCAATGTGCCGCTGGGCATCGTGACCTTCGCGCTGGGCATGCGGGCGCTGCCGTTCAACCGGGTGGCGCCGGCCGCCGGCCTGCGCTTTTCTCCGGTGGACGTGGCGCTCAACGTGCTGATGTTCTCGCTGGTGTTCCTGGGGGTCGACCGGCTGGGCGTGCGTGAGGGCGGGGTGCAGGGCGCCGGCGGCTCGCAGGCCTCGGCCTGGGGCATCCTGCTGGCCGGGCTGGCGGTGGGCTTCGTCTACCTGCGGCGGCAGCGCAGGCAGGCAGTGCCGCTTTTCCCCATCGACCTGCTGCGCATTCCGGTGTTCGCGCTGTCCATGGGCACTTCGGTGGCGGCTTTCTGCGCTCAGATGCTGGCGTACATCGCGCTGCCGTTCCTGCTGCTCGACGCCTACGGCCGCAGCCACATCGAGGCTGGACTGCTCATCACCGCGTGGCCGCTGGGCATCGTGGTCATGGCACCCATTGCGGGGCGGCTGATCGGGCGCTACCCCGACGGGCTGCTGGGCGGCATCGGCCTGGCTTTGCTGGCCGGCGGCCTGGCGCTGCTGGCGGCTCTGCCGGCTCACCCGGGCAATGCCGACATCGCCTGGCGCATGGCGCTGTGCGGCCTGGGCTTCGGGCTGTTCCAGTCGCCCAACAACCACACCATCGTGACCTCGCCGCCGGCGCACCGCAGCGGTGCGGCCAGCGGCATGCTGGGCACGGCCCGGCTGACGGGGCAGACGCTGGGCGCCGTGGTGCTGGCGGCGGTCTTCAGCCTCTGGAGTCCGCACGGCGGCCACGGCCCGGTGGTCGCGCTGGTGCTGGCGGCGTGCTGCGCGGCGGTGGCGGCGGTCTTCAGCAGCTTGCGCCTCAAGACGACAAAACCGGGCGGCTGAATGAGTTAGGGTGCTGACCTATGAAGGAAGTACCTGACACGGTGGTCTGCCCCGGCTGCGACGCGATCTACAGCCGCGCCCCGCTGCACCCGCGCGACGTGGCGCATTGCCCGCGCTGCGGCACCGAGCTGGCGCGGCACCCCGGCCAGCAGCAGCGCCGCATCCTTCCGCTGACGGTGGCCTGCCTGATCATGTTCGCCATCGCCAACCTGTTTCCCATCGTCGAGATCGAGCTGCAGGGCCTGCGCAGCCAGACCACGCTGGCCGGCGCGGTGGTGGCGCTGACCGCCGAGGGCATGTCGGTGGTGGCGCTGCTGGTGCTTGCCACGACCATTCTTTTTCCGTTCCTGCAGCTGTGCATCCTGGCCTACCTGCTGGTGCCGCTGAGCCGCGAGCGCCGGCCGGCTGGCTTCGCGCTGCTGGTGCGGGCGATGCAGTCGCTGCGGCCCTGGGGAATGATCGAGGTGTTCCTGCTGGGCGTGCTGGTGGCCATCGTCAAGCTGTCGAGCATGGCCACGGTGGTGCCGGGGCCGGCGCTCTGGGCCTTCATGGCGCTCACGGTCATGCTGACGGCGGTGCTCTCGTTCAACCCCGGCGCGTTCTGGGAAATGACCTTCCGGCCGAAGGCGCCCGATGCCGGCGCGGACGAGGGCGGGGCCTCCGCATGAAGTTTTTTCCCTTTCGCAGGGCCGCCCGGGAAGAGCACGCCCACTACGGCCACGAGGACGATGACGCCCCGGTCGCCACCGCCGCGTCGCTCGGCCTGATGGCCTGCCGGCACTGCGGCGCGGTATGGAAGGACGCGCAAGAGGGCGAGGCCTGCGGCCGGTGCGGCACCCGTCTGCACACGCGCAAGCCGCAGAGCCTGAACCGCACCTGGGCCTTCCTGATCGCGGCCTGCATGATGTACATACCGGCCAACCTGCTGCCGGTGATGATCACGCGCACGCTGTTCGGCGCGCAGTACGACACCATCCTGAGCGGCGTGATCTATTTCTGGGTGTCGGGCGCCTACGGGCTCGCTGCCATCGTCTTCATCGCCAGCTTCCTGGTGCCGCTGTTCAAGCTCGCGGTCCTGCTGCTGCTCGTGGTGCTGGCGCAGCGGGGCAGCACCTGGCGCCAGCGCGAGCGGGCAAGGCTTTATCACATCATCGAGGTCATCGGCCGCTGGTCGATGCTCGACGTGTTCGTGGTGTCGCTGCTGACCGGGCTGGTGCAGATCCAGGGTTTCGCGGTCATCACCGCGGGCGTGGGCATCGCGGCCTTCGGGTCGGTGGTGGTGCTCACGATGCTGGCTTCGCTGAGCTTCGATCCGAAGCTCACCTGGGACAGCAAGGAAGAGCAGGCCCTCGCCGAGGGCCGGGACGTTCCGCAGGAACATGGCAAAAGGGACGAGAAACCAGCATGAGTGAACCAGAGCAACCGCAAGACGACAAACCGGCGCCACCCGCGCTCCCCAGGCCTCGCGTGGCGCGACGGCGCGAGTGGCTGCCATCGCTGATCTGGCTGATTCCCATCGTCGCGGCGCTGGTCGGCATCACGCTGGTGGCGCGCATCCTGATGGAGCGCGGCCCCGAGGTGGTGCTGACCTTCAAGACCGCCGAAGGCCTGGAGGCCGGCAAGACCGCCGTCAAGTACAAGGACGTGCAGATCGGCCTCGTCACGCGCCTGCGGCTGGCACGCGACCGCTCGCACGTGCGCGTGCTGGTGCAGTTCAACAAGGATGCCGAGAGCTTCACCGCATCGGACTCGCGCTTCTGGGTGGTGCGCCCCCGGCTGGACACCTCGGGCATCTCGGGGCTGAACACCTTGCTCTCGGGGGCCTACATCGGTGCCGACGCGGGCGTGTCGAAGGAAACCTCGGGTGAATTCACCGGGCTCGAAACCCCGCCCATCGTCACGCGCGACGACTCGGGCCAGCAGTTCCTGCTGCGCGCCAACGACATCGGCTCGCTGGACGTGGGCTCTCCTGTGTATTTCAGGCGTGTCAAGGTCGGGCAGGTGGCCGCCTACGAACTCGACGGCGACGGGCGCGGCGTGACCATTCGCGTGTTCATCAATGCGCCCTACGACAAGTTCGTCGGCATGAACACGCGCTTCTGGCAGGCCAGCGGCATCGACGCGCAGCTCAGCGCCAGCGGCTTCACGCTGCGCACGCAGTCGCTCGCAACCATCTTGCTGGGCGGCATTGCGTTCCAGGCGCCGGACGACGCGATGGGTCCGTTGGCCAAGGCCAACGCATCGTTCACGCTGGCGCAGGACGAGGCCACGGCCATGAAGGAACCCGACGGCCCCTCGCAGACGCTGCTGATGTACTTCAACCAGTCGCTGCGCGGCCTGACGCCGGGCGCGCCGGTCGACTTCCGCGGCGTGGTGATCGGCGAGGTCAAGTCGATCGGCGTGGAGTTCGACCGCGCCGAGCGCGAGTTCCGCATGCCGGTGCTGGTGCAGGTCTACCCCGACCGGCTGCGCCGCAGGGAGAACCACGGCAACGCCGAAGCCACCGAATCGCGCTCCACGCAGCAGGAGCGATTGCGCTTCCTGGCGGAGAAGGGCCTGCGCGCCCAGCTGCGCAACGGCAACCTGCTGACCGGGCAGGTCTACGTGGCGCTCGACTTCTTCCCGAAGGCGCCGGCGGCCAGGATCGACGTGACGAAGAACCCGATCGAGCTGCCCACGGTGCCCAACAGCCTCGACGAGATCCAGTCGCAGGTGCAGGAAATCGCGACCAAGCTCAACAAGGTGCCCTACGAGCAGATCGCGGGCGACCTGCGCACCACGCTCGCCACGCTCAACAAGACGCTGACCGCCGCCGAGCAGACGGTGAACCGCATCAACAGCGACGTGACGCCTGAACTGGCCGCGGCCATGAAGGACGTGCGCAAGACCGTCAACACCGCGGAGCGCACGCTGGCCGACGACTCTCCGCTGCAGCAGGACATGCGCCAGACGCTGCGCGAACTGACGCGCGCGGCCGGCTCGGTGCGCGTGCTGACCGACTACCTGGAGCGCCACCCTGAATCGCTGCTGCGCGGCAAACCGGACGACAAGAAATGAAGCTGAAACTTGCATTCCTCGCACTGGCGGCCGTGCTCGCGGGCTGCGCCAGCAAGCCCGACAACTACTACACGCTCGCCAGCCCGGTGGCCGCGGCCGACGCGGCGCCCTCCACATTGGGCGGCGCGGCGCCGCTGTACATCGAGCTGGCGCCGGTGGCCGTGCCCGAACGCCTGGCCCGTCCGCAGATGGTGGTGCGCCAGCCCAACGGCAGCGTGCAGGTCGAGGTGCTGGAGCAGCACCGCTGGGCCTCGTCGTTCGAGAACGAACTGCGCGACGCACTGGCCAGCGGCATCGCCGGGCGGCTCGGTGCGCTCGACGTGACCAAGGGCGGCCGGCAGACATCGCAGCCGGTGTGGCGCATCGCGGTGCAGTTGCAGCAGTTCGACGCGGTCGACGGCGGGCGTGTGGACGCCGGCTTCAGCTGGACCCTGCGGCGCTCCGACGAAGCCCGCACGCTGGTGTGCCAGCTGAACCTCGGCGAAGCCGTGGGCAGCGGCATGGACGCGGTGGCGCGCGGTGCGCAGCGCGTGACCGCCGCGGCGGCAGCGGCCATGGCGCGCAGCGTGGACGCCGCGCGCGCGAATCCGTCGGCCACCACCTGCGCGAGCTGACCCTGCCTTTCTCCCTCCCCCTCTGGGGGAGGGCAGGGGTGGGGGCATCACGGCGTCTGCAAGAACATGGCGTATCGTGCCGGGGCAGCCCCCATCCCGACCTTCCCCCGGAGGGGGAAGGAGCAAGAAAGGAGACCCCATGGCACAGATCGGCAAGGCGCCCTGCGACGACACGCTGATCCTGCACGGAGCCAGGCCGCAGGATGGCACCTGCCCCGAAGCCTCCAAGCCCTGGGTGCTGGCCGCCGCCATCGTCGGCTCCAGCATGGCCTTCATCGACGGCACCGTGGTCAACGTCGCGCTGCCGGCCATCCAGTCCGACCTGCATGCCACCGCCTTCCAGGCGCAGTGGGTGGTCGAGTCCTATGCCTTGCTGCTCGCCGCGCTGCTGCTGGTGGGCGGCGCGCTGGGTGACCTCTACGGGCGACGCCGAATCTTCGCGATCGGCGTGGGCCTCTTCGCCTTGTCTTCGGTGGCGTGCGCGCTCGCGGGCAGCGTGCAGCAGCTCATTGTGGCGCGGGCGGTGCAGGGCATCGGCGGCGCGCTGCTGGTACCGGGCAGCCTCGCGCTCATCAGCGCCGCCTTTCCCGAGAAGGAACGCGGCAAGGCCATCGGCACCTGGTCGGGCTTCAGCGGCATCACCGCGGCGGTGGGGCCGGTGCTCGGCGGTTTCCTGGTCGACCACTTCTCATGGACCTGGGCCTTCCTCATCAACCTGCCGATGGCGCTGCTGGTGCTGTGGATCGTGTGGCGCCACGTGCCGGAAAGCCGCGGCGCCTCGGCCGGCGGAGGGCTCGACATCTGGGGCGCGCTGCTCGCCACTGCCGGGCTCGGCGGCATCGTCTATGCCTTCATCGAGGCGCCGACGCAGGGCTGGCGCGCACCGGCAGTGCTGGCTGCGCTGGCCGTCGGCGTGCTGGGCAGCGCGGGCTTCTTCTTCGCCGAGCGCAAGGTGCGCGCGCCGATGCTGCCGCTCGGGCTGCTGCGCATCGGCAATTTCAGCGGCGCCAACCTGCTGACGCTGCTGCTCTATGCGGCGCTGGGCGGCAGCCTGTATTTCTTTCCACTCAACCTGATCCAGGTGCAGGGCTACTCGGCCACGGTGGCCGGCGCGGCGCTGCTGCCGGTCATCTTCATCATGTTCGCGCTCTCGGGCTGGGCGGGGCAACTGGTCGACCGGTTCGGGCCGCGCATTCCGCTCGTCGTCGGGCCTTCCATCGCTGCCGTGGGCTTCGCGCTGTTCGCGCTGCCGGGCGTGGGCGCGAGCTACTGGAGCGGCTTCCTGCCGGCCGTGGTGGTGCTGGGGCTGGGCATGGCGGTGACGGTGGCACCGCTCACGACCACGGTCATGAACGCGGTCGGCCCCGACCTGGCGGGGGTGGCCTCGGGGGTGAACAACGCGGTGTCGCGGGCGGCGGCGGTGCTGGCGATCGCGGTGTTCGGCGCGGTCATGGCGGGCGTGTTCGACGTGGCGCTGGCGGATAGGCTGCGCGAGATGGGAGCGTCGGCGCAGGTGTCGGCGTTCCTCGAGGGCGAGCGCAGCAAGCTGGCCGGCGCGGCGCTGCCGCCGGGTGTCGATGCGGCCACGGCGGCGGCGCTCAAGCGGGCCGTGGCCGAGTCTTTCGTGGCCGGGTTCCGGTGGGTGATGCTGCTGGGTGCGGGGCTGGCGGTGTTGAGCGCTGCCAGTGCATGGTTGATGATCCGGCGCACGGAACCTTGAGCAAGGAGACAGTCCGGTGCAGGAAGAACAACACGTCGACGTATTGATCGTCGGCGCCGGCCTCTCGGGCATCGGCGCCGGCTATCACCTGCAGGCCAACTGCCCGGGGCGCAGCTACGCGATCCTCGAAGGGCGCGAGCGCAGCGGCGGCACCTGGGACCTGTTCCGCTACCCGGGCATCCGCTCGGACTCCGACATGTACACGCTCGGCTATTCGTTCCGGCCGTGGACGCAGGCCAAGTCCATTGCCGATGGCCCGTCGATCCTGAAGTACGTGCGCGAGACGGCGCAGGCACATGGCATCGACCGGAAGATCCGCTTCGAACATCGCGTGGTGCGCGCCTCGTGGTCGATGCCTGAAGCACGGTGGTGGGTCGACGTCGAGCGCGGCCCCGGGCGCGAGCGGCTTCGCATGAGCTGCAACTTCCTCTTCATGTGCAGCGGCTACTACAACTACACGGCCGGCTACACGCCGGAGTTCGCGGGCGCCGCCGACTACACCGGCCGCATCGTCCATCCGCAGCACTGGCCTGATGACCTGGACTACGCCGGCAAGCGCGTGGTCGTGATCGGCAGCGGCGCCACCGCCATGACGCTGGTGCCCGCGCTGGCGAAGACTGCCGCCCATGTCACGCTGCTGCAGCGCTCGCCGACCTACGTGGTGTCGCGCCCGGCCGAAGATCCGCTGGCCAACCGGTTGCGGCGCCTCTTGCCGGCACGCACGGCGTATGGCATCACGCGGTGGAAGAACGTGCTGCTGAGCATGCTGTTCTTTCGTCTTGCAAAGCGCAAGCCGCAGAGCATCAAGCGGATGATCCTGGGCGGCGTTCGCCAGGCGCTGGGGCCGGACTACGACATCGCCACGCACTTCACGCCGCGCTACAACCCGTGGGACCAGCGGCTGTGCCTCGTGCCGGATGGCGACCTTTTCGCGGCGCTGAAGGCGGGCCGGGCGTCGATGGTCACCGATCACATCGACCGCTTCACGCCGCGCGGCATACGGCTGGAATCGGGCAGAGAGCTGGAGGCCGACCTGATCGTCACCGCCACGGGTCTCGACCTGCAGGTGCTCGGCGGCGTCGCGCTCGATGTCGACGGCGTTCCCGTCGATCCCGCCGCGACCTTCAACTACAAGGGAATGATGTACAGCGACGTGCCCAACCTCGCGTCGTCGTTCGGCTACACGAATGCCTCGTGGACCCTGAAGTGCGACCTGACCTGCGAATACGTCTGCCGGCTGCTCAACCACATGGAGAGACACGGCTGGCGGCAGTGCACGCCGCGCAATACAGACCCCGCGCTGGTGGCCGAGCCGTGGCTCGATTTTTCTTCGGGGTATGTGCAGCGCTCGATCGGCAAATTCCCGAAGCAGGGGTCGCGCGCGCCGTGGCGGCTGTACCAGAACTACGCGCGCGATCTGATGAGCCTGCGCTTCGGGTCGGTGGTGGATGGGGTGATGGAGTTTTCGAATCCCCGCAGGGGCGTCTAGGCCGCGGGCATGTGCGCGGGCGAGAGCAGTGTGTCGAGCTCCGCCCACAGCGGATCGCATTGCCCCGCCCTGAACGCTGCCGCCTTGAAGGTGGGGTGTTCGCCGTGATACGTCTCCCACAGCGTCCGGTGGCCGTCCGCCACGCAGGCCCGCACATTGGCAAGCCGGTCGGCTGCCTTCACCACAAGCGCCAGTTCCTCGTCGCCGGCCACTTTCGCCAGCGCCGCATAGGTCTTGGCCTTGCGCTCCTTGCGATTGGCGCCGGGCGCGTCGGTCAACAGCGCCACGCATCGGGCGACGAGGTCGCCGAAGCGCGATTGCACGTCGGCCACGGTGGCTGCGGTGTCTTCCACCACGTCATGCAGGAAGCCGACGACGCGCGCCTGCTCGCCGTAGGGCAACAGCAGGGCGGCGACGGCGTCGAGGTGGTGCACGTACGGGTGCACGCCGTATTTCTGGTCGCCGTGCATCTCGACGGCATAGGCGCGGGCGGCTTCGGGTGTCGACGGGTTGGTCGTGGTCATGGGCGTCCTTTGGTTTTCCATTCTGCCTTCGCGCGCGGGCCGGCAGGCGCTGGCCGGGTTGACAGGGCGTTCGCACCGCGCTGATATTGAACTCTCCGGTTCATCGTTGAAGCAAAGGAGACCCGCATGCAAAAGATCGTTCCCTGCCTATGGTTCGACCGCAACGGCGAAGACGCGCTGAAGTTCTACACCGGCATATTTCCGGACTCGCGCGTGACCGACAAACTGCTCTGGGGCGACACCAACCCCGCACTGAAGGGGCAACTGCTCACCGCGACCTTCGAACTCGAAGGCCAGGAGTTCATGGTGATCAACGGCGGGCCGCAATACAAGTTCACCCCGGCCATCTCGATGTACCTGCGGTGCAAGACCCAGGCCGAGGTCGACAACTACTGGAACAGGCTGCTCGAAGGCGGCGGCGAGCCGGTGCAGTGCGGCTGGCTCACCGACCGCTACGGCGTGTCCTGGCAGATCGTGCCCGACGGTCTGGTCCAGATGTTCCAGGACAAGGATGCGGCCAAGGCCGCGCGTGCGATGCAGGCGATGATGAAGATGGTCAAGCTCGACATCGCCGAGGTGCGCAAGGCCTACGACGGGGCGTGATCCGCCGCCGCCGTGGCCCTGCCGGCGGCTACACCAGGCGGTGGATCGCCTTCTTGCGCCAGACCAGCTGGTAGTACGCGGTCTGCAGCAGCAGCATCGCGCCGAAGGTCACGGGATAGGCGATCCAGATGCCGTCCAGCCCGATGCGGTGGCTCATGGCATACGCCACCGGCACCTCCACGCCCAGGATGCAGACGATGGAGATCAGCGTCGGCACCAGCACCGAGCCGCTGGCCCGCATGATCCCCGACAGCGCAGACGCCATGCCGAAGATCACCAGGCTCCACAGCATGATGTGCAGCAGCGTCTGCGCGATCTCGAGCACCGGCTCGCTCGTGATGAAGAACGCCATCAGGTGGCGCGAGAACAGGTAGCCCAGCACCACCAGGCTGCCGGTCAGCACGACGTTCATCAGCAGCGCAGTCTTGGCGATGTCGCCGAGCCGGTTGGCGCGGCCGGCGCCGATGGCCTGCGCGCCGAGGATCGACGCGGTGATGGCGATCGAGATGGCCGGGAACTGCACGTACGCCACCACCTGGTTCACCGCGCCGTAGGCGGCCGTGGCGCTGGAGCCGTAGCTGTTGACCATCGACAGCAGCACCACTTCGGCCAGCGCGACCACGATCATCTGCACGCCCGTGGGCACGCCGATCTTGAGCACCGCCTTCAGCAGCTGCGGCTGGATGCGCAGGTGGCGCAGGAACTCCGCGTCGGGCGCCAGCGGGCTCTTGCGCTGGCGCAGCCGGAAGCCGAGCCAGGTCGTCGCCACCGCGAACGAGAGCACCGAGGCCCAGGCGCCGCTCGCCACGCCCAGCTGCGGCAGGCCGCCCCAGCCGCGGATGAGCGCGGGCGTGACCACCAGCCCGATCAGCGTCGAGATCATCAGCGTGAGCAGCGGCGTGACGGTGTCGCCCACCCCGCGCAGCATGGCGGTGGCCAGCAGGAACACGAACACGCCCGGCATCGCGATCAGCATGATGCGGGCGTAGCGCGTGGAGTCGGCCAGCACGTCGGGCGGCGTGCCGAGCGAAGCCAGCATCGGCGTGGTGAAGGCACCGCCGAACACGGCGATGACGAGACCCGCCAGCACGCCCACGGTGAGCGTGGTGCCGGCCACGGCCTTGGCCTTGGCGGCGTCGCGCGCGCCCCAGGCCTGGCCGATCAGCACCGAGGCGCCGGCGCCCAGGCCGATGATGAAGGCGATGAAGAAGAACATCACCGGGAAGAAGCTCGACACGGCCGCCAGCGCGCTCACGCCGAGCATCTGCCCGACGTAGATGTTGTTGAGCGTGCCCGAAAGCGATTGCAGGATGTTGCTGAGCAACATCGGCGCGAGGAAGAAAAGAAAGACCTTCCACAAGGGCCGCGCGGCGCCGGCGGGCGCGACCGGCACGCCCTTCATGCCGCTGGGGCCCGTGGTGCCGGGGGCTTCAGTGGGTGCTCTCATTCATGGCTCCAGCCGGGCGCGGACAGTTCCTGCAAGTAGGCGCGCAGGTCGGCGGGCCAGGGTTCGATCAGGTGGCCGAAGCGTTGCTCCTCGCCGGCGAACAGGGCGCGCGTGGCTTCCTCGAAGCCGGGCAGGTTGCCTGCGATGGCGGTCATGACGCGGTAGGTGGTTTCGCGCGTGGCGCGCACGACGTCCCGGTCGGCGTGCACGCGGCGCGCTTCGTCGACCAGCTTGCGCAGCGCGACCGAGGCGCCGCCGGGCTGGCGGCCGAGCCAGTCCCAGTGGCGCGGCAGCAGCGTGACTTCGCGCGCGACCACGCCGAGCTTGGGGCGGCCGACGCCGCGCGGCGCTTCGTCGCGGTGTTCGGCTTCGGGGTCGGGCAGCTCGCGCAGGTCGAGGTCGAGCTGCGCACCGGTCTGGTCGTCGAACACGAGATAGGGTCCGGGGTCGTCGCGGCGACGAAGCTGCTCGAGCACTTCGGCTCGCGTGCCGCGTGCGATGCGCCGGAAATCGAAGAACACCGTGAGGATGGTGGGAGGGGTGTCTGGTGACATGCGGATGTTGTGTTTCCTGATTCCTGTCGAAAGAGGAGGCCGGGAGAAACGAGTTGCGTAATCTACCCGCTGCGGCGCCCACGTGTGCGTCGCGCTGTCCCTCCGGCATCTCTCATATCGCCCGCAGCACGGCGTGGGCGTCGGACAACTGCCGCTGATCGATGGCGCGGAGTGCCTGCCTGCAGTGCGCCTCGGCTGTGACGACCGCATCGCGCACCAGTTGCCGACCGCCGGAGCGAAGTGCGGCATGGCGGCGGTGGTCGGTGCCGGCACCGGCCACGCGTTCGGCCAGGCCTGTTTTCTCGAGCAGCAGCATCTTGCGGATCAGCGCTGACATCGGCAGCCCGAGCGTGCACGCCAGGTCTGCCATCGGCATGCAGCCTTGCTCCGCGCGCAGCAACAGATAGAGGAGGGTGAAGTCGGCGAAATTCAAGCCGTGGAAAGCACCGAGGTCGTCGTCCAGCTTCAGCGCCAGGCGGGCGTGGGCATGGCCGAGGTCCAGGCAGAAGGAGAGGGCGCTTGTTGTAGCCCTTCTCGCCGAAGCACTGCAGTTCCTCCTGCCAGAGCGCCAGCAGTTTTTCGAGCTCGGCCTTGCGATCGAAGGCGGGGTCGTCCTCGCGCTCCTTGACCAGGTCCATCACCTCGAAGCTGAAATGCGCCGCGCCCTGCGCGGCCCAGTCCTGCCCCAGGGGCTTGCAGCGGTGGGAGCCCAAGCCGAGCTCGAAGCGCGCACGGTTCATGGCGCCCTCGACGTCGAGGCTGCCGGCCACGTAGACACGGCCGCTCACCGTGTTTCGCACGACGAAGACGCCTGCCGGGCGCACGGATTCCTTGTATTGGCGGCTCAGCGCACGCCTGCTTTCGGGTGACAGGTTCATGTGCCGAATATTACCCGGATTAAATTAAATCAGCAATACACCCGGGTAAAACTAGATCAACCCCCTCTGAAGCGCCGCCATCCCCGAGCGATGCGTCCCTTGAGCGCACGCACGATCCGCCACGGCCGGCTCTGCCGAACGACCGTGAGCACCCGGTCTTTCCAGGCCTTCCAGCGCGGATACCAGCGCGCGAACCACGGAATGCGCATCAGCGGCCGCTCGACCAGCTGGAAGATCCGCGCCACGATGGCCGTGCCCACCAGCTTGGCGAGCACCAGCACGGTGAGCGCGGTGGCGGCATGGCCGCGGCTGAAGAGGAAGAGGGCGAGCACCTTCACCGGCAGCAGCAACAGCACCGGCACGAAGAAGGCCAGCAACGCGCCCCAGGGCGGCAGTTGGCGCAGCTGGTTTTCGAGGCGCGCCCAGAGGGGTAGCCGCGCGAGCCGAGCCATGAGCGCGGCCAGCGGCTCCCAGCCCCATTCCTCGAAAAGCAGCAGCGGAACGAGGAGCGCGGTGCCCAGGGCCCGCACAAGGGCACGGAGAACGCGCAGAAGGCTCGCGAAAGGTGTCATCCGTGAAGGTTAAGGCAAGGCGCGGCTCGCGCGGCGCCTGCCGCCGACCCTACTTGCGCGTCGGCAGGAAGAACAGATATTCGCCGCGGCCCAGCTCCGGCGTCACCTCGTAGCCGGGGCACACGTCGCCTTCGCACTGGATGATGACGACGCGCGGCCAGATGGTCGCCGCCGTCGGGTAGCCGGGCATGTACTGCGGCACATGCCACACGCCCAGGTCGCCCACCGGCTGGGCCCTGTCGGTGCCGGGCGCGTTCTGCAGGCCGCTGCCCATGTTCATGCGCTGGATACGCAGCGTGTCCAAGGGCGGCGGTGCGGCCGCCGCGGCTGTTGCCAAGCAACAGGCCGCCGTCCAGAGAAATACGGTCCTGGTCATCATGGACTCCGCGCGCTCACTGCGGGTACGCCGCTGATTGCGGCGCGGCGGCGATGTCGCCGACCGGCTCCGCCGACAGGATGCGCTGCGCGCGCAGGGCGGCCGCCACCTCATTGGCGTCGATGGCCGTCACCGTCGCGCTGGAGACCGGCATGGAGACCACGGCCGCAGGTTCGGCCGCAACCACCGGAGGCGCGGCCGGCTGCACGACCGCGACGGGTGCTGGTGGCGGGGCGGTCACGGGCGCCGGCGGTGCCATCGCCACAGGGGGCGTGGGCGCGGAGGCGACGGGAGCCGCAGGGGCTGCGGGGCGCGTAGAGGAAACCGTGGGCGCGCCCGCCGACGAGGCTTGCGGGCCGTAGGCGCTCACGCGTTCGTCCGCTGTCATCGATTGCGGGCACTTGGTGCCGGTCATCTCCAGCGCCGCCTGGGCCGCCGGGTCCATGCAGTCCATTGCCAGCGATGCCGCCTTCATGCCCTTGTTCCAGAGCTCGCGGCTCATCTTCAGGCGCTTGCAGTGCTCGTCCGTCCAGGTGGTGCCGAAACTGAGGCCGACACCGGGGCCGTTGGCGCTCGCGCTGGTGCTGCCCATGCAGGTGTCGTTGCTGGTGGTCAGGTTGGGGCCGTTGACCGACGGCACGTTCTTGATCGTGTAACTGCCACCGTACTCGACACCCGTCGTGCCGCTGCTGTTGACGTTCTGGGTGCTCGTCACGCTCGATGTGGTGTTCGCGGGGCCGGAGAACGTCACGGCCTGGTTGTTGCCCTGGGCAGAGGTGGTGGCCGAGCTGCTCGAGCCGTTGTTCGCGCCGCCTGCCGTCGTCTGACCCATTGCCGCCGCCGAGACCGCCAGCAATGCGAGGAAAAGCAATTTTTTCATTTTCTCAACTCCTTTGAAGGCCGGGGGAGGGGCCGAAGCCCCTCCCCATTTCCGAGTCCAGCAAACGCTACATCTGAAGTTCAGGGTGCCGATGCGGTCGCGGTGGAGCCGGCCAGGCCGCCGGTGCCGCCACCGTTGCTGAAGGTGCCGGCGTTGCCGAGGTGGATGTTCGTCACGCCGAAGGAGCCGCCGGTCGAGCCCGCGGTGGCCGACGTGGTGGTGCCGTTGACGAAGCCGTTGACGGCGCCGGAGGACGCGCTGTAGCCCGAGGTCGTGCCCGAAGTGCGGGTCACGATGGCCAGGCCGCCGCCAGGACCGGCAGCTGTCGCGGCCGTGTTGTTGGTGACCGAACTGGCGCTGCCGCCTGCACTGCCGCTGATGGGGTTCGAGCCGCCAGCGCTGTAGTTGGCGTTGGAAGCCGCGCCGGCATTGGCCGAAGCGTTGGCGCCGCCGATTGCGAGGCCGTTGCCCGTCGTCACGGCCATGCTGGTGACCGAGCCTTGCGTGGTTGCCGTGCCGCCGGCCGTTGCACCGCCGAGGCGGATGCCGGGGAAGCTGACTGCGCCGCCTGCTGCGTTGGCGCTGGCCGACGAGCTGGAATTGGCTGCGTTGTAGCTCAATGCACTGCCCGTGCCGGAACTGGCTGCCGTCGATCCAGCGGAGCTGGACGAGCCGGTGGACGTGCTTGTGGCGGCCAGTGCGGTCGTGCTGGTTGCCGAGGCAACGCTTCCAACCAGAACCACTGCGATGGCAATGAGAGTCTTCTTCATGATGCTTCCTCGAAAGTGTGTGAAACGAACCTGATCGCCGGACCATCCGGCTATCAACTAGCGGTCTGTGAACGCGGAATGAAATGTTTCCGTGGCGACCGGAAGGCAGTTTCAGCGTCGAGGGGGGATAGAAAAATGCCTCAGGCTGGGTAATGCGAGGCTATAGCGAAAGGAGTGGATGAGGCCTTGCGGAACAGGTGCCTGAAACCGCTTCCACTTGCGACGGAAAACCCGAAAAATACAACTTTCGTTGGACACCGGAGCAGACTCGCAACAGAATGCAACCAAAGTAAACAAAAAAACTTAGTTCGAGATTTTGAGTAGAAATGAATTAACTTTTGGTCACGAACACGGTAGTCCATTTGTCACAAAGGGGTTGGAATGGAAAGCGAACTCGACATTTCATTGACAGACATCGGAACTGGGGCTAGGAAATATGCCACCCCCGGACAGTTCGGCGGGCTGCTCGCACCGTCCGCCGACACACTTCCATGGCCTGACTTTCTGACCGGTCAGGAGACCAAGCCGGTGCGGGTTCTTCTGGTCGACGACGACCCCTTCGTGAGACGCGTCATCGCACAGGAATTGCTGAGCGACCTGCGCATCCAGCTCGAAGGCCAGGCAGGCACCCTGCGCGAAGGACGGCGCCTGCTCATGCAGCATGAATTCGACGTGCTGATGGTGGACATCCGCCTCGGTGACGGCAGCGGATTCGAGCTGATCGAAGAGGCCAAGAAACACCGCAGCGCGGCCGAGATCATCGTCATCTCGGCGCTCGAGGACGAACCCCAGGTGCTGCACGCCTTCGAGCTCGGCGCATCGGGCTACCTGGTCAAGAACGCGTGGTTCCAGAGCTATGCCCAGGCCGTGCTGCAGGTGGTCAACGGGGGCGCCGCCATCACCCCCCGGCTGGCCCGCCGGCTGCTCGTGCACCTCGATCACAAGCGCTCCAACGTCAACCCTGTGCGCCCGCCGGACAGCAAGGCGACGTTATCGGCACGGGAGCGCGAAGTGTTGCGACTTGTTGCGACAGGGTATGTCACCGAAGAGATCGCACTGCAGCTCACCATCAGTGCCCAGACGGTTAACGCCCACGTCAAGAACATCTACCGCAAGCTGCACGCACACACCCGGGCCCAGGCGGTGAGCTTCGCGTCCCATCGGGGCCTGCTCTAGGGGGCGCAATGCTCACGCCGCAGGTCTTTCACCTACCGCACTTCCTGGAAGACCAGTATGTGTGGCTGTCGATAGCCTCGTGGTGCACGCTGCTGACCTGGCTGTGGCCGCGCATTCCCCGCCGCCGGGTGCTCATGTGGGCCGGGCTGGCCGCGGCGATGCATCTCACACCTGTGACGGCGCAGGTGCTGCGGGCCACCTCCACCATCACCGTGATGGCGCACGACATGCCAGCCGCCTTCTGGGCGCTGCAGGCGCTCAACGTGGCGGTGCTGGGCGCGATCGTGAGCATCTGGTACTTCTCCCAGCGCCGCGTGGCGCGCGGCCGGCTGATGGACGCGGTGCTGGCCGAGCGCCGGCGCATCGCCAACGACCTGCACGACGGCGTCGGCTCCCGGCTGGTGGCGCTGCTGGCCAGCCAGGACCCGAAGGCCGCCACGGCCCCCGACAGCCTGTCGATGGCGCTGCAGGCCTGCCTGCTCGAACTCCAGATGACGGTGGACGACCTGGACGACCAGACCACCGCCACCGCCGTCGAGCGGCTGGCCCACCTGCGCTACCGGCTGCGGCCCGCCTTCGACAGGCTGGGTGTCGCCCTGGTATGGGACATCGCCGATGCGGCGCATGACCAGCCTCTGCCGCCTGAAGCCACGATGCAGATCTGCCGGGTGGCACAGGAGGCGCTTTCGAACGCGCTGCGCCACTCGCGAGCGACACGCGTCGAGCTGCATTTCAGGCTGCAAGTCACTCCCCGGCGCCTGGTGCTCGAGGTGCGCGACAACGGACGCGGCATCGGCGCCGCGGCCGGCCAGCAGCCGGAGCACCTCGGCAAGGGACTGCGCAGCATGCATGCGCGCGCCGAAGCCATCGGAGGCGAACTGGTCGTGACCGATGTCGCGCCGCAAGGGCTCAGCGTGCGCCTGCTGGTGCCCTGCGAGCCCGGCAAGGAAGCCACGCCGGCCGGGAACCGGCCCGAGTCCGAAAGCATGCTGTAACACCCCCGCCGGGCCGGGCGGGCGGGCCGCATTCGCGCCTATGGCAAACTCCCGCGCTTTGCCAGGGACGCGCTCAAGACATGCAGAAAATCATTCGCCAGCTCGCCGCCGAAATCAAGGTCGGCGAGAACCAGGTGAAGGCCGCCGTCGAACTGCTCGACGGAGGCGCCACGGTTCCGTTCATCGCCCGCTACCGCAAGGAAGCCACCGACGGCCTCGACGACACGCAGCTGCGTGAGCTTGAAGCCCGCCTTTCCTACCTGCGCGAACTTGAAGACCGCCGCGTGGCGGTGCTCAAGGCCATCGACGAACAAGGCAAGCTGACCCCCGAGCTGCGTGCCGCGATCGAATTCGCGCCGACCAAGCAGGAGCTGGAAGACCTCTACCTGCCGTTCAAGCAGAAGCGCCGCACCAAGGGCCAGATCGCCCGCGAATTCGGCATCGAGCCGCTGGCCGACAAGCTGCTGGCCGACCCCACGCTCGACCCCGCGGTGGAAGCCAAGGCCTTCCTGCAGCCCGCCACGACGCTGGACGACGGCAAGCCGGGCCCCGATTTCTCCACCGTGCCGCTCGTGCTCGACGGCGTGCGCGACATTCTTTCCGAGCGCTGGGCCGAAGACGCCGCCCTGGTGCAGGGCCTGCGCGAATGGCTCTGGGCCGAAGGCCTGCTCAAGTCCAGCCTGATGTCCGGCAAGGACGAGAACAACGCCGACGTCGCCAAGTTCCGCGACTACTTCGCGTACGACGAGCCCATCGGCCGCGTGCCGTCGCACCGTGCGCTGGCCGTGTTCCGCGGCCGCGCGCTCGACATCCTCGACGCCAAGCTGGTGCTGCCGGTCGAGCCCGAGCCGGGCAAGCCCAGCATCGCCGAAGGCCGCATCGCGCTGCACCTGGGCTGGAGCCATGCCGGCCGCCCGGCGGACGACCTGCTGCGCAAGTGCGTGGCCTGGACCTGGCGCGTCAAGCTGGCCCTGTCGACCGAGCGCGACCTGTTCACCCGCCTGCGCGAAGAGGCCGAGAAGGTCGCCATCAAGGTGTTCGCCGACAACCTGCGCGACCTGCTGCTGGCCGCGCCCGCCGGCCCGCGCGTCGTGATGGGCCTGGACCCCGGCATCCGCACCGGCGTGAAGGTGGCCGTGGTCGATTCCACCGGCAAGCTGGTCGAGACCGCCACCGTGTTCCCGCACGAGCCGCGCAAGGACTGGGAAGGCTCGCTGCACACGCTGGGCAAGCTGTGCGCCAAGCACGGCGTGAACCTGATCGCCATCGGCAACGGAACCGCCAGCCGCGAGACCGACAAGCTGGCCGCCGACCTCATCAAGCTGCTGGCCAAGATGGCCGCGCAGGCCGGCGCGCCCGAGATCAAGGTCGACAAGGTGGTGGTGAGCGAGGCCGGCGCCTCGGTGTATTCGGCCAGCGAATTCGCATCGCAGGAAATGCCCGACGTCGACGTGAGCCTGCGCGGCGCCGCCTCCATCGCGCGACGCCTGCAGGATCCGCTGGCCGAGCTCGTGAAGATCGACCCCAAGAGCATCGGCGTGGGCCAGTACCAGCACGACGTGAACCAGAGCGAACTCGCCCGCACCCTGCAGGCCGTGGTCGAAGACTGCGTGAACTCGGTGGGCGTGGACCTGAACACCGCGAGCGTGCCGCTGCTCAGCCGCGTGTCGGGCCTGTCGGCCAGCGTGGCCAAGGCGGTGGTGCGCTGGCGCGAGGCGAACGGTGCCTTCGCCACCCGCAAGCAACTGCTGGACGTGACCGGCTTCGGCCCCAAGGCCTTCGAGCAGAGCGCGGGCTTCCTGCGCATCCGCGGCGGCACCGATCCGCTGGACGTGACCGGCGTGCACCCCGAAACCTATCCGCTGGTCGAGCAGATCATCGTGAAGACCGGCAAGCCCATCGCCGAGCTGATGGGCCGCGCCGAGATGCTCAAGACGCTGAAGCCCGAGCTGTTCGCCAATGAGAAATTCGGCGTCATCACGGTCAAGGACATCCTGGGCGAATTGGAGAAGCCCGGCCGCGACCCGCGCCCCGACTTCAAGGTGGCGCGCTTCAACGACGGCGTGGACGACATCGCCGACTTGAAGGAGGGCATGATCCTCGAGGGCACCGTGAGCAACGTGGCCCAGTTCGGCGCCTTCGTCGACCTCGGCGTGCACCAGGACGGCCTGGTCCACGTGAGCCAGCTGAGCCACAAGTTCGTGAACGACGCGCGCGAAGTCGTCAAGACCGGCGACATCGTCAAGGTCAAGGTGATGGAAGTGGACGTGGCGCGCAAGCGCATCGGCCTGTCGATGAAGCTCGATGCGGCGCCCGCGCGCCGCGACGGCCCGCGCGACAACCGCTTCGAAGGCGCGGGACGCGGCCAGCAGCAGCAAGGCCGCCGCGACAACTCGCCGCAGCCGGCAGGGCAGATGGCCAGCGCTTTCGCCAAGCTGCAGGGGCTGCGCAAGTAAGCAGAAGCCGAGTGATATGCGCCTGTTAAACTAGTCATCTAACTAGTTTGATGGGTGGTTGTCATGAAAACCTGGGCTGTGCAGGATGCCAAGGCGCGTTTCAGCGAGTTCCTCGAGGCTTCCCTGGTCGAGGGGCCGCAAATGGTGACGAAGCGCGGCGCCGAGGTGGCCGTGCTCGTTCCGGCAGCGGAATGGCGGCGTTTGCATGCGACTGCCAAGCCGTCGCTCAAGGAGCTGCTTCTTTCGGCGGACGCACGCACCGAGTTCCTGGTCCCGCAGCGGGGCGCCGCGCGCAGGCGCAGCGTCACGCCCATGCGCTGAGGCCGGCATGTACCTGCTGGACACGAACGTGATTTCCGAGCTTCGCCGGCCACGTCCGCATGGGGCGGTCCTCGAGTGGCTCACGCCTGTTGCAGACAGCGACCTTCATCTGTCGGCGGTGACGCTCGGAGAGATCCAGGCCGGCATCGAACTCACGCGCGAACAGGACGCTGCGAAGGCCAGCGAGATCGAACAATGGGCCTCGCTGGTCGCTGCGTCGTACAACGTGCTTCCCATGGACGCGGAGACCTTCAGGCTCTGGGCGAAACTGATGCATCGCAGCTCGAACACGCTGTATGAGGACGCGATGATTGCCGCCACGGCAAAGCAGCACGCGCTGACCGTGGTAACCCGCAACGTGAATGACTTCGCGGGGTTCGGTGTCGAAATACTCAATCCCTTCGAATACACGCGGGCATGAAAGCACTGCGCATCTACGCCGGCCCCGCGGCCCGCAAGCACATCGAGCAGCACGGCCTGCGCCCGCAGGACGTGCGCACCATCCCCGGCGCGGCGGGTGGGCCCAAGGGTTTGATCCTCGGCCCGCTCGACCGCTTCATCTTCGGCCGCTGGCTCACGCGGAGCAGTCAGCAGGTGCACCTGGTGGGCGCCTCCATCGGCGCGTGGCGGCTGTCGACGGCCTGCCTGACGGACCCCGAGGCGGCGTTCCAGCGATTCGAGCACGACTATGTGCGCCAGCAGTTCGAGGTGCCGCCGGGGCAGAAGCGGCTCAGCCCGCGGCAGCTCAGCGAGCGCTTTGCCGAGAGCCTCGACGATTTCTACGGCGGACGCATCGCCGAGGTGCTGAACCATCCGCGCTATCGCCTGCACGTGGTGACGTCACGCGGGCGCCACATCCTCGGGCGCGAGGGCAGGGCGCGTACGCCGGTGGGCTACCTGGGGGCCTTTGCCACCAACAGCCTGCACCGCAAGGGGCTGGGCGCGTGGCTGGAACGCTGCGTGTTTTCCACGCCGGGCGCGGCGCTGCCTTTCGGCACGCGGGACTTCCGAACGCGCCAGCATGCGCTGAGCGAAGCCAACTTCAACATGGTGCTGCAGGCCTCGTGCTCCATTCCGTTCCTGCTGGCGGCGGTGCACGACATTCCGGGCGCGCCGCGCGGCGCCTACTGGGACGGCGGCATCACCGACTACCACCTGCACCTGGACTACCAATCTGCACATGACGGGGCCGACGACGGCCTGGTGCTCTACCCGCATTTCCAGCAGGCGGTGGTGCCGGGCTGGCTCGACAAGGGGCTGCGCTGGCGCCACAAGGCCAGCGGCTTCCTCGACCGCATGGTGGTGCTCGCGCCCGACCCTGAATGGGTGAAGAAGCTGCCCAACGGCAAGCTGCCCGACCGCAAGGATTTCATCCGCTTCGCCAGCGACGCGCCCGCGCGCATCGCGGCCTGGAGCCAGGCCACGCGCGAGGCGCAGCGGCTGTCCGACGAGTTCGAGGACTGGCTTCAGCGCGACGGCGTGCCCGGGACGCTGCCGCTCTGATCCGCCGGCCCTGCCTGCCCGGCGAACGCCAGCGGCGCCGCGCAGTCGAGGATGTTCACTTCCACCCTGTCGCCCACTTTGGGCACCGGCCCGGCGGGCAGCCTTCCGGTGCCCAGCGAGCGCGAGCGCACGCCGCCGTTGCGGTAGCGCACGACGGCGTAAGGCGCATCGGGCCCGTCGCCGGTGCCGCAGTCGCGGTCGACCGTGCCCGCCAGATCCGCCGCGCGGCCCACGTCGACGACCTGCGCGGCGCGCCAGCCTGACGCGTGCGCTGCGTGGTCCAGAGAGTGGGCATCGAATGCGGTGCAGCCGCCGAGCGCGAGTGCGCACAGCACCACGGCGCGCGCAGCGGGCGTCACGGCGCCGACCCCGCAGCGGCGCCGATGGCCGCGGTGGCCTGGATCTCGACGCGGTATTCGGAGTCGATCAGCCTGGCCCCGACCGTGGCGCGCGCCGGCGTGTGGCCCGCGGGCACCCATTCGTCCCACACCGAGTTCATGGCCTCGTAGTCGCCCACGGTGCGCAGGTAGATGGTGACGCTCACCAGGTCCTTGCGGGTGGCGCCCTGCGTGGCGAGCATGTCGTCGATGTGGTGCAGGATCTCGCGCATCTGGCCCGTGATGTCGAGCGACGGGTTTTCCGCCACCTGGCCCGACAGATAGATCAGGCGGGCTGTGCCCAGGTCGACGGTCACCATCTCGCTGAAGCGGGGACCCATCTCATGGCGAATGATGTTCATGGCAATGCGGGTTTCGATGCGGGGAAGGGAGCGGAGGACGAAGAAGAATCGGCAAGCCGCGCAGGCGGTGCGTTCCACCAGCCGCCGCCCAGCGCCTGGAAGAGCGCCGCCGCATCCGTCAGCCGGAGCGTGCGCGCCTGCACGAGGTTGAGCTGCGCCTGTTGCTCGGCCTGCTGGGCGATGCGCAGCGACAGCGGGCTGGCGTCGCCCAGCCGCACCTGCGTGCGCGTGCGCGCCAGGCTCTGCGATGCGGTGCGCTCGGCCTTCAGGGCCGCCTGCAGCGCGCGGGTGTCCGCGTCGATGGCTTCGAGCGCATTGGCCACGTCCTGGAAGGCGCTCAGCACCGTGGCGCGGTACTGCGCTGCCGCCTGGTCGAACGAAGCGCGGGCGGCCGCTTCGCGGTGCTTGAGCGCACCGCCGTCGAACACCGTCTGCGTCACGTTGCCCGCCAGACTCCAGAACAGCGACGACGACTTGAAGAGCTGCGACAGCGTGTAGGCCGACGATCCGTAGCTCGCGCCCAGCGTCACATTGGGCAGCCGCGCGGCCACCGCCACGCCGATGGCGGCGCTGGCGGCCTGCAGCTGCGCCTCTGCGGCGCGCACGTCGGGTCGGTGCTCGACCAGCGTGGACGGCAGCGTTTGCGGCAGTTCTCCGGGCAGCTGCAGCGCGTCGAGCTCGAAATGCGCCGCCACGCCTTCGCTGGGATAGCGGCCGGCCAGCGTGGCCAGCAGGTTGCGCTGCTGCGCCAGTTGCTTGTCGATCGGGGGCAGGGTGGCCTCGGTGGCGGCCAGCGAGGCTTCCTGTGCGTCCACGTCGGCCACCGCGACCTGGCCCAGGCCCAGTTGCTTGCGGTAGGCCTGCAGCACTTCCTTCTGGTCCGCGATGATCGCCAGCGTGGCGCGCTGCTGGGCGCGCAGCGAGGCCTCGGTGATTGCCGCCGCCACCACGTTGCTGCTCAGCGAGAGCCTGGCGGCCAGGGTCTGGAAGCGCTGCTGCTCGGTCTGCGCCTGCGCACCTTCGACCTGCCGGCGCGTGGCGCCGAACACGTCTGGCGTATAGGACACGGTCACCTGCGCCGTGTGCAGCGTGTAGAGGTTCGCGTTCGACGACACCGGGCTCGCCACCGCGCCGGCCACGCGCTGCCGCGTGGGCGAATAGCCCAGCGCCACGCTCGGCCAGAAGGCGGCGCGGTCGGCGGCCTCGTTCTCCTGCGCCACGCGCAGCGCGGCATCGGCGGCCTCGATGGTCGGGTTGCCGGCCAGGCTCTGCGCCACCAGCGCATTCAGCGGCTCCGAGCGAAAGGCCTGCCACCACTGGGCCGGCACGTCGAGCTCGGGCGAGAAGCGGGGCAGCGGCACGCCCTCGGCTTCGGTGCTGCCGGCGGGCGCGGATGTGTACTGCGCCGGCAGGTTCAGCGGCGGCCGCGCATAGTCGGGCCCGGCCGCGCAGCCGGCCAGCAGCAGCGCGATGCCGGCCGCCACGGGCGTTGCAAGGCTTGTCTTCTTGGTCATGGTTTTTTCCTCGCCTTGCTCAACGGTCGCGGCGCGAGCGCAGGCCCCAGCCCTTGCGCTCGAACAGGCGCTCCAGCGCGAAGAACAGCGTCGGCAGGATGAACAGCGTCAGCAGCGTCGACACCACCAGCCCGCCGACCACCACCGTGGCCAGGCCGCGCTGCACGTCGGTGCCCACGCCGGTGGCCAGCGCCGCCGGCAGCATGCCGATGGACGCCACGGTGGCCGTCATGAGCACCGGCCGCAGCCGCTCGGTCGCGCCTTCGAGCACCGAGGCTTCCAGCGCCAGCCCTTCGCCGCGCACGCGCCGGAAGTTCGCGACCATGATGATCCCGTTCTGTATCGACACGCCGAACAGCGCGATGAAGCCCACCGCGGTGGCCACGTTGAGCGTTTCTCCCGCCACGTGCACCGCGATCAGCCCGCCCAGCGTGGCCATCGGCACCACGCCCAGGATCAGCGCCACATGGCGGATCTTGCCGAACTGGAAGAACAGCAGCACAGCCATGATCGACACCACGATCAGCAGCGACACCGCCAGGCGCGCCTGTGCCCGCTGCTGGTTCTCGAACTGGCCGGCCCACTGCAGCCGGAACTTGGCATGGTCGAACTTCACGTCCTTGGCGATGCGCTCCTGCGCTTCCACCAGGTAGGAGGCGAGGTCGCGGCCGCGGTTGTCGATGCGCACCGTGATCTGGCGCGAATTGAGCTCGTGCGAAATGGTGCTCTCGCCGGTCTGCAGCTTCACGCTGGCCACCTGCGACAGCGGTACCTTGGCGCCGCCCGCGCCGTTGAGCAGCAGCGAGCCGATGGCCTCGGTGCCGCTCTTGGCCGACTTCGGCAGCTTGACGGTCACGTTGTAGGTGCGGTCGCCGCTGTACACGGTGATGACGGGCGCGCCGCCCATGCCGGTCTGCACCAGGCTGGCCACGTCGTTCGCGTTCACGCCCAGCCGGGCCGCGGCTTCGCGGTCGAGCTTGATGACCACCTGCGGAATCGGCGGCTCCTGGAACAGCGACGCCGACGCGGTGCCGCGCACGGTGTGCAGCAGGTCGACGATCTCGTTGCCGATGCGCCGGCTTTCCTTCAGGTCGTCGCCGTAGATGCGCAGCACCAGCGGGCTGTGCGCGCCGCCCACGGCGTCGTTCACGCCGTCGATGATCGGCTGGCTGATGCCCACGTCGAAGCCCGGCATCTTCGAGAAGCGCTCGTTCAGCGTGCGCACGAAGGCGGCATTGTTCACGCCGGCGGGCCACTCGCTGTAGGGCTTCAGGCCCACGGGCACTTCCACGTGCGAAGGCGTCCAGGGGTCGGTGCCGTCGTCGTTGCGGCCCAGCTGCGTCACCACGTAGGAAACCTCGGGGTACTCGAGCAGGACGTGGCGCAGCTCCGCGGTCATTTCGCTGGCCTTGTCCAGCGACAGGCCCGACGGCAGCTGCACCTGCAGCCACAGCGCGCCTTCGTCGATGTCGGGCAGGAACTCGCGCCCGGCCGTGGCCCCCAGGATCGCCACCGCGGCCAGCGCGGCGATGCTCAGCGCATAGGCGATGGCCGGCACCCGCAGCAGGTGGCCCAGCACGCGCCGGTAGGCGCCCGTGAGCCACACCAGCGGCTTGTTGACGAAGGGCTTCATCGGCTTGCGCAGCGCCACGTAGGCCAGGCTGGGAATCAGCGTGATCGCGCACAGCAGCGCGCCCACCAGCGCGTAGCCCACGGTGAATGCCATCGGCTTGAACAGCTTGCCCTCGGCGCGCTCGAAGGCGAACAGCGGAAAGTAGGCCGTGATGATGATCAGCGTGGCGAAGAAGATCGGCCCCGACACATGGCTCACCGTCTCGAGGATGTTGCCCTCGGTCAGCGTGGCGTGGGGCTCTTCCTCGCGCCGGCGCAGGATGGCTTCCATCACCACGATGGCGCCGTCCACGATGATGCCGAAGTCGATCGCGCCCAGCGAGAACAGGTTGGCCGGCATGCGGGTGAAGTGCATCACGATGAACACCGTGACCAGCGACATCGGAATCGCCACCGCCGCCACCACCGCGCTGCGCGGGCTGCCCAGGAAAAGGATGAGCACGAAGCACACCAGCGCCATGCCTTCGAGCACCGTGTGCGTCACCTTGTCGACCGTGAGCTTCACCAGGTCGTCGCGGTCGATGTAGGGCACGATCTTCACGCCCATGGGCGCAAGCTGCGCCTGCAGCTCGTCGATCTTCTTGTGCACGCCCTCGAGCACCCGCGACGGGTTCTCGTACTTGAGCATCAGCACGATGCCTTCGATGGTGTCGGGGTTCCTGTCCTTGCCCAGGATGCCGCCGCGCTCCTGGTGGCCGAACTGCAGGCGCCCCAGGTCGCGCACCAGCACCGGCGAGCCGCCGGACTGCGACACCACCACCGCGCCCAGGTCGTCCAGCGAGGTGATGAGGCCGATGCCACGCACCACGTAGCTCTGCTCGCCGCGCGCGATGCGCCCGCCGCCGGCGTTGGCGCTGTTGTTGTTGATGGCCGTCACCACGTCGCTCAGCGCCAGGCCGTATTTCTGCAGCGCTGCCGGGTCCAGCTCGAGCTGGAACTCCTTGGTGAAGCCGCCGAAGTTGGTGATGTTGACCACCCCGGCCACCTGGCGCAGCCCCGGAATGACGATCCAGCGCTGGATCTCGGACAGCTCCATCAGGTTCTTGGTGTCCGACTCCAGCGTGTAGCGGTAGATCTCGCCCGCCGGGCCCGCCACCGGGTCCAGCCCCGGTTGCGCGCCCGAGGGCAGCGAGACCTGGCCGATGCGCTCGGTCACGCGCTGGCGCGCGAAATAGTCGTCGGTGCCGTCCTTGAAGGTCAGCGTGATCAGCGAGAGCCCGAAGGTACTGCTCGAGCGGATCGAGGCCAGCCCCGGCGTGTTGCTCAGCGCCCGCTCCAGCGGCGTGGTGATCTGCTGCTCGATTTCTTCCGAAGCCAGGCCGTTGACCTGGGTCGTGACCTGCACCGTCACGTCGCCGAGGTCGGGGTAGGCCTCGACCGTCATCTGCGTCCACGACCAGGCACCGAACAGCACCAGTGCGATGGACATCGCCCAGACCAGGTGCCTGCGGCGAAAGAACTGGGTGATGATGAGATTAATCATTCAGCAGCACACCACCACGCACCACCACACGCTCGCCGGCGTTCAGGCCGCTGCGAATGCGCACCTGGTCGCCGTCTTCTCGGCCCAGCTCGACCACGCGACGCACGAAGGTCCAGGGCTCGGCCTCGACGAACACGCTCACGGCGTCGTTGTTCATCAGCAGCGCCGAGGCCGGCACCTGCGGCTGCGCCGCCTGCGGCACACCCAGCACCGCTGTCGCATACATGTTGGGCTTGAACAGCCCGTCGGGGTTGGCAAACACGATGCGCGCCTTGGCGCGGCGCGTGTCGGCATCGAGCACCGAACTCACGAAGCCGACCTTGCCGGTGAACCGGCGGCCCGGGTAGGCGGCCAGCGTGACCGTCACGTTCTGGCCCGGCGCCACCGCGCCCACCACGTTCTCGGGCACGTTCACCGTCACCCAGACCGAGTCGAGGTTGGCCACCGTCATCAGCGCGGCCGTGGCGTCGTTCAGGTTGGCGCCTGCGCCGGCATTCAGCGCGGTGACCGTGCCGGACATGGGCGCGACGATCTTCAGCAGCTGGCCGGCCTGCGCGCCGCTGCCGTCCGCGCCCAGGCTGCGCAGGCGCGTCTCGCTGCGGCGCAGTTCGGCCGTCTGCTGCGCGACGGCGCTCTGGGCCGCTTCCACGTCCTTGGTTGCATTGGAGCCGGCCTCGTTCACGCCGCGCGCGCGCACCAGCGCATGCTGCGCCAGGTCGAGCGCGTCGCGGGCCTTCTGCGCGTCGGACACGGCCTGCGCCAGGTCGGGCGAGGTCATCGTGGCCAGCACCTGGCCGCGCTTGACCGTGTCGCCCAGGCGCACCTTCAGCTCGACCAGCTTGCCGGTCAGCGGCGGCAGCACGTTGACGGTGCTGGCCGGGTTGGCTTCCACCGTGGCAGGCAGGCTCACGTCGTGCGGCGAGGCCTGCTCGCCGACGGTGGCCACGCGCAGCCGGTCGCGCAGCGGCGAGCCGTCGGGCACGCTCAGCCGGTTGCCCTGGCGAACCAGCATCGGCGCCGGGGCGGCGGCCACGGTGGCCGCATGGGCGGTGTTGTCGAAGGAGTCGACGCACAGCGCCGCGCAGGTCAGCACGCCGAAGAAAATTCGTGCTGGCGTGATCTGGTAGAGGGATTTTTTCTTCATCTCAGGACATCCGTTGGGGCCGGACGCGCTGCGCACGGAATCCCTTTCCGTGCCCTTGATCCGCCCCCGTCACCCCAAGGGAGGTTAAGAAAGCGCGACTGAAGAAGCTCCCAAGAAATCCTGAAGTTTTCTTCAGAATCGGGGGCACGGCGCCCGCCGGGCGCGGCATGATCCACCCCGATGAGAATTCTGTTGATCGAAGACGACCGCAAGGCCGCCCGCCTTTTGGCCCGCGGGCTGCAGGAAGAGGGCTTCGTGGTCGATGTGGTGCACACGGCCGAGGAGGGCGACGAGGAAGCCTTCGTCATCGCCTACGACCTGATCGTGCTCGACTGGATGCTGCCCGGCAAGGACGGCCTGACCCTGTGCCGCGACCTGCGCCAGCGCGGCTGCAAGACCCCGGTGCTGATGCTCACCGCGCGCGACGCCCTGAGCGACCGGGTCGCCGGGCTGAACACCGGTGCTGACGACTACCTGACCAAGCCATTCGCCTTTGACGAACTGCTGGCGCGCGTGCGCGCCTTGCTGCGGCGCTCCGAGATCATGCGGCCCGTGGTGCTCGCGCTGGCCGACCTGAGCCTCGATCCGCTGAGCCAGCGCGTGATGCGCGGCGGCATGGTGCTCGACCTGACGCATAAGGAGTTCGCCATCCTGCAGATCCTGCTGCGCCATGCCGGCGAGGTGGTGAGCCGCTCCCGCCTGGCCGAGCAGGTGTGGAAGGACGACCTGATCGCCATCGACAACCTGATCGACGTGCACATCGGCAACCTGCGGCGCAAGGTCGACGCACCGCCGGCACCGCCGCTGATCCAGACGGTGCGCGGGCGCGGCTTCAGGCTCGCGCTGGCCGAAGACAACCCCGGCGGCAGCCATGCTGCTTAGCTTTCGCAGGCGGCTGGCGCTGGCGCATGTCAGCGTGATCGTGGTGGTGATGACGATCGCCGCCCTCGGCTCGTACTTCGTGTTCTCGCGCAACGTGCACGGCGAACTCGACGCGGCGCTGCTCGCGCTGGCCGAGACCGAGCTTGGCATGCTGCTGTCGGCGAACGCCGGCGACGCGGTCATCGTGCACGAGGCGCCGCCCGGCCCGGCCGCGCCTTCGTTCGTGCGGCTCGACCGGCTGGTGCAGATCGTCGATACCGAAGGCCGCGTGCTGGCGCGCAGCAGCAACCTCGGCGAAGCGCAACTGCCCATTCCGCCCGTGCTGCGCGAGCGCCTGGCCGCCGGCGAGACCGTGTTCGAGACGCTGTACGGCTTCGGCGAGGAGCCGACACGCATGGTGTCGGTGCCCGTGCCGGGACATCACAAGCTGCTGGCGGTGCAGGTCGCGGGCTCGCTCGACGACGTGAACCGCACCGTGGGCATGGCGAGCGTGCTGTTTCTGATCCTGGGCGTTTCCCTGCTGCTGGCGCTGGCCGCGGCGGGCGCGCTCATCACACGGCGCGCATTCGGCGCCATTGCCGACGTGGTGCAGCAGGCAAGGCGCATCGGCGACGCCAATCTCGCCGAACGGCTGCCGCACCCGGGCACGCGCGACGAGATCGGCCGGCTGGTCGACACCCTCAACGACATGCTGAGCCGCATCGAGAACGGCATGGAAGCGCAGCGCCGCTTCACCTCCGACGCCTCGCACGAGCTGCGCTCGCCGCTGTCGCGCCTGCGCACCGAGCTGGAACTCGCGCTGCGCCGGCCGCGCGAGCCGGCGGCGTATGTCGAAACGCTGCAATCGTCGCTGGAGGAGGTCGAGTCGCTCACGCTGCTGGTCGAGGAACTGCTGGTGCTCGCCCGCATCGACGCCGGCCAGGAGCGCGACGCGGCCGAGAAGGTCTCGCTCAACATGCTGGCCGAGGACGCCGTGCGCCGCCTGGAGCCGATGGCCCGGGAGCGCCGCCTGTCGCTGGTGCTGGAGCCCGCGCCGCCGGTGGCCGCCAGGGTGGCGCGCGGCGCGGCCAGCCTGGCGCTGGCAAACCTGCTGGACAACGCGCTCAAGTTCTCGCCGCCCGGCACGGTGGTGAGCGTGAGCGTGCGCGCCGACCTGGAGGCCGACGAAGCCATCATCAGCGTGTCGGACCACGGGCCCGGCATCCGCGGCGACGAACTGCCGCACCTGTTCGAGCGCTTCTATCGCGGCGCCACCGCGCGCTCGGACGAGAAGACGCCCGGGCTCGGCCTGGGCCTGGCGCTGTCGCAGGCGGTGGTGCATGCGCACGGCGGGCGCATCGAGGCGGCGAACGAAGCGGGGGGTGGGGCGCGCTTCGACATGCGGTTGCGGCTCGCGCGCTGAGGAGCGGGCGGGCCCGGCGGGCAAACCCTGACCGCGCGAAAGACCGCCGCTTCGAGAATGGCCCGATCCATTCCGGACCAACGAAGAGGGCCCCCGCCACCATGCTCTACGCCACGCTGTCACGCCGCCGCTTCACTTTTGCCACGGCCGCCGCGAGCCTTGCCCTGCCGGCATTCGCGCAGCAGCAGGGCACATGGCCGAACAAGCCGATCCGCATCGTGGTGCCCTACACGCCGGGCGGCTTCACCGACCAGATGGCGCGGCTGGTGCAGGTGGGCTTGCAGACCAGGCTCGGCCAGCCGGTGCTGATCGACAACAAGCCCGGCGCCAACAGCCTGATCGGCGTGGACGCCATCGCCAAGGCGCCGCCCGACGGCAGCACCTTCGGTGTCGTCATCGCGGCCTATGCGGCCAACACCACGCTGTACCCGAAGCTGCCCTACGACCCGCGAAAAGACCTCTCGGGCGTGTCGCTGATGGGCGTGTCGCCGCTGCTGGCGGCGGTCAACATCGAGTCGCCTTTCAAGACGGCGCGCGAGCTGATTGACTACGCCCGCGCCAACCCGGGCAAGGTGAGCTTCGGCTCTTCAGGCAACGGCTCGGCCGCGCACCTCACCACCGAGCTGTGGAAGTCGCTGACGCAGACCTACATGATCCACATCCCGTACCGCGGCGCGGTGCCGGCGCTGACCGACCTCATGGGCGGGCAGATACAGCTTTTCTTCGATGCGCCCACGGGCCTCATCAACCAGGCGAAGGCCGGCAAGGTGCGGCTGATCGGCGTAGCCGGCGACAAGCGGCTGGCGGCCGCTCCCGAGGTGCCGACCTTCATCGAGCAGGGCTTCGCGGGATTCACCGGCAGCACCTGGGCGGGCATGCTGGCGCCGGCCGCCACGCCGCGCGACATCGTCAGGCGCATGTCGGACGAAGTCGCGCGCATCATCCGCAGCGACGACACGCGGGCCAGGCTCGACGCGATGGGCACCATTCCGGCAGGCGGCACGCCCGAGGAGTTCGATGCGTTCATCGCGTCGGAGACCACCAAGTGGGGCAAGGTCATTCGCACGGCGGGGGTGAAGGCGGAGTAGGGCGCGACAGCAGCATCTCGATGTGCGGGATGCCGTCTTCGTCATAGGGCTCGCCGACCTCGACGAATCCGAACGACGCGTAGAACTTCCGAAGATAGAGCTGCGCGCCGATACGGAGCGCGGCGCCGGGCCACAGCGCCCCGGCGCAGGCAAGGCCGCGTGCCAGCAGTTCCTGGCCCAGACCCCGTCCGCGATGCGCCGCACCCGTCAGCACGCGCCCGATCGATGCTTCCCGGTACGACAAACCCGGCGGCAGCAGGCGCAGATAGGCCGCAAGCTGCCCGCCGTCGAGCGCGTAGAGGTGATGGGCCTGCATGTCCTTGCCGTCCGGGTCGAGGTAGATGCAGCGCTGCTCCGCAACGAACACCTCGCTGCGCGCCGACAGGAGCAGGTACAGGTCACGCGTACTCAATGCGTCGAAATTTTTTCGGTGCCATTCCATGGTGAGGTCCTTCGCGCCGAACATAACAGGCACGGTCGCTGCTAAGCCTCTCGGTACTCAGACCCGCATGCCCCCTCATGAAGCACTTCATCGTCGAAATCAACTACCTCGTTCCGCTCGAAAGAGTCCAGCAATCCGTGGCGCCGCACCGCGCCTATCTGCAACTGGGCTACGACGCCGGGCTGCTGCTTTGCTCCGGCCCGAAGGTGCCGGCGACCGGCGGGTTCATGCTGGCCCGCGCGGAATCGCTCGCCGCGCTCCAGGAGTTCTTCGCGCAAGACCCGTTCCACACCGAGGAACTCGCGAGCTTCACTTTCAGCGAGTTCAACCCGGTGAAGCGGCAGGGCTGGGCCGAGGCGTGGTTCGCCGAAACCCCGGCGGACTGACGACTACCGCGGCGCGGTTGCGGCGCTAGCCACTGGCGCCGGCGCATCTTCCCAGCCGCCGCCCAGCGCCTTGTAGAGGCTCACGGTGTTCACGGCCTGCTTGAGCTGCAGCTCGATCCACTGCCGCTGCTCGATGTACAGCTCGCGCTGCGCATCGGCCCCGGCGAAGTAGTCTTCCAGCCCGTTGCGAAAGCGCGTGCGCGAGATCGCCGCCACCCGCTGCAGCGACTGCACGCGCGCCTGCTGGGCTTCGAGCTGCGGGCGCAGGTGGCTGTCGGCAATCAGCGCATTGGCGGTTTCGCGCAATGCCTGCTGCACCGAGTATTCATAACTCGCCATTGCGGCGGCCAGTCGCTCTTCGTTCGCGCTCAGGTTGGCCGAGCGGCGGCCCCAGTCGAAGATGGGCAGCGACACGCCGAGCACCGTGGCCCAGCTGCGGTTGCCCGAGTTCAGCAGGCTCGAGAACTCGCCGCTCAGGCCTCCGCCCACGGCGGTCAATGAAAAGCTCGGATAGAACGCCGCCTTGGCCGCGCCGATGCCCGAGTTCGCGGCCTCCACGCGCGCATACGCCGCCAGCAGGTCGGGCCGGCGCTGCAGCAGGCTCGCGGGCAGGCCCACAGGCACCTCGGCCACCGAGCGCTCCGGCCACGGGCGCTGCGCGCCTGTGGTGGCCGGCACCGGCTGGCCGACCAGTACCGTGAGCCATTGCAGGTCCTGCCCCACGCGCATGCGGAATTCCTCGCGCTGAACGGCCGCGCGCTGCACCAGCGACTGCGAGCGCAGCAGGTCGAGATCTGACGTGCCGCCCGCCTTGCGGGCACGCTGCATCACGCCCGTGCTGTCGGTCTGGATGGCCAGGTCCGACTCGGCCAGCGACAGCAGTGCGCGGTCGGCGCGCAGCGTGAGGTAGGCGTTCGACACCTCGCCCACCAGGTTCATGCGCGCAGCGGCGAAGTCGCGCTCGCTGGCCGTGGCCTGCGAGCCCGCCTGCTCCACGCCCGCATCGACGCGGCCGAAGAAGTCGAGTTCATAGGCCATGATGCCGGCCTGCACGGCATAGGTGTTGCCCACGCGGCCCACCGCCTGGCTGTTGGTGACGACGCCGGTCGAGCTGAGCGACGTGACCTGGTTGCCGCGCCCGGCCGAGCCCACCAGGCCGATCTCCGGGAACAGGCTGGAGCGCGTGCCGGCGTACACGGCGCGGGCTTCCCGGGCCTTGGCGGCATACACGCGCAGATCGCGGTTGCGCGACAGCGCGGTACCGATCAGGCCGCGCAGCTCGTCGTCGCGCACGAAGGCCTGCCATGCCATGGGGGCGACGTCGGTGCCGGCCTTGCCATCGGCCCATTGCGCGGGCACCTCGACATCGGCCGGCTTCAGCGGCGGCGTGAGGTTGCAGCCGGACAGCACCAGCACGGCGACCAGCAGCACCGCCAGCATCGGCGCCGTGCTCGCGAACATGCGCGGCATCCTCGGCACGCGGGGCCAGCGCCAGCCAGCGCTGTCCATGAAGGCCAGCACGGCGCGCGCCGGCTTCACCTGCGTGGCGACATGGCTGGGCGGCAGGCTGAAGACGTGGCGCACCAGCCGGTCGTGAACCGCGTCGTCGTGCACGAAGGCCAGTTCGGTGCCGGCGCCGGAGCGGCCCGTCACCGTGGCCGCAACCCAGCCCACATGATCGACGTGGATGTCCAGCGGCTGCCCGATGCCGATGCGGCCCAGCGCGGTGCTGTTGAGCAGCCGCGCGCCGTCGCCCGCGATCTCGGCGAAGCGTGCCGCACCCACGCCGGCGGCGCTGCGCACGGTGGTCGCGGCGTCGTAAGGAAAGCGCTCGTCATGCTCGGGGCGCGGGCGGTCGATGCAGGCGATCAACGCGGCCAGGCAGTACACGGTGGCGATGAAGGTCCACACCACGTTGAGCACGTCGCCTGTTGTCATGGCGCTGCCGATGGCGCCCAGCGCGCCCATCTCCATCGCGGCGATCAACGCGCCGAACACCGCGACCAGGTTCCAGTGCACCACCGTCCTGCTGCGGTCCTGCCCCTTGGCCGTGACCTTGAAGGGTCGGCCGAAGGGCCTTATCAGCGCCGAGACGATGGTGCGCGTGACGGCCATCGCGGCCACGATCTGCGTCACCTCGGTGAACACCGGCAGGCAGCGGCGCTGGCTGATCCAGTAGGTGTAGCCCCAGAACATGACGAGCGGCGGCAGGCCGTACATGGCAAAGGCCCGGGGCGTGGCATGGAAAGCCGAGGCGCCCGTGTACCAGTAGAGCGCGGGCGCCGCCAGGATCAGCAGGATGAACGGCTTGGTGAGCCAGTGCAGCAGGCCGTGCACGTAATGCAGGCGCGCCGTGAAGCTGTAGCCCTTGCCGCGCAGCGGGCCGTCGCGCAGCAGCGCCACCTGGATCGTGCCCAGGCACCAGCGGCTGCGCTGGTTGATGTAGTCGATGATGCTGTCGGCCGAAAGCCCGTTCGACAGCCGCTCGTTGAGCCAGCGCGTGACCCAGCCGGAGCGCATCAGCGTGTATGTGGTGTAGATGTCTTCGCACACGCTGCCGGTAGGAAAGCCGCCGGCGGCGGTGATGGCGTCGCGCCGCACGATGAAAGAAGTGCCCACGCAGAACGCCACGTCGGCCGCGTCCTTGGCCGGCTGCAGCACGTCGAAGAACACGCGCTGCTCGTCGACCCAGCTGTCGGTGGCGCGCAGGTTGTGCTGTATCGGGTCGGCGTTGTAATAGAACTGCGGCGTCTGCACCAGGCCCACCTTCGACTTCGGGTCGTCGAACAGGCCGAGCACGCGGTAGACGATGTTGCGATGCGGCGCGAAGTCGGCATCGAGCACCAGGATGTAGGGCGCGTTGGTGAGACCGGCCGATTGCCGCAGGCCGTTGTTGAGGTTGCCCGCCTTGGCGTGCGCGTTGTCCGGCCTGCGCGCGTAGTGCACGCCTTTTCGCGCGCAGTAGTCGCGCAGCCAGTCGCGCCGCGTGTCGTCCAGCACCCAGACATTCACATGCGGATAGTCGATGGCCTGCGCGGCGAGGATGGTCTTCTCGAGCACGCCGATCTCTTCGTTGTACGTGCAGATGAAGACGTCGACGGCGGGCACGCCGGTGCCGCGCTTGCGCAGCATGGCCTCGCCCGCGTCCGCCTGGGCGTGGTTGTCGCGGCGGCGCGAGAGCATCTGAATCGACAGCAGGGTGTAGACGATCGACACCATCTCGAACACCAGGAACACCCAGCCCATCAGCGTGCCGAAGCCCAGGTCCGCCGGCGGCAGCGTTTCGGCCAGCCGCCACGCCACGTAGCGCACAAGCACCAGCGCGGTGAGAAAGCCGAACAGCACGCGGTGCGACGCACGGTCGGCGCGCGCATGGAAGACCATGATCAGGGCCAGGCCCACGACCATCAGATTGACCCTGAATTCGGGCGTATCGATCAGTTCGAACATGGCTTTGCTCCTGCGACGGTGGTTGTTCCGGTGAACGGGTTCCAGCCCTTGGCGGCCAGTGCGATCCAGGCCGTGGCGCCCAGGTGGGGCCAGCGGTAGTAGAAGAAGTCGGGGCCCTTGGAGTCCGGCCCTATGGCCAGCCCGGTCGATATGCGCGGGCTGGGCGTGGCGTAGTACAGGCCGTTGGGGGCGCGCTGCGAGGCCAGCAGTTGCCACAGCGCCTCGGGCGCCGCGCCCTTGACGGCCACCAGCGTGGCGGCGGCCTGCGCGCTGCCCTCGGTCCAGATGCCGTCGGGCTGGCGCGGGAATCCGTAGCCGGCGCCGACGCGATGGTTCGCATCGACCCATGCGAGGCCGGCCTGCCATGCGCAGCGGCCCGGCGGCGCGGCCAGCACGGGCCACAGTTGCGCGTCGAGGCCCGAGGCCGTGTTGGAAACGGTGGCGCCGTCGGCCAGCGTGCCGATGTGGAAGCGCTGCTCGGCCTTGTTCCACATGCGTTCGACGAACGCCAGCGCGGTGGCGGCCTGGCGCTTCTGTTCCGGGTGTGCGCCGGAGCGGGCGGCCCATGCGGCGGCCATGGCGATGTCGATGTTGTGCTCGGTCGACTTCCAGGTCTGCGCGGCCTGCCGGTCGTCCCAGCCGTACCAGCCGCCGATGTAGCCGTCGGGCGCGACGCTCGAGCGCGTGCGCTGCTCGATCCATGCCAGCAGCCTGGCGATGGCATCGGCATAGCGCGGGGAGGGCGCCGCCTGGTCGACGTTCAGCAGCAGCAGCGCGGCCCACGCCACGTTGCCGGTCGCGGTGCTGACCTGGTAGGCGTCGGCGATCCACTGGTTCCTGTCCGCGTCCCAATAGCCGGAGAGCACCGGCTTCGCATCGGCCAGCAGGCCCGCGCGGTAGGCGTTGCGGATGCGGCCGTCCGGGTAGTGCGGGTCATGCGCCACGGCCAGCACCATCGCGTCGGCGATGCGCCTTGCGGATGCGGTGTCGCCGCATGCGAGCAGCGCGATGCCGGCCAGCGCGTTGTCGTACACGAAGGCCACGTTCGCGAGGCTCGGCGCGAGTTCGGGCACGCCGTCGATCTGCGCCTCGGTGCGGTAGCTCGGCAGGAAGAGCGGGGCCGAGGAATCCCCCCGGCTGCTGAACGCGACGGCGCGGCGCAGGCCATCGCAGCTTTGCCGCGCGAGCATCTGTTGCGCTGGGCTTTCGGCTGCCGGTGCTTGCGGTGCATGAAGGCACAGCACGGTGGCCATTGCCATCGCCAGCGCGCATCGTTGAGCAAGGTTCGCGTGATCCATCGTCTGCCTCCATCGGCTTCGAGGATTGATGCCGCGTGCTAGGAAGCCAGCCTCGCCGATACCACCTTGCCGGGCGCGCACAGCCCGCGCTGCGCCATCCACGCCGGGTTGTCCGATTCGACACGCGCCACCGCGTAGACCGAGCCTTGTTCCGCATACGGGAAGGGCACCGCGTAGCGGCTCTGGAAATCGTCTGGAGCAACCGGCAACAACTGCGTAACGCGTGCTGACACTTCCGCGCCGCCGTCATCGGTTTTCACGGCAATGGTCGAGCCCATGTTGAGCTTCCTGGCCACCCGCGGGGCAAAGACCGCGACCACTTCGATGCGGCTGCAGTCGGTCATGCGCACCAAGGTGGCACCCTGCGGCACGAAACTGCCCTGCGGCATCAGCACCGAGTTCACCTGGCCCGGCTGCATCGCACGCACCTCGAAGGCGGCCATGCGGTCGATGCGGCTGCGCTCCTCGGCTTCCAGCGCGGTCACCTCGCGCAGCTGCTGCCGCAAGGCTTCGCTGTCGTGCTGCGCGCGCTCGATGGCGCCGCTCAGCGTTTCCCGCCGGCTCGCAAGAGTCTGGTAGACGCTGGCGCCACCGCCGCCCACAAACACGCCGCGGCTCGCACTCGCCATGCTCTGGCCGAGTCCGGAATAGGCCTGCTCGGCAACAGCGGCGTTGGCGCGCGAGATGCTCAGCTGCGCCTGCGCGGCGTCCATGGCCTGCGGGCTCACGGCGCCTTCGTCGAGCATGGCGGCGGTGCGGCGCACCTTCTGCTCCTGCTCGGCCACGCTGGACTGCGCCACTTCGCGCTGGCGTTGCGCGATCTGCCACGCATCGCGTGTCTGCGCCATCGAGGCCGTGCGGTACAGCTTGACCTGCTGCTCGACGAAGTGCAGCTCTTCGCTCGATGCATTGAGCTGGTTCGTCAGCTGCGCCACCTGGCTTTGCAGCGCGAGACGCTGCGTGGTGAGCGTGGTGAGGATGTCGCGGTTGATGGTCGGGTTCTGCACCGTGGCCACCACCGCGCCGGCCTCGACCTTGTCGAGCGCGCGCAGCGTCATGTGCGTGACCACGCCGCTGATGGGCGAGGTGACCAGCGTCACCGGCGCCTGCAGCACGGAGCGCGTGGCCTGCCTGGAAACCAGAGGCTGGATCAGCGTGGTGACGACGAGCCACAGCACGAAAGCAAGCAGCGCGTAACCCGCGATGCGCGGCACCAGCGACTCCGTGGTGCCGCCGCGCCATCGTCTCAGGCGTTCATGCCATGCAGATGCTTCCGCGTTCGCAATGAGGTGCGATTCCTGGACAGTGCTTGCATTCATTCGTGCCTCGCAATCGATGACGTGGTGACTTCTCAGGACCAGCGTCTCCTCTGTCGTGGCACATCATTGGGGCATGCCATCTGCTTTGCTGCAATGCAGCAATACACATGCCAAAACTGAATTATTTTTGCTTACAAAGGCAACCGAATGTGCATTCAGGGTGCGAGCACCAGCACCTTGAACTGGCTCGGCACGATGCGCATGCCGACGATGTTGCTGCGGTTCTGCACCGTGAGGCTGGTCATGCGCGTGCAGGGCGAGCCCTTCAGCAGAACGGTGAAAGCGCCGGTGATGTGGCGCGACGGCCCCATCACCGTCTGCGACACCACGCCCATCAGCACGCCCGCGTTGTCGCCGTTGGTGATGGGCGTGGTTGTTGCCAGGTTGTGCGCGGGCGTGCCGCCGTAGAGGATGTTCCAGGCGTTGGGAATGGCCGTGGGCCCGAGCGCGAAGTTGGGGTAGGGAATGGGAACGGCCGGCGGCGTCTTGCAGACATCGGGAAAGGCCAGGTCCATGCCCATCATCTGTGCGTTGGCGAACATGCGTGAAGCTCCTTCAATCGGTTGTGGGTGGTTAGCCCATGTGGATCTGCTCGGCGTCGACCTTCACCAGCTCCTTGCTGGTGACCAGCGTGTTCTTCGCATGCAGGCGCAGCGTGCGCGAGGCCTGCATGTCGATCTGCCCCGCGCGCACCTGCTCGACTTCCTCGGTGATGCGAAAGCTGGAGCGCGTGAGCAGGTGCAGCCTGTCGAGCACCACCTCGCAAGCCCGGCCGACGAAGCGCGACGCCAGCACGCTGAAGCGCACTTCTGCGCCCTGGTAGTCCAGCTCGGACACGGTGCACTGGGCGCGCTCGGCAGCGAGCGTCCATTGCGGCGAGCGGGTGGCGACGGCGGTGTCCGATTGAAGCTCGATCGCGCCCGCGCCCTGTATGGCGATGCCGCCCCGGCGCGACTGCAGGCGCAGGTCGCCGTCCACCGCGAGCGTCGCCTGGCTGCTGTCGGCCTGCGCGACGACGGCGATGAGGTAGAGCGCTTCGTCGTGAGGGCCGGCGACCATCACCGTGTCGCCCGGCGCGGGCAGCAGCAGGCAACTGGCGGCGCGACGGCAGCGCAGCGTGCGGTGGCCGTCCATCGGCGTGACTTCGCAGAAGCCGTCCTCGGCTTCTGCAGCGGTGACCGTGGCCATGACGATGCCGCCTGGTTGCTGCCCAGGTTGCTGTTTCGCGGCCGCCGCCTTGCGCAGCAGCGGCGCGAGTTCGCTTTCGTCGTCGGCGTCTGCGGGCACGGCCGGCGCGCCGGAAGTTGTCCTGGATGCCATCGTCATGCGGAGTCCTTCAGGTGGGAGGAGGGGAGGTCTTGCGCGCGCATCAGCCCGTGCGCGTCGCGGTCGAGGCGCACGGCGCGGTGCGGGCGCTGCCACGCAACGCGCTCGGCCTCGAAAAGCTCGGGGTCGGCATCGAGTACGCCGATGCGGTCGCTCCAGCGCGTGCCCGTCTGCAAGCTGCGGTGCATCTGGGTGCGCTGGAAGAGGGCTTTCTCGAAATTGGCGGCACGCAGGTCCGCGTACGAAAAGTCGGCATACACCAGCCGGCTGCGCGCGAAGGACGCACGCTCGCAGCGTGCGCGGTGGAACACGCACTGCTCGAGCCGCGCGTCGGAAAAGTCGGCGTCGCTGAGCTGCGCATCGATCCACAGCGACTGGTCGAACACGCCCGCGCGGCAATCCGCGCGGCGCATGTCGGCCTGCGGAAACAGCGACTGCGGTGCGTGCACGCGCCGCATGCGGGCACCGTCGAGCGCCGCGCCCTTGAAGTTGCACTGCACGAGCCGGGCGTCGTCGAACACGCAGTCCGACAGCCGCGCGTCGATGAACTGGCAGCGCTCGAACGACTGGCCTGCGAACGATTGGCCGCGCAGGTCGGCCTCCGTGAAGATCGCGTTGTCGAAGCTGGCGCCGCGAAAGCTTGCCTCCTTCAGGTCGGAGCGGAAGAACACGCCGGTCGTGAAGACGGCTTCGCCGAAGTCGGCATTGCCCATGCGGCTGTCGTTGAAGATCGTCCTGGCGACCGATGCGCGCAAGAAGCGCGCGCCGCCGAAGTCACAGTCGTGGAAGGCGGCCTCCTGCAGCACCGACTCGTCGGCCTGCATGCCATGCAGGTCGGACTCGGCAACGACAGTGCCTTCCCACCGGGCCGCATGCATGCGCGCGTCGCGCAAACTGCTGCGCAGGAAAGAGGTCTTGCCCAGCTGCGCGCGGTCCATCACCGCGCCGTCGAACACGCAGCGCTCGAACACGGAGTCCGCCAGCTGAACGCCCGCCATGTTGGAGCGCGTGAAGCGGCATTCGCTGAACAATCCGCCGGACAGGTCGAGGCCGTCTAGCGCCATTTCGCTGAAGTCCTCTCCCTGCAATGCTTCGCCGCTGCGGACTTTGGCAACCAGCGCCTGCGGGCTCATTCGACGGCGGCGGCCCGGAAGGCCGGCACGGTCTTGGTGTGCACGATGTATGCGCCGCGCGTCTCGGTGACGTCGTCGATCACGATCTGCGACATGTCGGTGCGAAAGAGGTTGGCTTCGCGCAGGTCGGCCGACAGCAGCCGGGCCTTGTTGAAATTGGCGTTCATGAGGTTGGCGGCGCGCAGCGAAGCCCGGCTCAGGTTGCTGCGGATGAAAAGGCACTCGGGCGTCTGCGCCGCGCTCAGGTCGGCGGCGGTGAGGTTGCACGAGGAAAGGTCGCAGGTGTCGAGGGTCGCACGCACGAAGCGCGCGCCCTCCATCGGAATTTCGCGCAGGCTGCATTGCACGAGCGTGGCTTCTTCGAAGCTGGCACCGCGCAGGCTGCTGTTGCCCGCGAAGCAGGTGGTGCGCAGCAGTGCGCGCGCGAAGACCATGCGGTCGTCGCAGTTCATGTGGGTCCAGGCGCAGGCTTCGAGCTCGGCGCCGGTGAAGTCGAGCCCGGCAACGCGGCAGCCCAGGAAGCCCGCCTTCATGAGTCGCGCGCCGCGGAAGCTGCAGTCTTCGATGGCCACGTCGGAAAGAAAGCCGATGCTGGCGGCATCGACCGCGTCGAAGTTGCAATGCAGCAACTGCGATTCGATGACGTGCAGGTGATGCATGCGGGCCGACGAGAAGTCGCAGCGCACGAACTTCAGCTTCTCGAAGGTCGTGCCTTCGAACAGGGCCCGCGAGAAGCCGGCCTGCTCGCAATCGATGCCGGCGAGGTTGGTGTCGCGGAACACGGCGCGCTTGAAGTCGCCGGTCGAGAGCCGCGCGCGCACCAGCACGGCTTCGCTGAAGTCCGTGCCTTCGCAGCGGGCGCGGCGCAGGTCGGCGCCTTCGAGCAGCGCGCGGCGAAAGCACGCGCCTTGAAGGTCCATGTCCGAGAGGTCGGCGCCCGTCAGGTCCATGCCGGTGAAATCGCGGCTGCCCCGGAGGATCGACAAGACCTTTTCGCGCAGCGCGGCCTGCCGTTCGGCGCTCAGTTCATCGACCGGCGACTGGTGCTGCGCCGAGCCGCGGTACAGCGCGAGCAGGCCGCGCTCGGCCTCCTGCGCCAGCTTGCGCATCGACTCGACCTGCTGCGCGGGCAGCGGTGCGGTGCCGGTCGCGGCGGGAATGCCTTCGAAGCCGCGCAGCAGTCCGGCGCTGTCGACCTGCGGCGGGCCCTTGGGGCGCGTGGCGTCGTGCTCGCGCACCAGCTTGCCGGTGTCGAAGCCGACCTTCATCGATTCCTTGGCGTTGGCATCGGCCTCGCGCTGCAGGCGTTCGCGCTCGACGGCGCCCTGTTCGCGCTGGGTGCGCGCATGGCGGTCGGCCTGGTCGACGAAGTCCGGCAGCTCGCGCAGCGTCGGCATGCGCGTGAAGGGCTCGGGCAGGCGGCGTTCGTTGAAGTGCCGCGCCTTGTGGCCGGCTGCCATCGCCTTCTGCTTCAGGTCTTCGCGGGCCTGCGCGCCGCGCTCGCGCATGTTGCGCACCAGTGCCGAGTCGCCGGTGCCGGGCTGGTCGAGCCAGGGGCCGATGGCTTCGTCGGGCACGAGGTCGTCGTCGCGGAACATGTAGAGCGCGCCCTTTTCCGGATCGCAGCGCTGGTGCAGCACGGTGGCGTAGTGGGCCAGGCCGCGCGGCTGGCCGACGGTTTCGAGTGCGGGCATCACGTGCGAGATGTCGGACGCGTCGTCTTCGTCGATGCGCGTTTCGCCATGGAATACCAGCACCACGCGCTCCAGATGCGGAAAGAACCATGCGGTCGTCAGGCGCTGCGGCACTTCTTCTATCTGGCCGGGCAGGCGGTGCCGTGCGATGACGGCCAGGGCACGCCAGTTCGGCAGCCGGCCTTGCTGGACCGGCGTTCCGGGGTGCATGTTCCAGACCGCGAAGGGCGTGGCCGGCGAGATCTCGGCCGCGTCCTCGAAGCGCTGGTCGGCAGGCGCGGCGTTGAAGAGCTGCCAGTCCATGTCCTCGGCGAAACCCGGGAACCGGTTCTCTCGCCAGTGACCGTCGTACTGCTTGCCGATGAGCCTCAGGCGGCGCGGCCATGCGATGTCGATCGGCCCGAAGCCCGCCGGCTCCGGCCGGTCGCCGGGATGGTGCAGGCGGTGCGCCGGGTCTTCGATGTTCGGCAGGCGCTGCACTTCATGGCCGTTGACGGTCTCCATGCCATGGCCCCGGCCCAGCGGGTTGTCCGCGAAATCGGGGCCGCCGTAGGCGCGCGTCCAGTCGATGCGCATGGACTCGAAGGGCTGGGGCGGGGAGGGGCGTGTGCCGATCCAGAAGCGGTCGCCGAACACCGCGAGGTCTTTTTCAAGATTGCCGACCTGCAGCCGCGCGGCGCAGAGCGTCTTCTCTTCCTGGTGCGCGGTGTAGGCGTAGCCGGTCGCGAGGATCTCGGCGCGAACCTTGGGAATGCCGAGGTCGATGGCCGTGGCCGGCCCCAGCTCTTCGGACAGCGTCTTCCAGAACTCGGGCTCGGGCGTGAGCACCGGCTGGCCGTTCATGGAGACCATGCACAGCGTGGTGACGGCCAGGCGCTGCTCGGCCTGGCGCAAAAATGGACGCGTGATCACGCTCAGCCGCAGCGGCTTGACGGTTTTCATTGGCAGGAAAAGGAATGCTCAGTCGGCACGCGGCAGCTCCAGCGGCGTGCGGGTGCGGTCGATGGCCACCGAGGCCGGGTCGCTCGGGTCATAGCGCAAGTGAACGATGCGCCCGGGCGCGAGGAACTGCGGCACCAGCGCGTCTTCGACGAAGGTGGGAATCGAGGCCGTGCGCGCCGTGCCCGTGGCGTCCGTGTAGGCCACGTCGAGCACCAGCGCACAGACCGTCTGGCTGCGCGAGCCGCCGCGCGTCATGTTGTTGGGGTGCATGCGCACATTGCGGACCACGGCTTCAACCGGCTGGCCCGACTGCCCGAGCACCGCCCAGCGCCTGGCCTCGGCCGTGTAGCGGCCGTTCTCCTTGCGCATGTAGCCCACGGCGCCGATGCCGCCGAGCACCACCACGGCCATCACCACGCCAAAGAATCCCCAGAGAAGCGTCTCCCACTCCATGCCGGGCGTCACATGACGAGGTGCATGGCCTGCGCATAGGCCGCCATGCCGTCCATGTAGAAGCGGACCGCGGTCCTGCCGACTTCCATGGCCTGGTTGGTGATGTCGATACCCTTGTTCGCGATCTTGTAGGTCAGGAAGTCGACCTTGAGCACCGCGTACTGCGAGTTGATGCCGTAGAACTGCTGGCGCACGCCCCAGAAGTCGAGCGACATGCCCACCGCGCCGAAGCGGAAACCCGCGCCGCCGGAGCGCGTCAGCCGCCAGTCGCTGCTCTTGGCGTAGTTGTTGGTGTAGCTGACCGAGTTGTTGGTGTAGCTCACCGCCAGGTTGTTGTACGTGTTCGACGTCGTGTTGTAGACGGTGGTGTTGATGACGTGCTGCGTCGTGTTGTGGATGTGGTTGGTGGTGTTGAAGGTCACGTCCGGCGAGGTGTGCACCGTCGGGCCGGTGACGGTGGTGGTCGAGGGGCCGTTGACCAGCACCGTGTTCGATGTGTCGATGGTGTCCTGCCGGCCCTCGCTCACGAACCGCACTTCCTGCCCGTTGATGGTGCCGTGGTAGCCGCCGGTGATGGCGGAGTTGACGCCGCCCGTGATGGTGTCCTGCAGGCCGCCGCTGAGCATGCGCGTCTTGCCGCCCGAGATGGTCTGGTTCACGCCGCCGGTCACGGTTTCGGTGAAGCCGCCGGTCACGCTGCGGGTGTCGCCGCCGGTGATGGTTTCCCTGGCCCCGGCGGTGATGTCGCGCGTTTCGCCGTCCTGGTAGGTGGCCGACTCGTGGCCCTTGATGAGCGTGGTGCGGGTGCCGTCGGTGGTGTGGGTCTCGTCGGCCTCCACTTCCACGTCGAGGTTGCGCTCGGCATGCAGCCAGATCTGCTCGGCACCGGTGCGGTCTTCGAAGCGCAGCATGTTGGCCTGGTTGGCCGCGCCGCCGCTGCTGGAGCGGGTGAGGATGCCGCTGGCCGTGGCGTTGGCGGGCAGTTCCCAGGGCGGCATCTGGTCGCTGTTGTAGACGCGGCCTGTGATGATCGGTCGGTCGGGCTCGCCGCCGATGAAATCGACGATCACTTCCTGGCCCACGCGCGGCATGTGCATGGTGCCGAAGTTGGCGCCGGCCCAGCTGCTCGACACGCGCACCCAGCAGGAGCTGTTCTCGTCGGACTGGCCGTAGCGGTCCCAGCGGAATTGCAGCTTCACGCGGCCGAAGCGGTCGGTCCAGATTTCTTCGGGGCCGACCACGGTGGCGGTCTGCGGGCCGTTGGTGCGCGGGCGCGGTGTCTTGCGCGCGGGGCGGTAGGCCACGCTCGAAGGCAGTACGGTGAAGTCGAACTCGCACACCGATTCGCTGCTGCCGCCGCTGGAATACTCAGGCTCCTGCAGGTCGTAGCGGGTCTCGGTGACGAGGTACTCGCGGTTGTCGGCCTCGCGCGGGCAGTGCGTCATCTGGAACAGGTAGCCGGGCGCCATGCCCACGACGTTGGTGTGGCCCCTGGCCAGTTCGTGCGAGCACTGCAGTTCCTGCAGGCGGACCCTGGCATAGGCGTCGCCCTGCTCGTGTTCGCTGTAGCCGCCGAGCCATTCGTACACCTCGTAGGTCGAATGGTCGTGGCCCTTCGGGTCCTGCTGCACGCTCTGCAGCGAGGCGCGCGACTTCCTGAAGTCGAAGTCGTCGAGCATCACGCGGCCCGAGGTGATCTGCTCGGACACGCGCCACTGGTCGATGCAGGGCTCCATCGCGTTGAGCACGCGGTCGCGCGGGCGGTAGGGAATGGTGGCGTGGCCGGGCAGGGGCGTGTAGCCGCCGGCGTCGTCGCACAGCACCAGCAGGTGGGTGCCGTTGCCGTGCTCGAAGTGGTAGGTGATGCCTTCGTGCTCCATGAGCCGGCTCACGAAGGCGAAGTCGCTCTCCTGGTACTGCACGCAGTTTTCCCACGGGCGGTAGCTGGCCGTGAGGCGCTTCTCGAACTCGAAGCCGTACTTGCCCAGCACTTCGTCGAGCACCTCGGGCACGCTCTTGTTCTGGAAGATGCGGCTGTCGGTGGTGCGCGTGAGGTACCAGAGCCACGGTTGCACCAGCGCACGGTAGACGTAGTGGCGGCCGGTTTCGTTGGCGCGGCCCACCAGCTCGAAGCGCACCACGGTGCCGTTGAGAAAACGCGGGCCGCCGTCGTCGGCCAGCTCCAGCGTGAGCGAGGTGCCCAGCAGCTGCTTGAGCTCGATGTTGAAGCTGGTGCCGACCATGTCCACCTCGAACTCGAAGAGTTGCGAGAGGCCCTCCTGCCCGCGCATTGCGCGGAACTTGAGCTGCTCGGCGCCGAGCACGGTGTGGACTTGGACGGTACGCGGCATTCGGAACTTCCCTGACTCTGCGGGCGTGCACAAATGCAAACCCTTTGTGACCAGTCTAGGAATCCCTCATGTCACATGCATGACGCACAAGCCGCCGATGCGCGCCTGTTTCCCTCTGAAACAGGCGTGGAAAAGCCATTACATCGAGGCTTCGAGCATCGCTTTGTAGTCGTCTCGCGTAGCCAGGCGCGGGTTGGTCTTGTGGCAGTGGTCGGCCATGGCGCCGTCGATGATCTGCTCGAACATCGCGGGCGTCACGCCCACCTCGGCCAGGCCCTTGGGCAGGCCCAGGCGCGCGTTCATGTCGCGGATGGCGTCGCCGAGGTCGCCGGCCGAGTCGAGGTGCATGGCCTGCGCCATGCGCTGCAGGCGCTGTTCCTTGCGCACCGAATCGGCGCCCGCGTTGAAGTGGATCACCGCCGGGAGGAAGAGGGCGTTGAGCGTGCCGTGATGCAGGCGCGGATCGACGCCGCCCAGGCTGTGGCTCAGCGAATGCACGCAGCCCAGCCCTTTCTGGAAAGCCATCGCACCCTGCATCGACGCGCTCATGAGGTTCAGCCGCGCCTCGCGGTCGCTGCCGTCCCTGGTGGCGCGCTCGATGTGGCCCCAGGCGCGCTCCAGCCCGTCGAGGCCGATGCCGTCGGCCGGCGGGTTGAAGGCGGCCGACATGAAGGTCTCCATGCAATGCGCGATGGCGTCCATGCCGGTGGCGGCGGTGAGCTTGGGCGGCAGGCCGAGCGTGAGTTCAGGGTCGCAGATGGCGGCCTTGGGCATCAGGAACCAGCTGTGGAAGCCGAGCTTGCGGTGGTCGTCGACGATGACGATGGCGCCGCGCGCCACCTCGCTGCCCGTGCCGCTGGTGGTGGGCACGGCAATGAGCGGCACCACGCGCTCGGTGATGCGCGGCGAGCCGCCCTCGATGGTCGCGTAGGTCTTGAGCGGGCCTTCGTGCGTGGCCGCGATGGCCACGCCCTTGGCGCAGTCGATGGCCGAGCCGCCGCCCACTGCGATCAGGCCGTCGCAGCGGCCGCTGCGGTACAGCTCGACGGCGGCGCGCACGGCGGCCTCGGTCGGGTTGGAGGGCGTCTGGTCGAACACCGACACTTCCAGGTCCGAGATGGCGTCCAGCGCCTTCTGCAGCACGCCCGCGGCGCGCACGCCGGCGTCGGTCACGATCAGCGGGCGGTTGATGCCGATGCGCGCGCATTCGCTGGACAGCAGCTTGATCGCGCCGAATTCGAACTGGATCTGGGTGAGGTATTGAATGAGTGCCATGGGGGTGGTGATGCGCAGGGCGGTACGATTGCGGACTGTGCAAATCTACCAACAGGGGCATGTCTTGCCCACGCAAGAAACCCTTGCCGCTGTCGCGCACGGCACACCGCACGCAACGGCCGCTTTCCTACAGACATGACGACGATTCCCCCGACGACACAGGCGCAAAAGCAGCAACAGGAACACCCGCTCACCGCCAAGATGGCCAGCGTGGTCGAGCGCATGGCGCGCGCCGGCCACCCCACGCTCGACCAGCTCACGCCAGACCAAGCCAAGGCCTCGTACGAAAAAGGCGCCGGCGTGCTCGAGGTGCCCAAGCCCGAAATCGCGCGCATCGAAGACTTCAGCATCGCGGCGCGCGACGGCCATGCAGTGCCAGCCCGGCTGTATGCGCCGTCGGCCGAGGTGCTGCCGGTGCTGCTGTACTTTCATGGCGGCGGTTTCACCGTGGGCAACATCCGCACGCACGACACGCTGTGCCGCGTGCTGAGCCTGAAGAGCGGCTGCGCGGTGGTGTCGGTCGACTACCGGCTCGCACCCGCGCACAAGTTCCCGACCGCGTCGAACGACGCCTGGGACGCCTTCGAATTCATTGCCACGCAGGGCGCGAGCCTGGGCCTCGACCCGTCGCGCATGGCCGTGGCCGGCGACAGCGCTGGCGGCACGCTGGCCGCGGTGTGCGCCATCATGGCGCGCGACGCGGGCCTGCCGCTGGCGCTGCAGCTGCTGATCTACCCCGGCACCACGGCCCACCAGGACACCGCCTCGCACCAGCGCCACGCGCACGGCCCTCTGCTGACCAAGGCGATGATCGATTTCTTCTTCGCGCAGTACGTCCGCACGCCGGCCGACCGCGACGACTGGCGCTTCGCGCCGCTGCTGGCCGACGACGTCGACGGCGTCGCGCCCGCATGGATCGGGCTGGCCGAATGCGACGCCGTGGTCGACGAAGGCATCGCCTACGCCGACAAGCTGCGCGCCGCGGGCGTGCCGGTCGACCTGGAAATCTACCGGGGCGTGATACACGAATTCATCAAGATGGGCCGCGCGATCCCGGAAGCGCTGAAGGCGCAGGACGACGCGGCCCGGGCCATCAAGGAAGCACTGCAACCATGAGCGAGACAGCCACCCACCGCGAGAATTTCCGCTTCTTCCACCGCCTGCGCGTGCGCTGGGCGGAAGTCGACATGCAGAAGATCGTGTTCAACGCGCACTACCTGATGTACTTCGACACCGCCATCTCCGACTACTGGCGCGCGCTGGCGCTGCCGTACGAAGAGTCCATGCACTCGCTGGCCGGCGACCTGTACGTGCGCAAGGCGACGATCGACTTCCGCGGCTCTGCGCGCATGGACGACATGCTCGACGTGGGCATGCGCTGCGCACGCATCGGCAATTCGTCGATGGTGTTCGAGGGCGGGCTGTTCCGGCAGGACCAGTTCCTGGTCGGCTGCGAGCTGGTCTATGTGTTCGCGGACCCGGCCACGCAAACCTCCAAGCCGGTGCCCGAGAAGCTGCGCAGCCTGCTGACCGGCTACGAGGCAGGCGAGCCGATGCGCACCGTGGAAACCGGCGACTGGGCCACGCTGGGCGAATCGGCCGGTGCCCTGCGCCGCGCGGTGTTCGTCGAGGAACAGAACATTCCCGAATCGCTGGAGTGGGACGAGCACGACGCGACGGTGCTGCACGCGGTGGCGCGCAACCGGCTGGGGCAGGTCATCGCCACGGGCCGGCTGCTGCACGCCGAAGACGGTGTCTCGCACATCGGCCGCATGGCGGTCCACCGCAACCTGCGCAGCGGCGGACACGGCGCGGCCGTGATGCAGGTGCTCGAAGAAGCGGCCAGGGAGCGCGGCGATCGCGTGGTGGCGCTGAATGCACAACGCAGCGCCGAGCGCTTCTATGCGCGGCGCGGCTATGTGGCGCACGGCGAGGTCTTCGAGGAAGCCGGCATTCCGCACATCGAGATGCGTCGCGCGCTGCGCTGAGCGGCGCGCGGCCCATTGCTTTCAGTAGCGCGGCGGCGGGTCGGGCACGTAGCCGTTGTCGGACCCCGGGAACGCCGAGGGCCCGGCCGGAGGCGGCCACTGCCGCGGCTGCAGGATCACGCCGGCGGCAATGAGGTTTTCACGGCTGTCGTAGCGGATGCGGATCACCTCGTCGGGCGACGACTGCGCGCGCTCGAAGGTCGTCTTGCCGACGTAGGAAGTCTCGCGGCGGCCGTGGGCGGTGCCCAGGCTCGGGCTCGGCGCAGACTGGCGGGCCATGCTGCCGGCCGGGGCCTCGGCTGAAGCCGCAACGTCCGCGCTCGGGGCCGGCGCGGCCTTGGCCAAGGAAGAATCGCTGCGCCGCTCGCGCTCCCCGTATTCGTCGCGGCGCGGGGAAGGCATGACGGGCGGCGGCGGCGGCTCCGGCATGCGCTCGCGGAACAGGGCGACGCCGATCACGCCCACGTCGTCGGGGCGGCCGGTGCGGCTGGCGTAGGAGTTGCCGGCCGCGGCGAACTGGAACGCCGCGATCTGCGAGTCGCTCTTGCGCCAGCCCGCGATGTCGCTGCGCTCGCGCGGGCCGAAGACATAGCCGTTCTGCCCCACGCTCGCGGTCTCGCCGGTGACGACGTTCACGCCGTCGACCGACATCACCGCCATGATGCGTTCACCCATCGCATTGCGCACCCGGATGGCGTAGCGCGCGCCGGGGCGGCCGGCCACCCAGTACTCGCCGCGATGGCGGTAGACCGTCAGCTCGGCGCCGGTGCTGCGGTCGACCACGCCGACCTGCATCAGCGAGCCGACGAGGCTGGCCGGGATCGGAATGTAGGGCCGCTCCTGGCTGTGTGCGCCGCTCGCGAAAGCAGCCATGGCACCCAGGGCCAGGGCGGTGGAGAAAAGTCTGCGCTGCATGGTGTCTTCCTTGCCGGGAGTTGATCTGTGCAGGCTTCTACGGCGCAGCTTCGGCAACGGGGTTGGACGACGCGCAAAAAAATGGCGCTGCCTGTTCGACAGCGCCAAACGCCCGTTCGCGGACGTTGGGGGTCCGAAAGATCAGATGTCTTCGAGCAGGGGGTAGGGCAGCGGCTCGACCGTGAGCGCAGGCCCGTCGGCCGCGCCGGCACGCAGGCCGCCGGCTTCCAGCGCGGCGATCTGCATCGACACCAGCGCCGCCCAGCCGCCGCCCGGCGCGGGCGCGGCCTGTGCCACGGTGCCCACGGGCTGCTCGGCGTCGTTGGCCGCGAACACTTCCTGGCCGACGCTCACCGGCGCATCTGCCTGCACGAGGTAGGCGCGCCGCTTGAGCGTGCCGCGGAACTGGCTGCGCGCCACCACTTCCTGGCCGGGGTAACAGCCCTTCTTGAAGTTGACGCCGCCGACCGACTCGTAATTGATCATCTGCGGCACGAAGGCGTCGATGACCGGGGTGGTCAGGGTCACGATGCCGCTGCGCACCTCGCTCCACTGCCACAGGCTGTCGTCGAGCGCCGGGCCCACCGGGGCGGGATGGCCGGCCGGGGCGATCCACAGCGCGCGCGGCACGCCATCGGCCGGGTAGAGCGAGACGACGCTCACATCGTCGCCCACGGCAATGCGCTTGCCTGGGGGCAGCGCGGCGTCGAGGCCGTTGTCCGCCAGCGCGGTGCCGGCCAGGCCGTAGAGCGCGAACTGGTCGGTGGCGTCGGTCAGCTTGACCTTGGCGCGCAGCACGAACATCGACAGGCGCTTGAGGGTGGCGGCGAGGATGTCGCGGCTGCACACCAGCAGGATCAGCTCCGGTTGCGGCTTGATGCCGATGAAACTTGCGATCACACGGCCCTTGGCGGTGCACAGGGCGGCCAGCCGGGCGTCGCCGGAGCCGAGCAGCGAGAAGTCCTGTGTCAGCTGGCCGTGCAGGAAGCTGGCGGCGTCGGGGCCCTCGGCGCGGATCACGCCGAGGTGGCCGGCGGGGGAAAGGGCGGTCACGCCATTGAGAACGACAGTGGTCATCGCTGAATTATCATGGCCGGGCCTGTTCCTTCGGAGCGGCAGGGGTTCCCGCCCTGCGGCTCGCGGGACCACCTCTTTTTCTTCTTTCTTCCGTCTTCCCCCACATCGGATCCGTGCGCAGCTTCTTCCTCACGCTCTTCCTGCTCGCCGCCCTGGCCGTGCTCGCGCTCGGCGGGGCCGGTCTCTGGTGGGTGCACCAGCCGCTCAAGCTGCCCGCACCCAGTGTCGACCTGTCGGTCGAGCCCGGCACCACGCCGCGCGGCATCGCCCAGGCGGTGGCCGACACCGGCGTTGATGTGCAGCCGCAGCTGCTCTACCTCTGGTTCCGCGTGTCGGGACAAGACCGCCAGATGCGCGCCGGCAGCTACGAACTGGAGCGCGGCGTCACGCCCAAGCTGCTGCTCAACATCCTGGTGCGCGGCGAGGAAGCCACGCGCAGCCTGGTGCTGGTCGAGGGCTGGAACATCCGCCAGGTGCGTGCCGCCCTGGCCAAGGCCGACCAATTGAAGCCCGAGAGCGTCGGCCTGACCGACGAGGCGCTCATGGCCAGGCTCGGCAAGCCCGGCCTTCACCCCGAGGGGCGCTTCTTTCCGGACACCTACACCTACTCGAAGGGCTCGACAGACATCGCCCTGCTGCAGCGCGCGATGCGGGCCATGGACAAGAAGCTGGAAGCCGCCTGGGCCGCCCGCGCCTCCGACCTGCCGCTCAAGTCGGCTGACGAGGCTTTGATTCTGGCCAGCATTGTCGAAAAGGAGACAGGCAAGGCCAACGATCGCGCCGAGATCGCGGCGGTCTTCACCAACCGCCTGCGCATCGGCATGCCGCTGCAGACCGACCCGACCGTCATCTACGGCATGGGCACCGCCTTCGACGGCAACCTGCGCAAGAAAGACCTGCAGACCGACACGCCCTGGAACACCTACACCCGCGGCGGCCTGCCGCCCACGCCGATCTCGATGCCCGGCAAGGCCGCGCTGCTGGCTGCCGTGCAGCCGGCGCAAAGCAAATCGCTGTATTTCGTTTCTCGCGGCGACGGCACCAGCCAGTTCAGCAGTTCGCTCGACGACCACAACCGCGCGGTCAATCGCTACCAGCGCGGGGGCGGCGACCCCAAACCCAAGGCAAACCAATGAGCGACCAAGGTCTGTTTCTGACGCTGGAAGGCATCGACGGCGCGGGCAAGTCCAGCCACCTTGACGCGCTGGAAGCGCTGTTCAAGGCCCAGGGCCGCGCGGTGGTGCGCACCCGCGAGCCCGGCGGCACGCCGCTGGCGGAAACGCTGCGCGGGCTGATCCTGGATCAGCCGATGGACCCGCTGACCGAGTCGCTGCTGGTGTTCGCGGCGCGCCGCGACCATGTCGCGCAGGTCATCGAGCCGGCGCTGGCGCGCGGCGACGTCGTGCTGTGCGACCGCTTCACCGATGCCACCTTCGCCTACCAGGGCGCGGGCCGCGGCTTCGACGCGGCCGTGCTGTCGACGCTCGAACAATGGGTGCAGGCGGGGAGGGCGGCGCTGCCCGCGTCCACGCTGCTGCAGCCGCAGGTCACGCTGTGGTTCGACCTGGCTCCCGAAATTGCCGCGCAGCGGCTGGCCGGGGCGCGCGTGCCGGACAAGTTCGAAGCCCAGCCGGTCGAATTCTTCCGCCGCGTGGCACAGGGCTACGCGGACCGTGCCGCCGCCGATGCCAAGCGCTTCGTGCGCATCGACGCCAGCCAGGCGCGCGACCAGGTCTGGCAGCAGGTCGAAACCGCACTGCTGGCGCGCGGCGTTCTGCTGCCGCTGGGCGGAACCGCACGATGAGTACGCAGATGCTGTCTCCCTGGCTCGGCCGGCCGCTGGCCGAGTTGCTGCGCCAGCGCGGCCATGCGTGGCTGCTCCAGGGCCCGTCCGGCATCGGCCAGTACGAACTGGCCCTGGCGCTGGCTTCCGCCTGGCTGTGCGAGCAGCCGACGGACGAAGGCACCGCCTGCGGCCACTGCGCGAGCTGCCATGCCATCGAGGTGCGCACCCATGCCGACTTGTGCGTGCTGATGCCCGAGGTCTCGATGCAGGAGCTCGGCTGGCCGCTCGACGAAAAAGCCCAGTCCGACATCGACGACAAGAAGCGCAAGGCCAGCCGCGAGATCCGCGTCGAGGCGATGCGCGACGCGGTCGGTTTTGCCCAGCGCACAAGCGCGCGGGGCCGCGGCAAGGTGGTGCTGGTGTATCCGGCCGAGCGCATGAACACCATCACCGCCAACGCGCTGCTTAAGACGCTCGAGGAGCCCGTGGGCGATGTGCGCTTCGTGCTTGCCAGCGAAGCCGCGTGGCAACTGCTGCCGACCATCCGCAGCCGCTGCCTGGGTTTCACGCTGCCGTGGCCGGAAACCGCCGAGGCAGAAGCGTGGCTGGCGGCGCAGGGCGTGCCCGCCGCCGATGCCGCGGCGCTGCTGCGCGCGGCCGGCGGCCGGCCCAGCGATGCCTTGAAGCTGGCCCGCTCCGGCCAGTCGCCCAAGGCCTGGTCGCTGCTGCCCAAGGCCATGACGCGCGGCGACGTGGGCGCGCTGGCCGACCACGCGCCGGCCCAGGCCGTGGGCGCGCTGCAGAAGCTCTGCCACGACCTGATGGCGGTCGGCAACGGTGCCGAACCCCGGTTTTTCGACGCGGCCGACCTGCCGGCGGTGCCTTCGCGGCTGGCGCTGGCGCGCTGGTCGAAGTCCCTGGCCAGTGCCGCAAGGACCGCGGAACATCCGTTCAACGCGGGCCTCATGCTCGAAGCGCTTGTGAGCGAAGCGCGAACGACCCTAAACTCTGCCGCTCGTCGAACATGAACCAACCCGCCGCCTCCGCTGCGCCCGCAGCAGCCCCATCACCGGCCCGGCCGAGCGTCATCCAGCTCGCCATCAAGGAGAAGGGCGCGCTGTATGCGGCCTACATACCGCTGTTCGCGGAGGGCGGCATCTTCATTCCGACCTCGCGCGAATACCGGCTGGGCGACGACGTCTACGTGCTGCTGACGCTGCCCGAAGACCCGCAGCGCTACCCCGTCGCGGGCAAGGTGGCCTGGATCACGCCGCCGCGTGCCGCCGGCAACCGGGCGCCGGGCGTGGGCATCCGTTTTCCTTCCGACGAGAAGTCGCGCCAGCTCAAGGCGCGTATCGAAGCCGCCCTGGGCGGCTCCATGGCCTCCGACCGCCCGACGCAGACCATTTGAGTTCTCCCCCGTCCTCGTGACGCGGAACTCCGTACACGGCACCGTCTCCCACAACCCGGGCCGGTGCCGCGCACCTTCCTATTTCCGATGTTCACAGACTCCCACTGCCACCTCACCTTTCCCGAATTCGCGGACCAGATGCCGCAGATCCGCGCAGCCATGGCCGCCGCGCAGGTCGACCGGGCCCTGTGCATCTGCACCAAGCTCGAGGAATTCGACGACGTCCAGGCCCTGGCCGCCAGCTACGACAACTTCTGGGCCAGCGTGGGCGTGCACCCCGACAACGAGGACATCGCCGAGCCCACGGTCGAAGACCTGGTGCGCCTGTCGGCCCGCCCGCGCGTGGTGGCCATCGGTGAAACCGGCCTCGACTACTACCAGATGGAAGAACGCAAGGGCGGCCGCAGCATTTCCGACATGGAATGGCAGCGCGACCGCTTTCGTGTGCACATCCGTGCCGCGCAGCAAACGCGCAAGCCACTGGTGATCCACACGCGCGAAGCCTCGGCTGATACGCTGGCGATCCTCAAGGAGGAGGGCGAGGATGGCGCCGGCAAGGCGGCCGGCGGCGTCTTCCATTGCTTCACCGAGACCGCCGAAGTGGCGCGCGCCGCGCTCGACCTGGGTTTCTACATCTCGTTTTCCGGCATCCTGACCTTCAAGAAGGCGCAGGACCTGCGCGACGTGGCCGCCTTCGTGCCGCTCGACCGCATGCTGATAGAGACCGACAGCCCCTACCTGGCGCCGGTGCCGTACCGGGGCAAGACCAACAACCCGTCGTACGTGCCCTACGTGGCGCAGCAGATCGCCGAGCTGCGCAAGCTGCCGGTGGAAGCCGTCGCCAAGGCCACGAGCGACAACTTCGAAACATTGTTCAGGGAAGTCAAATCATGAAAAACTACTTCAAGAAATCGATTTATCTCATTGTCATTGCTGCATCTTTTGCAGCGCATGCCGGTTCTTTCGAAGACTTCTTCCGGGCCGTGCGCGGCGACAACGCCAGCGGCGTGCGCAACCTGCTTCAGCGCGGTTTCGACCCCAACACGCTGGACGAGCATGGCCAGACGGGTTTGCTGATCGCTCTGCGCGAGCCTTCGCCGAAGGTCATCAAGGTGCTGATCGACGCGCCGCAGACCAATGTCGACATCGCCAGCCCCAAGGACGAAACCCCGCTGATGCTGGCCGCGATCAAGGGCCAGCAGGATGTGGTGGCGCAACTGCTCAAGCGCGACGCCGCCGTCAACAAGACGGGCTGGACGCCGCTGCACTACGCGGCCAGCAGCGGCCAGATTGCCATCATGAAGCTGCTGCTCGAGAACTACGCGTTCATCGATGCGCAGTCGCCCAACGGCACAACGCCGCTGATGATGGCGGCCATGTATGGCTCCAACGATGCCGTGAAGCTGCTGCTGGACGAGGGCGCGGACATCACCATGAAGAACCAGCTGGGCATGACGGCGGTCGACTTCGCGAACAAGGCGAGCCGCTCGGAGGCCGCTTCGATGATCACTGCGGCTGCCGGCGCCCGAGCCAATGCACCCAAGGCCGTGCCGAAGGACGGCAAGTGGTGAGCGGCTGAGGGCTTATCTGATCGGCCGCGGGGGCAGGGGAGGCGGCACCGGCCTTGGCGGCACCGGCGGGCGATACCCGCCGATCGAAACCACTGCGTTGCTTCGCGGGCGGCCGACCGGCACGGCGGGGTTCGACGAACTCACCAGCGTCGGCTGCGAGATCTCCAGTGCGTCGTGTTGTCCGAGTGCCAGTGCATAGGCGACCAGGTTGGCGAGCTGGGTCATGCCGCCTTCGGACCCTGACAACGGCTTGAGCATCGGCCGGGCGACGTACTCGTAAGGCTTGCCCTTGGCGGCCATGCCCGACAAGGCCTGTCTGCCATCGGCGCGGGCCGAGTGGTAGGCGTTCAGCACCACGTCTCTGGCGACGTCGACCATGCGCGCCGCGATCTGGTCGGAGTCCTTGTGCATCAGCTCCGCGACGCGCTCGGCGCGCATCTGCATGCCTTCCACGAAGGTGGTGATCTTGATCAGCTGCTGGCGCAGGTCCGAAGCGGAGATGCGCACTTTGGCCGCAACGCCTGGGTACAGCACCGCGTCGTTGAGGTCGGTGATCTGGTCCGGCATGGAGTTGATCAGGTTGGCGATGTGCTTGTACTGTTTCATCGCAGCTTCGGCGGCCTCCATGGCCTCGCGGTCGTCGCGGAAGAGCGCGACGGTTTCCTGGTTGCCGCGGTTGGTGAGCACGGTGTCGGCTTCGCTGATGCTCTTGCCGTGCAGATAGCCGTCGATCCCGCCTTCGACGCCGCTGACCGCGGAGACGCCAGCGCCGACGCTCTTGGTCACCAGCGTCTTGAGGACCGAGGCGCCTGGAATCGGAATCTTGCCCAATCCGGCCCGGGCCAGCGCCGCCACGCCCTTGACCACCAGCCGCTGCACGTCGGCGGTGTTGCCGCAGTACTCGCTGAGCAGCACGGTCAGCTTTTTCTTGTACGGGACGCTGAAGCTCTCGTTGGACTTGGCGCGGAACGAATCCCAGGTGCGCTCGACCATGTCGGATTTCTGGGCGAAGGCCGCGCTCACCACGCCCCAGTCCTTGGTGCGCATGCGGTCCAACAGGACACGGGCGCCAGCCGCCATTTCTTTTTCGTAGTACTGGGACAGGTTCTTGCCCACTTCATCGAACGCGGTCTGTGGAATGTCGAGCATCAAAAAGTTCCAAGGGTCTGGGGGATGGTCGATGCTAGGTGGGATGCGTGGGGATCGCATGAGACGAAAGTCCCATGTTCATGTGGGTTGTTGTGCTGGAACGTCGGGTATCTTCAATTCACACAATGTGCATTATGTTAAATAAACTGGACGAGCGGTTTCCCGCTTGTGGCAGGTTCAGCCTGCCCTGACCCGAAGTCCCGAATCCTGATCCCATCGCTTGTCCTGCTCTGAGCCTTCTGCGCCATCCACCTGCCTGCGCAACGCCGCCTCCAGCGACGCGGCAACCGCGCTCCAGTCGTAGAAAACATGCACTTTCCGCGCATGGTTCCATTGACCGCCGAACGCCTTAAACACGGTTGCGAACTGAAAGCATCCGCCCTTGATCGCCGGCATCGGTGGGCCGTTGGCAAACGAAACCTCGAGGACCTTGCAGCCTTCCAGGCTCGAGGCGAGTTCTTCCGCGCGCGCTTGTGCGGGGAAAGAAAGTACGGTGGGCATCGAAAGACTCTACCGAAAATCCGGTGAAGGGTGAAACCTTTTTTCTACGCTTGCCGGGCGTGTGCTTCACTCACCCGTGCACGCCTTCGATCGAGCGCGCATACATCACGATCTCCGCCGGCGTCATTGCATCTTCCAGCGCGGCCAGTTCAAGCCGTTCGAAGTCGTGCGAGATCCATTCGAACATGTGCGACAGCGGCATGTTCGTGATGTCTTCCCCGTCGCTCCACGGTTGAAGGCGCTTGTTGGCGCTGCCGAGCAGCATGCGCAGGTACAGCGCGCGCGCCAGGCGTATGGCGGCCACCTTGTCCTTGTTGTCGAGCGTCTGCTGAAACTCGTCCAGGCGCTGTGCGCAGGCTGCCAGTCGTTCCTGCGCTGTCACCAACCCGTGGCTGCAGATATCGGACGCCTGACAACGCAGGTCCTGAATGCGATGGAACTCGCACAACACACGGGCATATGCCAGTTGCTGAAGAAGTTGTAGCGCGCGATTCAGAAAGCCTTGCATAAGTGCCATCTGAATTTCTGCCGCCGCTGCCATGCGTAGGACGGCGCGCAAAAAAAGCGCGCGGCGGCACCGCCATCTGTGGCGCATCACCGAGCGAGCAGCGCCGTAAACATTGTCAACGAGATGTCACCTGGCAATCGCAATATCGGTGGCATTCCTTGTGTTTGTGGCAATTTATGCAAACCACCATTTCACGCCCAAGCACGAGCAAACGCACTTCAGGTCGCGGACGAATTTCAACTTTTTGAGGGAACGACATGATCAGAGGAACGACCGCAAGCCGCGGGCTTGCGGCTTTGGGGGCCGCCACCGTCTTTTTGCTCTCCGGCTGCGGCGGGGGCGGCGCAGGCAGTGGGAGCGCATTCATTCCGCCGGTATCCGGCGATACATCGGCTCCCTCGGCCAACCAGGGCAAGAGCGGCCCGAAGGCGCTGGTGGTGGAGATCGACGGCCTCACGCATGCGGCATTGCGCGATGCAGTCTCGCAGGGCAAGGCGCCCGCACTGCAGTCGCTTCGCATCGCTCCCGCATGGACCGGCGGCATGGTGGGGACGCTCAGCGAGCAACCCACCTTTGACAGCCAGGGGTGGGCCACGCTGCTGACGGGCACCTGGGCCAATCGCCACGGCGTGCGCGGCAACGGCGGCACCCAGCGCATCGACGCCAAGCTCGCGCCTTCGATCTTCGCCATCGCCAGGCAGAATGCCTCGGCTGGCTACAAGACCGGCGCGGTCACCGCGAATGCGCTCTACCCTGCTCTGCTGGGCAACGAGCCCGGCGCAATCGACGCCGCCGTCGACTGCGCGGGTGCCGATGCCTGCGTAACGGAGCGCACCTCTCAACTCATCGACGCCGGCTACGACCTGCTGGTGGCGCAATACGGCGCGCCGGCCGCCGTGGTTGCAAACAGCGGCCTGAAGGGCGCGGACTATCAACGCGCCATCTCCGACACCTCCGCCGCCGTCGGCAAGCTCCTCGCGCGCATCTCGCAGCGCACCGCGAACGACTCCAAGGAAGACTGGCTGGTGATCCTCACCACGGGCCACGGGCTCGATGCGTTCGGCACCAGCGCCGGTCTGCAGGGCATCGCCGACAAGACCGTGTTCATTGCCAGCAACAAGACCCTCCCGGCGTTGCCCGCGGTCGACACGGCCGCGCCCACCGACGGCACATTGCTGCGCCTGGCCGCCGCCACCGACATCGCACCGACCGTGCTGCGCCACCTGGGCGTGACGCCGGCACCGGCGAACTACGCGTGGAGCGGCATTGCGCTGCAAGGCGCCACGAGCATCCGCGAGCTTTCCGCCGGCATCGGTGCCGACAGGGACAGCGTCGAGCTCTCCTGGAAGCTCGCCGGCACCACCAATGTGCCGGTGCAGATCCTGCGCGACGGCAAGCCGGTCGCCACCCTGCCCGCAGCCAGCACGACGTTCACCGACACCCTCCAGGGCGTGAAGGACAGCAACTTCAGCTATCTCTATACGGTGGTCGCGGGCGACACCTCGCTCGCCATCACCGCCGTCAAGCCTGTGCCGCTGCCGCCGTCGCTGCTCAACGGCCTGGTCAATTACTACCCGCTCGACGCGCTGCCCGCCCTGGACGTCAAGACCGGCGCATCGACGCTCGCGCCCTGGGCCGTGGACGCCGCCGCGGGTTCGCTGGTGGACGACGATGGCTTCAAGCCCAGCTTCAAGGCCAAGGCACTGCGCGTGGACAACCGCATCGTGAATGCGGCCGGCATGTCGGGCTATCGACTGATGCAGACCAACGACGTGACGACGGATCCCGCGGTCACCGCTTTCACCATCGGCTTCTGGATGCGCACCGACGCCACCTGCAGCCAGGGGGTGGGGTACGGCGCATCGGTCATCGCCAACAAGAACTACGACAGCGGCAGCAACGAGGGCATTGCGATCGGCATGTTCGGCAACTGCGAGCTGCGGTTCAACACAGGCCTGGGCGGTTCGCGCGGAGAAATCAGCGGCGCCCATTTCCTGAGCGCCGGCCAATGGGCCTACGTGGCGATGGTCATCGACAAGTCGGGACTCGCGATGAAGGGCTACGCCATCGATCCCGCGAAGGGCGTGCAGACCGGCGGCGTGGCCCTGTCGGCCGCGCTGGTCGCCAAGCTCGGCGGCCTCAAGAACGGCATTGGCCTGAACGAAGACGGCACCGGCCTCTATTACAAGCGCGCAGGCACCAGCGCACCGCGCGGCGCCATGGACTTCAACGACTTCGCGATCTGGAACCGCGCGCTCACCGCGGACGAGATCAAGAGCATCTACCAGGCCGCCCGTCCCCTGTCGACGCTGGCGCCCTGACCCATCCCGCCTCACTCACTCCACACACGACACAAGAGAGCATTCCCATGCAACTTCTTTCACTGGCCCCACGGCTGATCCCGGCGCTGGCCCTGGCCTGCGTGCTTTCCGCCTGCGGTGGCGGCAACAACGGAGGCGGCGGCGGCGTGCCCATCGCCGTGACGCCCACGCCGCCGGCTGCGCAGCCGGACACGAGCGTCAAGCCCGAGATGCGCTGCGCGCCCTGACCCCCCGAAGCCTCGGAACAAAACACCATGAAGAACTCACGCCGCAATTTCCTCAAGGGCACCGCCTCGTCGGGCCTCGCAGCCGTCGCGCTGACCGCTTTTCCGCCCAGCATTCGCCGAGCGCTGGCCATTCCGGCCAACAACAAGACCGGCACGATCATGGACGTCGAGCACGTCGTGATCCTGATGCAGGAGAACCGCTCGTTCGACCACTACTTCGGCACGCTGATGGGCGTGCGCGGTTTCGGCGACCGCTTCACCATTCCGCTGCCCAAGGGCATGAACGTCTGGCAACAGAGCGATGCCAACGGCAAGCCCGTGCTGCCTTACCACCTCGACCAGAGCAAGGGCAACGCGCAGCGCGTGAGCGGCACGCCGCACAGCTGGGGCGATGCGCAGAACGCCTGGGACGGCGGACGCATGTACCAGTGGCCGCGCTACAAGAACACCGCGTCGATGGGCTACTTCATGGAAGCCGAGCTCCCTTTCCAGTACGCGCTGGCCAACGCCTTCACGATCTGCGACGCCTATCACTGCGGCATGCACACGGGCACCAACTCGAACCGTCTTTTCCATTGGACCGGCACCAACGGCCCCTCCGGCCAGGTCGGCACCGGCCTTGCAGGCACGGCCTCGATCGACAACACCTGGGAGAACCTCAGGGAGCCCTGGGACCCGACGAGCAATCCCAGTGTCGATTCCACCAAGTTCGGCTGCAACTGGAAGACCTATCCCGAGCGCCTGGAAGAAGCCAAGGTCAGCTGGATCGTCTACCAGAACCTGCCCGACAACTACACCGACAACCCGCTGCACGGCTTCCAGCAGTACCGCGTGGCCAACAAGCTCTCCGGCAAGAACGACATGCGCTATGACGGCGACGCCAGTCCGCCCGCCGGCCAGACCGTGCCTGCCTACGACCCCGCCAGCGACGACGCGGGCAACCCGCTCTACAAGGGCGTAGCCAACACCATGCCGGACGGCGGCTTCCTCGGCACCTTCAAGCAGGACGTGGCCAACGGCAAGCTGCGGCAGGTGTCGTGGATCGTGGCGCCTGCCACGTACTCCGAACACCCCGGCCCTTCGAGCCCTGTGCAGGGCGCCTGGTACATCCAGGAGGTGCTGGACGCGCTCACCGCATACCCCGACGTCTGGAGCAAGACGGTGTTCATCGTCAACTTCGACGAGAACGACGGCTACTTCGACCACATGCCCTCGCCGTCGGCACCTTCGCTGATCGATCCCACCAACCCCAAGGGCGCCGTCGCCGGAAAGACCACGCTGTCCGATGCCGACGTGGCCTTCGAGCGCCATACGTACCCGCTGGTCGGCAGCACCACCGTGCCGTCTGACGGCCGCGTCTACGGTCCGGGACCGCGCGTGCCGATGTATGTCATCTCGCCATGGAGCCGCGGCGGCTGGGTCAATTCGCAGGTGTTCGACCACACGTCGGTGCTGCGCTTCCTCGAGGCGCGCTTCGGAGTCAAGGAGGTGAACATTTCGCCGTATCGCCGCGCGATCGCCGGCGATCTGACCAGCGCCTTCAACTTCGTCTCGCCCAACAACGATGCGTTGCCGGTGCTGGCCGGACGCAAGACCAAGGACCAGGCCAACCAGCTGCGTGCCGACCAGCAGGCCTTGCCGCAGATCGCCGTGCCGCTCGATCCGCAACTGCCCCGCCAGGCGACGGGCACGCGCCCTTCGCGCGCCCTGCCCTACGAGCTTCACACCAGCGCGCGCAGCGATGTCGTCAACGGCAAGCTGCAGCTGCTGTTCGCCAACACCGGCAAGGCGGCAGCCGTGTTCCATGTGTACGACAAGCTCAACCTCGGGTTGCTGCCGCGCCGCTACATGGTCGAAGCCGGCAAGACCCTCGACGACACCTGGAACCCGGTGGCCGACAACAGCGGCTTCTACGACCTCTGGGTGCTCGGCCCCAACGGCTACCACCGCCACTTCAAGGGCAACCTCAACACGCTGCGCGCGGGCGACGTGGCGATGCCCGAGGTTCGCGTGTGCTACGACATCGCCAACGGCAACGTCTACCTGAAGATGCTCAACGGAGGCAAGAACGCCTGCAAGTTCACCATCCGTGCCAAGGCCTACCGCGACGACGGCCCGTGGACCGTCACGGTGAATGGCGGCACTGTCGCCGAGCAGCACTGGGACCTGTCGGGCAGCGGCTGCTGGTATGACTTCGCGGTGACGTGCGACGCCGATGCCAGCTACTACCGCCGCTTCGCGGGCCGCGTGGAAACCGGCAAGCACTCGGTGAGCGATCCCGCGATGGGCATGGCCGACCTCTGATGCCGACGGCGGCTTCGCACCGCGGGGCCGCCTGTCTTCCCGTCGGCAGTGCACCGGTGGTAGGCACAATGGCGCCGCTCCTTCTTTTCACCACGGCGTTTCAATGCTTCAAGAAGAACGATTCCTGCGCATCCGCAGCCTGCTGGCCACTTTTTCCCGACTCAGCGTCGACCGCATCGTGCAGGATCTTGCGGTGTCTCGCGAGACCGTGCGCCGTGACCTGCTCGAGCTGGAGGGCCTGGGCGAACTGCGGCGCGTGCACGGTGGCGCCATTGCGACCGGCGTGGAGCCCGAGCCGCCCCTGGCCGTGCGGCTGGTGGCGCGGCAGCGCGAGAAGCGCGCCATCGCCAAGGCTGCGGTCACGCTGCTGGCACCGGGGCAGACGGTGTTCCTCGACGCGGGCAGCACCATGTCGATCCTGGCGGAAGAAATTGCCGCGCTGAGCGGCATGACGGTCATCACCAATTCGCTGAGCATCGCGCTCAAGCTCGAGGGCTCCAGCGAGGGCCGGCTGACCGGCAACAAGACCATCCTGCTGGGCGGAGAGATCGACGTGAAGACGCAGGCCACCTGCGGCGACATCACGGTGGAGGCCATCCGCCGCTACCGCGCCGACGTGGCGATGCTGTCGCCCGTGGCACTGCACGCCAGGCACGGCGCCATGAGCTTCGAGCACCACGAGGCGGCGGTGGCCCGCGCCATGGCCGAACAGGCCCAGCAACTGGTGCTGCTGGCCGACCACGCCAAGATCGGCCAGGCCAGCCGCGTGACCTATGCGAGCACGGAAGACATCGACGCGATCGTCACCGACGCCAAGGCGCGCACGCTGCCCGCCCTGGTGCCGTTGCGCAAAGCCTGCGAGCGGCTGCTGATCGCCTGAGCGCGAAAAAGCGGCGCTCTACGGAATGCTCCGCGCCACCACGCCAAGGTCGCGCCAGGCCTCCGGGTGGCAGCTGAACACCAGTATCTGGTGGCGCGTTGCCGCGTCGTACAGCACGCGCTTCATCTGCTTCAGGCGCTCTTCGTCGGTGTTGACCAGCGCGTCGTCGAGGATCAGCAGGGTCGGCTTGCGCGCTTCCTTCAGCAGGTCGGCATAGGCCAGCCGGGCGACCACGCCCATCTGCTCGCGCGCGCCGACGCTCAGCTCTTCGAACTCGCCGCTCTGTGCGCCGCGCAGGCCCTGGCGGGTGATGCGGCCCGGCGAAAGGTCTTCGCCGACTTCCACCTGCGCCCCCGGAAACAGGATCTGCAGGTAGTGATCGAGGTGCTTCTGCAGCGGCGCCCGAAGACGGCGCGCCAGGGCCGATCGCTTTTCGCGCAGCAGCCTGAGCAGATGGTCGAGCGCCTTCGAGCGGCGCTCGAATTCCGCGCACCGGCGCGTGGCGTGGTCGAGTTCGCGCTGCTTCTCGGACGCGGCTTCTTCCAGGCCCGCCGCGCCCTTCACCTGAAGCTCCACCTCGAGGCGGGTGATGTCGTTCGCACGCTGGCTGTGCGCAGCCTCGGCCTGCTTCACGCTGCGCTCCAGCCGCTCCACGTCCTGCGACAGCACGGGCAGGTTGACGGTCTGCAGTTGCTGCGCGAGTTCTCCGACCTTGTCCTGGATGGCCGAATGCTGCGCCAGCGCGTCGGTCAGCGCCGCGCCGGCATCGGCCTTGCGGCCGGCGCGCTGCGGATCGCTCAGGGTGGCCTTCACGGCGGCAAGCTCGGCCTCGGCGGCGTTCACCTGCTCGCGCGCGTTGCCGGCCGCGACCTTGGCGTCGTTCAGCGCGGCGGATGCATCCGACAGCGCGGCGCGGGCGGCGCCCTCCTCCGACTCTGCCTGTGCAATCGGGGTGGCCGGCGCATCGGTCGATGCCGGCATCGCCTGCAGCACCTCCCGGGCTTCCACGAGCCGTGCTTCGCGCAATGCGATGTCGGCGGCCAATGCGCTCAGGCCCTTGGGCGCCAACGCAGCCAATACAGCCACCGCCGCCGCGGCTTCGCTCTTGCGCGATGCCTGCAGGCGTTCACGCTCTTCGACGGCCGCCACGCTTTCGGCGCGCAAGGCTTGCAGCCGCTCGGCCAGTTCGTCACGCGCGCGATCGCGCTCGATGGCCAGTCCTTCCAGGTCGGCGCCGCCCGGCAGCACCGTGATGCGGCCGACACCCGCAATATCGATTCCGGTGCGCGCGATGACGGTCTGGCGCGTCGACCCTGACACCGCCGCGCCCGCCACGCGCACATCTGCGCCGGGCAGCAGGTCGAATTCCAGTGCCGTGGCTACCGTATCCAGCTTGGCCTGCGCTGTGCGCAGCGTGTCCGCGCAGCGCTGCAGGCGCTTGAGTTCGCCATCCGGCACAGCGAGCGACTGCGCTTCGGCTTGCAGCCGCGTGACCTTGTCCTGCTCACCCTTCGCCTTCGCGTGGCTTTGGGTGAGGGCCGCGAGTTGTTCTGCCAGGCCTTCGACGGCTCTTTCCTGCGCGGTGCGTGCCGCCGCCTGGCGCGCGAGCCGCAGGGCTTCCCGTGCAGCCGAATCGGCCTGCGCCGCCGCTGCGTGGCGCGGCTCCCAGGCCTGCAGTTCTTCCAGGGCCTTGGCGAGGCCTTCCCTCACCGTCAGCAGATTCTTTTCGCGCTGCACGACGGTCGATTCTTCCCGCTCCATTGCCTGCAGCTGGGTGCGCAATGCGTTGACCTGCACCGTGGCCTGGCGCAGCGCGGCGTCCTGCGCGGCCTTGCGGTCCGCCAGCCCCTTGGCCTCGTCCAGGCGCTGCTGCGCACCGGCGAGTTGCTCGCGCAACGCGGCCCAGGGGCGCGCTGCCTCGTCGCGCTGGTGGTCGCGGCGCAGGCTTGAAAGGCGGTCGACGCCCGATTGGTAGGCCTCGATGTCGACACGCAGCCGCTTCAGTTCGCCGTCGAGCTCATCCCTGAGCCTGATCGCATCCGCATACGCGCCACGCGGCGTGCCCGCGGCGGGCGTGAGCAGCTCGTTGCGCTCGCTTTCCACCGCTTTCAGCACCGCATCGCCATTGCTCGACGCCAGCTCGCCCAGCGATTCGCCCAGCGCATTGCGCAGATGGTCGCTCGCGAAGCCCACCGCGCTCGAGATGTCGTGCGAGGTGCCCTGCCGGATCCACAGCAGCCCCGGAATGCCCATGTGCTCCGGCGTGCTCGCGCCCTTGCCCGGAAACTTGAACCCCAGCAGCGCCGCCAGATGGTCTTCGGCCACCGCGCCGTCCATCGCCTTGCCGTCGATGCTGAGTTCGCAGCGCTTCTTGCCGAGAAAGGCCTTGGTCAGGCGGCAGGGCTTGCCGTCGAGCTCGAAATCGAGTTCGACCGTGGGCGTCGCCGAGCTTTCGCCCCACGGCCGCAGATGCTCCACCGCGCTGGAGCGGTGCCGCTCGAAGAACGCGGCGCGAATCGCTTCGGCGACGGTGGACTTGCCCGACTCGTTGGGCGCCGCGAACAGGTTCAGCCCGTCGGTGAGGCCATCGATTTCCAGCGGCGCCCGAAACAGCTTGAAGTTCTCGATGCGAAGGCGTTGCAGCTTCATGCTCATGCGGCGGCTCCCGCGCGCGGTGCCTGCGCGTCGAGGATGCGTGCCAGCGTCAGCAGCGCGTCGCGAGCCAGTTCGGCATCGGCGCCGTCCTGCTGCGAGCGCAGGTCTTGCAGGGCCTCGCCGACGAAACCGTCGGCATGCAGGGCCTGGATGTCTTCTTCTGTCGGTTCGAGGCGCAGCGCCTCGCCGTCCCACACCAGCGCGCGGGCCCGGGCGCGGGCCGCGTCGAGCGCGGCGCCGAGCCTGTTGTGGCCACCGAGGTCGCAGCTGCCTTGCGCGCGCAGCTGAAGCACGTCGTTGGCGCCCACGAGGTTCAGCTTTTCCACCAGCTCGTCGATGTCGGAAGCCACGGACAGGCGCGGCTCCCATTGCTGCCATGCATATTGGCCGGTGCGCACCCGCTCGACCTCGGGCAACGCGCCGGCGCCGGCGATGGTCACCAGCAGCGCCTGCCCGGAGTCGTTGGCGCGAAAGCGGTCGGTCTCGGGCGTGCCCGCGTACCAGGTCCGTTCGTCGGTCTGGCGCGTGCCGTGCCAGTCGCCCAGCGCGAGGTAGTCGAGCCGGGCCTGCGCCGCGCGGTCCGCCGCGATGGGGTTGGCCGAGTCGATGTCTTCCGAAAGAATGCCCTGCACGCAGCCGTGCGCCAGCCCGATGCGCGGCAGGCCTTCTTCTTCGACCGAGGCCGACGCGAACCAGTCGGTCAGGTCGCCATAGGTATGGCGCTGCGTGAGCGGCGCGGGCAGCAGCGTGAACTTGCCGGCCACGGTGCGCGGCACCGGCTCCAGGCAGCAGACCACGTTCGACGGCACCGCGCCGAGCCGGGCGGCGCGGCTCCAGACCGATTCACCGAGGGCGGAGTCGTGGTTTCCGGGAATCAGCAGCCACGGCCCCGCAAAGCCCTGCATCGCGTTGAACATGCGGCGGATGGTCTTGTCGGAAACCGTCTGCAGGTCGAACACGTCGCCCGCCACCAGCACCGCATCGACCGCACGTTCGCTGGCAATGGCGGCCAGCCGCTCGACCGCCTTGAAGCGGGCCTCGAACAGCGCCGCGGCGTCGTCGGGCTCGAACTGCGAGAACACGCGGCCGATCTGCCAGTCCGCGGTATGGAGCAAAGAAATCATGCGTGGCCCTCCCTTTGCCTCTCGCGTCTTCCGGTCGTCTCAAAAACAGCGAGCATCTTAGATGCCCGCGATGTACGGCGACACGGGGGATGGGGCCTCCTGGCGAAGGCGCGCGCTTTCAGAAGGAGATGGTGGGCCTGTCGAACGGCCCCGCGCATTCATCGGCCAGCGCCACGGAACGCGCGACCTGCTCTGCGATCTGCTCGCGCAAGGGCTGCCAGCCGAGGCTGAACGGAACCAGCAAAAACCATTCAGCGGGAAGCAGCGCCAGCAACGTGCCGACGAGCAACCAGTACGTGAGTTCCATGTAGTACCCCCTAAACGAATGAGGGCGCGAGTCTGCGCCCTCCGGGGAACCGGGAACATCCCCAATCCGTGGGATAACTTTCGGTCGAAATGCCCCGGCCGCCTACCGCGCCGGCAGGTACTGCCGGGGGTCGACGGCCTTGCCGCGGTACCGGATCTCGAAGTGCAGCTTGGGGTGGCCGGCATCGGCGGTGCCGATCTCGGCGATCTTCTGGCCCCGCTGCACGCGCTGGCCCTGCTTCACCAGCACCGAACGCACATTGGTGTAGACCGACATGTAGGAGCCGCCGTGGTCGACCATGAGCACGCTGCCGTAGCCGCGCAGCGTCTCTGTGACGGCCACCGAGCCGTTGCCGATGGACACCACCGGGTCGCCTGTGTTGCCGCCGATGTCGATGCCCTTGTTGCTGGAGCCGTTGAAGCCCGCCACGACCTGGCCCTGCGCGGGCCAGCCCCAGTCGCTGCGCCGGGCGGCTGGCGGAACGACGGGGTCGGGCTCGCGCGCGGCGGGACGCGGCGGCGGCCTCTGGCGGTCGGCACCGCCGGCCCTCGGCGGCGGCGGCGGCGCGGATGCATCCGGCGACGGCGCCGAGGCACCGCCCGGCGGTGCCACGCGCAGCACCTGCCCTGCTTCGAGGCGGTCGGGGTCCTGGAGATTGCTCCAGCGGGCGATGTCGCCGGGCGAGCGGCCGATCCTGGAGGCGATGCGGTAGAGCGTGTCGCCGGGCTGGACCACATATTCGCCGGGGCCCGCCACCGGGGCTTTCGTCGTGGAGCACGCCGCCAGCGTCAATGCCGCGATCAGCGCGATGACCGCGCACCAGTTCCTGCCTGTCACAACCACTAGCCGTTCCTTTTTTCCTGAAGACGTTCGAGCCTACCAGCAGTGGCTGAAGGCCCGTCGCGCCCGGGGCTGGACGGCGGCGGCTGCGCGCTGTCAGTTCATGGTGCGCCTGGCGATGCACATCAGGGACAGCGCGCTGTCAGGCGCGCGCGGGTCGCGGCCCGACAGCCGGTTGCCCATGCGGTATTTCCATTGCGCCGGGCCGACCTCGCCTTCCAGGGCCCGGGCGCCGATCTGGTGGTTGTGGGGATGAATGCGGACCTCGAACCCCAGCGGCTCCAGCGTTCGCCTGAACAGTTCATGCGTCACGCCGTCCCCTGGGCGGTGGTGCAGTTCGGTCTGCAGCCCGCAGGACTGCTGGCTGCCTGTCTTGTGAAACCCGTGCCGCGTCACGCGGTAGATCCACAGGCGCGCGTCCCACATCCATTTCGCCAGGCCCTTGTAATCCCATGCGGTCAATTGCGGGTCGTGGTCGGTAATGAGCAGGCCATTGGGTTTCACCAGCCGCGCGCCTTCGCTCAATACCGCCGTCATGTCGTCGCAATGGTGCAGCGAAGCATTGATGGCCACGATGTCCGCCACGCGCGAACGGAACGGCGTATGCGCCGCATCGGCCAGCACCGCCGTGTAACCCAGGCGCGAAGCCATTTCCAGCGAGCCGCCGGCCACGTCCACGCCGACCAGCATCCTGGGCTTGCCGCCGAGCGTGGCAAAGACATTGCCGGGGCCGCAACCGAGGTCGATGACCACCTTGTCCGTCCAGTCGCCGCCCGCTGCGAGCCACCGGCTCCTGAAATGCGCATCGCGATGGCAGAAGTCCAGATATTCCCTGGCCCAAGCCTCATTGCCGAAATAAATGGCATTGGCGGTCAATCCAGGCGAATTGTTCGGAATAACCGACTCGTAATAGAGACCGCGGCGCTGGAGAACTACATCGGGTAATAAGATGTCGTTGAGCATTGGAGGCTTTCAAATATTGCTTCCGCGCATGTGCGTATGCCCCATTGAGTTTTGTTCGTTTTTCTGTGCTGTACAGCGGTTTTTTATTCGGTTACACGCTCCACCAATTAATAACAGCCTGCTTTTAGGGCCGGGTTTCATTTTGCGAGCGTGCGTGCGGTGCGTTTTCCGCATCTCTCCCTCTGTGGGCAATGCCTTGCGCTGGTCTCCCTGACGCTCCCGCCGCTGCGGCCGATTCGGCGCCCTCTCCCTCTCGGCATCCCCATGAGTACCCCGCTTCGGAGCGCGCCTGCCGGCGCCCGGAGGGGTGTCCCATCACCTGCTTTTGCCCTAAACGGCGCATCAGTTACCCAGGACTGGACAGTTGCGGTAGTACGTTTCAGAAATAACTATGTCAATCTGTAACGTAGATCGAAAGTACCCACATCGGCTTGGGGAAACACCCTAGGATCGAGACACGAAAAAACACAGGGTGCAAATTCAAAGCCTCAATTGAGTCACTGGCCATTCGGCCTATTCAATTGGTTCCATCGTATTTCTTTTCGGGTAATTACATGGAAATTCAATCTGTTTCGACGTCACGGCACAGCGCTCCAGACACGCTTCTGGAAGATCTGTTCGTGCCGCGGGCGAACCCGGAAACGCCGGGCGGGCGGCACGCCGTCTCCCTGTCCCTCGCACCCGACTTCCTGCAACGCCGGGCACAGGCGTCCGCAACCGGTGGCCAGTTGCCCGACACCCTGTTTGCCGGCGCGTGGCTGCTGCTGCAGTCGCGGTGGCTCGGTGTGCTCTGGCCGGTGCTGCATGAACTGGCAGGCGCCAAGGCGTTGCACACGTCCACGACCGTGGCCTTCGACGCCATCTGCCCCGCGGGCACCTGGATCGCGGAACTCGATGCCGCCCGTCGCGCGGCGAGCCCTGCGGCCACCGGCGCGCAGCCGCCCGTCTCGCTGTGGCTGCGCGATGCCGCCGACACGGCCAAACCCGACGCCCGCCTGCGCCTCTGGCTCGACGAAGCCTCCGGCTCCCTGCATATGGATGTGGCGGCGGCCTTGATGGACATGGCCTGCGCCGAGCGCCTGCTGGCCGCACTCGCCGACACCGCCGCCGACCTGCTGGCCCGCCCCGATGCCGCGCTGGACGACATCCGCACCCTGCCCGTCGCCGACAGCCACGACCAGCTCGTCCGCTGGAACACGCCACCGTCGGCGCTCGACCGCACGCTCACCGTCACCGGCATGTTCCGCCGCCAGGCCGCCGCCGCCCCCGAGACCATCGCGGTCGCCGAAGGCGACGTGCGGATGAGCTACGCCGAACTCGACCGCCGCTCCGACCAGCTCGCGCGCCACCTGCAGCAGCTGGGCGTGCGAAGCGGCGACGGCGTCGGCCTGCTGCTCGACCGCTCGCTGGGCGCCGTCGTGGCGCTGATCGGCATCCTGAAGGCGGGCGGCGCCTATGTTCCCGTGCCGACCGACTTTCCGCCCGAGCGGATCGCCTACATGTTCGCCGAGGCGCAGGCCCGGCACGTGATCACGGCGCAAGCCTTTCGCCATCTCGTGCCGGCCGAACAACGCGTTTTGCTGCTGGACGATGCCTTGGACAACCAAGAACGCAGTTCATGGAATGAACCGGCCATCGACGGCGAATCGGTCGCGTACGTCATGTACACCTCGGGCTCGACCGGTGCGCCCAAGGGCATCGAGATCTGCCACCGTTCGATCCTGCGGCTGGTGGTCGGCGTGGACTATGTCGAGCTCGCGCCGGGCCGCGCCATGCTGCATGCAGCTCCGTTGGGTTTCGATGCGGCCACGCTCGAAATCTGGGGCCCGCTGCTCAACGGCGGCTGCTGCGTGGTGCACGACGAACGCGTGCCCACCGGTGCCGGCCTGGCCCGCACCATCGCGCGCCACGACGTGCATACCGCCTGGCTCACGGCCGCGCTGTTCAACGCTGTCATCGACGACGACCCGGTCCACCTCGCCGGCCTGCGCCACCTGTTCACCGGCGGCGAGGCGCTCTCGGTGCCCCATGTGCGCCGGGCGCTCGCCGCCCTGCCCGGCCTGGCACTGAGCAACGGCTACGGCCCGACCGAGTGCACCACCTTCGCGACCACGCACCGCATCGCGCCCACGCTGCCGGCCGACACCCGCTCCGTGCCGCTCGGGCGTCCGATCAAGGACACCGTGCTGCGCGTGCTGAGCCCCTCGATGGCGCTGCTGCCCTCCGGCCTGGTCGGGGAGCTGTGCATCGGCGGCCACGGACTGGCGCGCGGCTACCTGCGCCAGCCCGAACTCAGCGCCGACCGCTTCGTGCCCGATCCCTTCGGCGGTCCGGCCGACCGGCTCTACCGCACCGGCGACCTCGCGCGCTGGTTGCCCGACGGCACCATCGAATTCATCGGCCGCCGCGACGGCCAGGTCAAGATCCATGGCCACCGCATCGAGACCGGCGAGATCGAAGCCGCCGTCCTCGCCCACCCCGGGGTGCAGTCTTGCGCGGTGGTCGCCCGGCCCGATGCCGATGGCCAACTGCGCCTGGTGGCGTACCTCGTGGCCCGGGGCCCGAAGCTTTCGTGGCAGGCGCTGCGCACGCACCTCGCGGCCCGCCTGCCGGCGGCGCTGGTGCCTTCGGCGCAGGTCTGGCTCGATCAACTGCCCGTCACGCCCAACGGCAAGCTCGACCGCCGCGCGCTGCCCGAGCCCGCCGCCGGCCGCCCCGAGCTTTCGCAGCCCTACGAGGAGCCGCATGACGCCGTCGAGCAGCAGGTGTGCGAAGCCTTCGCGCGCGCGCTGCGCATCGACAAGGTCGGGCGCAACGACAACTTCTTCGACCTCGGCGGCGATTCGCTGCTGGTGCTGCAGGTGCTGGGCGAGCTGAAGCGCGACACCGCGCTGCCGCTGTCGACCAACCTGTTCTTCCGCGACCCGACGCCGAAGGCGATGGCCGCACGGCTGCGTCCTCCGGCGGAGGCACCCGTGCAGGCGGCATTGCAACCGTCCGCCCCGCGCGCCGCCGCGCCGGCTTCCGACGCGGTCGCGCTCATCGCCACCGCCGGCCGCTTCCCCGGTGCCGCCGACGTGGAGCAGTTCTGGGACAACCTCGTTGCCGGCCGCGACACCATCACCTTCTTCGACGACGCCACGCTCGACGCCGGCGTGAGCCAGGCGCTGCGCAGCGATCCGTCCTATGTTCGCGCACGCGGCGTGATCGACGGCATCGAGAACTTCGACGCCGCCTTCTTCGGCATCGGCCCCAAGGAAGCGCAGCTCATGGACCCGCAGCAGCGGGTGTTCCTCGAGATCTGCTGGGAATGCCTGGAGCGCGCCGGCTACGTGCCCGACGCCGCGCCCGGCCCGGTCGGCGTGTATGCCGGCATGTACAACGCCACCTACTTCCAGCGCCACGTGAGCACCCGGCCCGACCTGGTGGAACCGGTCGGCGAATTCCAGGTGATGCTGGCCAACGAGAAGGACTACATCACCACGCGGGTGGCGAACCGGCTCAACCTCACCGGCCCGGCCGTCAGCGTGCACACCGCCTGCTCGACCTCGCTGGTGGCCGTGGCCCACGCCTTCCACGCGCTGCGCACCGGCCAGTGCTACATGGCGCTGGCGGGCGGCGCATCGGTCACCTGCCCGCCGCGCAGCGGCTACCTCTACAACGAGGGCTCGATGCTCTCGCCCGACGGCCACACGCGCAGCTTCGACGCGAAGGCCCAGGGCACCGTCTTCAGCGACGGCGCGGCCGTGGTGCTGCTCAAGCGCCTGGCCGACGCGCAGGCCGACGGCGACACCATCTACGCCTTGCTGCGCAGCGCCAGCGTGAACAACGACGGCGGCGCCAAGGCCAGCTTCACCGCGCCCAGCGTGGACGGCCAGGCCGCGGTGATCCGCGCCGCGCTGGCGGCGGCCGAGGTCGACGCGCGCAGCATTTCCTACGTGGAGGCGCACGGCACCGCCACGCCGATGGGAGACCCGATCGAGGTCGAGGCGCTGGCCGTGGCCTACGCCGAGCACACCGACGCGCTCGGCTACTGCACGCTGGGCTCGCTCAAGAGCAACGTGGGCCACATGGTCACGGCCGCCGGCGCGGCGGGGCTCATCAAGACGGCGCTGGCGCTGCACCACGGGCAGATCCCGCCGACGGTGCACTTCGAGACGCCCAACCCGGCGATCGACTTCGCGCGCACGCCCTTCCACGTGAACGCCAGCCTGCAGCCGTGGCCGCGCGGCGACCTGCCGCGCCGCGCGGGCGTGAGCTCCTTCGGCGTGGGCGGCACCAATGCGCACGTCATCGTCGAGGAAGCGCCGCCGCGGCCGGCGTCGCCCATCGCCGCCGGCGAACAGGTGCTGCCGCTGTCGGCACGCTCGGAAGCAGCACTGGCCGTTGCCTCCGAGCAGCTCGCGGCGCACTTGCAGGCGCATGCCGAACAGCCGCTGGCCGACGTCGCCCACACGCTGGCGGTCGGCCGCAAGGCCCACGCCTTCCGCCGCGTGGTGGTGGCGGCCGACACGGTGCAGGCCATCGAGGCGCTGCGTGCCGCCGATTCGCCCTGGCGCGCCAGCGGCCGGCTTGCCTCGCGCGCGCCGCAGCCGGTGCTGATGTTCCCGGGCCAGGGGGCGCAGTACGCCGGCATGGGCAGGGTGCTGCACGCGGCCGACCCGGTGTTCGCCGCCGCCTTCGACGATTGCATCGATGCCATGGCCGGCACCACCGGCTTCGACCTGCGCGAGCGCATGTTCTCGGACGACCCGAAGGCGCTGTCGCCCACCGCCGTCACCCAGCCCGCGCTCTTCACCATCGAATACGCCCTGGCGCGTCGGCTGCTGGCCACCGGCGTGCGGCCCCATGCGCTGATGGGCCACAGCGTGGGCGAGTTCGTCGCCGCGGTGCTTGCGGGCGTCATGCGGCTCGAAGATGCGGCCCGGCTCGTCGCCCGGCGCGGCGCGCTCATGCAGGCGCTGCCGGCGGGCGCGATGCTGTCGGTGCGCATCGGCGCGGCCGAGCTGGAGCAAAGGCTGGGCGCCTCGCTCTCGCTCGCCGCCGAGAACGGTCCCACGGCCTGCGTCGCCGCCGGCCCCTTCGAGGCCATCGCCGCATTGCAGGCCACGCTGGAAGCCGAAGGCATCGCATGCCGCGCGCTGCAGACATCGCACGCTTTCCACTCCGCCATGATGGACGGCGCCGTCGCGCCCTTCGAGGCGCTGGTGGGCCAGGTGGCGTTGAATGCGCCACAGACGCCGATCTTCTCGACCCTCACCGGCCGGCTGCTGGAGGTGCAAGAAGCCACCAGCCTTGCCTACTGGGCGCGGCACCTGCGCGGCACCGTTCGCTTCTCGCCGGCCGTGCGCGCCGCGATGGAACACGCCGCGCAGCCGCTCTTCATCGAAGCCGGTCCGCGCAACACCCTCTCCACGCTGGTCCGCCAGCACGGCGCGAGCGCTGCCGTGCCGCTGCTGCACGGCGAGCCCGCCGACGAACAACGCACGCTGTGCCTGGCCGTCGGCCGGCTGTGGACCTGCGGCGCGGAAGTCGAGCTGTCGCGCCTGTCCAGCCGCACCGGCGCCCAGCGCGTGCGCCTGCCGACCAGCCCGTTCGAACGCAAGCGCTTCTGGGTCGACATCGCCGCCGCTCCCGAAACCGGCGGGGCCGCCGCGACCGCCGCTATCCCCGCCGCACCTCTTTCAGTCTCGCCCGCCCCTTCCGCCACACCCACACCTTTGGAGCCGATCGTGACAGCTGCAGCGACCTCGCCTCTCCCTTCCTCCGCGTCCTCCCCTCCCGTCGATGCGCGCCTGCGCGCCTTGTTCGAGGACATCTCCGGCATCGACATGGCGCAGGCGGAAGGCCATGCGCCCTTCGGCGAGCTCGGCCTGGATTCGCTCACGCTGACGCAGGCGGCCACCCAGATCAAGAAGCACTTCAAGGTCAACCTGAGCTTCAGGCAGCTGATGGAGAACTACCGCTGCTTCGACGCGCTCTCCGCGTTCCTGCGCGAGAGCCTGCCGCCCGAAGCCGCGCCGGTCGTGGCGCCCGTTGCGGCGGCTGAAGCGCCCGCGGTGCAGCAGCCCGTTCAAGCCCCGGCGCCCGCACCGGTGGTTTACGCCCCGATGCAAGGCAACGCGGCCTCCAGCCCGATCTCCCAGCTGATTGCGCAGCAAATGGAATTGATGCGCCAGCAGCTCGCCCTGCTGTCGGGCACCGCGCCCGCCGCGCCGGTCATGCCGCAGGCAGTGCAGGCGCCGGCCGCCGCCGCACCGGTCGCGGCGGCGGCCCCCGCCGCCGACGAGCCCGCGCCGTCGAAGGAGCCGCTGCGCTACGACGTCGCCAAGGCCTTCGGCGCCATCGCCCGCATCCACACCCAGCGCACGGCCGAGCCCAGCGGCCGCCAGAAGGCCCGGCTCGCGGCATTCATGCGCCGCTACATCGAGCGCACCATCAAGAGCAAGCAGTTCACCGAGGCCAACCGCTCGCACATGGCCGACCCGCGCGTGGTCAACGGCTTCCGCCCGGTCACCAAAGAGATCACCTACCAGATCGTCATCGAGCGTTCCAAGGGCTCGAAGATGTGGGACCTGGACGGCAACGAATACGTCGACGCGCTCAACGGCTTCGGCATGAACATGTTCGGCTGGCAGCCCGACTTCGTGCAGGACGCCGTGCGCAGGCAGCTCGACGCGGGCTACGAGATCGGCCCGCAGCACCCGCTGGCCGCCGACGTCACCGCGCTCATCTGCGAGCTCACGGGCAGCGACCGCGCCGGCCTGTGCAACACCGGCTCCGAGGCCGTGATGGCGGCGCTGCGCATCGCGCGCACCGTCACCGGCCGCAGCACGGTGGTGGTGTTCACCGGCTCCTACCACGGCACCTTCGACGAAGTGCTGGTGCGCGCCGGCAAGGGCGGCAAGGGCCTGTCGGCCGCGCCGGGCGTGATGAGCGGCATGTTCGGCGACATCCGCGTGCTCGACTACGGCACGCCGGAGGCGCTGGCCTTCATCCGCGACAACGCCGACGACCTGGCCGCCGTGCTGGCCGAGCCGGTGCAAAGCCGCCGGCCCGACTTCCAGCCGCGCGAGTTCCTGCACGAGGTGCGCGAGATCACCGCCAAGAGCGGCTGCGCGCTGATCTTCGACGAGGTCATCACCGGTTTCCGCACCGCGCTGGGCGGCGCGCAGGAGCTGTTCGGCGTGCGCGCCGACCTCGCCACCTACGGCAAGGTGATCGGCGGCGGCTTTCCGGTGGGCGTGATCGCGGGCAAGCGCGAGTTCATGGACGCGCTCGACGGCGGCCCGTGGCAGTACGGCGACGACTCGATCCCCGGCGTCGGCGTGACCTATTTCGCCGGCACCTTCGTGCGCCATCCGCTGGCGCTGGCCGCGGCCAAGGCCTCGCTCCTGCATCTGAAGGAAGCCGGCCCCGCGCTGCAGGCCGGGCTCACGGGCAGCACCAGCGCCATGGCCGCGGAAATGTCGGCCTGGTGCAAGGAGGTCGGCGCGCCGATCGAGATACGCCACTTCGGCTCGCTGTGGCGCGTGAGCTGGCTCGAAGACCACCCGCTGCAGGACCTGCTGTTCGCCATGATGCGCAGCCGCGGCGTGCACATCCTGGACAACTTCCCCTGCTTCCTCACCAGCGCGCACAGCGCCGAGGACATCGCCTTCATCCAGCGCGCCTTCAGGGAATCGGTCGCGGAGATGCAGGAATCGGGCTTCCTGCCGCGCCGCGCCGCGGTCGTGACCAGCTTCGACGTGCGCAAGCCGGCCGAAGAAGGCTCGGTGCTGGCGCGCGACGTCGACGGCCAGCCCTTCTGGTACGTGCCGGAGGCGCAGACCGCGCACACGGCGCAGGCATTCACCCACCACGTCAATGGAAAGGCCGCAGCATGAACGCCGTCCTGCGCCCCGAGACCGACACCGGAACGGGCCCCGCCACCAGCGGGATCATCGAGTGCGTCATCCCGACCACCGAATCGCAGCGTGAAGTCTGGCTCGGCGCCATGCTGAGCCCGGAGGCTTCGCTGGCCTACAACGAATCGGTGCTGCTGCGCCTGCACGGGCCGCTGAATGCGCAGGCGCTGGGCCTTGCGATGGCCGCGCTGGTCGAGCGCCACCAGTCGCTGCGCGCCACCATCTCGCCGGACGGCACCTGCATGCTGGTCGGCCAGGCCCCGGCCGAGCCGATGGGCATGATGGACCTCGCCAAGCTCGACCCGCCATCGCGCGAACAGGTGCTGGCGTCCGCGCACAACGCGGCGGTGTGCACGCCCTTCTCGCTCGAGCACGGGCCGCTGTTCAGGGCTGTGCTGTATCGCCTGGGCGAGGACGACCATGAACTCGTCATGTCGGCCCACCACGTGGTGTGCGACGGCTGGTCGTGGGCGGTCATCACCGAGCAGCTGGGCCACCTGTACGCCGAACAGATCGGCCAGGGGCTGCGGCTGAAGGCCGCGCCGTCCTATGCCGACTTCGCCGCGGCGGAAGCCGCCGAAGCCGCGCACCCCGACATGCAGCAGCACGTGGACTACTGGCTGGAGCGCTTCTCGGGCGGCACGCCGCCCGTGCTGGACCTGCCGCTGGACCACCCGCGCCCGGCCGTGCGTACCTTCACGTCGCTGCGCGCCGAACGCACGCTCGACCGCCGCCTGGTCACCGCCATGCGCTCGGTCAGCAGCAAGGCCGGCACCAGCCTGTTCGCCGGCCTGCTCGGCGCCTTCGTCGCCACGCTGCACCGGCTGACGGGGCAGGACGACATCGTGGTCGGCATTCCGGCCTCGGGCCAGCTGGCGCGCGACATGCCCGGCCTGGTGGGCCACTGCGTCAACCTGCTGCCGCTGCGCGTGAACGCACACGCGCATCTGCGCTTCGACGCGCTCATGAGCGAATGCGGCACCGCCGTGCTCGACGCCTTCGAGCACCAGTCGCTGACTTACGGCGCGCTGCTCGGCCAGCTCTCGCTGCAGCGCGACGCCAGCCGGCTGCCGCTGGTGAGCGTGATGTTCAACGTCGACCCCGACGTGGCGAGCGGCACCGACAGCTTCGTCGGGCTGTCCGTCAGGCAGGACACCGTGCCGCGCCAGTACGAGAACTTCGAGCTGTTCCTGAACCTGCGCCCGCTCGAAGGCGGGCTGGTGATCGAGGCCCAGTACAACACCGGCCTGTTCGACGAAGTCAGCGTGCAGCGCTGGCTCGACATGTTCGAGTGCGTGCTGCGGTCGGCCACGCGCGACCCGTCCGAGGCCATCGGCCGGCTCGAGGTGCTGTCGACCGAGGCCTCGCTGGTGCTGGCCGCGCTGCAGCCCGCGCCCACCGAGCTGCTTGGCGACCCGCTGGCGCATGCCGGCTTCGTGGCCCGCGCGCTGCTGCACCCCGAGCGGCCGGCACTGCGCGACGGCGCGCGGCGCAGCACCTACGGCGAGCTCGACGCGCAGTCGAACCGGCTGGCGCATGCGCTGCGCGAGCGCGGCATCGGCCGGGGCCAGCACGTGGGCCTGTGCCTGGAGCGCGGCACCGACATGCTGGTAGCCTTGCTGGCGGTGCTGAAATCGGGCGCCGCCTACGTGCCGCTCGACCCCGCTTTCCCGCAGGCGCGGCTCGACCACTACGCCGAAGACGCGCGGCTCGGCCTGCTGCTCACCACGTCCGACATCGCGACGGCACCGCGCCAGTGGCGGGTCGACGCGAGCCAGCACATCTTCGAGATCGACCGCGACACCGCCTGGCAACAGGCCCCCGCAACAGCGCTCGAGCCGGGCGAGCTCGACGCCGGCGCCGAAGACCCGGCCTACGTGATCTACACGTCGGGTTCCACCGGCAAGCCCAAGGGCGTGAGCGTGCCGCACCGCGGCGTGGCCAACCTGCTGCAGTCGATGCGCGTGGAGCCCGGCATCGGCGCGGCGGACCGCATCGCGGCCGTCACCACGCTGTCCTTCGACATCGCCGTGGCCGAGCTGCTGCTGCCGCTCGCGGCCGGCGCCGAGATCGTGATGGTGCAGCGCGAGACCGCCATGGACGGCAACCACCTGCGCGCCCTGCTGGAGGAAGAAGACGTCACCATCCTTCAGGCCACGCCCGGCATGTGGCAGCTGCTGCTCGACGCCCAGTGGCCCGGCGCGCCCGGCTTCCGGGGCTGGATCGGCGGCGAGCCGGTGCGCCCGCGCCTGGCGCTCGAGCTGCTCGACCGCTGCGAGCAGCTGTGGAACGTGTACGGCCCGACCGAGACCACCGTGTGGTCGACCGTGTGGAACATGCAGCGCGACGTGGTCGCCTCGCGCGGCGTGTCGATCGGCCATCCGATCGACAACACCCAGGTGTGGATCCTCGACGCCGAGCTGCGCCCCTGCCCGCTCGGCGTGCCCGGCGAAATCTGCATCGGCGGCGACGGCGTCACGCTGGGCTACCACGACCGGCCCGAACTCACGGCCGAGCGCTTCGTCACCGCGCGCATCCTCGGCCATGCCACGCCCCTCTACCGCACCGGCGACCGGGGCCGCTGGCGCAACGACGGCCTGCTGGAGCACATGGGCCGGCTCGACTTCCAGGTGAAGGTGCGCGGCTACCGCATCGAGCCCGGCGAGATCGAGGCCCGCTGCAACGAGGTTGCCGGCGTCTCGCGCAGCGTGGTCGTGGCGCGCGAAGACAACCCCGGCGACGTGCGACTGGTGGCGTACCTCGCCCTCGCGCCGAACGCGGCGGGCGCCGCCTTCGACCTCGAGGCGCTGATGCAGCACCTGCGCGGCAGCCTGCCGGCTTTCATGCTGCCGCAGCACGTGGTCACGCTCGCCAGCCTGCCGACCCTGCCCAACGGCAAGCTCGACCGCGCCTCGCTGCCGGCACCGCAGGCCGTGCCGCGCGAAACCATGCAGCGCGGCGCAGGTCCGCGCACCGACAGCGAGCGCAAGGTGCTCGCTGCCATGGAGCAGGTGCTGAGCCTGCCCGGCCTCGACATGAAGGACGACTTCTTCACCATGGGCGGCCATTCGCTGCTGGCCGCCCGGCTGGCCACGCTGCTGAGCCGCGAGTTCCAGATCACGCTGCCGCTGCGCACGCTGTTCGAGGCGCCCACCGCCGAGCGGCTGGCAGTGGCCGTCGAGGCGCTGCAAGGCACCGGCGCCGGCGAGCAGGTGCCGCTGCCCAACCGGCCTGACCGCACCACCGCGCCGATGACTCCGTCGCAGGAGCGCATCCGCTTCATGGAAGAGCTGCACCCCGGCCGCTCGGTCTACAACGCGCCGTCGGCGCAGCGGCTGCTGGGCGAGTTCGATGCGGCGCGCTTCGAATCTGTGCTGCGCGAGATCATTCGCCGCCAGCCCGCGCTGCGCACCAGCATGGGCACCGACCCGCGCACCGGCGAGCCCGTCCAGTCGATTGCGCAGTCTGTGGATTTCTCGCTGCCGGTGATCGACCTGCGCGACCTGCCCGCCGACCAGCGCGAGGCCGAGCTGGCCGAGCAGATGCAGGAGCTGGCCGACCGCCCCATCGACATCCACCGCGCGCCGATGGCGCATGCGGCGCTGTTCAAGCTCGACGAGCGCGACCACGCCTTCGTGTTCGTGCCGCACCACCTGGTGTGGGACGGCTGGTCTTTCGACCTGATGCAGCGCGAGCTTTCCGCGCTCTACGACGCCGCCGAGCGCGGCCGCGCGCACGGCCTGCCGGCCATTGCCACCACGCACGGCGACTACGCCGAGTGGCTCGCCCAGTGGATGAAGGAGCCTGCGTTCGAAGAGCAGATCGGGTTCTGGCGCAAGCGCTTCGCCGCCGCGCCCCTGCCCCGGCTGCCCAACACCGACATGCCGCGCCGGGCGGGCAAGAGCGGCCAGGGCGGCACGCAGTGGATCCACATCGACCTGGCGGCCACGCAGCGGCTGCGCGAAGTGGCGCGCGGCATGGACGTGACGCTCAGCATGCTGACCTTCGGCCTCTATGCGCTGACCATGGCCCGCACCATCGGCTCGGACGCCATCGTCATCGCCAACCCGGTGCGCGGCCGCCAGCAGCCGGAGACCGAGGACGTGATGGGCGTCTTCAACAACGTGCTGCCGGTGTCGCTGCAGATCGACATGCGCCAGTCGCTGCCCGAGTTCATGCGCTACGTGAAGCAGGAGCTGCTCACGCTCATGAACTACCAGCAGGTGCCGTTCGAGCGCCTGATGGCCGAGCCCGGCTCCGGCGGCCAGGCCAAGGCGTCGGGGCCGTACCAGTCGATGTTCTCGTTCCAGGACGCGCGCGACCGCTCGCGCCGCCTGGGCAGCCTGCAGACGCGGCAGATGCACCTGATGCAGCGCGGCGCCACCGACGACATCGGCGTGTGGCTGATGGACAAGCCGAGCGGGCTGGAAGGCGCGCTGATCTACAACGCCGACATCTACCTGCGCGAAACCGGCGCCCAGCTGCGCGAGCGCTACCTCGAACTGCTGCATCGCGCCGGCGACAGGCCCGAGGCCAGCCTCGACTACATCGCCAGCGCCGAAGGCTCGACCAGCGCCGCCTACCTGCGCAAGCTCGCGGCCGACACGTCGCGCGCCGAGGCGCCGGCCGGTGCGGCGGGGGGCGCGCCCAAGGCCAAGGCCGGGCTGATGAACCCCGAGCAGGCGCAGCTGGCGCAGGTGTGGGCCGGCGTGGTCGGCATCGACGTCAACGACATCCGCGCGAGCGACAACTTCTTCGATCTCGGCGGTGATTCGCTGCTGGTGCTGCGCGCCGTGCAGCAGACCGAACTGCTGCTGGGCTACCGCGTGGAGCCGCGGCGCTACCTGTTCGAGAACCTCGGGCAGATCGCCGCCTCGTCCACCTTCCAGCCGGTGAACACGACCGGCCCGGACAGCATTCCGTCGGAACTCCAGGGCCTGCCCGCCGCCGCCACGCCGCCGCGCGGCGGCCTGCTGGGACGCGCCTTTGGCGGCTGGCTGCGCAAGAGCTGAGGAAGAAGAAAGAACGCCATGACAAGCGCCTCCCTCGCACGCTCCATTGACGCATCGGTCTGCCGCTACGTCGACCTGGACGAGTTCACCGACCTGCTGCCCGCGCAGATCCTGTCGCAGCACGAGTGCGAGCGGGCGGACGGCTTCCGGTTCGGCAGCGACCGGCAGCACTTCGTGGCGGCGCACATCGCGCTGCGGCAGGTGTTGTCCGCGCACACCGGCCTGCCGGCGGATGCGCTGGACTTTGCCGTCGGCGCCTTCGGCAAGCCTTCGCTGCAGGGCCGCCCGCGCACGCAGTTCTCCATGAGCCATTGCCAGGGGCTGGCGCTGATCGCCATCGGCGGGCGCGGGCCGCTGGGGGTCGACGTCGAACTGCTTCGCAAGGTGCCCGACGCCGCCGCATTGGCCGCGCGGCATTTCACGCGGCGCGAGAACGAGGCCCTGTCCGCGCTGCCCGAGCACGAACGCGACCGCGCCTTCCTGACCTGCTGGACCCGCAAGGAGGCCTGCCTGAAGGCGATCGGCGTGGGCATGCTGGTGTCGCCGCAGAGCTTCGAGGTGGGGCTGGAGCCCGATTGCCGCAGCGTCGAGCTCTCGGTGGCCGGGCGCATCCTGTGGCTGGTGCTGGGCGCCGCGCCGCCGCGCATGGACTGCGTGGGCGCGATCGCCGAATGGCGCGAGACCCAGGGCCGCGCGACCGTGAGCGGTCCGATGGCGGAGGCACGGGCATGAACTCCCTCGCGCTCATGTTCGGACCGGCGTCGCGCCAGCTGTTCGGCATCTTCCATCCCGCGGAAGACACCGGCAGCGCGGAAACCGCCGTGCTGGTCTGCCCGCCCTACGGCGCCGAGGGCCTGCGCACGCACCGCTTCTTCAAGGTGCTGGCCGAGCGCCTGGCGCGCGCCGGCATCGTCACGCTGCGCTTCGACTTCTACGGCACCGGCGATTCACCGGGCGACGAGCGCCAGGGCGAGTTCGAAGGCTGGCGGCGCGACCTGTGCTCGGCGCACGAGGAACTGCGCCGCCGTGCGCCCGGCGCGCGCATCGTCTGGGTCGGCGCCCGGCTCGGCGCCACCCTGGCCGTGCTGGCCGCGCGCAACGGGCGCTGCGACCCGGTGCGGCTGGTGCTCTGGGAGCCGGTGATCGACGGCCGGCGCTACGCCCGCTTCCTGCGCGAGCAGCACGTGGCGGCCGTCGACGCCACCTTCTGCATCCCCGACCTCTCATGGCGCCGCAACCTGCTGCGCGAGCCCGACGCCGTGCCGGAAGAAGCGCTGGGCGCCTCGCTGTCGAGCACGCTGCGCGCGCAGCTCGCGGCGCTCACGCCCGACGCGCTGCAGCTCACCGCGCTGCACGACACGCTGGTGCTGGCGCAGCCGGAAGACGAATACACGGCGCAATGGGCCGCCGAGCAGCAGTCGCGCCACATGCCGGTGCGCCTCGCGTACTTCAAGCACCGTCTCGAGTGGACCGCCGACCCCTATCCCAACAGCGCGATGGTGCCGGCGGACGCGCTCAACCGCCTCCAGGGAGCTCTTCATGAATGAGATGACGCAAAGCCCGGTCCGCTTCGGGCAAGGCGAATCGCTGGTGGGCATGCTCACCACGCCGGCTGGCCAGGGCGCCGCCGCGGTGGGCTGCCTGATGCTCAACATGGGCGCCAACCACCGGGTCGGCCCGCGCCGCATCAACGTCAAGCTGGCGCACCTGCTGGCGGCGCGCGGGGTGAGCAGCCTGCGGCTCGACCTGGGCGGCGTGGGCGACAGCGACGCGGCCGACGCCAGCAGCGACCTGCGCACGCGCGCCGTGCAGGACCTGCGCGCCGCCATGGACCTGATCGAGAACAGGCTGGGCATCCGGCAGTTCGTGATCGTCGGCATGTGCTCGGGCGCGGAGCACGCCATGTCGGCCGGCGCGGCGGACACGCGCGTGATCGGCATCTCGATGTTCGACGGCTTCGCCTTCCCCGAGCGCCGCACGCGCTGGGAGCGCACCGTGCGGCGCGCGCTGGCCGCGCCGGTGCACCCGTCGTTCGCGGGCAAGGCCGTGCGCTGGCTCAAGCGCCGGGTGCTGCGCATCCAGACGGGAAACAAGCCGCTGCCGGGCTTCTTCACCGAGGAAAGCTCGCCCGAGGCCACCGCCAACTGGTTCGCCGCCACCATGAAGCAGCTGGCCGAGCGCAAGGTGGCGATGCAGCTGCTGTATTCGGGTTCGCTGCATGTCTGCGACTACGACCGCGACCAGCTCGGCGCCTTCCGCCATGCGCCCTTCGCGCAATCGCTCCAGTACGAATTCATGCGCGAGGTCGACCACACCGTCTGCACCGAGAAGGGACAGCAGCTGTTCCTGCAGTCGGTGGGCGACTGGGTCGCCGAGCGCTGCTTCGGCGCCAGCACCGAGCGGCGCAGCGCCAGCCGCGCCGCGGCAGGCGCCGGGCGCGCCATGCCCGCCACCCTGGCCGCTCCCTGAGCCGGCCAAGCCCGACCCACCCCGCACAGAACCGTTCACACCGGCAGTCAAGGAGATAACCATGGACCACATCCATTCCGCCAGGCCCTCACCGGGCATGCGCACGCTCTCAGCCCTCGCCCTGGCGAAATACCGCCTGCGATGGCTGGGCCTGGCCCTGCTGCTTTCCCTGGGGCTGGCGGGCTGCGCGCCGGGCTTCGGCACGCCGGGGCCGCTGAACTACGGAGACGGCAACCAGGGCGGTGGGGACGCGACCGCGTCGGCGGCCGCCGGCAAGATCATTCCGATCACGCCCGACCTGATCCGCACGCAGATCGCGCAGCGGCCCAAGGGCGTGCCCGACTCCATCAAGAGGCTGTTCGCCGAAGCGCCGGTCTACACCATCGGGCCGGGCGACGTGATCAGCATCATCGTCTACGACCATCCGGAACTGCTGCCCAACGCGGGCGCGGTGATCGCGCAGCAGTCGGACCCGACCGGCGTCACCGTGGCGCCCGGCTTCATCGTCGACGCCAAGGGCGAGATTTTCTTTCCGTACATCGGACGCACCAAGGTGCAGGGCCTGACGGAGAGCGGCGCGTCGGAACTGGTTGCGCGGCGCATCAAGGCCTTCGTCAAGGAACCGCAGGTGTCGGTGCGCATCCAGTCGTTCCGCAGCCAGCGCGCCTATGTGCAGGGCGAGGTGCGCACGCCCGGGCTTCAGATCTTCACCGACGTGCCGATGACGCTTTCCGAAGCCATCAGCCGTGCCGGCAGCTTCACCCAGCTCGGCGACCGCTCGCATGTCACGCTCACGCGCGGCGGCGTATCGACGCAGATCGACCTGCCGCTGCTGCAGGCGCAGGGCTTCGACGCCAACGGCATTCCGCTGCGCAACGGCGACATCGTGAACGTCGGCACCCGCGAGGACAACCGGGTCTACGTGATGGGCGAAGTGCGGGCGCCGTCGGCGCTGCAGATGCGCCTGAACGGCCGCCTGAGCCTGAACGAGGCGCTGGGCGACGTGGGCGGGCCCGACCTGACGACGGCGGACACCGGCCAGATCTACGTCGTGCGCAACACGCCGGACAACCCCGGTGCGCCGCAGGTCTTCAACCTCAACGCGAGGAACCCGGTGGCGCTCGCGCTGGCCGACCGCTTCGAGCTGCAGCCGCGCGACGTGGTGTACGTCGACCATGTGCCGCTGGCCACGTGGAGCCGCGTGTTCAGCCTGATTCTTCCGTCGGCCCAGGTCATCAACCTGGCCCGCGACACCGCGCGCCGGTAAGCGCCCTACCCCGTCTCCCGCACGAAAAGGTGAACCCCATGAACGCGCGTTGGCAACCTTCGCTTCCCGCTCCGGCGGGCACCCCCATGCCCATGGTCGAGGCTTCCTGGGTCCGGGAATCCCGGTTCCAGGAATACCTGGACATCCTCATCGACAGCCGCTGGCTCATTGCCGGACTCACGGCGCTGGCGCTGCTGGCGGGTGCCTGCTATGCACTGTTCGGACCCAGGGTCTACGAGGCCAACATCCTGATCCAGGTGGAAGACTCGGACCGCTCGGGCGGCAACTTCCCCGGTGACGCCACCGGAGGCGCCGGCATCGCCTCGAAGACGCCGGTCGCCGGCGAGACCGAGATCCTGCGCTCGCGCATGGTGCTGGGCCAGGCCATGGAGAACACCAGGCTCTACATCAGCGCCAGGCCGCGCTACATCCCGGTGGTGGGCGAGTTCCTGGCGCGGCATTCGAGCCGGCTGTCTTCCCCGGGCGTCTTCGGCATGGGCGACTATGTCTCGGGCACCGAGCGCATCGCCGTTGCGCAGATGGACGTGCCACCGGCCTTCGAAGGCAAGAAGTTCCTGCTGACGGCGGAGGCCGGCGGCAACTACACGCTCACCAACTCCGGCCTGGAGGCCCCGCTGCAGGGCAAGGTCGGCGTGCCGCTGGACGCGGCGGTGCCGGGCGGCACGCTGCACCTGCTGGTCGGCTCCTTCGAGGCCGAGCCCGGCGGCGCCTTCGAGCTGGTGCGCAACTCCAAGCAGCTCACCCTGCTGGGCCTGCAGAAAGACCTGCGGGTGGTCGAGAAAGGCAAGCAGTCGGGCGTGATGGACGTCAGCATGCAGGCCGAGGACCGCGGCCAGCTGGCCGACGTGCTCAATGAAGTCTCGCGCCTGTACGTGCGCCAGAACATCGACCAGAAGACGGTGCAGGCCGAGCGCGCGCTGGCCTTCCTTGGCACCGAGCTGCCCAAGTTCAAGACCCAGCTGGAGCAGTCGGAAGACAGCTACAACCAGTACCGCAACCAGAACGGCACCATCAGCCTGGACGACGAGGCCCGCAACGCGCTGTCGCAGAACGTCGACCTGCAGGCCAAGCTGCTCGACGCGAAGCAGAAGCGCCTGGACTTGGTGGGCCGCTTCACCGCGGCGCACCCGGCGGTGCAGACGCTGGACTCGCAGATCGCCTCGCTCAAGAAGGAGCTGGGCGCGGTCGACGGGCGCATCCGCCGCATGCCGATGCTGCAGCAGAACTCGCTGCGCATGCAGCGCGACATCAAGGTCAACACCGACCTCTACGCGACGCTGCTGAACAGTTCGCTGCAGATGCGGCTGGCCAAGGAAGGCAAGGTGGCCAACGTGCGCGTGCTCGACCAGGCGCTGCTGCCCGAGAAGCCGGTGCGGCCGAAGGCGCTGATCGTCATGGCGCTGTCGCTGGCGGGCGGGCTCTTTTTGGGCGGGGCCACGGCGCTGCTGCGCAAGACGCTGAAGAAGTCGATCGGCAGCCCCGAGGAGATCGAGGCCGTCACCGGGCTCAACGTGTACAGCACCATCGCGCTGAGCACCCAGCAGCGCGTGCTCGACCGCGCCATCCGCGGCGGCAAGCCGGGCGTGAAGGTGCTGGCGGCGCTGCATGTCGAAGACCCGGCGCTGGAGGGGCTGCGCCGGCTTCGCACCGCGCTGAAGTTCGTGATGCTGGGCGCGCCCAACAACCGCGTGCTCATCTCCAGCGCCACCGCGGGCGCGGGCAAGACCTTCGTGTCTTCCAACTTCGCGACGCTGCTGGCGTCGTCGGGCAAGCGCGTGCTGCTGATCGACGCCGACCTGCGCCGCGGCACCCTGAGCGAGGAGTTCGGGTTGCAGCGCAAGGACGGGCTGTCCGACGTGATCACCGGCGGCGTGCCGCTGGACCGCGCCATTCACTACCACGTGCTGCCGCGCCTGGATGTGATGACGTCGGGCACGCTGCACTCCGATCCCGCCGGCATGATGACCAGCGACGTCTTCTCGCAGACGCTGGCCACGCTGTCCAGCCGCTACGACGTGGTGATCGTCGACGCGCCGCCTGCCCTGCTGGCCTCCGAGACCGCCGCGATGGCGCCGAGCATGGGCACGCTGCTGCTGGTGGCCCGCGCCGACCAGAGCGAGAGCGGCGAGCTGCTCGAAAGCGTCAAGCGCCTGGGCCATGTGGGCGCGGCCTTCCACGGCGTGGTGTTCAACGCGGTCGACACCACACGGCGCCACTACCGCGGCTACAGCTACGGCTACTACGACGCCTACAGGCGCGAGTCCGCCGGCGCGCTGAGCTTGAACGATGCCGACACCGTGATGCCCAAGCGGATCGAACCGGAGCACGCGGCATGAGCGTTCTTCGATCCAACACGCCGCCGCAGCCCGCTCACGGCGCGGCCGCCAACACACCGGTCTATGCACCGATCGGCGGAGCCCCGTGGCTGCGCGCGGCCAAGCGCGCAGCAGACATCGCGATGGCGGGCTCGTTCTTCGTCTTCTTCGGCTGGGCCTACGCATTGATATGGCTCGGCGTGCTCATGACCTCGGGCGGCCCGGCCATCTACATGCAGCCGCGCTACGGCAAGGACGGCAAGGTGTTCCGTTTCCTCAAGTTCCGCTCGATGGTGGCCGACGCAGACGCCGTGCTGGCCCGCCACCTGCGCGAGAACCCGGGCGCGCGGCGCGAATGGGACATGTACCAGAAGCTGGAGCACGACCCGCGCATCACCCGCTTCGGCGCCTTCCTGCGCAAGTACAGCATCGACGAGTTCCCGCAGTTCTGGAACGTGCTGCTGGGCGACATGAGCATGGTCGGCCCCCGGCCCTGCATGTTCGCGCAGAAGGAGCTGTACGGGGACTACTGGGACCACTACTGCGCGGTGCGCCCCGGCATCACCGGGCTGTGGCAGATCAGCGGCCGCAACGAGGTGAGCTACCGCAGGCGCGCGGCGATGGATGCGGAGTACGTGTCCACGCTGTCGCTGACGCGGGACCTCGTGATTCTGCTGAAGACCGTCGCTGTAGTTGCCGGGGCGCGTGGCTCGCGCTAGGGCAGTCGCCTTCAAACATCAACCCCTTCACCGAAAGCTTTTATGCGTACCTTTGTTGCTGGTCATCGTGGCATGGTGGGTCAGGCGGTTTCCAGGCGCCTGAGCGAACTCGGTCATGAAGTAGTGACGCGAACCCGCGCCGAACTCGATCTCCTGGACCAGGCCGCGGTGGCGCGCTTCTTCCAGACGGAGCACATCGACGAGGTCTACCTCGCGGCGGCCAAGGTCGGCGGCATCCACGCCAACATGACCTACCCCGCGCAGTTCATCTACGAGAACCTGACGATCGCGACCAACGTCACGCACCAGGCCTTCCTGGCGGGCGTCAAGCGGCTGCTGTTCCTGGGCTCCAGCTGCATCTACCCGCGCATGGCCGAGCAGCCGATCCGCGAGGAGTACCTGCTCAACGGCAAGCTCGAGCCGACCAACGAGCCCTATGCCATCGCCAAGATCGCGGGGCTCAAGCTGTGCGAGAGCTACAACCGGCAGTACGGCGCCACCCACGGCATCGACTACCGCAGCGTCATGCCGACCAACCTGTACGGGCCCGGCGACAACTACCACCTTGAAAACAGCCACGTGGTGCCGGCGCTGATCCAGCGCTTCCACCTGGCCAAGATCAGCAATGCGCCCAGCGTGCTCATCTGGGGCAGCGGCCGTGCGCGCCGCGAGTTCCTCTATGTGGACGACATGGCGGCGGGCTGCCTGGACGTGATGAACCTCTCGCGCGCCGAATACGAGCAACACACCGACCCGATGCGCGGCCACATCAACCTGGGCACCGGCGAAGACGTCTCCATCGCCGAGCTGACCGAGCTGATCCGCGACGTGGTCGGCTACACGGGCAGCATCCGCTACGACCTTGCGCAGCCCGACGGCGCACCAAGGAAGCTGCTCGACGTCTCGCGCGCCGCCACCTTCGGATGGCATGCCACCGTGCCCCTGGCCGAGGGCCTGCGCCGCACCTACGCCGACTACCAGAAAGCCATCCGCCCCATCGAAGAGCCGGATCAGGCGCCCACGGCCGCCCACGCCTGAACCGTACGAGCCCGCCATGAGAACCCTCACCTTCTGGTCCGGCATCGTCTGCGCCTTCCTGTGCGGGCTGGTCGATCCTGCCTGGGGCTATGCGGCGGTGTTCGTGCTGTCGCTGGTGCAGCTCGCGCTGCTGGGTTCTTCGGGCGGCAGCGTGTTCCTGCTGATCCACTACGCCACCCTGCTGACCTATTTCTCGCTGGCGCCGGCGATGCAGATCGCCAACGACGTGGATTTCTGGGAAACGGGCGTGCTCACCACGTCTTCGCACACGCAGGCGCTGGTTCTGCTGCTGCTGTACATGGCCGGCGTGGAGGCCGCGCGCTTCGGCATGCCCGAATCGCCGGTGCACCGGCCGGGCCTCCACCATGCGCGCGCTGTCGGCGTGGCCCACCCGTTCCTGCTGCTGCTGAGCTGCTCGTTCGCGGCCTTCGCGACGCTCTTCATCCGGCCCGACCTGAACTTCGTGGCGCGCGGCATGCCGGGCGAGGACGACAGCGTTCCCGTCGACTTCATCGTGTACAGCACGTTGCCCAAGCTGGTGGTGCTGATGTGCTTCGTGGCGCTCACGATCCATGCGTTCCGCCGGCGCACGCCGTGGGCCTGGGCCTCGGCGGGGCTGGCGCTGGCGCTGGCGGCGGTGGCGGCCAACCCGGTCAACACGGCTCGGCAGATCCTGCTGATCGGTCTGCTGCCGCTTTTCATCCATGCACTGGCGCGGCAGCGGCACTGGCGCTGGGCGCTGGCGGGGCTGATCTTCGGCGCCATCGCCGCGCTCGGGCCGGTGCTGAACCTGCTCTCGCGAGGCAGCATGTGGGGCGAAGGGCTCACGACCTTTCCGTTCAGCCAGGACTTCGACGCGATGTTCGTGGTGGCGGGCATCCTGGAGCGCGCGCCCATTCCCGACCTGGGCTGGGGCCGCTACCTGCTGTCGGCTTTCTCGTTCTTCCTGCCGCGCGACCTGAAGATGTTTCCGGATTTCGATCCGCTCGGCTGGTCGGCCATTCTGGGCAATTTCTCGCAGAGCAACCTGTCGCTGCCGCCGTTCACCACGGCCTATTTCGACTTCGGGCTGATGGGGCCGCTGCTGCTGGGCATCGCGATCTCCGCGGGCTTCCGGCTGGTCGACAGGGCGATCGATCCGCATCGCGCGTTGTCGGGCAGCTATCTCTCGGCGCTGGTGTTGCTGTCGGCCTACGTGCCGTTCATGCGCGGCCCGATCCTGGGCTGGGGCCCGTTCGCCACCTCGGGCCTCATCGCCGCGGTGATCGCCGGCGCCCTGAGCGCGCGCAGCCGCCGCATGCGCCGCGTGCGTGCTCTGCCGCCCACGGTGCGCCACGACCTCCCGACTCCGTGAGCAAGCACATGGCCACCTACCTGTTCTACGACACCATCCGCCTCAACCCGAGGTCCGGCGGCGTGCTCAACGTTGCCGAGGTGCTGCTGCGCAACATGCGGCTGTCGCAGGGGGACAGCGTGCAGTCCGTCAGCGAGCGGCATCCACGCCTGTACGAAGCGGCGCGGCGGTTCGGCGTGAGCCGTTTCCTGCTGGAAACGCTGCTCTACAACTTCCACCGCATCCGCGCGCTGCTGACCGGCGAGCGCGTGTACGCGCTGTTCCCGAACTACTTCCTGCCCTTCACGCTGTTCGGGCGCCACGCGGACGCGGTCGTCATCGTTCACGACCTCCAATACAAGGCCTACCCGGCGTACTTCAGCCGGGCAAAGCGCATGTGGCTCGACTGGAGCCTGTGGCGCGTCGCGCGCAGCGCGGCCAACGCGGTGTTCATCAGCAAGAGCAGCCTGCATGACTTCGAGCGGCACTTCGCGCGCTGCGCGCATGCCTCGGTGATCTTCAACCCGGTGGACGCGCCGCGCGCGCCCGTCCGTGCTCCTGCGCCGGAAACGGAACAGGCGCAGGAGCGCTACCTGATCGCGGCCTACCACTATTACCCGCACAAGAACTTCAGCGGCATCCTCGCGCTGTTCGAGCGCATGAAGCGCGCGGGCCTGGTCGACTTCCTGGACATCACCGGCAACGGCGCGGCCGAGGTGGAGCGCATGGTCGCCGCGCTGGCGCCCGAGGTGCGCGGCTGCGTGCGCCACCGCGGGCTGGTGTCGCGTGAGGAGCTGGTGCGGCTCTACGCGGGCGCCACGGCGTTCATCTCGCTGTCGACCTTCGAGGGCTTCAATCTCTCGGCCGCCGAAGCCGCCACGCTGGGCGTGCCGCTGCTGCTGTCGGACATTCCGGTGCACCGCGAACTGTTCTCGGGCTACGGCTTCTTCGTGGGCAGCGCCTCCTGCGACACCTACCGGCTCGCACGCTACCTGGCCCGGCACGAGCGCACGCGGCCCGCATGGCTGCACGCCCAGGCCTGCGCGCCGGGCGCGGTGGCCGCGCGCTACCTGGCGCTCAAGCGCGCCGCCGTTCCGCTGGCGAGGGCCGTGCAATGAAAGCGCTCGCCGCCCTGCTGCTTCTTTGCGCCACGGCATCGGTTGCGCTGGCACAGCCCGCGCAAACTGCCCAACAGGCCGAGGCACCCGTGCCCGGCTTCGGCGTCATGGTGCACTACCTGCCGGACAAGCAGTCCATCGCGCAGGTCAAGAGCTTCGACGTGGAAGCCTTCGCCTCGGGGTTGGCGCAGATGCGTGCGTCGCACCTGATCCTCACGCTGGGCCAGAACAACGGCCAGTACATCTCGCCGAACTCCGCGCTCGAGGTGCTGTGCCCCGGCGCCGCCAGGAACCGCCCGCCACGCGACCTGCCGCTGGAGATAGGCGAGGCATTGCGCGCACGCGGCATCGCGCTGATCCTGTACCTGCCGTTCCGCGCACCGCAGGCCGACCCCGCGCTGATGAAGTGCCTGGGCGACGTTTCCGAACAGGAGCCGCCGCCGGCGCGCTTCATCGCCGCGTGGTCGAGCGTGATCCGCGACTGGTCGGAGCGCTACGGTCCGCTGGCCAAGGGCTGGTGGTTCGACGGCACCTACAACACGCAGGGCATCTCGGCCGCGGGCTGGGAAACGCTGTGCGACGCCGCGCGCAGCGGCGCGGCCAACCGCTGGCTGGCGTTCAATGCCGGCGAGGGACAGGCGCGCTTCAGCCTCAAGAGCGCGCCCTGCCAGAACCTCATGGCCGGCGAATACATGCAGCCGCCCGCGCATTTCGCGCCGCCGCCTTCGGAGCTCGTGTTCCACGTGCTCACGCCGCTCACGCCCTCGTGGGGCCGCGAGGCGGCGCCGCGCTTCACCGCGCAGCAGTTGCGCGACTGGATCGGCGAGGCCCGCGTGGCGCGCGGCCTCTTCACGCTCGACATGCCCCTGGACAACAACGGACGCTTCCTGCCCGCCCATGTGGCGCTGGTGAAGAGCGCCACCGCCCGCAAGCCCTGACGCGCCGCATCAACCCTCCACCCACGCTGTCACACATGACCCACACCGCCCTCCCCTTCGTCGTGGTCGAAGACCGCCAGAACCGCACGCTCGCGCTGTGCCGCGAGTCCGCCGCGCTCGCGCAGGAACAACTCGTGGTGCTGTCGGACACCGACGCCGGCCCCGCCTACGAACGATTCCGCCATGCCTACGTGCACCTGTCGAGCAACTCGCCGGAGTTCGAGCGGATCTGCTTCCGGCGCTACTTCCTGCTCGCGCAATACCTGGCCGCCAACCCCGGCTGCAGCGCCTTCGTGCTGATCGACAGCGACGTGCTGCTGTTCAAGGGCATCGGCGAGCATGTGCGACGCCTTGCCGGCAAGGCGGACTTCTCGGGCTCCTACATCAGCCCCGCCGACGGATGGAACCCCTGCCAGGTCTCGCCGCACGTGAGCTACTGGACCGCCAACGGCCTGCGGCGCTTCGTGGCCTTCGTGCTCGACACCTACACCACGCCATCGGGCCGGCGCAAGCTGCGCGAGATCGCGGCGCGCTTTGCGGCGCGCGGCATCCGCGGCGGCGTGTCCGACATGACGCTGCTCTACCTCTGGGCGCGCGCCAGCGGCAATGACGACCCGATCAACCGCGTGCTCGAAGGCACGGTGATCGACCACAACATCAACAGCCCGCACAACCACCTGGCGAACGAGTTCCGCTACCGCGGCGGCGCCAAGCGCATCACCTATGCCGACGGCCGGCCGTGGCTCACGGCCGCGGCGGGCGGGCGGACGAACGTGGTGGCGCTGCATTTCCAGGGCAGCGCGAAGATGGCCATGCCGCACGCGCTGCACGGCCGCATGCGCACCGTGGCCGCCGTGACCTACGCGCTGATGGTGGCGCGGCGCGCCAAGAACAAGGCGTTCCGGCTGGCCACGCGGGTGCGCCGCACCCTCGACGCGCTCGGCCTCGCAAACGCCCCGGCCGCCAAGTAGCCCGAACCGGACAGGCCGCGCGCATGAAACCCTTCAGCCCTTCACTCGCATTGCCCGGCGCGCGCATGGCGCGCCTGCTCGGCCTGGGGGCGCTGGTCTCGCGGCTCTACGTCTATCTGTCGGGCTTCGTCGCCATCTTCCTGATGGCGGCCAACGTGTCGCCCGCGCGCTTCGGCGAATACTCGATCTACCAGTCGGTACTGGAAGTGGCGCTGGTGGTCGGCACGCTGGGCAGCACGCTGCTGTTCTCGCGCAACGCGGCGGCCGTCCCGCCCGGCGTGACGCAGGGCGACGTGGTGCGCACGCTGGCCTTCGGGCTTCCGCTGGCCACCGCGCTGATCGTCGTCATCCTGGCGCTGCAGAGGCTGCCGGTGGCCGACGTGCCCTTCGTGCTGGTGGTGGTCACGCTGGCGGTGTTCTCGTTCAACTGCCTGCGCCTGGCCTACAGCCGCGGCCTCGGCCATGCGGGGCTGCTCAATCTGGAGGCCGGCATCCGCTCGACCATCCTGGTGCTGGGCGTGGGCATCTGCGCCGCGCTGGGCTTCGAGCTGGACGTGGCGCACCTGCTGCTCATCAACCTGTTCGCGTTCGTGGTGGTGTGCGCGGCCATCTGCATCCCGCCCGGCAGCGCGGCGCCGCCGCGGGGGCGGCACGTGCTCGAGCTCGCATCGCAGGCCAGCGCCACGGTGTATTCGCTGCTGACCTTCCTGCTGCGCAAGTCGGACCTGCTGATCGTGGCCTTCTTCATGCCGCTGAGCTACGTGGGCGCCTTCAAGCTCGCGTTCCTGCTGGCGGAGGCGCCGTCGCAGTTCGTGCAAGCCTTCCTGTTCACCAAGACGACGGCCATGATGGATGCCGACCCGGAAAAGCTCGCGGCCTCGAAGCTGCAGCTGGCGCGCCATTCGTTCCTGCTGGGCTGCGCGCTGTTCGTCGGGCTGGCGGGGCTGATCACCGTGGCCGCGCCGCTGCTCAAGATGGGCGAGCAGGCGCGCACCATCTTCCTGTGCATAGCGCCGTATTTCCTGCTGCGCACCTACACCATCCATCACGAGATGGTGCTGTCGCTGAAGACCTCCATGGGCTCGCTCGGGCGCTGGGCGTTGCTCGAGGTGGCGCTGCGACTGCTGTCCTACGGCGCGGTGATCCTGCTGTTCCCGGGCCGGCCGCACTACGTGTTCTTCATCGCCTGCCTGAGCGACTTCGCGTTGTACGAGACGCGCATGCGGCTGCAGTTCGGCTTCTTCCCCATCGTCCGTCTGCTGAGGCGGTCGCCATGAAGATCCTGCTGTACTCGATGAACTTCGCGCCCGAGCTCACCGGCATCGGCAAGTACTCGGGCGAGATGGCGCGCTGGCTGCATGCCAGGGGGCACGAGGTGCGCGTGATTGCCGCGCCGCCGTTCTTTCCGCAGTGGTCGGTGTACCGCGGCTACTCGGCCTGGACCTACCGCAAGAGCGACTGGGACGGCGTGACTGTGTGGCGCACGCCCTTGTGGGTGCCCGCGCGGCCGCGCGCGCTGGCGCGGCTCGGGCATCTGTTCTCCTTCATGCTGTCGAGCTTGCCGGTGCTGCTGGCGCAGTGGCGCTGGAAGCCGGACGTGGTGTTCGTGGTCGAGCCGCCGCTGTTCTGCGCGCCGTCGGCGCTGTTGTTCGCGCGGCTGCGGGGCATCAAGTCGTGGCTGCACATCCAGGACTACGAGGTCGATGCCGCCTTCGGCCTGGGCCACGTGCGCGGCGAACGCGCGCAGCGCTTCGCACGCTCGGCCGAGCGCTGGCTGATGAGCCGCTTCGACCGGGTATCGACCATCTCGGCCGCAATGATCGAGAAGGCCCGTGGCAAGGGCGTGGACGAGAGCCGCGTGGTGCTGTTTCCGAACTGGGTCGACGTGAAGGCCATTCACCCGTTGCCGCGCACGGTCGCGCCCTACGGCTACCGGCCCGCGCTCGGCATTCCCGACGACGCGGTGGTGGTGCTGTACGCGGGCAGCCTGGGCACCAAGCAGGGCATTGAGCTTCTGGCGGAGGCGGCGCGCCTGCTGGTGTGCTCCGGCAGCATCCATTTCGTGTTCGCAGGCAGCGGGCCGAGCCGCGAGTCGCTGCACGCCGCCTGCGCCAGCCTGGCCAACGTGCATTTCCTGGAGCTGCAGCCGGCCGAGCGGCTCAACGAATTGCTGAGCATGGCCGACATCCACGTGCTGCCCCAGCGCGCCGACGCCGCCGACCTGGTCATGCCGTCGAAGCTGGGCGGCATGCTCGCCAGCGGCCGTGCCGTGGTGGTGACCGCGCACGCCGGCACCGAGCTGAGCAACGTGGTGAAGGGGCGCGGCATGGTGGTCGAGCCCGGCGACGCCGCCGCGCTGGCCGATGCCATCGAGCAACTCGCCATGTCGCCCGAACTGCGCGAGCAGATGGGTGCGGCCGGCCGCCGTTTCGCCGAGTCCGCGCTCGACGAGGACGCCATCCTGCAGCGCCTGGAGCAGGAACTGCTTCGCTGCGTCGCCGGCTGAGCCGACGCTGTCCACGCCAAGGAGCCCACACCATGCCCCGCGCCAAGATACTCGTGACCGGTGGTGCAGGCTTCATCGGCAGCCACACCTGTGTGGCGCTGATCGAGGCGGGCTACCAGCCGCTGGTGCTCGACACGCTGGTCAACAGCGACGCGCGTTCGCTGCAACGGGTGGGCTGCATCACCGGCCTGCAGCCGCTGCTGCTGCGCTGCGATGTGCGCGACGGCGCTGCGCTGGACCGGGTGTTCGCCGAGCATGCGATCGAGGCGGTGGTGCACCTGGCGGGGCTGAAGGCTGTGGGCGAATCGGTGGCCGACCCGCTGGCGTACTACGACGTCAACCTGGCCGGCACGCTGGCACTGGTGCAGGCGATGGGCCGCGCCGGCGTGCGCACCCTGGTGTTCTCGTCGTCGGCCACGGTGTATGGCGACGCGCGGCACTCCCCCATACCGGAGAGCGCCCCGTATGCGGCGGTCAACCCCTACGGCCGCAGCAAGGCCATGGTGGAAAACCTGCTGGCCGACCTCGCGCATGCCGATCCGCGCTGGGGCATTGCCTGCCTGCGCTATTTCAACCCGGTCGGCGCGCACGAAAGCGGCCTGCTCGGCGAGCGCCCGCACGGGCCGCCCGCCAACCTCATGCCCTACATCTCGCAGGTGGCCGCGGGCGAGCGCGAATACCTGCTGGTGCATGGCGCCGACTACGAAACCATCGACGGCACCGGCGTGCGCGACTACGTGCACGTGATGGACGTGGCCGAAGGCCATGTGGCGGCGCTGCGCCACGCGGCGCGCGAGCCCGGCATCCTCATGACCAACCTGGGCACGGGCCGCGGCGCCTCGGTGCTGGAGGTGGTGTGCGCCTTCGAGCGCGCCAGCGGCCGGCGCATCGCGCTGCGCATCGGCCCGCGGCGGCCCGGCGACGCCCCCGCCTACTGGGCCGACGCACGCAACGCACAGGCCCGCCTGGGCTGGCGCGCGCGCCGCGACCTCGACCAGATGTGCGCGGACAGCTGGCGCTGGCAGGCCGCGAACCCGCACGGTTTCGACGACCCGGTGCCCCCGATGCAGCCGCCATGGCTGGGCGCCGACCTGCAGATCTTTCACGCAACTTCCAACCTCGGACACTCCAATGCCTGACAACGCACACCGCTCCCCAGAAGAGCAGGCCGACGCCCGGAGCGGATATCCGCCGGGCGGCGTCTGCCCTCCCACCCAGCCGCTGTGGCCGGGCTTCCTGACCGGGCAGGAAGGCGCGCCGGTGCGCGTGCTGCTCGTGGACGACGACAGCTTCATGCGTCGGGTGATCGCGCAGGAACTGCTGTCGGACCTGCGCATACAGCTCGAGGGCCAGGGCGGCAGCCTGCGCGACGGCCGCCGGCTGCTGGCCACGCACGAGTTCGACGTGCTCATGGTCGACCTGCGGCTGGGGGACGGCACCGGCTTCGAGCTGATCCGCGAGGCCAGCAAGCAGCATCCCGGCTGCGAAATCATCGTGATCTCCGCGCTGGAAGACGAGACGCACGTGATGCATGCCTTCGAACTGGGCGCGACCGGCTATCTGCTGAAGGACGCCTGGCTGCAGAGCTTCGCGCAGGCGGTGCTGCAGGTGGTGAACGGCGGCGCGGCCATCACGCCGCGGCTCGCGCGGCGCCTGCTCTCGCGCCTGAGCGCGCGGCCCGGCAGCCCGCCGCCGGCCGGCGACCCGCCCACGCGAGAGGCCACGCTGACCACGCGCGAGTGCGAAATCCTGCGCTGCGTGGCGCGCGGCCAGGTCACCGAGGAGATCGGCGTGCAGCTGGGCATCTCGGGCCAGACGGTCAACGCGCATATCAAGAACATCTACAAGAAATTGCACGTGCACTCGCGTGCGCAGGCCGTGAGCTACGCGGCTTACTCCGGGCTCATCTGAGCCGGCAACCAACCCATATCGCGCCATCATGAATACCACCTCCACCATCCATCCCGTGGTCCTGTGCGGCGGCAGCGGCACCCGCCTGTGGCCGCTTTCGCGCAAGGCGCTGCCCAAGCAGTTCGCGCCGCTGCTCGGCGGCAAGAGCCTGCTGCACCTCACGCTGGAGCGGCTGTCGGGCCTCAGCCGCGACATCACCTGCATCGCGTCGGAAGACCATCGCTTCCTGGTGAAGGAAACGGTCGAGAGCGCGGGCGTCACGGGCCGGCAGATCCTGGAGCCGGTGGCGCGCAACACGGCCGCGGCCATGGCTTGCGCGGCACTGCTGGCCGAGCCCGGCGACCTGCTGCTGTTCGCGCCGGCCGACCACCACATACCCGACGCGGCGCTGTTCGCGCAGACCGTGCGCGAGGGCATCCCGGCGGCGCTGGCCGGGCAGATCGTCACCTTCGGCGTGGCGCCCAGTTTTCCCAGCACCGCCTATGGCTACATAGAGGCAGGAACGGAATCGGCCGACGGCCGCAGCCGGGCCGTGGTTCGCTTCGTCGAGAAGCCGACGGCGAGCGTGGCCGAGACGCTGATCCTGCACGGCGGCTATTTCTGGAACGCCGGCATCTTTCTGGTTCGCGCCGGCACGCTGCTCGCCGCGCTGCGCGCGCATGCGCCCGACATACTGCGCGCCTGCGAACGCGCCGCGGCCGCGGTGTCGGTCGACGGCAGCTTCCTGCGGCTGGAGCCGGAGGCCTTCTCGACCTGCCGCGCCGACAGCATCGACTACGCGGTGCTCGAGAAGCACAACGACATCGCGGTGGTGAAGTTCGACGGCGGCTGGAGCGACGTCGGCAGCTGGAACGCGGTGGCGAGCCTGCAGATGCCCGACGGCGACGGCAACCGGCTGAGCGGCAAGGCGAGCGCGCTGAACGCGCGCAACACCTTCATCCATGCGCCGCACCGGCCGGTGGTGGCGCTGGGAACCGACGGACTGATCATCGTGGACACGCCCGACGCCGTGCTGGTGGCCGGCGCGGGCTGCGCCGAACAGGTGGCGGACGTGGTGCGCAAGCTCGCGCTCGAAGGCTGCGCCGAGGCCACCGACCACCGCCGCGTGGTGCGGCCCTGGGGCGCCTACGACAGCGTCGACATGGGCGAGCGCTTCCAGGTGAAGCGGCTCACCGTGAAGCCGGGCGCCAAGCTGTCGCTGCAGATGCACCACCATCGCGCCGAGCACTGGATCGTGGTGAAGGGCACGGCCCGCGCCACCTGCAACGGCGAAGTGACGCTGGTGCGCGAGAACGAGTCGATCTACCTGCCCTCGGGCGCCATCCACCGGCTGGAGAACCCGGGCAAGACCATGCTCGAGGTGATCGAGGTGCAGACCGGCGGCTACCTGGGCGAAGACGACATCGTGCGCTTCGACGACACCTACGGGCGCTGCGAGCCGGTGCACACGCTGGCCGACGCGGCGGTGGCGCCGACGGTGTCGTCGGCGGGCTCGGGCGCGGCCGCGGTGCTGCACGCGCCCGTGAACCACTGAGCATCACCAGCCGTGGAAACGCCCCCAGGGCTGCAGGGTTCCGTCTTCCGATAGCGCCTGGTATTGCGGAAACTGCGCCCCGGTCGCGCAGGCGTGGTTCGGCAGGATGCGCAGCCGCGTGCCGATGGGAAAGCGCGCGGCAATGCCGGCGTCGGGCTCGCCCTGGCGCGACAGGATGCCGTGCTCCTGGTTCGCGCCGCCGAGCACATAGCCGTCCAGCACCCGGCCGTTCAGGTCGCAGGCCTGGCCGAAGCCGAAGTCCTGTTTCTGCTTCTGCGTGCCGCGGTCGCGGCTCATGGCCATCCAGCCCGCATCGAGGATGGCCCAGCCTTTTTCGGGCTGATGGCCGATCACTGTGGTAAGCACGCTCAAGGCGATGTCTTCCTCGCTGCACACGCCGACGTTGCGCATCACCAGGTCGAAGAACACATAGACGCCGGCCCGCACCTCGGTCACGCCGTCGAGCGTCTGCGCCATCAGCGCGGTGGGCGTGGAGCCCACGCTGACCACCGGGCACGGCAGCCCCGCGTCGCGCAGCCGCTGCGCCGCGCGGACGCAGCCCGCGCGCTCCTGCTCGGCCACGGCGCGCAGCGCCTGCGGCGTGTCGAAGTCGTAGCTGGAGCCGGCATGCGTCATCACGCCGCCCAGGCGCATGCCGCCGTCGTGCAGCACGCGGGCCACCTCCAGCAAACGGTCTTCTTCCGGCCTGATGCCCGAGCGGTGGCCGTCGGTGTCGACCTCGATCAGCACGTCGAAGGCCTCGCCATTGGCGCGGCCGAAATCCGCGATGGCCCGTGCCGACTCGATGCCGTCCGTGATGATGCCCAGCGCGCAGCCGCGCCGGCGCAGTTCCAGCGCATGCGGCAGCCGGTGCGGCGCCATGCCCACGGCATAGAGGATGTCGCTGAAGCCGGCGGCGAAGAACTGCTCGGCCTCCTTCAGCGTCGACACCGTGATGCCGCGCGCGCCCGCCGCCTGCTGCGCCTTCGCCACCTCGATGCACTTGGTGGTCTTGACGTGCGGCCGGAAGCGCACGCCGAGCGCGTCCATGCGCTGCTGCATGCGCGCGATGTTCTGCCGCATGCGGGACTGTTCGACGACGGCCGCGGGGGTGTCGATGGTTTGGAGCGTGTCCATGGTCATGCGTTGTTCGTGAAGGATTGCAGCCACTGCAGCGCGGGCGCGAGCGTCGGGCCCTGCAGTTCCGGTGCCGGCGCGCCCTGCGGCAGCGCCAGCCCCACGCGGTTGTGCCAGTAGGTGCGCAGGCCGACCGCCGAAGTGCCGAACATGTCGTAGCCCGAGCCGGCGACGAAGGCCGTCTCCCGAGGTGTGACACCCATGCGCTCGAGCGCCATGCGGTACGGGCGCGGATCGGGTTTGTAGAAGCCGGCCTCTTCCGATGTGACGACGGCATCCCACTCGATGCCCAGCAGCGCCGCCGCGCGATGGCCCAGCCGGCGCGAGCAATTGGTGGCCACGCCCAGCTTGCAGTGCGGTTTCAGCGCCTGCAGCAGCTCGCGCGCGCCGTCCCAGGCGGGCAGCGTGTCCCATTGGGCTTCCAGCGCGTCGGGCGCGGTGCCGGCCATGCCGGTGTTGCGCGCCGCGTCTTTCACCAGTTGCTCGTAGGGCACGTAGGCGCCGCAGCCGTAGGTGAGGCGCAGGTACTCGGCGCGCCATGCGCGCCCCTTCTCTTCCGAGCCGGCCGCGGCGTTCCAGACGGTCCAGGAATCGAGCAGCGCGGTGAGCAGGTCGAACAGCACGGCGCGCGGGTAGCGCGGCGGGGCGATGGGTGTTTGCATGGCCACGGACTGTACGTTCGAAGGCTGCTGCTGTGCTTCAATGCAGGCTCATCAATCGTTAAGCGCAATTTAATGATCCAGATCGAGGACATGCAGCTCGCCGCCGCCCTGCTGCGCGAACCGTCGTTGAGCGCCGCGGCACGCGCGCTCGACGTCACGCCGCCCGCGCTGTCGATGCGGCTGCGCAAGCTGGAAGCCACGCTCGGCCTCTCATTGGCCAGCCGCACCGCGCGCCGCCTGAGCCTCACGCCCGAGGGCGAGCGCTTCGCGCGCGAGGCCGCCGCGCTGCTCGGCCAGATCGAGGCCCTGCGCGAATCGATGCAGCGCGACGACCAGCGGCTCACAGGCACGCTGCGCATCGCCGCGCCCTTCGGCTACGGCCGCCAGTACGTGGCGCCGATGCTGGCGCGCTTCGCCCGGCTGCACCCGGGCCTGCGGGTGCAGCTCGACCTGCGCGAGACCCCGTGGCCCGACCGGCACGATGCCGACGCGGTGATCCACATCGGCACGGTGCGCGATTCGTCATGGGTGGCGCGCACGCTCAGCGCCAACGAGCGCTGGCTGTGCGCCAGCCCCGCCTACCTGCGCCGGCACGGCGAGCCGCGCACGCCGCGCGACGTGCTCACGCATGCCTGCATCTGCATTCGCGAGAACGACGAAGACGTCACGCTCTGGCATGTGCGACCGGCCCCCGATGCCGCCGAAGGAAAACGCACCGCCGCCCGCGAAACCCTGCGCGTGTCGCCGGCCTACGTGACCAACGACGGCGGCGTGGCGCGGCAATGGGCCGAACAGGGCATGGGCCTGGTGCTGCGCTCCGAATGGGATGCGGCCGACGCGGTGGCGCGCGGCACGCTGGTGCGCGTGCTGCCCGGCTGGCACTTCGACAGTGCGCCGGTCACGCTGCTGGTACCCACCCGAAAGGGGCGTACGGCGCGGGTGGCGGCCATCGTCGATTTCCTGGTGGAGAGCTTCGGCGACGGCCAGCGCTGAAGGCGGCTTCTCTCTTCTGCGCATATCCATAGCCGCATTCATTCGTTGGCAGCGCGCGCCCCGCGCGCCAACACTCGGCGCTTCCAATTTTTCCGGTGGAGAAGCCCCGATGACTGTTCCCCTCGATTCATTGCCGCCCTCGCGCCGCGGCCTGCTGCAGGCCGGCGCCGCAACCGCCAAGAACGGGCTCGCATGACCACGGCAGAACAGTTCCTCGAAGCGCCGCGCCTGCCGCGCGCACCGGCCGCCCCCGTCACCACGACCGCACAGGCCGCTCCGTCCCAAGCCGCCGCGGCGCCTTCCGGCCCCTGGGCGACCGGCCTGCTGGCCGCCGCCGCCTGGGTCGCGCTGGGCCTGCTCACGCTGCTCTGGCCCAACAAGGAAGCGGGCTTCACCGACTGGGCCTTCACCCGCGAGTTCGGCGTTGCCGCGCTCGTCGTGGCCGCGCTGCTGCTTGCCATCTCGGTGCTCGGCGCGCGCGCGGGCCGGGTGGCACGGGCGCTGCGGCCCGCCGGCCAATGGCTGGTGGCGCTGGCTGTGGTGCTCGCGCTGTGGGAAACCCTCACCGCCAAGCTCGGCCTGCTGCCCTCGCCTTTCTTCGCGCCGCCGCAGAGCTTGATCGACGTGGTGCTCGAAGACTGGCAGCGGCTGGGCCTGTCGACCGCGTATTCGCTGCGGCTGCTGGCCAACGGCTTCGTGCTCGGCGCGCTGGTCGGCTTCGGCACCGGCGTGGCGGTCGGCTGGTCGCGCATCGCGGGGTACTGGGTGCATCCGCTGCTGCGCTTCCTGGGGCCGGTGCCGGCATCGGCGCTGCTGCCGCTGGCGTTCTTCTTCGCGCCTTCGAGCTATTCGGCGGCCGTGTTCCTGGTCGGCCTGGCGACCTTCTTTCCGGTGGCGGTGCTCACTTGGTCGGGCGTGGCATCGGTCGGCAAGAGCTACTACGACGTGGCGCGCACGCTGGGCGCGTCGGAGCGCTTCCTGGTGCTGCGCGTGGCGATTCCGGCGGCCCTGCCGCAGGTGTTCGTCGGGCTCTTCATGGGGCTGGGCGCTTCTTTCTCGGTGCTGATCACCGCCGAGATGATGGGCGTGAAAGCCGGCCTGGGCTGGTATCTGCAATGGGCGCAAGGCTGGGCCGCCTACGCCAACATGTACGCGGCGCTGTTCGTCATGGCGGTGCTGTGCTCGGGCCTGATCACGCTGCTGTTCAAGGTGCGCGACCGCGTGCTGTCGTGGCAGAAAGGAACCGTCAAATGGTGAGCACGCTGACCTCGCCCTCGCCCTCAGCCTCGCAGGCCGCCGCCACGGGCGGCGCGCACATCGGCATCCAGGGCGTGAGCCACTGGTTCGAGGTGTCGGGCGGCGTGCTGCAGGTGCTCGACGGCATCGACCTGCAGGTGCGGCCCGGCGAATTCGTCGCGCTGCTGGGCCCCAGCGGCTGCGGCAAGTCGACGCTGCTGCGGCTGGTGGCCGGGCTGGAGCCCGCCACCACGGGCAGCATCACGCAGGACGGTGCGCCGATCACGCGGCCCGACCCGTCGCGCATCGTCGTGTTCCAGGACCCCACGCTCTACCCCTGGCGCAGCGTGTGGGACAACGTGGCGCTCGGCCTGCAGGCGCGCGGCGTGCTGAAGGCGCAGCGCGGCCGCGTCGACGAGGCGCTCAAGCTCGTGGGCCTGACAGAGTTCGCCAAGGCATTCCCGCACCAGCTTTCGGGCGGCATGGCGCAGCGCGTGGCGCTGGCCCGCGCGCTGGTCAACGACCCGCAATTGCTGGTGCTCGACGAACCGCTGGGCAAGCTCGACTCGCTCACGCGCATCGCGATGCAGAGCGAGCTGGTCAACCTGTGGCAGCGCGCCGGATTCTCGGCGCTGCTGGTGACGCACGACGTGGAAGAGGCGCTGTTCCTGGCCAACCGCGTGATCGTGCTGAGCGACCGGCCCGCACGCATCGCGGCGGAGCTGGTGGTCGACCTGCCCTACCCGCGCCACCGCGGCGATCCGCGGCTGGCCGAGCTGCGGCACGAGGCGCTCAAGCACCTGGGACTCGACGCCACGTGGTGACATGAACGCATCCCCCGAGGCCGGCTGGCTCAACCTGCTGATCGGCCTGCTCCAGGGCGCGCAACTGCAGTTGCTTCGCCTGCTGGACGCGCTGGGCCTCGTGGCGCAGGTCCACGGCGAGCCTGCGTGGCCGTGGGCGCACCGGCTGTCGGGCGAGAACCTGCTCATCGACCTCGGGCAGGCGCGCAGGCTCGGGCTCACCGTGGTCGTGCTCGCGGCGGCCTTGCTGCTGCTGGTGCTCGCGCTGCTGTGGCGGCACCGCCGCATCTGGCTGCTGGCCGCGACCACGCTGCTGTGGGTGGCGGCTCCGTGGCCCGATGCCAACGTGGTACTGGTGCCGGCGTATCCGACCAGCTTCCAGCGCTCGCCCACCGGTTTTACGGCCGACAGCATCGAGCGCGGGCGCGTGCTCTTCGCGGCGCAATGCGTGGCATGCCACGGCGCCGACGGCTTGGGCCAGGGCGCGCTGGCGGCAGCACAGCCGGTATGGCCGCCCAACTTGGCCGGGCCGCTGCTGTGGCGGCGCGCCGATGGCGACGTGCTCTGGCATCTGCTGCACGGCATGCGCGACCGGCGCGGCTCGCCCACCATGCCTGCCTTCGGCAGCAGGCTCGGCGACGACGACGCCTGGGCGCTCATCGACTTCATGAAGGCCCAGGGCGCGGGCCAGAGCCTGCGCGCGGCCGGCCTGTGGACGCAGCCGATCTCGCCGCCCGACGTGGCCGTGCAGTGCGCCGGCAAGCCGCCTCGCATGCTGAGCGGCTGGCGCGGCCAGCGGCTTCGGATCGTCGCGGCCGGCGGGCAAGCCCTGCAGGACGACCCGCGCCTCGTCACCGTGTTCCTGGCGAAAGACGGCGCCGCCGCGGCATCGCACGCGGGCGATTGCGTCGCCGAGTCGGCCACCGCCTGGGATGCGTTCTCACTCATCGCCGCCACGCCGCGGCTGGCGGGCACGCAGCTGATCGTCGACCGCGACGGCTGGCTGCGCGCGCGCGGCGAACCCGGCAAGGGCGCATGGAGCGATGACGACCTGCTGTGCCGCACCGATCAGCCCGCCCGCGCCGCGCCCGGCCCCATTCCGCTGCCGCCCGACGGCCTCGGCGCGCTCATCGCGCGCATGGACGCCGAGCCCGTGCGCTTCGTGAAAGGCGGATTCGTTCATTGAGCCGGGCCGCGGGACTACGATGGTCCTCGGCAAGCTTCACGCAACCTTCAGTCAACCAAGGAGAGAAACGCCATGTCCAACCATGTCTACAAGACCCTCGAACTGACCGGCTCGTCGCCGACGGGCATCGAAGACGCGGTGCAGACCGCCATCGCCAAGGCGCACGAGACGGTGCGCAACATCCAGTGGTTCACCGTGACCGAGACGCGCGGCCACGTGGTCGACGGCAAGGTCGCGCACTGGCAGGTGACGCTGAAGATCGGCTTCACGCTGGAATAGCGTTCAGGCTGCTGTCTGCGCCTGCGGCTCGCCCAGCGACAGCATCAGCCGGTTGGCCCAGTTGAAGAAGGCCGCGCCGTGGATCACGTCGGCAATCGCCAGGTCGTCCAGCCCTTGCGCGCGCAGTTGGTCGATGTGTTCCACGCCGAAAGCCGACGGCGTGGACGACAGCGCCACGGAGGCCGCGACGATCGTATTCCAGCGCTCGCCGAGTTCGGCGCCCACGCCTTCGTCGAGCAGCCGCTGCACGTCTTGCGCGCGGTGCGAGAAATGCGAGGCGAAGCGCGCATGCACCGACGCGCAGTAGATGCAGCCGTTGTAGCGCGAGGCCGCGGCCGCCGACAGCTCGCGCTCCGCGCGCGGCAGGCCGGCTTCGGGGTTGTAGAAGATGTCCTTGTCGGTGCGGGTGCGCGCGCCGAGGATGTCCGGGTCGCGCGCCAGCAGCCGGAAGTAAGGCGACTTGGCGCGCGCCGCGTCCACCAGCCCGGCGAAGTGGCGCTCGGTCAGCTCGGCTTCGGGCAGCGGCTCCAGCCATGGCAGCCATTCGAGCTGCGCCTGGGTGAAGACGCTCGGGTGAGTGTTGCCGGGATGGGTCAGGGTCGATTCGGTGTTGCTCATGGCCGGGCTCAGTCGATGGAGGTTGCGGGACGTTGCGCCAGTGCCTGCAGGCCGGTGACGACCCGGATCTGGAATGCGAGGAATGCCACCAGCTGCGACAGCGTGACGATGCCGGTGCTGGTCCAGCCCGCATCCAGCAGCGCCTGCAAGGCGGCCGGACTGGCATCGCGCGGATGGAACACCAGCAGGTGCGCATGCGCGAGCGCGGCCGAGAGCCGTTCGCCCAGCAGCTCGCGGTGCGCATCGCTCACGGCATACGAGGGGCCGGCCTTGTCTTCCGCGCTCAGCGGGCCGGCCGGGTAGCTGCCGTAGGGGCCTTGCGCGGCGCCGCGCTGCACCTCGGCCTCGATTGCATCGGCCACCCCCGCGCGGGCGCCTTGGCCGGCCAGTTGTTCCGCATAGAAGCGCGCCACGCCCGCATGGCCGTGCAGCCCTGCCACGAAGGCCGCGAGCGCGAAGCGGTCGGCGATGTCGAAATTGCCGGGCACCGGCGGTGTCGGCGCGAACAGCGAGAGATAGCTCTGCTGCGCATGGGTGCGGGCCTGCTCGCGCCCCCGGCGGATGCGGTCGAGATGCTGGCCCGGGGCGATGCCGACAAGACTGTCGATCACGTCGGGCACCTCGGGCGCGCCGGAGTCGGAGGACAAAGAAGGAGAAGCAACGGCGTTCATGCGGTCTCGCGAAGCGTGGATGAAGAATGGATGCCCAGCGCCGGCGCGACCTCGGTCGCGATCAGCTCGATGGAGCGCAGGATGGCCGCATGCGGCGGATCGACCGGGTGCACCTGGCAGACCAGGTCGGTCACGCGGTCGAGTGTGCTGTCGGCGCGCAGCGAGGCGATCACGTCGTCGGGCGAGCCGACATGCACGTCGTAGGCGGCGATCAGTTCCTCGAGCGGCGCGTCCGGCCCCGCGCGGTCCGCCAGGCCGGCCTGTCCCGAGGCGGCAAAGCGCGCGGCCGAGCGGCGCAGGCCGATGTCGGCCAGCCGCAGCGCCTCTTGGCGGCTATCGGCCACGAACACGCTTCGCGAGCCGACGATGCGCGGCGCCACGCCGACCGGCAGCGCCGCCAGGTAGGCATCGACGATGGGGTTCTGCAGCCCGGAAAGCGGCGCGTCGGGCGCGTGGCCGGGACGCGGCTGCGTGCGAGAGAGCATCAGGCCGTCGCCGGCCTGCCCCGCGCGGGCGCCGCCGCTCACAGAAAAGGTCGCTTGCCAGATGCGCCCCGGCAACTGCGCGCCCGGCGGGTACAGCGTGTCGCCGCCGGCCAGCGGCCGGCCCACCCATGCGGCACGCACCGCGTCGAGCTGCCGCGCGAAGATGGCGGAGCGCTCGTTGCTGTCGAGCCCGAAGGCCGCGAAGGCTTCCGGCGTGCCGCCCGTGCCGACGCCCACTTCGAGCCGCCCGCCGGAGAGCAGGTCGAGCACGGCGGCGTCTTCGGCCACGCGCACCGCGTTTTCCAGCGGCAGCGTGACGATGCCGGTGCCCAGGCGGATGCGCCTGGTGCGCGAGGCCACGTAGGCCAGGAAGACCAGGGGCGACGGCAGGCCGCCTTCGTGCTCATGAAAATGGTGCTGCGCCACCCACGCGGAGTCGAAGCCCAGGGCCTCGGCGTGCGCGATCTGCTCGGCGACGAGCCGGTAGCGCTCGGCGGCGGTGGTGTCGTCGAGCACGCGGCTGAAGAAGCCCAGGCGCCGTGGGGCGGGAAATCCGGAAGAAAGGTCTGACAAGATTCGAAGCCGGCAGCGGGAAAGCCCGACATTGAGCCCGCGCAGCGCCCCGCCGGGAACGCCTGATTTCGAGTTTGCTTATGTGTTTTTCATCGATGCCGGGGTGTGGCACGGACTGAACGCGGATTCGACCGCCGGGCGATGGACCGCCGGGGCTGGTACATTTTCCGGCCTTGAAAACGAAAGGGATATTGGTGGCACTCGCAGCGGCAATTGCCGGTCTTTCCATCCTCATCATCGGGGACAGTCATCTGTCGCAGCCGAGCTACCTGATGTCGTCGCTGCACGACGATCTCCAGCGCCAGGGCGCGAAGGTGCATTCCATCGGCGTGTGCGGCGTGCAGCCTTACGACTGGACGGTGTCCAAGCCCGGCTCCTGCGGCAGCGCGGAACGCATCGGCAACAAGCCGGCGGTCGTGAGCCCCGGCAACCGGGCCAAGACGACGGCGGTCGCGCAACTCATCAAGGCCGAGCACCCCGATCTGGTGCTGATCGTGCTGGGCGACACCATGGCCGCCTACCGGCAGGCCGACTTTCCGATGAACTGGGTCTGGCAGCAGGTGAGCGCGCTCACCGGCGCGATTTCGGCCACCGGCACCAAGTGCGCCTGGGTCGGCCCCGCGTGGGGCCAGGAAGGCGGCCAGTACGGCAAGACCTACGCACGCGCCGAAACGGTGAGCCGCTTTCTCGCCACCAACGTTGCGCCCTGCACTTACATCGACTCGCTGGAGATGTCCGCGCGCGGCCAGTGGCCGACCATCGACGGGCAGCATTTCAACGCGAGCGGCTACCGCGCCTGGGGCGACGCCATAGCCAAGGCCGTCGCGCGGCTGCCCCTGGCGCCCGCTGCCGCCGGCACCCCGCGGCCATGAGGCGCGCCGCTCTCAAGATGCGGCGCCATGCGCTGCTCGGCGCCCTGCTGCCCGCCGTGGCCGGCGCCGCGCCCCAGTTGTATGACACGGGCCCCTCGCAAGACCTGGCGCTGGTGCGCTTCGTCAACGCGGGGGCGCAGGCGCTCACGGTGCAAAGCGGCGGCCCCGCAAAGGCGAGCGTGGTGGTGGCGCCTTCTGCGCCCATCACCGATTACCAGCCCGTGCGCTCCGACGCGCCGGTCACCGGCTACTGGAAAAACGGCCAGCGGCAGATGGCCATCACGCTGCGCGTGCCATCGGGCGGCTCGGCGTCGGTGCTGGCGTGGCAAGGCGCGAACGGCGAGATTGCCGGCACCAGCTTCACCGAGCCGCCACCCAGCTTCGACCCCCTGCGCGCCTCGCTCGCGTTCTACAACGCCGACGCGCGCTGCACCGCCGCGGGCCTCCTGGCCAGCACCGGCAACGCGGCCATCTTCGAGAACCAGGCGGCGCTTGCCAGCGCGCGCCGTGCCGTCAACCCGGTGAAGCTGGCGGTGCATGCCACCTGCAACGGCCAGCCCGTCGAGGGCACGGTCGACCTGGGCTCGCTGCAGGCGGGCCAGCGCTACAGCGTGTTCCTCGTTCCCGCCGGCAAGGGCAGCCGGCTCATGGGCCTGCAGGACCGCATCGCGCGCTGACCCGGCCGTGGTTTTCGCATCGCTCGAATTCCTCTCGATCTTTCTGCCGGCGTTCCTGCTGCTGTATGCGCTGACGCCGGCGCGCGCGAAGAACATCGTGCTGCTGCTGGCGAGCTGGCTGTTCTACGGGTGGTGGAGCCCGCTGTTCCTGCTGCTGTTCATTGCGCTCACCGCGCTGGCATGGGCGGGCGGGCTGCTGGTCGAGCGCGCGGGGCCGGGGCGGCACGGCATGCTGGTGGCGTTCATCGTGCTGAACCTCGGCGTGCTGGCCTGGTTCAAGTACGCCAACATCGTGGTCGAGACTTTCAACGCGGCCCTGGCGCATGCTGGCGCCATGCCGGTGGAATGGCAACGCATCGCGCTGCCCATCGGGCTGTCGTTCACCGTGCTGCAGGCGATCTCCTATCTGGTCGACGTGCATCGCGGCAAGTTTCCGGCGGAGCGCCGGCCCATCGACTTCGCGACCTACCTGGCGATGTTCGGCCACCTCGTCGCGGGGCCGATCATCCGATACGACTGGGTGCGCCAGCGCCTGGCGCACCGCGCCGTGCATGCGTCGGCATTCGCCACGGGCGCGCGCCGCTTCATGATCGGCATGACGATGAAGGTGCTGGTGGCGGACACGCTCTCGCCGGTGGTGGAGCATGTGTTTTCGGCCGCGCACCCCAGCCTGGCCGATGCCTGGCTCGGCTGCCTGGCCTACACGCTGCAGCTGTTCTTCGACTTCGCGGGCTACAGCGCGATGGCCATCGGCATCGGCGCGATGCTGGGCTTTCGCTTTCCCGAGAACTTCGACCGGCCCTACCTCGCGCGCAACCTGGCGGAGTTCTGGCGGCGCTGGCATATCTCGCTGTCGTCCTGGCTGCGCGACTACCTCTACGTGCCGCTCGGCGGCAGCCGCAAGGGCACCCGGCGCACGGTGCTGAACCTGATGCTGACGATGGCCATCGGCGGGCTCTGGCACGGCGCGGACAGCTGGAACTTCCTGTACTGGGGCCTGGCACAGGGCATTGGCCTGAGCGTGGTGCACCTGTGCCGCGCGCGCGGGCTGGGCCTGCCCGCGCCGCTCGCGCACGCCGCGACCATGCTGTTCGTGATGCTGGGCTGGACGCTGTTCCGCGCGCCCGACTTCGCGGTCGCCTGCGACATGCTGGCCGGCCAGTTCGGCGCGCATGGCGTGGCACTGGGGGCGGCGCTTTCCAACATGCTGCGGCCGCCGGTGATGCTGGCCTACCTGCTGGGCATCGCCTGGGTGCTCGCGCCGGCCCTTGTCGGCGCGCGGCGGCACGCGGGCAATGGCGGCGCGGTGCTCGCGACGCTGGCGCCAATCGCCGGTTTCCTGCTTTCGCTCGCGCTGGTGTCGAGCCGCGGCACGGTGCCTTTCCTCTACTTCCAGTTCTGACCGGCATGGCAACAGCGCGCACCAACCGGCGACTGCGTGGACTGCTCCGCTGGATGACGGCGGGCGTGCTGGTCGCGTCGCTGGGTGCAGCGTTCGTCGCGAGCTTGCCGAACATGCCCGGCGCGCTGGCTCATGCCGACGCTTCGCTGCTGGACGATGCCGCAGCCCGGCGAGCGCTGACGAAGACGCTGGTCACGACGCCGCTGACCGAAACGCTCGCGCGCTACCAGCGCGAGGCAAGCTGGCTGCTGCTGGGCGACCTCGGCGCGGAGGTGCATCGGGGCGAAGGCGACTGGCTCTTCCTCGACGAGGAACTGCGCGTTCACACCGGCCGCGCTGCGAATGCGCGTGACCGTGCCGCCACCGTCACGGACATCGCTCGCGCGCTGGCTGCACGGCGCATGGCGCTGCTGGTGGTGGTGGTGCCCGACAAGAGCCGGATCGAAAGCCAACACCTGGGCCGGCTGCGGCGCCCGCCCGAACTCGAAGGCCGTGTGCGCGAATGGACGGCCATGCTCGATGCCGCGAACGTGCCCGTGCTCGACCTGGCACCGGTGCTCGCAGGTACAACGCCCGCGCCCTTCCTCAAAACCGACACGCACTGGACCGAGCACGGCAGCCAACTGGGCGCGCAAGCCGTGGCCGAGCGCCTTCGGCGCATGCAGGTGCTCGACGCCACGCCGGTGCCTTCCGTGGTCGCATCGCGCAAGACCGTCACCGAATGGGGCGACCTGGTGCGCCTGGCGGGCATCGACGGCCTGCCGTCGTCGCTGAAGCCCGCGCCCGACACCGGCTGGCAGTCGACCGTCGAGACGCGCAACGAGAGCACCGACCTGTTCGGCAACACCGCACTGCCGTCCATCGTGCTGATCGGCAGTTCGTTCTCGCGGCGCGCCAACTTCCTGCCCTTCCTTCAGCTCGCCGGCCAGTCGCTGGTCGCCGATTTCGCGATGGACGGGGGCGATTTTTCCGGCGCCGCGCGGCGCTACTTTCCGGGACCGGCGTTCGCGGACAACCCGCCGCGCGCCATCGTCTGGGAAGTGCCCGAACGGGCGCTCGAATCGCCCATCACGGAGGCCGAGCGGCAGTGGATGCGCCAGCCCTTCGCGGGCCGCGGACGCTAGCGCATGTAGCCCAGGTCGCGCACGTCGGAGCGCACCGCCGCGCGGTCGACGCCCTGCATCGGCAGGCTCACCAGCAGCTCGAGCCGGCGGCGCAGCGAGAACAGCATCTGCACCGCCGCATGAGCGACCTGCTCGGGGTCGGTCTCGGCGGCAACGTCCGGGTAGGACCACAGCGCCGCATCGGGCTGGCCGGGCCACGGGGGTTGCAGCGACTCGGTGGCCGCGTCCAGGGTGATGACGAAATCCGCGCCGGAGGGGTGGGTCCGCACCAGCTCGTCCCAGCTGCGCGGCTGCCTCTGCGGAACGGGAATGCTGGCGCTGTGGAGCGCGCCGATGGCCGCGGGATGAAACTCGCGCCCGACATGCCCGGGCTGACCGCAGGAAGAGACCGAGAACCGCTTGGGGTCCAGGTGAGAGAGGCATGCTTCCGCCAGGATGCTGCGCAGTGAATTTCGCCGAGAGACGAAGACCACGCCGATTCTTTTTTGCATGACCCTTGACTATAGCGAGGCGCCGCCTGCGCGGCCACGGGGCATGCCGGTCCGATTCAAAATCCTCGCGAGTTCTCCGCCCGCCGCGCACACCCGCCCCCGAACGGTGCAGACTTGGGGGCATGGACAAGCATTTCCTGAATCCGCTCTTCGCCCCGGCCTCCATCGTGGCCTTCGTCGGCCACGCCGACGACCCCGGCGGGCAGACGCCGGCCGGCCGCACGCTGCGCGAAGCCTTCCGCGCCGACCGCTTCGACGGCACGCTGCGCTTCCTGGACGTGCGTACCAAGGGCACGCTCGAAGAACTGGCCCAGACCCATGCCGACCTGGCGCTGATCGCCCTCGCCCCGCGCGACGTGGCGGCCGCGCTGGAGATCGCGGGCCGCATCGGCTGCACGGCGGCGGTTGTCATCTCCAGCGGCATCAGCGCCGAGCAGGCGGCCCAGTGGCGCAAGATCGCAAAGCGCGAAGGCGTGCACCTGCTCGGGCCCAACTCGCTGGGCTTCCAGCGCCCGCCGCTGCACCTGAACGCCAGCGTGGCCGGCCCCCTCGCCAGCACCGGGCCGCTGGCGCTGGTGTCGCAGTCGGGCGCGCTCACCGCGTCGATGCTCGACTGGGCGCGGCAGAACGGCGTGGGCTTTTCCAGCGTGGTGTCGCTGGGCCCGCACACCTCGGTCGACATTCCGCAGGTGCTCGACTTCCTGGCCAACGACCGGGCCACCCACAGCATCATCGTGTACCTCGAAGGCATCGCCGACGCGCGCCGCTTCATGAGCGCGCTGCGCTCGGCCTCGCATGCCAAGCCGGTGGTGGTGCTCAAGGCCGGCCGCAAGCCGGCAGGCAACGAAGCCGCGCAGACGCACAGCGCCGCCATCGTGGGCAGCGACGACGTGTTCGACGCCGCGCTGCGCCGCGCGGGCGCGGTGCGGGTGCGCTCCTTCGTCGAGCTGTTCTCGGCGGCCAAGTGCCTGGCCTCGCGCTACCGGCCGGTGGGCAAGCGGCTGGCGGTGGTCACCAACGGCGGCGGCCCCGGCGTGCTGGCGGCCGACTGGATCAACGAGATCGGGCTCGACCTGGGCAAACTTTCCGCGCCCGTGCAGAAGTTGATGCTGCCGTCGCTGCCGCCGCTCGCTTCATTGACCGACCTCATCGATCTTTCGGAAGACGCGCAGCCCGCGCACTACCGCGCAGCCATCGACGCGGCCTCGGCCGACAGCCAGGTCGACGGGGTGCTGGCCATCTTCTCGCCCAAGGCCGGCGCCGACGCCGCGGCCACCGCCAAGGCGCTGGCCGACATTCCGCGCCCCATGAACAAGCCGCTGCTGGCCTGCTGGATGGGCGACTCGTCGGTGGGCAAGGCGCGCGCGGTGCTGGCCGAAGCCACCATCCCCAGCTTTCGCACGCCGGAGGCGGCCGTGGGCGCCTTCGGCAACATCGCGGCCTTCTACCAGAACCAGCAGTTGCTGCAGCAGACGCCGCCGCCGCTGTCGGCGCTGGCCAAGCCCGACATCGAAGGCGCGCGCCTGCTGATCGAAAGCGTGCTGGCCGAGCGGCGCCGCGTGCTGACGGAGATGGAGTCGAAGTCGCTGCTGTCGTCGTTCCACATTCCCATCACCCGCACCTTGCTCGCGCGCAGTGCCAACGAGGCCATGATGATCGCCACGCAACTGGGCTTCCCGGTGGCGCTGAAGATCGACTCGCCCGACATCCCGCACAAGTCCGACGTCGAGGGCGTGGCGCTCAACGTGATGAACGGCACCAGCGCGCGCGACACCTACGTCGAGATGATGGAACGCGTGGCGCGCCTGGCGCCCGAGGCGCGCATCAACGGCGTGACCGTGCAGAAGATGGTGCGCGCGCGGCGCGGGCGAGAAATCTATGTGGGCCTGGTGACCGACCAGCCGTTCGGCCCCGTCATCGTGTTCGGCGCGGGCGGCACCATGATCGAGCTGCTGAACGACCGCGCCATGGAGCTGCCGCCGCTCAACCAGTTCCTGGCGCGCCGGCTCATCGAACGCTCGCGCGTGGCCGAGACCCTGGGCGAATGGCGCGGCGCCAGCGCGGTGGACATGGAGGCGCTGGAGCACCTGCTGCTGCGCGTGTCGGAAATGGTGTGCGAGCTGCCCGAGCTGCGCGAGATGGACATCAACCCCATCATCGTTGACGAGTCGGGCGCCATCTCGGTCGATGCGCGCATCGTGGTCGACAGCAGCACGCAGGCGGTGTCGGGCCAGCTGGGCAATGCGGCCAACGGCTACCACCACCTGGCCATCATGCCGTACCCCGCGCGCTACCGGCGCGAATGGCCGCTGCCGGGTGGCGGCATCTACATCGTGCGGCCGGTGCACCCCAACGACGCGCAGATGCTGCAGGCGCTGGTGCAGGGCCTGTCGCCCGAGAGCCGCTGGTTCCGCTTCGTCTCGCGCTTCCACGAGCTGCCGCCGTCGATGCTGTCGCGCTTCACGCTGATCGACTACGACCGCGAGATGGCGCTGGTGGCGGTGGTGATGGAGCGCAGCGTGTCGCCCGAAGGCACGGTGCTCGAAAGCGAGCGCATCGTGGGCGTGTCGCGCTACATCACCAACCCCGACCAGACCAGCTGCGAGTTCTCGCTGGTGGTGGCCGACGAGTTCAGCGGCAAGGGCATCGGCTCGCGGCTGATGGAAAGCATCATCGACGTGGCGCGCGACAAGGGCCTTTCGGAAATCGACGGGCTCGTGCTCGCCAACAACCCCGACATGCTCAAGCTGGTGCGCAGGCTGGGGTTCACGGTGAAGTCCTTCCCGGAGGATCCGGACTTCAAGCTCGTGACCTACATGCTGTAGCGCGGCAGGCAGTCCGCTCAGGCCTTGGGCATGCCGTCGCTGCCGCTGCCGCACAGCACGACGGCGATTTTCTCGTCGTCGCGGCGCTCGAAGCAGCGCTGGCTCACGGCCGCCAGCGCGGTGGCCGCGCCCAGCTCGATGGCCAGGCCCGCGTGCTGCCAGGCGGAACGGGCCGCGTCCTCGATGACTTCTTCATCGACCAGCACGATCTCGTCGACGTACTTCTCGATCAGCTCGAAGTTCAAGGGCTCGGTCGAACGCGCCGCGAGGATCGGCACGCGCGTCTTCACGTTCTCCAGCTTCACGATGCGGCCTTCCTTGCGGCAGGTGTGGAGCGTGGGGCAGCCCGCCGCTTCCACGCCGATGACGCGGATCGACGGCTTGAGCAGCTTGGCCGCCTGCGCAATGCCCGCGAGCAGGCCGCCGCCGCCGATGGACACCACCAGTGTCTCGACCTCGGGCCATTCATCGATGATTTCCAGCGCGGTCGTGCCCTGCCCGATCACCACGTCGCGGTCGGCATACGGATGCAGCAACGCGCCGCCGTGCTCGGCCACGTTGGCGCCGGCGGCGTCCCAGCTCTGGTCCCAGAAGTCGCCGTGCACGGTGAGCCTGGCGCCGTGGCTTTCGATGCGCGCCCGCGTGATCGGCGTGCTGGTGTTCATCACGAACACGTTGGCCGGCAGGCCCAGCGTCTTGCCGACGTAGGCCACGGCCGCGCCGAAGTTGCCGCCCGACGCGGTGGCCAGCCCCTGCCTGCGCACGTCGTCCGACAGATTGAGCACGCGGTTGAAAGCGCCGCGCGCCTTGAAGGAGCCGGTGACCTGGTTGCACTCGGCCTTGAAGCGCACCTGCGCCGCGCCGCCGGGCACCCAGGGGTGTGCATCGACCAGCGGCGTGTGGCGGATGTAGGGCTGCACGCGGGCATGGGCCGCGCGGTAGTCGTCCAGCGTGATCGGGGTGGTGTTCTCGCTCATGCGGCAGCGCCTTCCTCGTCTTCGACCAGCACGCACAGGTTGTTGCCCTGCTTCACGATGCCGAAGGTGCGCTGCGAATACACCGTGCCGCCCTTGGCGAAGCGCACTTCGCGCGGCGCCAGCGAGGGCTCGGTCAGCAGGTGCAGGTAGCCGGCCAGCTCGCCGGCGGCCACCGTGTCGCCGAGCTGGTGCAGCGGCTCGAAGTAGCCGTCGCCTGGCGACAGCAGGTTGCCGCCGTCCGGCACGATGTGCACGCGGCGGCTCGCCGGCGGCGTGGCCGGCAGCTCGGCGGGCACCACGCCCAGCCGTGCCAGCACGCGCGACAGGCACTCGCGCGTGCGCTTCACGCCCTTGGGCGAGACGCTGCCGTTCTCGCCCATCTCAGCCGCGATCGCCGCCAGGCCCAGGTGAGCCGCTGCGCCGCAGCTGGTGCGCGGATCGCCCATGTTGTCGGTGATCACGGTGAACCTGGCGCCGAACCAGCGCGCCATGTCCTCGGCGCGCTCGCGCACTTCGGGCGCCAGCGTGGGCGTGACCACAACTTGCGCGCTCTCCTCGATGAACAGCGAGCTGCCGCCCGCGTGCAGGTCGACATACGCGTCGCACCTGGGGAACAGCACGTCGTGGATGAACGCGGCGATCTGCTCGGTCGGCGTGCCGAAGGGGTTGCCCGGGAACACGCGCGCCAGGTTCTTGCCGTCGAGCGGGCTCACGCGCGAGGCCGCGCGCAATGCCGGCGCGTTGGCCGCGGGCATCAGGATCAGGCGGCCCTTGACCTGCGCGGCGTCGAGCGTGCGGATCAGCTCGTTGATGACGATCGGGCCTTCGTACTCGTCGCCGTGGATGGCGCCGGTGACCAGCACGGTTGGCCCGTCGCCATTGCCGATGACGGCCAGCGGCAGCGCGACCGCGCCCCAGGCATCCTCATGCCCCGAGTAGGGCAGCCACGCATGGCCGACCTGCTTGCCGGGCCTGGCCCAATCGATGTCCGTGAAAACGGTGGAAGGACGCGGCTGGCTCACTTCACTTCTTTCTGCTCGTCCTTGAACCACTTCAGGCGCAGCGCCGCGAGGCTGCCGTCGGCGGCCTTGGCGTCGATGATCTTGTTCATCTCGGCCAGCAGCGCGGTTTCGCTGGGCTGCACGGCCATGTAGGCGGGGCTGATGCGGATCAGCGACTTCATCTCGATGCCCTTGGCGGGGTTTTCATCGGCCACCTTCTGGGCGATGAAGTTGTTCTCGGCGAACAGCGGCGCCTGGCCCGACAGGAAGGCCGAGATGGTCGAGGCGGTGTCTTCCAGGCGGATCAGCTTGGCGCCGGGCGCCAGCTCGCTCAGCGACAGGTCGGGCGTCGAGCCCTTGGGCACTGCCACGGTCTGGCCCGCGAGCTCGCTCAGCTTGGCGAACTTGGGAATGCCCTTGCCGCCGTACACGCCCAGGTACACCGCCGCATAGGGCTTGGAGAAGGCGACCTGCTTGGCGCGCTCGGGCGAGCTGCCCAGCGCCGCGATCACCACGTCGACCTTGTTCGACAGCAGGTAGGGAATGCGGTTGGCGCCGGTCACCTGCTGCAGCTCGAGCTTCACGCCCATGGCCTTGGCCACGTTCTCGGCCAGTTCCACGTCCAGGCCCGTGGGCTTGCCGGCCGCGTCGGTGAAGCCCCAGGGGGCGGCGTCGATGGTGGTGGCGATGCGGATCGTGCCCTTGGCCTTTATGTCCGCGAGCTTGTCGGCATGCGCGAGCAAGGGAGCGGCGCAGACCAGCGCGGCGGCGAACAGGGTTTTCATTTTGAACATGGAAGCTCCTTGGGGAAGACGAAAGAGATCAGACGACGGATTGGACAAACTGCTGGAATTCGGGGGTCTGCGGGCTGCCGAACATGCGCTCCGGCGTGCCGCGCTCCCAGATGCGGCCCTGGTTCATGAAGAGCACCTCGGAGGCCACGCGGCGCGCGAAGGCCATCTCGTGCGTGACGACCATCATGGTCATGCCGTCGCGCGCCAGGTCTTCCATCACGCGCAGCACCTCGCCTACCAGTTCGGGGTCCAGCGCGGAAGTGGCTTCGTCGAACAGCATCAGCTGCGGCGACATGGCCAGCGCCCGCGCGATGGCCACGCGCTGCTGCTGGCCGCCCGACAACTGCGAGGGCATGGCGTCGAGCTTGTGGCCCAGGCCCACGCGCTCCAGCATGCGCCTGGCCAGGTCGCGCGCCTCGCCCTTGGCGATCTTCCTGGTCAGCACCGGCGCCAGCGTCACGTTGGCCGCGGCCGACAGGTGCGGAAAGAGGTTGAAGCTCTGGAACACCATGCCCACGCGGCGGCGCAGCAGGGCCAGGTCGGTGCCGGGCGACTGCACATCCACGCCGTCGACCACGATGCGCCCCGCGCTGATGGTCTCCAGCCCGTTCACGCAGCGCAGCAGCGTGCTCTTGCCCGAGCCGCTGCGGCCCACGAGCGCCACGATGTCGCCCTTGGCCACTTCGGTGGACACGCCCCGCAGCACATGGTTGTCGCCGAAGTGCTTTTCGACCGATTCAATGAGCACGAGCGGCATTCATGCGTCCTTCCAGAGAGAGTGCCAGCCGGGCCAGCGGGTAGCAGATGGCGAAGTAGCACAGGGCCACGCCGCAGAAGACAGGCAGGTGCGCCAGCGTGGAGCCGGCGACGATCTGGCCCGATCGCGTGAGCTCGACCAGCCCGACGAGCGCGGCCAGCGAGGTGTTCTTGATGAGCTGCACCAGGTAGCTCACCGTGGGCCCCAGCGCCACGCGAAAGGCCTGCGGCCACACCACGTGCCGCATGACCTGCCAGCGGCGCAGGCCCACGCAGGAGGCGGCCTCCCACTGGCCCTTGGGCACCGATTCGATGGCGCCGCGCCAGATGTCGCCGAGGAACGCACCGGCCGACAGCGAGAACGCGGCCGCAGCTGCCATGAAGGCGTTGATCTCGATGCCCAGCAGCATCGGCACGCCGAAGTACAGCAGGAACAGCACGCCCAGCAGCGGCGTACCCTGCACAAGCTCCGTGTAGATGCGCGCCAGCACGCGCAGCCACGGCATCCGCGAAGTGCGCGCCACGGCCACGCCGAGCGCAATCACCGCGCCGACGGCGAACGCGGTGACGGCCAGCGCGGCGGTCCAGCGGATCGCGCCCAGGATGAGCCAGAGGTCGGCAATGGAAAGTCCGCGCATCTCAGCCCTCCTTGCCGAACAGGCGGCGCTGCACGAAGCCGAGGATCACGCGCAGCGCCTGCACCGCCACGAAATACATCGCGCAGATCACGAGGTAGACCTCGAAGCTGCGGAAGGTGCGCGAGTCGATGAAGCTGCCGGCGTGGAAGATGTCTTCCACCCCGATCTGCGAGATGAGGCTGGTGCCGATGAGCGTGAGCACCATCTGGCTCGCGAGCGAGGGAAACACGTTGCGCAGCGCCGGCACGAAGAGCACGTGCACCAGCACCTGCCGCGGCCGCAGCCCGAGCGCGGCGCCGGCTTCCGACAGGCCGCGCGGCACCGACATCAGCCCCGAGCGGAACACCTCGACCATGTAGGCGCCGCAGTACAGCGCCAGCGAAATCACGCCCGCCACGGGCGCCTCCAGCCGTATGCCCAGGTTGGGCAGGCCGAAGTAGATGAGAAAGAGCTGCACCAGCGCCGGCGTGTTGCGGAAGAACTCCACATACACCCGCGTCATGCCGCGCAGCGGCTTGCCGCCGTACACCAGCGCCAGCGAGCCCGCCACGCCGATCGCCATGCCCAGCACGATGCTCGACGCGGCATAGCCCAGCGTGTGCAGCAGCCCTTCCACCAGTTGCCCGGTGTAGGGGGCGAGCGCGTCGAACTGGAACTGGTAGGCCATGGCTCAGTCCACTTCCAGGATGGCCTCGACCTCGACGGTCTGGTGGCCCGGCAGCGAACCCGCGCCGATGGCCGAGCGCGCGCCGCGCCCCACTTCGTCGCCGAACACATCGACGAACAGGTCGGAGCAGCCGTTGATGACCTTCGGATGATGCGCGAAGCCCGGCGAGGCATTCACGAAAGCCAGCAGCTTCACCACGCTGCGCACGCGCCCGAGGTCGCCCAGCGCGGCCTTGGCCACCGCCAGGAGGTTCAGCCCGGTGAGCCGCGCATGGGCGTAGGCAGCCTCGATGCTCACTTCCTCGCCGACACGGCCCACGTGCAGATGCCCGTTCGCCTCCAGCGGACCCTGGCCCGAGAGATACAGCAAGGGGCCGGTGCGGCGCCAGGCCACGAAGTTGGCGACGGGTGCCGGTGGCGGCGGCAGCACCAGGCCGAGCGCGGCGAGCCGCTCTTCGGGGCGGGGACTGGGGCCGCGGGCCGTGGCCGTCTGCGCCGTGTTGGAATCCAGGGTCATTGAGAACACTTCACCGCAGCGCCGCACGGGGGCAGCGCAGGGTCAACCTTTCGACGAAAATCAACAGCTTCGGACGGATTGGTCAACCAATCCGGAACCAGACAACGCAGCCTTGTATGACTGCGTAATGAATTCATTCTAAGATTCTTAATTGTGATTGGTCAACCATTTTGGCGAACTCTGAAACCATGGATGCAAAGCCTGTCTCGCAACCCCTGATCGAGGTCACCGACCTGTCGGGCCGGATCGCCGCGCAGGACAAGGCCACCGCCTCGAAGGTCTACCGCGCCATCCTCCAGTCGATCCGCGACGGCGTGCTCAAGCCCGGCGACAAGCTGCCCAACGAGCGCGACCTGTCGGAGCAGTTCAAGACCTCGCGCAGCACGGTGCGACATGCGCTGGCCATGATGAGCGCGCAGGGCCTGCTGGAGCGCAAGGTGGGAAGCGGCACCTTCCTGGCGGAATCGCTGATGCAGCTGCTCAGCGAGTCCGACCTGCCCGTGGCGGCCCACCACCGCGACGTGCCGACCTACACCGAGATCCTCGAAGGCCGGCTGCTGTTCGAGCCGGCCATGATGGCGCTGTCGGCCCAGCGCGCCGACGCCGATGACTTCGCGCTCATGCGCCACCACCTGGCCGTGGTGCGCGACGCCGACCAGTGGATCGCCTTCAAGGAAGGCATCTACGGCGTGCACCAGGCAATCTTCCGCGCCACGCGCAACCGCTTCCTGATGCAGGTGTTCGACGCGGTGGTGGCCGACCGACGCGCGGTGCAGTACGACGGGCGCTCCAACCTCAACGGTCCGGTGGGTGCCATCGTGCGCGAGCAGACGCTGCGCGAGCTCACCGCCATCGTCGACGCGCTCGAGGCACGCGACGCCAAGGGCGCGACCGCGCTGGCCGACGCGTACTTCACGCGCATCCTCGCGTCGCTCAGCGTCTACGGCTAGGCGCCGCGTGCCGATGATCCGCGCGATCCTGCGTTTCTCCGGCCGCCTGCTGCTGTCGCTGGCCGTGGTGCTGACGGCGCTGTGGGCCTGCCTTGCGCTCTGGTACCAGCTGCCGGGGCCGGTATTCGCGAAGGCCGGCGCCGGCGTGCTGTGGGCCGGCTTCGCCCTTGTCGCCATCGCGCTGCTGTGGCGCGGCAGGGCCGGGCGCGCCCTGCTCTCCTACGCCGTGGGCTTCGCGATGCTGCTCGCATGGTGGGGCACCATCCTGCCCTCGCAGGACCGTGTGTGGGCCGACGACGTGTCGCGCCAGCTGCACGCGCGCGTGGACGGCAGCATCGTCACCATGGAGAACGTGCGCAACTTCGAATGGCGCAGCGACACCGACTACACGCAGCGCTGGGAAACGCGCCGCTACGACCTCGACCGCCTGCGCACGGTCGATGTGTCGCTCTCCTACTGGACCGGCCCGGCCATCGCGCACACGCTGGTGTCGTTCGGCTTCGACGACGGCCGGTTCCTCACCTTCTCCATAGAGATCCGCAAGGAGCGCGGCGAGAGCTTCTCGTCGGTCGGCGGCTTCTTCAAGCAGTTCGAGACCAGCCTGGTGGCGGCCGACGAGCACGACATCCTGCGCGTGCGCACCAACGTGCGCGGCGAAGACGTCCACATGTACCGCGTGCGCCTGCCGCAGCCCGAGATGCGCTCGCTGTTCCTCGCGTACCTGGGCGAGGCCGACGCGCTGGTGCGCGCGCCCAGCTTCTACAACACGCTCACTGCCAACTGCACCACCATCGTCTACGCGCTGGCCAGGCGCATCGTGCCCGGCCTGCCCATGGACTACCGCCTGCTCGCATCGGGCTACCTGCCCGACTACCTGTACGACGTGGGCGGCCTCACGCCGGGCTACGACATGCAGGCGCTGCGCGCCGCCGGGCGCATCACCGACCGCGCCATCGGCACCGACAAGACGCCCGGCGCCGATTTCTCGCAAGCCATCCGGCAAGGCTTGCCGGGCGCAGCGCCGAAAGCGGCGCCATGATGATGCGCGCGCGCTTTCATCTGCTCGCGGCCCTGCTGTGCGCAACGATGCTGGCGGCCGGCTGCGCGGGCGTGAAGGTCGGCTCCATCTCGCCGGCCGAATACCTCGCACAGCGGCGCGGCGACATCCTCACCACGGGCAAGCTCAGCACCTCCGCGCAGGAAGTGCTGCGCGTGATCGGCTCCGACGCCGACCTGTGCCGCCGCGACGGCCAGGCCTGCCGCCAGGCCCTGGCCGATTCGTCGGGCATCACCGACGAGCAGCGGCTTTCGGCCTTGTCGGAGGTCTGGCTGCAGGTGGCGCTGTCGTCGGACAAGGGCGGCACGACCGATGGGCCGTCGGCCGACAAGGCCATCGACGCATGGCTCGAAACCGCCCGCCATGCCTATGCCTACCTGTTCTTCACCGCCCGCAACCCGCGCGACCGGGCCTTCGAGGACCGGCAGACGCAGGTGCGCGACTACTACAACTATGCGGTGCAGCAGGCCATCACCGGGCTGTACAGCAGCTACCAGAAGAACGGCCGGCGCGGCCGCGACGACACCCGGCCGCCCACTGTTCCTCAGGTGGGCGACTGGCACATCGACAGCGATGTGTCGGCGCTGCAGCTGCCGCCCGGGGCCGCGTTGCCGCAAGAGCTGATTCCCGCAGCTTCGCTCACCTTCTCCGGCCTGCGCAACATCTACCGGCGCGACGGCTTCGGCGCCGAGCTTGTCGCCGTGACCGACGAGCCCGCTTACGGCGCCAACGCGCCGCCCTACCGCGAGACGCCCTTCCCCGCGCTCACCGCGCTGCTCAAGTTCGACGGCGCCGACCTGCGGCAGGTGCTGGCCACGCGCAATCTGCGCATTGTGGTGTTCGACCCCTACCGGACATCGACGGTGCAACTCGGCGGGCAGGACATCCCGCTGGCCGCCAACTTCACCTCCGGCTACGGCCTGTGGCTCGCGCGCTCCGACTTCGCGCTGCAGGCGCTGCGCAGCCTCTTCGGCAGCGCCGACGGACTCACGAGGCCGCGCATCTACCTGATGCAGCCCTACGACCCGAACCGCCGCACGATCATCATGCTGCACGGCCTGGCCAGCAGCCCCGAGGCATGGATCAACGTGGCCAACGAGGTACTCGGCGACGAGACGCTGCGCCGCAGCTACCAGGTCTGGCAGGTGTACTACCCGACCAACGCGCCGCTGCCTCTCAACAACCTCGCCATCCGCGAAGCCGTGGAGCAGACCATTGCGCACTTCGACCCCACGGGCAAGGCCCGCGCGTCCAACGACATCACGCTGATCGGCCACAGCATGGGCGGCGTGCTGTCGCGGCTGATGGTGTCATCGTCGGAAGACAAGCTGTGGGAGGCCCTGCTCGCGAGCTACCCGATGCAGGGCGCGCAGCAGCAGCGCATCGAGCAGCGGCTCGCGCCGTACCTGCGCTTCGAGCCCTTGCCGCAGGTCAGCGACGCCATCTTCATCGCGTCGCCGCACCGCGGCACCGACTTTGCCAACAACCGCATCTCGCGCTGGGTGGCCAACCTCATCACGCTGCCGGTCACCATGCTGGGGCAGCTGAGCGACATCTCGCGCGAGCTGATCCGCATCGCACCGGGCAAGCAGGACCAGGGGCCGCTGCGCATTCCGAACAGCATCGACAACCTCAGCGACCGCGATCCCTTCGTGCGGCTGTCGTCGGGCCTGCCGATGAACCCGCGCGTGCGCTATCACTCGATCATCGGCAACGACACGGCGGGCGTGCCGCTCGCCGCGTCGAGCGACGGGATCGTGCCGTACGAGAGCGCGCATCTCGAAGGCGCGGCGTCGGAGCTGGTGATCTCGTCGCAGCACAGCGTGCAGGAGAACCCGCTGGCCATCCTGGAGATCCGGCGGATCCTCAAGGAGCAATTGCGCACGGAGCCCGCACCCGGACGCTGAAATCGCGTGCCGTTCGCCGATTGCGCGCGGATGTGATGAAGAACACATCCGCGCCCCGAAACAGGCTGCGCGCGGCGGCCTTAATTCATACGATCGGTTTCGCTTTGATTGGTGCGTGAACCGGCTCCCGGGTCACTGCCTGCATCGAAGCGCTTTTGCTTCAAGATGCCGCCCTCTCCTTCCTTCGAAACCGTTGTCGCACACAGGCCGCCGCCACCGGAACTCCATCTGGTGACCGAGCCCGACGAAGCCGATGCGCGCACCGCCAGCGCAGCGGCGGTCGCGAGTGCGTTGTGCCATCTGTTCACGAAAGCCAGCGAGCCGGAACTCGCGTCCTTGCTGCGTTCCATCGAACAGGGCGATGCATCGGCGGCGGCGCGGCTGGCGCACGAGATCCTCAGGCCCATCGCGTTCCCCTCGCAGGCACCACCGGCGACCGTGGATGCCGACGTCGAGGCCATGCAGCACTTTCAACCCGCGGAAGCCAACGCGCTGCTGTCCTCGCGCGAGCTCAAGGTGCTGTGGCTCATCTCGCGCGGCTGGAGCAACCGCGAGATCGCCGAAGCCACGCATCGTTCCATCAACACCATCGAGGCGCAGCTCAAGAGCATGTATCGCAAGCTCGGCGTGAAGTCGCGCACGCAGGCGATCCGCGAGGCGATGAAGCACGGCCTGCTGATCTGGCGCTCGAACAGCGGCGATCCGTCGGCGATGGCGATGAACGACGCAGGCCCGGTCGGCCTGCGGGCCTGAACGCCGCGCTAAGATGCGGGCCGCGGTTGCAAGCCGCGCCCGGGCCCGCGGGAAGGGTTGAACCCACTTGCCTCCATGTGTTGCTGATTCATTCATCAGCCTTTTGTGCAGCCGGAATTGCGGGTCCTCGGCGCCTGATGCACGGAGGTTTTCATGAAGCGCATTCCCGCACGGCCCGACCTGGGCCACCTGAAGAAGCAAGCCAAGGAGCTGCTTGCTCTGTACCGGGCCGACGACCCCGGCGCCGCCACCCGATTCCGCGACGCACTGCCGGCCGCTGCCGGCAAGAGCGATGCCGCGATCGCCTCGCTCGGCCTGCGGCTGCATGACGCGCAGTCGTGCATTGCGCGCGAATACGGCTTTGCCTCCTGGGCCGACCTGCAGGGCTTCGTGCTCGCGCGCAGGGCACAGGCGGACGATCCCGCGAAGACGGTGCTGCATTGGCTGCGCTGCGTGTATGCGGGCGACATCGCCGGCGGCGCGGACCGCGCGAGGCCCTCAGTCGCCGTTCGCCTGCTGGAAGAAAGCCCAACTCTCCTGGGCGACGACCCCTACCTCGCTTGCGCTATCGGCGATGAAGCCGTTGTGCGCCGCGCGACGGCGCAAGACCCGGACTGGATTCATCGGCCGGGCGGGCCGCTCAAGCTGCCGCCGCTCGTCGCGGTCGCGCATTCCAGCCTGCTGACACTGCCGGCTTATCGCGACGGCCTGCTGGCCTGCGCCCGGCACCTCCTTGAAGCCGGCGCCGATGCCAACCAGTCGGTCGGCAACCGCTGGCCGCCGGCATCGCTCGAGGCACCGGACGAGAACGAGCGCCTTTCCGCGCTCTACGGCGCCGCCGGCCAGAACCGCGATGCCGAACTCACCCGGCTGCTGCTGCAGGCCGGCGCCGATCCGAACGACAACGAATCGCTCTACCACTCGCTGGAGAACGCGGCCTGCGTCGAGCTTCTGCTGAAGGCCGGGGCGCGCGTCACCGGCACGAACGCGCTGTATCGCGTGCTCGACCTCGATGCGCTCGAATCGCTGCGCCTGCTGCTCGCGCACGGCGGCGACGCCAACGAACCCGCTGGGAGTTCGCCCACGTCCGACTGGGGCACGCCGCTGCTGTGGGCCATCCGGCGCCGGCGCTCTCCCGCGCACATCGCGGCCTTGCTGGCCGCGGGCGCAAATCCTTCAGTCACCACGCCGGACGGCACCAGCGCCCGCACCGTCGCCCTGCGCTTCGGGCTGACGGAGGTTGCGCGGCTGCTGCAGCAGGCCGACGGCGGATCGGCGCTGCCCGAAACCGAAGCCTTCGTCGCGGCCTGCGCACGGGCCGACGGAGCGGCCGCGCGGCAGATGCTGGACAGCAACCCCAAGCTCATGGAAATGCTGTCGGAACCCCAGCTGCGGCTGCTGCCCGAGCTCACGGCCCAGGGAGGCTGCGACGATGCGGTGAAGCTCATGGTCGAACTCGGCTGGCCGGTCGCTGTACGCGCTGGCGACTGGGACGGCTCGGCGCTCAACCACGCCGTGTTTCGCGGCAACGCAGCCCTCGCCCGCTTCCTGCTCGAACACGGCGCCAGCTGGGAAGAACGGCACGGCTTCGACGACAACGCCTGCGGCACGCTGTCATGGGCGTCGGTCAATGAGCCGGTGGAAGGCGGCGACTGGGTCGGCTGCGCCGAAGCGCTGGTCGCGCACGGCCTGCCCGCGGCAAGGCCGGACCCTGCGGGCACCGACGGCGTGCTGATCGGTGCGCAGCGCTACCGGTTCTCGAAAGAGGTCACGGACTACCTGCTGGGCGCATCTGGTCAGCGATAGACGCTCTTGATCAGGGCTCGATCCGTCGGCACGTCGTCCCCGTGGGCAGCCCTGTTCAGTGCCAGGTGCTGCACCAGTGCTTCCGGCTGGCTGCCTTCCACGATCAGGCGGCCAAGCCACCGGCTGTGCAACGCAGCTTCCATCAACACCGATTGGCCACACTCGGTGATGCCGTTGCGCATGAGATCCAGCTTGCGCAATACGGGCGAAGCCCCGATCAGCCTGGCCGCGCAAGCTGCGCCCTCATCGCCCATCTGGTTGGCGGGTGCGCCGAGTGCTTTGGCCGAAGCCGCATGGCCAAGATTGAGGGAAAGCAGGCTCGAACCCCGGGCCGCCTCGAAGAGTGCCCTGGCCCCATGGCTCCCGATACCGTTGCTCGCGAGTTCGAGCGTTTGCAAAGTGCTGTTCTCACGCAGGGCTTGCGCCAGTTCGATCGCGCCCGCGTCGCCAAGGTGATTCGCGCTTGCGTACAGTTCTTCGATCTGCGGCGCCTCGCGCAACAGCCGCGCAAGGTCCGCTGCCACCGCAGGCCCAAGCCCGTTGCCACTCAAGTAGAGGCTTCGCAGGCCGCTGCCGCCCGCGCACAGTGCGTCGACCACCGCGCGCACGCCCGCGCCACGAAGATCGGTGTTGACCAGATCGAGCAATCGAAGATTTCGGTTGCCACGCAGCATGCGCGCGATGCTCTGCGCCCCTTCCGCCCCCAGCGGGTTGCGCTTGAGCCAGAGGCCTGTGACCTGCGGTGCCTGCGCCACCGCAACCGCCAGCTCGCCCGCGCCCTCGGGGCCGATGTTGTTGCAGCCCAGGTAAAGCACCTCGAGGTGCGCATTTGCGGCCGCCAACCTGGCGACCGCCCCCGCACCTGCATCGCCAATGGCGTCAGTACCCAGCATGAGGCTGCGCACCCGGGTGTTGTGCCGAAGCGCCGCGACCAGCTGCAGGCAGTTGTCCGTGCCCAGGCTCTGCTTGCACAGATCCAGCCGGCCGTCGTCCAGCATGGTTCCGCGCGGAAAGCGCCGGCTGCCCTGCACGGCACTGTCGGCACTCAGGTGATCGAGCAGGGGCGTCAGCTCCCGCACCTCGCATGGCGTGATCGCAACGCGATGAACTGGGCAATGCACCGGGCTCTCGTCCATCCGCAGATCACCAGGCATAGGGTTCGTAGTCCTTGAGGAAATGCCCGAGCAGCGGAGTGTCCGGCTCGTTGATACCGCGAGCGATAGGGTCGAACAGTCGGGCCATGCCGTCGACAACATCCAGCGGCGTATAGAAATGCCGCGCCTCGCGCGCGTGCATGGCCCGCGGGTAAGGCTTCTCGTCCGTCACCCAGCCGGTATCGACGGCGTTCATGTAGATGCCGTCGCGGGCCCACTCCTGGGCGCTGGTGCGCACCAGCATGTTCAGCCCAGCCTTGGCCATGTTGGTGTGCGGATGAAACTCCGTCTTGTCGATGCGGTTGAACTGCCCCTCCATCGCCGAGGCCTGCACCACGAAACGGCGGGGATATGGAGAACGCAGGAACGCCGGCCTGAGCCGGCTTGTCAGCAGGAAAGGGCTCACGGCGTTCACGAGCTGCACTTCCAGCAGTTCCAGCGTGGACACTTCGTGCAGCCGCTGAGACCAGGAATTTTCCGGCCGCTTGTCGAGCGCCTGACCGTAGCTGTCCAGCTCCTGCGGCGCGAAGTACTCGCCATAGCCCGGCAGCTGCCCCTGGTAGTTGCCCTTGGCCTCCAGCAGCCATGGCGTCGGCTCGGCAGCCATGAGCGCCGCATAGAACTCGCGAGGACGCTTGATGGTCTGGGCCGCGTTGTTGACGAGGATGTCGAGGTGCGGCAAACGCCGGCACAGCTCGTCGGCAAAAGCTTCCACCGACGGGATGTTGCGCAGGTCCAGGGCCTCCAGCGCAAGCCGGCTGCGCCACGCGTCGGCATCGGGCATCGCGAGGAATCGCTGAAGTGCATCCTTCGGGAAGCGGGTGGTGACGACGACGTCGGCGCCATCGCGGAGCAGGCGCAATGCGGTCTGAAAACCGATCTTCACCCGCCCGCCCGTCACCAACGCAACGCGCCCTCGCAGATCTGCACGTTGGGCTCGCTTGGCCCAGTTCTTCTCCGAGCAGCCGGGGCACAGCAAGTGATAGAAGTGATGCAGTTCGCCGTAGGGCTGCTTGCAGACATAGCAGCGCTGCAGCCGCAACAGCGCTCCGCTCGCGTTGGAAGAAGCGGAAGAATCCGGCAGTGCGGTCGCTCCCTCCTGTGCGCGCACTAGGCCGGTCCGCAGGCGTGCATCCTGCAATTGCGCGGCGGCCGTCGCCTGAAGCGCCTGTCGCTTGACGCGCTTGGACTGTCTCTGGATCTTGGCAACCAGTGTCTTGAAGCGCGGATGGTCGTCCATGCTGGAGGGATCGTCCGAGACTGCTTGCAACACCCGCAAGGCAATCGCCAGCTCTTCGTCCGTGAAGCCCACGTCTGGCAGACCATCGATCAAAAATCACTCCCCGGATGCGCATCGACCGTATCCACGCCGAATCCGCGTGGGGAAAACGAGCTGGATTTGAACCAGCGCTCCCCTCCTGCAAGGAGGATGTGCTTCCGCTACACCACCGCTCTCCGGCAGCGATTCTAAGAACGAATCCGCGGTGCTCTCGGCCGCGTGCAGCAAAAAAAAAGCGGGCCTCGCGAGCCCGCCCAAAAGTCGCCCACCGGGTTGCAGGAAGCACAGCCCGGCTCCGACTCACCTCGAACTCATTTCCACTCTTCCTCTCCCTCTTCCCTTCCTTCAAAACGAGCGCCAGCCGAGTTCGGGCGCGATGCGCCGCGACAGGTCGCTCAATATCTGTTCGTACTCGTCGCCCGAAAAGTTGTAGGGCAGCTCCACCCGCAATTCGTGCACGTGCGGCAGCACCGGGTCTTTGCGCAGGCGCTCCAGGATCTCGTCGGCGGTACCCACGAGGTCGGTAGCGAACAGCGTGCGGCGCTCGCCCTGCGGTTCCAGCGTGCGCTCCACGCGGCCGGCCGCGAACGCGCGGTAGCGCTTGCGCGTGGCGGCATCGGCGCCGTCCAGGGGAACGATCACGCGGCCCAGCGCGATGCGGCCCCGGCGGGTGTCCGTCTCGCTCTGGCGGTAGCGCTCGACCAGGCCCAGCTGGGCATTCAGGAAGTCGCTAGTGGTCTCGCCCGAGAGCACATTGCCCAGCAGCAGGTTGAAGCCGTTGCGCCCCGCCCACTCCACCGAGCGCAGGGAGCCGCCGCCGTACCAGAGCCGGTCGACCAGGCCCGGCGCATGTGGCTGCACCCGCGGGCGCACGCGACCGCCTGCCGATTCGACGAAGGTCTCCTCGTCGCCCAGCCATGCATCTTCCAGGTTGGCCTTGAGCCGCCCGACCCGCTTGTGCGTGAAGTCGACGATGTTCGGCGCCGCGTCGTAGAAGCGGTTGCCCAGCAACGCGCCATGCAGAGGCGCACCCGCGCTCAGGCCCACCTGCAGCCGGCCGCGCGAAAGCACGTCGACCGTGGCCAGGTCTTCCGCGAGCCGGAACGGGTTTTCGTAGCCCATCTGGATCACCGCCGCGCCCAGCTCGATGCGGCGGGTGCGCTGCGTCGCCGCGGCCAGGAAAGTCGCGGCCGAAGACACGCCGCGCTCCAGGTGCCGCTGCCGTACCCAGGCACCGTCGAAGCCCAGCTTCTCGCCGAACTCGAACAGCTTCAGCGCGGCCTCGAAGCCGGCGTATGCATCGCCCTCGGCAAAGTTGCCGGGCGTCAGGAAGCCAAGGTGCCGGATGCTCACGGTGCGAACTTCGGCAGGCCGGGCGGGTTGGTCTCGGACTTGGGCAGGGCCTCTTCCGCGAGGCTCCAGCGCGCGAGCGCCTTCTCGTACAAGCCGTTGCGGATCAGCCCGTTGGCGGCCGTGGTCAGCGCCACGGCCAGGCCGCTGCCCTTGCGCGTGGCAATGGCCACGTCGGACTTCAGCGGCCAGCCCGCGTTCACCGTGCCGACCAGCCGGATCTGCCCGTTCTTCGCGGCCTCGTAGGCCTGCGGCGCGTTCGGGTTGAAATTGGCGTCGACCCGCCTGGTGACCACCGCCAGCGTGCGCGATACATCGTCGTCGTAGTACTGCAGCTCGGCGGCTTTCAGGCCGGCCGCGAGGTTGCGCTTGTTCCACTCCAGCAGGATGCGTTCCTGGTTGGTGCCCGCGCCGGTCGTGATCTTCAGGCCCGCGATGTCCTTCGGTTCCCTGATCGACTTGATCGGGCTGTCGGCCTTCACGTAGAACCCGTGCAGGCCCAGCCGGTAGGTGGAGAAGTCGAACTTCTCCTTGCGCTGCTCTGTCACGCCCACGTTGGAGATCACCGCGTCGTACTTGCCCGAACTCAGGCCCAGAGGCCAGTCGGCCCAGGCGATGGGCTGCAGGTCGAGCTTCAGGCCCAGCGCGTCGGCGATGAGCAAGGCGAAGTCGGGGTCGAAGCCGACCACGGTCTTTGCGTCGCTCGCGTAGGTCGAGATGGGCGGCGCGAACGGCGCAATGGCAACGGTCAGCACGCCCTCCTTCACGAACTTGTAGTTCGGTGGAATGGCGCGAATGGCCTCGGCGTCCCTGGCGGCACGCGGACGGGCGCTCTGCTCCGCGCTGAAGTCGAACTTTTCGGCGGCGTAGGCCATGCCAGTTGCCAGCGCGAATGCGCCTACCGCAACGAGACCGCGGGCGATGTTCTTGAAATTCATAGTCATCAGTTCTTCGGCAGTCCGGGCGGGTTGGTGCGCGAGGCCTGAATGGCCTCGGATTCCAGGCTCCAGCGCGTGAGCGCCTTGGCGTAGTTGCCGTTCTTGATCTGCGCGTTGAGCGCCACGGTGATCGCCTCGGCAATGCCGGAGCCCTTGCGCGAGGTGACGGCGATTTCGGCGTTCAGCGGCCAGCCGCCGGAGAACACGCCAGCCAGCCGCGTCTTGCCGTCGCGCGCCTCGTAGGCCGCAATGGCGTTCGGCCCAACGTAGGCATCCGCCCGGCCGGATTGCAGCGCCAGGCGCTGCACCACATCGTCGTCGTAGTACTGGATGTCGACCGGCTTCAGCCCGGCCGCCAGGTTCTGCTTGTTCCAGCGCAACAGGATCTGCTCCTGGTTGGTGCTGGCGGCCACGATCACCTTCAGCCCCGCGATGTCCTTCGGCTCCTTGATGGCGCCCAGCTTGCTGTCGGACTTCACGTACACGCCGATCTGGTCGTTGCGGTAGGTCGAGAAGTCGAACTTCTCCTTGCGCTCCTCGGTCACGGTCACGTTCGACACCACCACATCGAACTTGCCCGACTGCAGTCCCAGCGGCCAGTCGGCCCAGGCGGTGGACACCAGCTCCAGCTTGCGCCCGAGGCTGTCGGCCACCAGCTGCGCGATGTCGGGCGCGTTACCCACCGGGGTCTTGGTGTCGGTCGCATAGGCCGCGAACGGCAGGCGGCCCGTGGTCGTGCCGACGACGAGCACGCCCTCCTTCAGGAACTTGAAGTCCCTGGCCAGCGCGACGACCTGCTCGATCTTTTGCGCGCGCGGCCGGCCTGCCTGCTCCGGGCTCAGGTCGGGCGCCGGTTGCGCGGAGACGGCCAGCGGCACCAGCAGCGCAGCGAGCAGAGCGGACAGGATGTTTCGTCGGTGGGTCATGAAGTGCGATGCAGTGAGAAAGGAAACAAAGAAAGAAAAGAAAGGAATCAGAGAACCTTGGCCAGGAACTCGGCCGTGCGCGGATGCTCCGGCGCGTTGAACACCTTGTCGGGCGTGCCGGTTTCCAGGATGCGGCCGCGCTCCATGAAGACGATGTTGTCGGCCACCTCGCGGGCAAAGCCGATCTCGTGCGTCACGATGACCAGCGTGGTGCCCGAGAGCGCCAGCTCCTTGATGACGGCCAGCACCTCGCCCACCAGCTCGGGGTCGAGCGCCGAGGTGGGCTCGTCGAACAGCAGCACCTTGGGCTTGAGCGCCAGCGCCCGCGCGATGGCCACGCGCTGCTGCTGGCCGCCGGACAGCTGGCGCGGATAGGCGTGCGTCTTGTCGCCCAACCCGACGCGCACCAGCAACTCGGAGGCCAGTGCCTCGGCCTCGGCCCGCGAGAGGCCGCGCACCGACACCGGAGCCTCGACGATGTTCTCCAGCACCGTGAGATGCGGGAACAGGTTGAAGCTCTGGAACACCATGCCCACGTCGACACGGCGCTTGAGAATCTCTTTCTCGTGCAGCTCATAGAGCGTGTCGGCGTCGCGGCGGTAGCCGATGAGCTCGCCGTCGATGGCGATGAAGCCGTCGTCCACGCGCTCCAGGTGGTTGATGGCGCGCAACAGCGTCGACTTGCCCGAGCCCGATTGCCCGAGGATCACTGTCACGCTGCCCTTGCCCACGGTGAGCGTCACGTCGTCGAGCACCTTGAGCGCGCCGAAGCTCTTGGAAACGCCATGGATCGTCACCTCGCCGCCCCGCGTGAGCGGGTCGGTCCAGCGCGGCACCTGCTCCGCGGCCTTTGCTGGAGGCGCTTCGACCCCGGGAGCCGCCTGCGGTGCCTTCGTGCGCCGCAGCCCGCGCAGCACTCCGCCCAGCCGGGAAGCCGGCGGATTTCGCAGCGCGCCGCGCGCGAAATGCCGCTCGATATAGTGCTGCGCCACCGACAGCACCGTGAGGATGATGAGGTACCACACCGTCGCCACCATCAGCAGCGGAATCACTTCCAGGTTGCGCCGGTAGATGATCTGGATCGTGTAGAACAGCTCGGGCAGCGCCAGGATGTAGAGGTTCGACGTGCCCTTGGCCAGCCCGATGATGTCGTTGAAAGCCGTCGGCAGGATGGTGCGCATCGCCTGCGGCAACACGATGCGGAACGACTGCCGCCGGCGCGACAGCCCCAGCGCCGCCGCCGCCTCCAGTTGCCCCTGCTCCACGGACAGGATGCCGCCCCGAACGATCTCCGACGCGAAAGCCGCCTGGTTCAGCGTGAGGCCGAGCAGCGCCGCCACGAAGGGGCTGATGAGCTGCGTGGTCGGATACGAGAAGAAGGTGACGTCGGTGCCCGGTATGCCCAGCGTCACCGTCTCGTACAGGTAGCCCAGGTTGTTGATGATCAGCAGCAGCACGATCACCGGCACCGAGCGGAAGATCCAGGTGAACACCCACGACAGCCGCGACAGCAGCGGCGAGCGGGACACCCGCGCCAGCGCCAGCGCGGTACCGAAGAAGAAACCTAAGAGCGCGCCCAGCGCCGTGAGCATCAGCGTGCGGCCGAGCCCTTGCAGCACCGGTTCGGCGAAGAACCACTCGGCGAAAACGCCCCAGCCCCAGCGCGGGTTGGTGAGTGTCGAATGCAGCACGATGCCGATGACCAGCAGCGCGAAGACGGTGCCGGCGGTGCGCGCCGGGTAGCGGGCCGGCACGACGCGGAAATGCGAGTAGTCGCCGTTGGCCGGTGCCGGCGTCGGGGCTACGGGTGCGACGCGCTGCGGTTGCGGCGCGTGGGCCGATGCGGTGTCTAGAACGGTCGTGTTCATCGCCGCGCCGCCTCTGCTGTTGCCGTGACGCGCGTGTTGGCAAGAACCCGTGAGGCGCCCACGTCGAGATGCTTCTCGAACGGCAGCTTGCGCGGCGTCTCCGGATCGTCCGGCGGTTCGAACAATGCGGTGTAGCCGTGGCCCAGGTACAGGCCCACGGCCTCGGGCTGGCGAAAGCCGGTCGTCAGATAGATGCGCTCGTAGCCCTGCCGCAGCACCTGCGCCTCCAGCTCCGCGAGCACCTTGCTCGCCAGGCCCTGGCGGCGCAACGCGCTGTCGGTCCACACGCGCTTCAGCTCGGCGGTGCGCTCGTCGTGACGCATGAATGCGCCGCCGCCGATGGCAACGCCGTCGCGCAGCAGCAGCACGAAGTTGCCACCATGCGATGGTGCAAACAGTTCTGGCGGATAGCGGTCCATCTCGCGCGGGGCACCCGGCTCGCGCAGTACGTCGCCGTAGCGGCTGTCGTACTCGAAGGCCAGGCCTTCGATCAGCGGCTTTGCGCGCGGGTCGAGCGGCGTGGTGTAGAGAAACTGTTCGCTCATCAGGCAGCCTTCCGTACTGCCGGCGTGCCTTGCTGCGCCTCGTAGCGGCTCGCCTTGCGCGGAAGTCCCAGGTGGTCGCGCAGCGTCTGGCCCGGCAGTTCGCGCTGGTAGCGCCCGCGCGCCTCCAGCGCCGGGATCACGAACTCGATGAAGTCGTCCAGCCCCTGCCCCAACACCGGAAAGCCGAGGATGAAGCCGTCGGCCGCGCCCTCGTCCACCCAGCGGATGATCTCGTCGGCAATGCGCTCGCCGCTGCCCACGAACTGCGTGCGCGGCGTTGCCACTTCCAGCGCCACTTCGCGCAGGGTCAGGCCCTTGGCTTTCGCGTTGGCCTTGATGCGGTCGGTGGTCGAGCGGAAGCTGTTGCGCCCGATCTCGCCGAGTTCGGGGAACGGCGCGTCCAGCGCGTACTGGCTGAAGTCGTGGTGGTCGAAGAAGCGGCCCAGGTAGGCCAGCGCTTCGTCGATGGTCAGCAGCTCGCGGATCAGCCGGTACTTGGCCTCGGCTTCTTCCTCGGTGGCCGCGACCACCGGGCCGATGCCGGGGTAGATCTTCACGTCGTCGGCCTGCCGGCCTTGCGCCACCGCGCTGGCCTTTACCTGCCGCAGGAAGTTGCGCGTTTCGTCAAGCGAGGGCGAGTGGGTGAACACGGCGTCTGCGTATTTGCCCGCGAGGCCGACGCCCGCGTCCGACGAACCGGCCTGGAAGATCACCGGCTGCCCCTGCGCCGAGCGCTGGATGTTCAGCGGCCCCGCCACTTCGAAGAAGCGGCCCTTGTGGTCCAGCGTGTGCAGCTTCTCGCGCTCGAAGAACTGGCCGGTCTCGCGGTTGCGCACGAAGGCGTCGTCGTCCCAGCTGTCCCACAGACCCTGCGTCACGGCCAGGTATTCGTCCGCGATCTCGTAGCGCTGCGCGTGCTCCGGGTGCGCGCGGCTGTAGTTCCTGGCGCTGCCTTCCAGCGGCGTGGTCACCACGTTCCAGCCCGCGCGGCCGCCGCTGATGAGGTCGAGCGAAGCGAACTGGCGCGCCACGGTGAACGGGTCGCTGTAAGAACTGGAGACGGTGCCCGCGAGACCGATCTTCGAGGTCACGGCCGCGAGCGCCGAAAGAATCGAGATCGGCTCGAAGCGGTTCAGGAAATGCGGGATCGATTTCTCGTTGATGTAGAGCCCGTCCGCCACGAAGGCGAAGGCGATGCCCGCCGCCTCCGCCTTCTGCGCGGTGCGCACGAAGAAGCCGAGGTTGACGCTGGCATCGGCCGGCCCGCCCGGATGCTTCCAGGAGTTCATGTGGCTGCCGGCCCCTTGCAGCATGACGCCGAACTTGATGTTGCTCATGACGATCGCTCTTGTTGTTTGATGGAGGAAAAGGCTCAGGCCGGCACCGTCTCGCGCGCCCTGGCCAGCAGCTCGACCGAGGCGTGGCGGGCCGCGAAATCGGCGACGGGAATGTCGATGACGAACTCCTCGATGCCGAAGCGCTCGCTCAATGCATCGAGCGCATCGCGCACCTCTTCGCCGGTGCCGGCAATCACATGCGGGCGGCGCTCCTCGGTGCGGTAGTCGCTCACGCCGGCCTGCCGCGCGAACTCCGCTGCGGCCTCGAGGCTGGGCAGGTTGACGGTCTGGCCCGTGGGCAGGTGCACGCGAAAGCTGCGCAGCGCGCCCACCAGTCGGGCGGCCTCCTCGTGCGTCTCGGCCACAAAGGCGAAGAGCGCGAGCAGCGGCGCACGGCCGGCGCGCTCGCGATAGGCCTCGACCGACTGCGCAAGGTTCACCGGGTCGCCGTTGAAGTGCCCCGCATAGACGAATTCCCAGCCGAGCTGCGCCGCGAGCACCGCGCTCTCGGGGCTGCCGCCGAGCAGCACGCGCTGCGGCAGTTGCGGCGGGTTGGGCGTAGCCACAGCGCCGGCCAGCGCATGGCCGTTGGCCACGCCGTCGTGCAGGAAGGCCTCGAGCTCGCTGAGCCGCACGGCAAAGTCTTCGCGCCTGCGGACCGGGTCGTGCAGCCACTGCAGCGCCTTGCTCGTGAGCGGCAGGCCGCCAGGCGCCTTGCCGATACCCAGGTCCACGCGGCCGGGCGCCAGCGAGGCCAGCACGCGGAAGGTTTCTGCCACCTTGAACGGGCTGTAGTGCTGAAGCATGACGCCGCCCGTGCCGATGCGGATGCGCGAGGTCTTGGCGAGCAGGTGCGACGCCAGCACCTCTGGCGCCGAGCCTGCATAGTTCCTGTTGCCGTGATGCTCGGCGAGCCAGTAGCGGCGGTAGCCCAGCCGCTCCGCGCTCTGCGCCAGCGCGATGGTGTGCTGGAACGCCTGGGCGGCGTCCGCGCCTTCAGGGATCGGGCTCTTGTCGAGCAGGGACAGCGAGTAGGACACGGTGTGCGGCGGGAGACGCCCTTGAAAGAATTGCTGCGAATTCTCCCGGGCATGGCGCGCACCGTTTGCGCTGAATTTCTATATCGATATCTGCTGGATGCTCGGTAGCCGGCCACCGATGGCAGTCACGGCAAGGCTAGTGAAGCGGGTGCCGGGGCAGACTGATGGTGAAGACGCATCCCGATCCTGGCACGTCGCGCACCGTCAATGTGCCCTGGTCGGCTTCGATGCTCTGCCGGGAGATCGACAGCCCGAGGCCCAGGCCGGCCCTGCTGTCGTCGTTGGGCTTGAAAGGCACGAACATCTTTGCGACGCCGCCGGGCGGCAGGCCTCCGCAATGGTCTTCCACGTCGATGTGCACGTGGTCGCCGAAGGCGTATGCATTCAGCGTGACCAGCGAGTTGTGTCGCGTGAACTTGAAGGCGTTCTGCAGCAGGTTGGCCAGGGCCGCGTGCAGCAGTTCGCGGTTGGCCAGAACCCCGAGCAACGGGTCCACGGCGCGTACTTCGAGGACTGCGCCTTCGGTGCTGGCGTCGAGCCGCGCCGCGACCTCGACGTCTGCGACGAACGCCGCCACAGGGAAAAGCTGACGCTGGTCGGAGCCCTCGGCCCGCACTTCCGCGGTGGCCCTGCCGATCAACAGGCCGAGCGTGGAAAGGCTGCGCTTCAGGACCGCACCGGTAGCGCCGCCGATCGGCATGTTGCCCAGCTCGAGCGCCCGAACGGCGAGCGTGGCGGTGCCGAGCGCGTTGCGCAGTTCGTGAACCAGAAAGCCCAGCCGCTGCTTATCGAACGCCGTTCGCTGTACAGCCAGTTGAGCATCGCGCTGAAAGCTGAACTCGGTGACGGCATCCGCAATGGCGTTGTCCAGGCAGCGGTTCAGCGTACGAAACTCGGCCACGGCAAAAGGCGCGTTGCGCTCGAATGCCAGGTCGGTGATCGCCTGGCAAAGATCGCCGTAGTCGTGAACCACCTGGTCGACCGTGTAGCCGAGGTCCAGCAGCGCCTTGCCGTGCGCGGTGGCGCTCAACCCTATTTCGGACAGCGCGCGCGAGTCACCGCCTGAGGGACCCGATATGGCGATGCTGGCAGCCTCGTTGTCATCGCTCTCCGCCCCCAGTGTTCGCGTGAGCTGGTCCAGGAACATCGGCACACCGTGGGCCAATTGCTGCTCCGTTGCCGCACGCTGGTGGCGTTGGGCAACCTTCAGTTTGCACCTGGCGACCAGTTCGTCGCGGTTGCCGAAAAGAAAACGATGCATATACGGTGCTCCTGGCGAATTGCGACCGGCCTCAGGCCTGAGGAGCCTGGGCGTCCAACGCGGCAGCAAACCACCGGAAGATGTTGCAGCGCCTGTTGCCCAGCCGCACGAACAGATAGCCGGACTCCGCATTGCCCAGAGCATCCAACGGAATACCGGCGCAGCGCAGCGCCGCCATCTCGTCGTCCGAGGCGATGTCCAAAGGCAGCCTGAGCGTCACCGTGGCGGTGTGCATGAATCTCTTGACCATGGCCAGGCTCAGTGCCTTCCGGTCGAGGCGGCCCGGAACTTCCGGGGGGTCGTGGTTTGCATGTCGAAGTCCTCCTGGACAGCAGTGGCGGGCATTCACGCTAACCAGAAAGAAGCACTTGCACCGTTCGCCAGCGCACCGAACGGCCTCCAAAAATGAATAATCGGTGTTCTGTACGCCACCGCACAGACACACGGGACTGCACCGCGGAATCATGTGAACTTTGGAAGGCCACTCCAGTCATGGCATTGCTCCCGCGTTCGTCCTCTCCGCCTGCCGCCACCGCGCAAAATGGCCTGCTGGAAGTCATCCCGCCTGACGTGGTGGCCCGGATGAAGCCTTTCCTCGAGCTGGTGCAACTGAGCCTGGGCGAGGTGCTCTACGAGTCGGGCGCAGTCCAGCAGCACGTGTTCTTTCCGATCGACTGCATCGTCTCGCTGCTGTATGTGCTGGAGAACGGGCAGTCCGCGGAAATCGCCGTGGTGGGCTTCGAGGGCATGGTGGGCGTGTCGCTGCTGATGGGCGGGGGCAGCACGCCCAACCGCGCGGTGGTGCAGAGCGCCGGCCGTGCCTTTCGCCTGGGCGCGAGCCACATCAAGGAGCTGACCGACAAGGGCGGCCCGCTGCTGCACCTGCTGCTGCGCTACACCCAGTCGCTCATCACGCAGATGTCGCAGACGGCCGTATGCAACCGGCACCACTCGCTGGAACAGCAGCTGTGCCGGTGGTTGCTGCTCAGCCTGGACCGCCTGCCCGGCAACGAGCTGGTGATGACGCAGGAGCTCATCGCCAACATGCTCGGCGTGCGCCGCGAAGGCGTGACGGAGGCCGCGGGCAAGCTGCAGCGCCTGAACCTGATCAAGTACGCGCGCGGCCACATCACGGTGCTCGACCGCAGCGGGCTGGAGCGGCAGGTGTGCGAGTGCTACGAAGTGGTCAAGCGCGAGACCGAGCGGCTGCTGCCCCAGCCGCCGGCCATCTGAGCCTGGGCACGCGCGTGGGTGCGGCGGCGCACAGAGAGCGGCGCACCGGCAGGCAAGAATGCGTCGGCCGCCGCTTTCCTCGCAGCGCGTGCGCTCCTGGCTCTTTCCTCTCATCGACAGGCAGCTACTTGACATCTGATCCGTCGACCCCCGTGCTCAACCGGCTGCTCCAGGCCTTGCCGCCTGCGGACCGCGCGCGCCTGCTCGCGCGCTGCGACCAGGTGCAGCTGGTGGCCACGCAAGTGCTGTATGAACCGGGTGACGCCATCCGGCACGTTCACTTCCCCACCACCGCCTTCGTGTCGCTGGTGTCCACCGCCGACGGGCACGACGGCCTGCAGACCGGCATGGTGGGCAACGAGGGCGTGCTGGGCTACGAGCTGTCGCTGAACGCGCAGCGCGCACCGCTGCGCACCCTGGTGCAGGGGGACGGCCTCGCATGGCGGCTCTCGGCGAAATCGTTCGAACAGGAACTGGCGGACAGCACGCCGCTCAGGCGCGTGCTCCACCGATACGTGTGCGTGCTGCTGGCCGAATTCGGCCGCTCGGGGCTGTGCCATCAGTTCCACCAGATCGAGGAGCGCCTGGCGCGCTGGCTGCTCACCACGCAGGACTGCGCGCATTCGGCGCACCTGGCGCTCACGCACGAGGTGCTGGGGCGCATGCTGGGCGTGCGGCGCGTCGGCATCACCAACGCTGCGACGGCACTGCACACGCGCAGCCTCATCGACTACCGCCGCGGCGTCATCACCATCACCGACCGCCAGGGGCTGGAGAACGCGGCCTGCGACTGCTACCGCGCCAACCGGCGCAGCTATTCGGACCTGATTGCCGGGGGATAGCCGAAGGCCCCGTCGGTCCGTTCACTGCGGCTCATCGTCCATGCGCGGCTGCGACTCCCTCGTCAGGGTCTTGGCCAGCAGCCGCAAGGTGCTTGCGCAGGCCGAGGTGGCCTCGGAAAGAACGGCTCCGCGCCGGTAGGCCAGGCCCAGGTCCATCGAGGGCACCGCGCTCGACACCACCGTCCTGCGGATTCGCCCGCCGTCGTGAGACCAGGGGCGAAACACCAGGTCGGACAGGATGGTCACGCCCACGTTCTGCGCGACGAGGCTGCGCACGGCCTCGATCGACTTGGTGCGGAACACGACCTTGGGCTCGAGCTTCATCTCGCCCCAGTAGCGGCCCACGGTGTCCACGTGCTCGTCCATGTCCAGCAGCACGAAGGGCAACTGGGCGATCTCACGCAGCGGCACCGACTTCTGCGCCACCAGCGGATGGTCGAACGACGTCCACAGGCGGCGCTGCGACTTCAGCAGGTTCTCGCGCCGGATGTCCGATGCGCGAGAGAGGTTCGACACCAGCACCACGGCCAGGTCGAACTCGCCGCTGCGCAGGCCGTCCTCGATCTCGAGCCGGTTGCGCTCCACGGGCTCGAACTCGACCAGCGGCAGTTGCCTTCGCATCGCACCGATGATCTTCGGCAGCATGTATTCGGACACCGTGTCTGTAATGGCGATCTGCACCCGCCCCTCGACCGAGGACACCGAGTTGCGCGTTTCCTCCACCGCCGCGTCGAGCGTGTGCAGCATGTGCTCCGCATGCCGAAGAAAGCCCTCGCCCTGCACCGTGAGCCGCAGCCCGTCCGCGTGCCGCGTGAAGAGCTGCACCTTCAGCGTGGACTCCAGGTTCTTGAGCGAAGTGGTCAACGAGGGCTGGCTCACATAGCAGCGCTGGGCCGCCCGGGACACCTGGCCCGTGTGCGCGGCAGCCACGAAGTGCTGCAGCTGCTTGATGGTGATGGACATAGATACGTCCTATATCGCTCTATTGAAAATAGATATTATGAATTGTCGATGGTAGTTCCTAACATCCGGGCACCACGCCATGTCAGGCGTGTGACGAGGACGCCGCCCGTTCCATCAGCAGTAGGACGAAAAACCCATGCCATCGACATCGCAGACATCCGCCGGCCCCGGCGCCCGCACTCCCGTACCCCAAGACGCCCCGTCCGATGCGGGGCTGTTGAGCCGCCTGGGCCTGCGCTTCACGGCCTGGGCCGAGCGCTGGTTCCCCGATGCCTTCGTGTTCGCGGCCATCGCCGTGGTGGTGGTCGCGGGCGCCGCTCTGCTGAACGGGTCCAGCCCCCAGGCGGTGGCCAAGTCCTTCGGCGACGGCTTCTGGAGCCTCATTGTCTTCACGATGCAGATGGCGCTGGTGGCCATCGGCGGCTATGTGGTGGCGACCTCGCCGCCGGCCGCACGGCTCATCCGCAAACTGGCCGCGCTGCCCGTGTCGGGGCGCCAGGCCATCGCGTACGTGGCGGCGATCAGCATGATCCTGTCGCTCTTCAATTGGGGCATTTCGCTGATCTTCAGCGCGCTCTACGTGCGTGCGCTGGCCGGCCGCCTCGACCTGCGCATGGACTACCGTGCAGGCGGCGCGGCCGCCTACCTGGGCATGGGTGCGACCTGGGCGTTGGGTCTCAGTTCGTCGGCGGCGCAGTTGCAGGCCAACGCCAGCAGTCTGCCCAAGAGCATTCTTGACATCACCGGCGTGATCCCGTTCAGCCAGACCATCTTCCTGTGGCAGTCGATCATCATGGCGCTGGTGCTGATGGTCGTGTCGGTGGCCATCGCGCTGTGGTCGGCGCCCGACGCGAAGAACGCGGTCACGGCGCAGGACCTGGGCGTGGACCTCACGGAAGCCAGGCCGGCCGTCACCGATTCCGCCACGCGCCGCCCCGGCGAGTGGTTCGAACGCAGCCCGTTGCTCACGCTGCTGCTGTGCGCGCTGGGCTTCGGCTGGCTGGCGCAGGAGTTCATGGCCAAGAGCCCGCTGATCGCGATCTCGGGCCTCAACACCTACAACCTGCTGTTCCTCATGATCGGGCTGCTGCTGCACTGGCGCCCGCGCAGCTTTCTCGACGCGGTGTCGCGTTCGGTGCCGTCGACGGCGGGCGTGATCATCCAGTTTCCGCTGTACGGTGCCATCGCGGCCATGCTGACCGCCGCCAAGGGCGCCGGAGGCATCACGCTGTCGGACCGCATCGCGCACCTGTTCGTGAGCATCTCCAACGTCGACAGCTTCGCGGTGGTGATGGGCGCGTATTCCGCCCTGCTGGGCTTCTTCATTCCCTCGGGAGGCGGCAAGTGGATCATCGAGGCGCCTTACGTCATGCAGGCGGCCAACGACCTGAAGGTGCACCTGGGCTGGGCCGTGCAGGTCTACAACGCGGCCGAGGCGCTGCCCAACCTGATCAACCCGTTCTGGATGCTGCCGCTGCTGGGCGTGCTCTCGCTGAAGGCACGCGACATCGTGGGCTTCACTTTCCTGCAGCTGCTGGTTCACGCACCGTTGGTGCTCTTCATGCTCTGGTTCTTCGGCCGCACGCTGAGCTACGTCGCGCCGGTGATTCCCTGATCCAGTCGGGTTCTGGATGCAAGTGACGACGACAACACCGGCAACGCAAACCCGGCAGGGCTACTGCACGCTCTGCCGCTCCCGCTGCGGCACCCTCAACGAGGTGCGCGGCGACATGCTGGTATCGGTACGGCCCGACCCCTCGCACCCTACCGGCCAGGCGATGTGCATGAAGGGCAAGGCCGCGCCCGAGCTGGTGCACAGCCCGCACCGCCTGCGCTACCCGATGCGCCGCACCAGGCCCAAGACCGAAGCGGACCCGGGCTGGTTGCGCATCGGCTGGGACGAGGCGCTGGCCGAGACCGCGCAGCGCCTGGGCGCCATCAAGGCCGAGAGCGGCGCCGAGTCTGTGGTGTTCGCCGTGACCACGCCCAGCGGCACGCCGCTGACGGACAGCATCGACTGGATCGAGCGCTTCGTACGCCTCTTCGGCAGCCCCAACATCTGCTATGCGACCGAAGTCTGCAACTGGCACAAGGACTTCGCGCACGCCTTCACCTTCGGCTGCGGCATGCCCGCGGCCGACTACGCGCAGGCCGAACTGATCGTGCTGTGGGGCCACAACCCCGCCAACACATGGCTGGCACAAGCCAATGCCATCGGCCGGGGCCGCGCGAACGGGGCGAAGATGGTGGTGATCGATCCGCGCCCCACGGCGCTCGCGCGTCAGGCCGACAGCTGGCTGCCCGTGCGGCCCGGCACCGATGCGGCGCTGGCGCTGGGGCTGATCCACCTGCTGATCGCGGACGCGCGCTTCGACGAAGACTTCGTGCGCGCGTGGACCAATGGCCCGTTGCTGGTGCGCGGCGACAACGGGCACTTCCTGCGCGAGCGTGACCTGTGGCCCGATGCCGAGGGCGACCGCTTCGTGGCGTGGAACGACGCGCTGGACTGCGCGGTGCCCTACGACACCGCACAGGCGGCGCAAGCCCAGGACGCAGCCCACTTCCGCCTGCGCGGCGCGGTCCAGATCGACATGGGCGCACAGCGCCTGTCGTGCGCTCCGGCTTTCGAGCTGCTGGCCCAGGGCTGCGCCGCCTATTCCCCGCAGGATGTCGAACGCATCACCGGCGTTGCCGAAGCTTCATTGCGTGCGGTCGCCGAACTTTTCGGCACCTGCCGCCGCGTGGCCTATCACGCCTGGACCGGCATCGGCCAGCATACCAACGCCACACAGGCCGAACGCGCGGTCGCCACGCTGTATGCGCTGTGCGGCAGCTTCGACCGCATCGGCGCGAACCGCGTTCGTGTCGGTCCGCGCGTCAACGCCGTCAACTCGCTTTCGCTGCTGCCCGACGCGCAGCGCGCCAAGGCGCTGGGCCTGGCGAAGCGTCCGATCGGCCCTCCCTCTCAAGGCTGGGTGACGGCGCGCGGCACCTACCGCGCGATTCTCGAAGGCGAGCCTTACAAGGTGCGCGCGATGATGGCCTTCGGCACCAACCTGCCCGTGTCGCAGGCCGACACCGCGCTCGCGCACCGGGCGCTTTCGCAGCTCGAATTCCACGTGCACTGCGACTTGTTCGAGACACCCGCCGCCCGCTACGCCGACATCCTGCTGCCGGTCAACACGCCATGGGAGCGCGAAGGCCTGCGCATCGGCTTCGAGATCGACGACCGCGCGGCCGGCTGGGTGCAGTTGCGCCAGCGCATGGTTGCGCCGCGCGGCGAATCGCGCTCGGACAACGATGTGGTCTTCGAACTGGCCACCCGCCTCGGCATGGGTGACGGCTTCTTCGGCGGCAGCCTCGACGCCGGCTGGAACCACATGCTCGAACCGCTGGGCCTCACGGTCGACCAGTTGCGCGCGCGGCCCGAAGGCATTGCCTGCGCCATCGACGCAAGCGAGCAGAAGTTCGCCCGCGCCACGCCCACCGGCGTGCGCGGCTTCGACACCCCGACGCGCCGCGTCGAGCTCTATTCCGAAACCCTGCTGCGCCACGGCCAGCCGCCGGTCGCCACCTTCGTCGAACCGGCCGACACGCCGCGCGACGCGAATGCCACGCGCCAGGGCCGCTTCCCCTATGTGCTGAGTTCGGCCAAGAACGGCTTCTATTGCCACAGCCAGCACCGCAGCCTGCCTTCGCTGCGCAAGCGCGCGCCCGATCCGGTGGCCGAACTGAGTCCCGCGCTGGCGGCGGCAAAGGGCATCGTGGAAGGCGACTGGGTGCGCATCCGCACGCGCGTGGGCGAGGCGCGCTTCGTCGCACGCGTCACGCCCCAGATGGCGGACGACGTCATCGTGGCCGAATTCGGCTGGTGGCAGGGCTGCCCCGAGCTCGACCGCGACAGCCTGCCGGTCGAGGGTGCGCTGGGCAGCAACTTCAACGCGCTCATATCCGCCGACAGCTGCGACCCGGTGAGCGGTTCAGTGCCGCATCGCTCCTTTCTCTGCGACATCGAACGCGACCCGGCTACCGGAACGCGGCAGCGCAAGTGGGCCGGCTACCGTCCCTTCCGCATCAGCGAGCTGCGGCCCGAGGCAGAGGGCGTGCTCGGCATCCACTTCGAACCGGCCGACGGCGGCGAGTTGCCCGACTACCGCCCCGGCCAGCACGTGGAGATGCAGCTGCATCTGGACGATGGCACGCAAGTCACGCGGGCCTACTCGCTCACGGGAGCGGCCGAGGTGCCGGGCCGGCGCAGCTACAGCGTGGCCGTGCGCCACCAGCGCGGCCACTCGGCCGAGGGCACGCCGTTCGAGGGGCGCGTGTCGAGCCACCTGCATCGCGCGCTGAAGGTCGGCGACACCCTTGCGCTGCGTGCGCCGTCAGGCGGCTTCGTGCTGCCGCGCCGCTCGCCGCAACCGCTGGTCTTCTTTGCGGGCGGCATCGGCATCACGCCCTTCATCAGCCTGCTCGAATCGTTGCCCGATGGCGCTCAGGGGCCTGTCATCTGGCTCTACTACGCCAACCAGAACGGCACGACGCACGCCTTTCGCGAGCGCATTGCGCAGCACCGCGCACGGCTGCCGCAGTTGCGGGTCGTCGACCACTACAACGCGGCACAGCCGCAGGAGCGTATGGGCATCGACTACCAGTCGGACCGCTTCATCGACGCGAGCGTGGTGGACGACGCGCTGATCGCACAGCGCGCCCGCTTCTACATGTGCGGACCGCCCGCCATGATGGACGCCGTGACCGCCGGACTGGTGGCGCGGGGCGTTCCGCGCTTCGACATCTTCAGCGACGTTTTCCGCTCGCCAGCCGTGCCGCCCACCGATGGCGACCAGTGCTTCACCGTCAGTTTCGCGCGCTCGGGCCATGCCCCCGCGACATGGACGCCCAGGCAGGGCACGCTGTTGAACTTTGGCGAATCGCTCGGCCTGCGGATGGCCAGCGGCTGCCGCGTGGGCCAGTGCGAGAGCTGCGCCGTGCGCCTGTTGGCAGGCAAGGTCCGCCACCTGCACGGCAGCGAGCCTGAAGACCCGTCCACGTGCCTGACCTGCCAGGCCGTCCCCCTCGAAGACGTGGTGCTCGATGCATGACTGCAGGCACTTACATCCACTCGATTCCATCCGCAACCTCATGAAAATCATCGATACGGAAAGCACCCGCCGTGCCCTGCCCTTCGACCGCCTGATCCCCGCACTTCGGGAAATGTTCGTTGCCGGCTGCGAGGTGCCTTTGCGGCACACGCATTCGCTCCAGGCCGATGCGGAAGGCCCGCCCCGCACGGTGCTGGTCATGCCGGCGTGGCAGCACGACCGCTACCTGGGCATCAAGACCGTGACCATCTTCCCGGGCAACGCACAGCGCGGCCTGCCCGGACTGTTCTCGACCTATGTGCTGTACGACGCAAGCACGGGCCAGCCGCTGGCGCAGATCGACGGCAACGAGATCACTTCACGGCGCACCGCCGCGGCATCTGCACTGGCCGCGTCCTATCTTGCACCCGCCGATGCGCGCAGCCTGCTGGTCGTGGGCTGCGGGCGTGTCGGCAGTCTCATTCCCGACGCATACCGGGTCGTGCGCCCTATCGAACGCGTCGTGGTGTGGGACCGCGACGAATCTGCGGCGAAGGCGCTCGCAGCGCGGCTGCGCGCGCAGCATATCGAGGCGACCGTCGCGCCTGACCTGGCCAAGGCGGTGAACGAAGCCGACGTCGTGAGCTGTGCCACGCTCGCCACGCAGCCGCTGGTGCAGGGCGCGTGGCTGCGGCCGCGCAGCCACCTCGACCTGATCGGCAGCTTCACGCCGCAAATGCGTGAAGCCGACGATGCCTGCTTTGCGGGTGCACGAGTTTTTGTAGATACGCAGGAAGCGTTGCAGAAGAGCGGCGAACTGCTCGGGCCCATGTCGCGCGGCGTGTTCGCCGCCGCGGATGTGGCGGGGGAGCTGGCCGATCTTGCCGCGGGCAGGATTCAGGGGCGAGCCGAGGGCGACGGGCGGACGGTCTTCAAGGCTGTCGGTACCGCGCTGGAAGACTTGGCTGCTGCAGTGCTGATCTACAAAGCTTCCGATTCGAACTGAGGCACCCGGCGTCGCATCGCTCCAGGGCCTGTTCAGCCTTCAGCGACGCGCATGTCGTGCTCGCGCAGCATCACGGGCTCCATCGCGCCCTGGGCCAGCCGCCGGCGCACTGCCGCTTCTATCTCCGGCACATGCCGTCCGAAGGTCTCAAGCGAATCGACGCCCTCCGCGGTGCGGAAGTGGTAGCGCAGCGCCTCCCTGCCGATGCTCGCGCTGACGTGGTTGCCGCCTTCCACCCCCACCCAGAAGCGGACGGTGCCGGAGGCATCATGGAAGTAGGGAGTGTCGGACATCTTGGGGGGCCTTTCTTGCGGGCAGTCATGGCGCAAGGGCTGCCGGAGCAAGCCGAGGCGTGGCGTACTGTGGCAGGTACGCGGCCTCCGGTCTGTGCGGTAGCGCTCCGAAGTGCCGGTTTCGGCCAGGCCGGCGGCGCTCAGGCCTTGCCGTGCTGGTTCGGATTGGTCTTGTGCTGTTCGGGCTTGTGCTGCGGCTGCCCTTGCTGCTGTTGCTTGCCCGGCTGGGTTTGATCCTGCTGTTTTTGCGGCTGCTGGGCGGGCTTCTTGTCTTGGTCTTTTTGGTTGGACATGGCGGTTTCCTGTGGCGCAGACGATGTTGACTGCCCATGCATTCAGCGCCGCGAGGGGTCCATGCCTGTAGGCGCTTGCCGGCCCTTGCGGTAGGCAGGCGCGAAGAACTCACCAGGAGTGCGGCAACAGCGCCAGCACCGCGGCCGCCTGCAGCCGGCGCATGGCGCGCACGGGCAAATAGCCGTGCGGAGCGCGCCGCGCCAGGGCGTGCGGCGAGCTCGCGGGAATGCGCCAGGCCTTGGCCGTCAGGTCGAGAACACGCCGCGCCTGGGCGGCCGGGGAAACATGGTGGGTGCGCAATTGCATGGGGCAAGGAATCGAATGAGAGCCTGGGTTCGATTCTGCAAAGCGCACCGGCTTTTGCCAAAGACGGATTCCAAGTTTCCTGATGCGGTCCTCGATTCGAGACGACCCCGCCTCAGGCGAAATCCGTCGACGGCTTTTCCCAGAGGTTCACACCGCCCTCCACCGCGTACTTGTCGATCTCGGCCAGTTCATCGGCGCTCAGCGGTGCGTGCGCGAGCGCCGCCACGTTGTCGACGATCTGCTCGGGCCGGCTCGCGCCGATCAGCGCCGAGCTCACGCGCGGGTCGCGCAGGGTCCATGTCAATGCGAGCTGGGCCAGGCTCTGGCCGCGGCGCCTGGCGATCTCGTTGAGCGCGCGCGCACGCTCGACGTTGGCCTGCGACAGGTGCTCCTGCTTGAGCGAGCCGCCGCCCGGGCGGTTGATGCGCGCATCGTCCGGAATGCCGTTGAGGTACTTGTCGGTCAGCAGGCCCTGCGCCAGCGGCGTGAATGCGATGACGCCCGCGCCCAGTTCGTCGGTGGCGTTCAGCAGGTCTTTCTCTATCCAGCGGTTGAACAGGTTGTAGGCCGGCTGATGGATCAGCAGCGGCACCTTCCATTCGCGCAGCAGTGCCGCGATCTCGCGCGTCTTGCCCGCGGAGTACGAAGAAATGCCGATGTACAGCGCCTTGCCCTGCTGCACGGCCTGGGCCAGCGCGGAGGCGGTTTCCTCCAGCGGGGTGTCGGGGTCGAAGCGATGCGAATAGAAGATGTCGACGTAGTCCAGGCCGAGGCGCTGCAGGCTCTGGTCGAGGCTGGCGAGAACGTATTTGCGCGACCCGCCGCCCTTGCCGTAGGGGCCGGGCCACATGTCCCAGCCGGCCTTGCTGGAGATGATGAGTTCGTCGCGGTAGTGCTTGAAATCTTCGCGCAGGATGCGGCCGAAGTTGGTCTCCGCGCTGCCGTAGGGCGGGCCGTAGTTGTTGGCCAGGTCGAAGTGGTTGATGCCCAGGTCGAAGGCGGTGCGCAGCAGCTGGCGCTGCGTGGCGATGGAGGTGGTGTCTCCGAAGTTGTGCCAGAGACCGAGCGAGATGGCGGGCAGCACGAGCCCGCTGCGGCCGACGCGGCGGTAGGGAAGCGCGTCGTAGCGATGGGGAGCGGCGAGGTAGGTCATTGGGATTTCCACGCGATGGATGAACGATGAAGACGGGCGCGCCCTCAAGGAGGCGCACCACGCAACCATACTGCGGCGCGCGCCTTCGTGCCGGTAGGCGTTTTGCCCGATCTGCCGGCTCAGGCCTCGGGCGCGCGCCACTGCGCGAGCGCGAAGTCGCGGCTCACGAGGTTCTCGGCCAGCAGGAATTTCTTGACCTCGTCGAGCAGCGCCAGTCCTTCGGCCGGGTACGCGGCCTCGGAAAACTGCGACAGCGGATGCGAGACTCTGACGACGTCCAGCGGGAAGCCGCTGACCTCGGCATGAAAGGCGTAATAGGCCGCGCTGTCGCGCCGGATCTCCTGCAGCGCGGTGCGGCGTGCGCGGGTCCATGCGGCGGGCACGCCCGGCGCGGCGGCAAGGAGCTTGCTGGAGGCCACGATCACCGACGTGCCGCGCAGGGTCGGGTGCTGCTCGGCCTCGTCGATCACCGGATAGCCGCGCGAGGCCAGCAGCGGCCCCACGTCGATCTGCGCCGCGAATGCCGCGATGGAGCCCTGGTCGAGCGCCGCCTCGCCGTCGCGCGGGAACATGTGGATCACCTTGACGGACTTCTGCAGCCCGTGTTCCTTGAGCAGGCCCAGCACATAGCGGTGCATGTAGGAGCCGCGCGCCACGCCGATGGACTTGCCATCGAGTTCCTTCACGCTGCGCACGCCGTTGCGCGGCGTGAGCAGCCACACGTTCATGCCGACTGCGTCGAAGCCGATGAGCTGACTCTCCAGCCCGCGCGATCGCGCCACGATGGCGGGCGTGTCGCCGTAGATGCCCACATCGAGCGCGCCCGCGATGAAGGCCTCGTTGAGATCGGGCCCGTTCGGAAAGTTGCGCGTGGTCACGTCGGTGAAGCCCAGTGCCGCGAGTTCGCGCTGCAGATGGCCCTGGCGCAATGCCCAGCCGGTGGCATTCGCGGGCTTCTTGCCCGGGCCGATGTAGCCCAGGCGAAGCACCTGGCCGCTGCCCTGGGCAATGGAGAAAAGTGGCAAGGCGCTGGCGCCCGCCGCGGCAATGGCGCCGCGCAGCAACCTGCGGCGGCCTGACTGGTCGGTCATCGAAAACTCGCAAGAAGGAAAGAAAAAGGTGGCTCAGTGCGCGCGGCGCAGCAGTTCGAAGCTCGCGTCGGCGGAGGCGGTCGACTCGCGTCCCCTGCCCCATCCGATGGCGCTGCGGTAGCTGCCCATGAGGGACTCGGCCGCGGCGCCGCGCTCTTCGGCGGTGGCGCCCCGGTCGGCAATCGGCGCGACGTACAGCGCGTCTTCCGGGCAGTAGAGCTCGCACATGAAGCAGGTCTGGCAGTCGTCCTGGCGCGCGATGCGCGGCGGCGCGCCGGGCACGGCCTCGAACACGTTGGTCGGGCAGGCATTCACGCAGATGTTGCAGGCGGTGCAGCGCTCGGCACTCACGACTTCGATCATGCGGAAACCTCCTGCACGGCCTGGCGCTGGACCCATACCTCGTCGAGCCCGCCGCTGAGCAGGCGGTGGCGCTGCGCGGGGTCGATCACGCCATGTTCGCGGCGCCGGTGCATGCCGCGCGTTTCGGTGCGCTGCAGCGCGCTGCGGTACATCCAGCGCGAGGTGGCCAGCATGGCCGCGGCCTCGCGTGCGCGCACCGCCTCGGTGGCGGTGGCGGCGGGCGCGCTGGTGCGCAGCCGCGCCCAGAGGGCATCGAGCCGGCCGAGCGAGTCGCGCAATGCGTCGCCTTCGCGGAACCAGTTGCGCTCGTAGGGAAAGACTTCGGCCTGCACCGCGCGTACCACCTCCGCGCTGTCGAACTGCGAGGCGCCGCGCGTGGCCAGCGCGACGCCGCCAGCGCGCAACGCGGTGCGCTGCGCCAGCCCGGCGCGTGCATCGCGACCGAAAACCGCCGCGCCCGCGCCGGCCCAGAAGCCGGACGACAGCGCCCAGGCCGCGTTGTGGCTGCCGCCGCCGGTGAAGCCGCCGCAGATCAGCTCGCGCGTGGCCGCGTCGCCGGCCGCATACAGGCCGGGCACCGAGGTCGCGCAGGAGTCGTCGACCAGGTGCAGCCCGCCCGTGCCGCGCACCGTGCCTTCGAGCCGGAGCGTCACGGGAAAGTGCTGGCTGAACGGGTCGATGCCTTGCCGGTCGAACGACACGAAGAAGTTGGGCTGCGCGGTGCGCATCCAGGCGCGGATCTGCGCGTCGGCGCGGTCGAGGCAGGCGAACACCGGCTGCGACTGCAGCGTCTGCGCGATCACGCCGCGCCCCTTCGACGAACCCGCGCCCTCGATGGCCACGCCGTCGGCCGTGTAGAAGGTCGCCCAGTTGTAGAAGAGCGATTTCGTGACCGACGAAAACGCCGGCCCCAACCCGTAGGCGTTGGAGAACTCCATGCCCGACAGCGCGGCGCCGGCCTCGGCGGCCATCAACTGGCCGTCGCCGGTGAGCACGTTGCAGCCCAGCGCACGGCTCAGGAATGCACAGCCGCCGGTGGCGATGACCACCGCCCCGGTGCGCGCCACCCAGGTGTCGCCGGTCTGGCGGTTCACGCCGGTGGCACCGCAGACGGTGCCGTGCTCGTCCACCAGCAGTTCCAGGGCCGGGCTGTGGTCGAGAATGCGCGCGCCCGATTCCTTCACCCGCTTGCGCATCAGCCGCATGTATTCGGGCCCCTGCAGCGAGGTGCAGCGCAGCGTGCCCTGGTCGTCGGCCGGGAACGGATAGCCCCAGTCCTTGAGGCGTTCGACGTTGTCCCAGGTCTGCGCGAGCACGCGGTCCATCCACGCATGCTCGGCCAGCTGCCCGCCCATGGCATAGCGGCTGGCCTTGGCCTCCTCGCGCGCCTTGCCGTCCGGCGACACATGCCAGAGCCCGGTGCCCGAAGGCGCGGTGGCGCCAGAGGTGCCGCAGAAGCCCTTGTCGGCCAGCAGCACGCGCGCGCCCTGCGCCGCCGCGCTCACCGCGGCCCAGGCACCGGCCGGGCCGCCACCGATCACCAGCACGTCGGCATGATGCTGGATGGCCCCGTCGGCGCCCGACAGAGCCTGCCTCTCGAAATCTCTCGCGCCCATGGTCTCTCGCCCCGCAAATGCAAAGGCGTGACCGTATCAACGAGGGGCGCGGGAGACAAAGAAGGAAAGCGCGCATCGTTATGCGGCAGCCGGGGATGGGCAGAATGCCGCCTCCGCCTCCGCAACACCCATCGGGACCCGGCCGCCATGAACATCACGTTTTCGACACCCACCGACGAAGAGCTCCGCTCCGGTGAACTTGGCCGCAAGCTGCGCCATTTCAACTACGGCTTCGTCGGCGAGTACCCCGAGCAGCAGTACGTGCGCACCAATGCGCGGGACGAGTCCGGCCGGCTGGTCGGCGGCCTGCGCGCGTATGTGTTTCTGTACTGGCTCGACATCGACGTGCTGTTCGTCGAAGAAGACATGCGCGGCACCGGGCTGGGCAGCCGGCTGCTGGCGGACGCCGAGCGCCAGGGCATAGCGCTGGGCGCGAAGAACGCGAAGCTGGGCACCTTCGAGTGGCAGGCGCGCGGCTTCTACCTGAAGCACGGCTACGAGGACTACGCCCGCATCGACGACTACGCGCCGGGCTACTACCTGCAGCTCATGCGCAAGCGGCTGGTGGCCGCGCCCGCCTGAGCCGCCCCGGCCCAGGAGCTACTTCGGCGCGGGCTTGCCGGCCCCGATCGCGTGGCTCTCCAGCCCTTCCTTGGGCAGCAGCAATGCCAGCGCGACCACGCCCAGGCTCACGACCAGCATCGTCACGAAGGTCAGGTGCAGCGAGCCGCCCAGCGCCAGGCGGATGCCCGCGTCCGTTGCGGCCGTGCCGTGCGAGCCCTGCAGGAGCAGGCGCAGCTGGTCGTCGGTGAAGGCCATGGCGCCATCGCCGCGCGTGAGGCCGAAGTTGAAGACCGCCCCGAAGAAGGTCGCGCCCAGCGCGCTGCCGAGGTTGCGCGAGAACACGTTCGACGCCGTGGCCACGCCGCGCTGCGCCACGTCCACCGCTTCCTGGATGAGGATGAGCGAAGCCAGGCTCATCACGCCCATGCCCAGCCCCATGATGAAGGAGCCGACCGCCGCCAGCAGCGGCGTGCTGTTGGCCGACAGCAGCGCGAACGCCGCCGTGCCCACCGGAATGAGCGCCCCGCCGATCAGCACCATGCGCCACAGGCCGATGCGGTGGAAGGTGCGCGAGGTCAGCGTCGCGCCGATGGGCCAGCCCAGCATCACCATGGTGAGCGTGAGCCCTGCGGTGACCGACGAGCGCTGCAGCACCACCTGCACATACATCGGCAGGAAGGTGGTGATGCCGATCAGCACCATGCCGCCCAGCATGGCCGCGCCGTTCACGGTGGCGATGATGCGGGCGCCCCACAGCTTGAGCGACACCATCGGGTCGGCGGCGCGGCGCTCCTGCATGACGAACAGCACCAGCGTGACGGCGAACACCGCCGTCCACAGCACGGCGCTGCCGGTGTCGCCGATGCCGAAGTCGGTCAGCGCGATCATCAGCGCCGCGATGCCGATGGTGAACAGCACCGCGCCCACGATGTCGATGGACGAGCGCCGCACGGTCGGCGCCTCGTGCAGGTAGAGCCAGAAACCCGCGGCGGCGGCCAGCCCGATGGGCACGTTGACCCAGAAGATCCAGGCCCACGACAGCTTCTGCACGATGAGCGCGCCGATCATCGGCCCCACCACCGCCGACACCGCCCACACGCTGGCCAGGTAGCCCTGCACCTTGCCGCGCTCGCGCGCCGGGTACAGGTCGCCCACGATGGTGAGCGACACGGGCTGGATGGCGCCGGCGCCGATGCCCTGGATCAGCCGGAAGCAGATCATGGCGGGCATCGACCACGCGAAGCCCGCCAGCACCGAGCCGATGACGAACACCGCGATGCCCACGAACATGATGGGCTTGCGCCCGTACAGGTCGGAGAGCTTGCCGAACACCACCGTCATCGCGGTCTGCGCCAGCAGGAAGGATGCGAACACCCAGCTGTACAGGTGCAGGCCGCCCAGCTCCGAGGCGATCTGCGGCATCACGGTGGAAACGATGGTCGCTTCGATGGCCACCATGGCCATGGAAGCCATGATCGACGCGATGACCAGGGGGCGTCTTGTTGTTCTTGATGGAGATGTCATGAGCGGTGGATGCTATAGACGGCACGAGCCCCTGTCCGCTGCTCAAGCTCTCAGGGCCGCATCACAGGCGCGTGCCGCGCCATCAGCTCGGCCACCCAGTCGATGAAGACGCGCAGCTTGGCACTGACATGCCGGTTGGGCGGAAACGCCAGGTACAGCGGCATCGGGTCGAGCCGCCAGTCCTGGAAGAGCGGCACGAGTTCGCCGCTGGCCAGGTGCCCCTTGGCCATGTAGTCCGGCAGCCAGAGCACGCCCAGCCCGGCCAGGCCCGCCGCGAGGTAGGCATTGCCGTCGTCGACCGAGAGCACGTAGCGGCCCTGCACCTCGATGCGCTCGTCGCCTTCTTCGCGATGCATCGCATACGGAAAAGTCTTGCCGTCGCGCGACCACAGGAAGCCCACGATGCGGTGATGCGTGTCTTCCAGCTCGCGCGGATGCGCCGGCATGCCGGCACGTTCCAGGTAGGCCGGCGCTGCATACACCCCGAGCCGCAGGTCGCCCACGCGGCGCGCCATCAGCGACCGGTCGGCGAGTTCACCGCCGCGCACCACGCAGTCCACGTTCTCGCTGATCAGGTCCACCATGCGGTCGCTCACGCCCATGTCGAGCTGGATGTCGGGGTAGCGCGCATGAAAGGCCGGCAGCGCCGGCACCAGGATCATGCGTGCCAGCGGGCTGGGCACGTCCACCCGCAGCCGGCCCCTTGGCGATGCCGAGGCGTCCGACAGGCTGGTCTCGGCATCGTCCATGTCGGCCAGCAGGCGCACCACGCGCTCGTAGTAGGCCGCGCCGTCGGCCGTGACGTTGACCTTGCGCGTCGTGCGGTTGAGCAGCTTCACGCGCAGCCGCGCTTCGAGCTGCTGCACCAGTTGCGTCACGGTGGTCTTGCTCATGTGCAGCGTGTCGGCCGCCCTGGTGAAGCTGCCTGCTTCCACCACGCGGGCGAACGCCTGCATCGCATCGAAACGGTCCATGTGCGCTGCTCCTGTCGGCTCCGGGATTGTTTGGGTTTACCAAACAGTGATTGTTGGCCTTGCCCGTTTATCGGAACGGCGGGGCTGCCTAAAGTCCCTCCATCGTCATCACTCACAGCAGGAAGAAAGCAACCCATGGCCCAACGCGACGTCGTTTTCCCGCCCGGGCGCCAGGCGCTCTATGAAAAGAACCGCTATTCGCCGGCGGTGCGCGCCAACGGCTTCCTGTTCGTCTCCGGGCAGGTGGGCAGCCGCGAGGACGGCTCGCCCGAGCCGGAGTTGGAGGCGCAGGTGCACCGCGCCTTCGGCAACCTGAACGCTGTGTTGGCGGCCGCGGGCTGCACCTTCGACGACGTGGTCGACGTGACCGTCTTCATCGTCGACCCCGAAAAGAACTTCGAGAAAATCTGGAAACTGGTGCCCCAATACTGGGGCGAAGCGCCCCACCCCACGCTGACGGGCATCGGCGTGACCTGGCTCTACGGCTTCCAGTTCGAGATCAAGGTGATCGCTCAGCTCCCGGCGCTCAGTGCCGAGGTGTTGTCGTAGATGTAGCGCCGCGACCAGGGCAGCGTCTTCGCCGCCCTGCCCGCCTTGCGCCCGACGATCTGGTAGATCGCCACGTCGTCGTTCTCGAAGGCATAGGCGCAGCCCGCAAGGTAGACGCGCCAGATGCGGAATTTTTCTTCGTCGACCAGTTCGCGGGCTTTGGCTGCGTTGGCCTCGTAGGCGTCGCTCCAGCAGCGCAGCGTCTGCGCGTAATGGCGGCGCAGGTTCTCGACGTCGAAGGCCTCGAGCCCGCCCTGTTGCATGGCCTGCAGCGCGAGGCTGATGTGCGGCAGCTCGCCGTTCGGGAACACGTAGCGGTCGATGAAGTCGCCGCCGCCATAAGACACGCCACCGCCCTCCGGGTCCGACGAGGTGATGCCGTGGTTCATGACCACGCCGTCGTCGGCCAGCAGCTGCTGCACGCGCTTGAAGTAATCGGGCAGGTTCTTGCGGCCCACGTGCTCGAACATGCCGACGCTGGTGATGCGGTCGAACTGGCCGGTCACGTCGCGGTAGTCCTGCAGGCGGATCTCGATGCGGTCTTCCAGGCCCGCGGCCTTCACGCGCTCATTGGCCAGGTCGAACTGGTTCTGCGACAGCGTCACGCCCACGCAGCGCGCGCCGAACTTCTGCGCCGCGCGGATCACCAGCGCGCCCCAGCCGCAGCCGATGTCCAGCAGGGTCTGGCCCGGCTTGAGCTGGATCTTGGTGAGGATGTGGTCGATCTTCTTGAGCTGCGCGGTCGCGAGGTCTTCGTCGCCGTTCTCGAAGTAGGCGCATGAATACACCATGTTCGGGTCGAGCCACAGCTGGTAGAAGGCGTTCGACACGTCGTAGTGGTACTGGATCGACTTCCTGTCCGACGACTTGGTGTGCGTGAAGTAGCGCGCCATGTTCTGCAGCGCGCCGCCGGGCTTGTCGATGGAGGTCCTGGCGAGCCCGTAGGCGATGTCGATGACGTCGCTGAGCTTGCCCTCGATGTCGATCTTGCTCTTGACGTAGGCCTCGCCGAGGTTGTCGAGCGTGGGCTGCAGCATCAGCGACAGCGCGGCGGGCGACTTGACGTGCAGCGTGACCGCGGGCCCGCTGAAGTTGCCGAAGTCGAAGGACTGTCCGTCCCACAAGGTGAGCCGCGCCGGCAGGTTGGCGCGTGCGCGGACACCGGCGCTCCACTGCGCCAGCTTCTTTTCCCAAAGCATGCATTTCTCCGTGTTGTTGGGTTCCCCCGTTCGAATGAGCGGGCTGCTGCAGCGGCCAGAACAATAGCGAAATCTCGTGAATCCTGCATGGTCGTGACGACGCAAGAAATTGCGGCAAGTGCTAGAAGGCGCCCGCCTTTCCTTGCGTTGCCTTGTCGGGCGCCGGCGCGTCGCTCGCCTCGATGAAGATGCGCTTGATCATCGGGAACCGCGCGCGCACCTGCCGCTCGATGGCCGCGACGGCATCGGCGGCGGCGCCGGTCTGGGTGTCGTCCCTGAAGTTGACGTCGACGACCACCAGCACCTCGTCGGCGCCGATGTACATCGACAGCACGTGGCCCACGTCTTCCACGCCCGGCTGCTCCATGGCGATGGCGCGGATGGCGCGCGCCGTCTCCGGCCGGATTCCCTCCCCGATCAGCAGCCCGCGCGCCTGGCGGATGAGGAACACCGCCACGCCCGCCAGCAGCACGCCGATGACCACCGAGGCCACGCCGTCGAGCTCGGGCATGCCGAGTGAGTGGCTGAAGTAGATGCCCAGCGCCGCCACCGCCAGCCCCGCCAGCGCGGCGGAGTCTTCGGCCAGCACGGTGTAGGTGGTCGGGTCCTTGCTGCGGTCCAGCGCCTGCCAGAAGGGCTGCCCGCGTGCCTGCGCGCGAAACTCCTTCAGCGCGATGAAGAAGCTCGTGCCCTCGAACAGCGCCGCGGCCGCGAGCACCACGTAGTTCCAGGTCGGGTCGCGCATCGGCTCGGGGTGGCGGATGTGCTGTATGCCTTCGAAGAACGACACGCCGCCGCCCAGCCCGAAGATCAGCACCGCGACGATCAGGCTCCAGAAGTACAGCTCCTTGCCGTGCCCGAAGGGATGCTCCTGCGTGGCAGGCCGCTTGCTCAGCCGCAGCCCCACCAGCAGCAGCACGCCGTTGAAAGTGTCGACGGCCGAGTGGATGCCTTCGGACAGCATGGCCGAGCTGCCGGTGATGCCCGCCACCACGAACTTGGTGATGGCGATCGCAACGTTCGCGCCGATGGCGCCGTAGATCGCGACCTTCGACTCAGCCATGAAGCGAACCGGCCGTGCGCGTCATGCCGCTTCCATGGAGGCCGCGGCGAGCGCGTCGTTGCCCGCTTCGCCGAGCCAGCGGCGCTTGTCGCGCAGCGGCGGCGCGCCGAACATGCGGCCGTACTCGCGCGCGAACTGCGACGGGCTTTCGTAGCCCACGGCGTGCGCGGCCGAGGCCACGTCAGCGCCGGCGATCAGCATCTGCCGGCGCGCCTCCTGCAGCCGCAGCTGCTTCTGGTACTGCAGCGGGCTCATGGCGGTGACGGCCTTGAAGTGATGGTGGAACGACGACACGCTCATGTGCACCGCGCGCGCCATGTCCTCCACTCGCAACGACTGCGCGTAGTTCACGCGCAGCGCGCTGATGGCCTTGGCGATGCGCTGGGTGTGGCTGTCCTGCAGCGCGATCTGCCGCAGCCGCGCGCCTTCGCCGTTCACCAGCAGGCGATACATGATCTCGCGCTTGATGAGCGGCGCCATGATCGGCACGTCCTCCGGCGTGTCCAGCAGCCGGAGCAGGCGCAGCACCGGCTCCAGCACGGGCATGGCGATGCGGTTGACGTACATGCCCCGCGATGCCGGCGCGTTGGCCTTGGCGGGCAGCTTCTCGTCGCGAATCAGCTCGCCGATGTCGTCCAGCGCCAGTTCCAGCCGCAACCCCAGGTAGGGTTCGTTGTGGCTGGCCACGCGCACCTGGCCGCACACCGGCAGGTCGACCGAGGTCACCAGGTAGTGCATGGGGTCGTACACATAGATGTCGTCGCCCACGATGATTCGCTTGGAGCCCTGCGCTATCAGCCCCAGCGCCGGGGACGCGAAGGCGTGCTTGGGGCCTTCGGGCTTGCTGATGCAGAACACATGCAGGCCGGGCACGGCGGTGACGACGGTGCCGTCCTGCCCGCCCATGACGTGCTTGAGCAGCGCCACCAGTTCCTTGCGGGCTTCGTCGATCTCGGGTTCGAGCGGCATCGGCTGGGCCGGCTGGCCGACCACGGCGTTGATTTGGGGTGTTTCGTCGGACATGTTCAGGGCCTTGTCGCGATGGGGGCCGCGCGGCGGCCGTGGAGGAATGAGCGGTTTGCAGCTTAGCGCCCCGCCCGGAAATTCGCACGCACGGCAAAAGAGGTCTGGAGAATCAGGCAAATACTTTGCAGGAACGCGCTCGCCTCGCCGGGGTCCGCGGCCGGATACTTTTTGCTGTCGCCCCGGGCCGACCGGTACCGGAGCGCCTTCAACGCAAAGGAATCACGCCATGCAATACCGCAAATTCGGCCGCACCGGCCTCCTGGTGTCGGAACTGTGCCTGGGCACCATGACCTTCGGCGGCTCCTCCGGCATCTGGGGCCAGATCGGCAACCTGCAGCAGTCCGAGGCCGAAGGGCTCATCGGCCGCGCGCTGGACGCCGGCATCAATTTCATCGACACGGCGGACGTGTACTCCGAAGGGCTGTCGGAGCAGATCACCGGCCAGGCCCTGAAAAACCTCAAGCTGCCGCGCGACAGCTTCGTGCTGGCGACCAAGGTGCTGGGCGAGACAGGCAGCAAGGGCGTCAACTCGGCCGGCGCCTCGCGTTTTCACATCATGGACGGCGTCAAGGCCAGCCTGAAGCGGCTGCAGCTGGACCATATCGACCTGTACCAGATCCACGGCTTCGACCCGCTCACGCCCATCGAGGAGACGGTTCATGCGCTCGACACCCTCGTGCGCCACGGCCATGTGCGCTACGTGGGCGTGTCGAACTGGGCCGCCTGGCAGATCGCCAAGGCGCTGGGCATCGCCGAGCGCGACCGGCTGGCGCGCTTCGAGTCGCTGCAGGCGTACTACACCATCGCCGGGCGCGACCTGGAACGCGAACTGGCGCCCATGCTGCGCAGCGAGAACGTCGGCCTGATGGTCTGGAGCCCGCTGGCGGGCGGCCTGCTGAGCGGCAAGTTCGGCCGCGACATCGAGGCCGAGCAAGGCAGCCGCCGCGCCACCTTCGACTTTCCGCCGGTGAACATCGACCGCGCCTACGACTGCATCGACGCGATGCGCGAGCTGGCAGAGGGCCGCAAGGTGTCGGTGGCGCAGATCGCGCTGGCATGGCTGCTGCACCAGCAGGTGGTGACCAGCGTGATCATCGGCGCCAAGCGCGTCGAGCAGCTGGACGACAACATCGCCGCCACCGCCATCAAGCTGACACCCGACGAACTGGCCACGCTGGACAAGGTGAGCGCGCTGCCCGCCGAGTACCCCGGCTGGATGCTCGAGCGCCAGGGCGGCGCGCGGGCCAAGCGGCTGGCGGAATCAGGCCGGCGCGGCTGAGGCTTCCGGCACTTGCACGGCGGCGAGGCGCGCGGCGTGAGCCGCCGTCGCGCGCAGGGCACGCAGGTCGATGTGGCGGGCCGCCTGTGCGGCATCGGCCTGCGCCAGGTGCGGCACGATGCCCAGCAAAGGCGCGCCGAGCCGGGCCCGCAGCGTCTGCAGGTTGGCCTGCGGCGCGAGCATCAGCGGATCGACCAGGCTGGCCACCCAGCCCGCGAGCACCAGCCCGCGCGCGCGGATCGCCTCGGCGGTCAGCAGCGCATGGTTGAGGCAGCCCAGCCGCAGCCCGACCACCAGGATCACCGGCAAGCCCAGCGCCACGGCGAGGTCGGCGCTGTCCAGGTCGTCGCCGAAGGGCACGCAGAAGCCGCCCACGCCCTCGACCACCACCGCATCGGCGCGCGCCGACAGTTGCGCGAAGGCCGACAGCAGCGGCTGCAGCGCGATGCGCACGCCCTCGTCCTTGGCCGCGAGGTGCGGCGACATGGGCGCGCGCAGCAGGTACGGGCAGCGCAACGCCAGCGGCGCGTCGACGTTGCCGGCCTCGTGCAGGCGCGTGACGTCCTCGTTGTGCCATTGCCCGTCGCCGATCTGCTCCAGGCCCGCGGCCACCGGCTTCATGCCGACAGCGCGCAGGCCCGAGCCGGCCAGCAGGCTCAGCATCGCGCTGCTGAGCAGCGTCTTGCCGATGCCGGTGTCGGTGCCCGTGACGAACCAGCGGCGCGGCGTCATGCGGCCTCCTTGCAAGGCTGCTGCGCGAGCGCCTGCCCCATTGCGTCGATCAGCCGAGCCACGTCGGCCTCCGTGTGGCTGGCCGACAGCGCGATGCGCAGCCGCGCGGTGCCCTCGGGCACGGTGGGCGGGCGGATCGCGCCGACGTGCAGGCCCTGCGCATCGAGCAGCGCCATCGTGCGCATCGCGCGTGCGTTGTCCCCGACGATCAGCGGCTGTATTGCCGTGGGCGACGGCGGCAGCCACGCGCCGCCGTCGCGGGGCAGCACCCCGGCCAGCCCCTGCCGCAGCTGCGCGATGCGGGCCTGCAGCCGGCCGCGCCGCTCGTCGCCCTCCTCGCCTTCGATCAATGAAAGGCTGGCGAGCAAGGCATGCGCGACGGCCGGCGGCGCGGCCGTGGTGAAGATGTAGGGCCGCGCGCGCTGCACCAGGTAATCGACGACGGTGCGATGCGCCGCCACGAAGGCGCCCGCCACGCCTGCCGCCTTGCCCAGCGTGCCCACCAGCACCAGCCGCTCGGAGCGCAAGCCCATGGCTTCGAGCACGCCGCGCCCGGTGGCGCCCAGCACGCCGAAGCCGTGCGCATCGTCGAGCACCAGCCAGGCGTCGTGCCGCTCGGCCAGCGCCAGCAGTTCGGCCACCGGCGCGATGCATCCGTCCATGCTGAACACCGCGTCGCTCACGATGAGCTTGACCGGCGCATCGCAGGCGCCGAGCTGCGCGTCGAGCGCGGCAACGTCGCGATGCGGATAGCGCTCGACGCGGGCCTTGGCCATCCGCGCGCCGTCGATCAGCGAGGCGTGGTTGAGCGCCTCCGAGAAGATCACCGCCTCCGCACCGCCCAGCGCCGACAGCACCGCGAGGTTGGCCATGTAGCCGGTGCAGAAGAACAGGCTGCGCGCCTCGGGGATGAACGGTGCCATCCAGTCCGCGAGCCGCTCTTCGAGTTGCGCATGCGCGCGCGAGTGGCCCAGGATCAGGTGCGAACCGCCGCTGCCCGTGCCGTACAGCGCGGCGCCTTCGGCCCAGGCGGCCGCCAGCGCGGGATGCGCGGCAAGGCCCAGGTAGTCGTTGCTGCTGAAGCCGAGCATGGTGCGCGGCGCGGAGGCACCGTGCAGCGTGAGCGTCTGCCGGGGCGCGCAGGCGGTCTCGGCGATCTGGCGGCGGCGGCGCAGCGATTGCGCGTCGAGCGCATCGATCTCGCCCTGAAGGCGGTCAAGCAAGCGCGGCATCGCGGGCTCCTTCTTCTTCCTGTTCACCGGTGGCCGCTACCGCCTTCAGCGTGGCCAGCGTGCCGTCGACCAGCAGGTCGACCTCGCCGTCGTCGATGGCATACGGCGGCATCAGGTAAACGGTGTTGCCGATCGGGCGCATCAACAGCCCGTGGCCGCGCGCGGCCATGTGGAACCGTTCGGCGAAGCGCGCGCCCGGCTCGCGCACGTCGAACGCGGTGATCAGGCCCTGCTGGCGCAGGTGATCGACCGGCAAGCCTTCGAGCCCATCCTGCAGCCTTTGCAGCAGGCGCGCGGCACGGGCGCGGTTGCGCCGCAACACGTCTTCGCTGTCGAACAGGTCGAGCGTGGCCAGCGCCGCGCGGCAGGCCAGCGCGTTGCCGGTGTACGAGTGCGAATGCAGAAAGCTGCGCGCCGCGTCGTCGTCGATGAAGCCCGCGTAGATGTCGTCGCGCGTCATCACCAGCGCGAGCGGCAGGTAGCCGCCGCTGATGCCCTTCGACAAGCACAGGAAGTCCGGCCAGATGCCGGCCTGCTCGCAGGCGAAGAAGCTTCCGGTGCGGCCGCAGCCGACCGCTATCTCATCGGCGATCAGGTGCACCTCATGACGGTTGCACAGCGCGCGCACGCGGCGCAGGTATTCGGGGTCGTGCATCGCCATGCCGGCGGCGCATTGCACCAGCGGCTCGAGGATGACGGCGGCGATGCTGTCGTGGTGCGCGGCCAGCAGCGCTTCGAGTTCGGCGGCTGCGCGGCTCGCCACGTCGGCGGGGCTTTCGCCCGGTAACGCGCTGCGCGCATCCGGCGAAGCGACGAGGTGCGCGTTCGCGAGCAACGGCGCGTAGGCGTCGCGGAACACCGGCACGTCGGTCACGTGCAGCGCGCCCAGGGTCTCGCCGTGGTAGCCCTGGCGCAGCGCCACGAAGCGCCGCTTCCCGTCACGACCGGCATTGCGCCAGGCATGGAAGCTAATCTTCAGCGCGATCTCCACCGCCGAAGCGCCGTCGGACGCATAGAAGCAATGGCCCAGCGCATGGCCCGTGAGCGCCGACAGGCGCTCGGCCAGTTCCACCGCCGGCGCATGCGTGCAGCCCGCGAGCATCACGTGCGGCAGCGTGTCGAGCTGTGCCTTCAGCGCGGCGTTGATGGCCGGGTGCGCATGGCCGAACAGGTTGACCCACCACGAGCTGGTCGCATCCATGTAGCGCCTGCCTTCGTGGTCGAACAGCCAGACGCCCTGGCCGCGCGCGATGGGCAGCGGCGGCGCGGCTTCGAGCCGGATGCTCTGGGTGCATGGGTGCCACACATGGCGCCGGCTGCGTTGCTGCCAGCCGGCATTGCCGGAAGAGAAATCGGTCGTCGAGGGCACCCGTGCATTCCTTTGGAGAGGGACTGAGGCGCGGGATCGTATAGACGCGCCACGCCGCGGGCAAACGGGCTTTGACGGCGTGACAAGACGGTGTGTTGGGCGATGTTGGCAGGGGTAGAACGCGCGTTCGAGGCAACGTCGCGCAAGACGAACGCATCGTGCAGGCGCACCTGCGTGCGCGCCGGGTGCAAGTTGTCAGGCTGCCGCCAGAGATCGCTGCGGAATGTCCGATTCGCGCGAGCGCCAGAGCCGCTTCCGCGCCTTTCGGCCACGCGATTGGCGCGTTGCCAACATCGCTAACCTGGGCTTTTTCTGACCAGCGCGGTGATGTAGCCAGCCAGCGTGATCGCGCCGCGCTCCGGCCGCTGCGGCTCGAACCTGTTTTCGAGCGTGATGCGCGTCATCTCCGCATAAGACCTGGCCGCTGCGTTCGAAAAGCCCAGCGCCTCGAATGCCGGCACCCATTGCGCCTGCGGCGTCTGCACTGCCTCCACCGGCCGCCCCAGGGCCTCTGCGAAAGCCGCCGCCACGTCGGCCGACGAGTAGCGCGCCGGCCCTTCGACATGGTGCGGCCCCGAAGACTCGGCCGGCCCCAGCATCAGCTTTGCACCGAACTCGCCCAGGTCGTGCGGCGCGACCATCGGCAGCGTGAAATCCGGCGGGTACATGGTGTGCACCTTGCCCTCTTCGCGCGCGGTCTTGAGCGACGCGTCCCAGTTGCTCATGTAGTAGGCCGCGCGCAACGCGCTGAACGGCGCCGGCCCGGCCTGCAGCGCCTGTTCCATCTCGTAAAGCACGCCGAGGTCGCCGATGCCTTCGCCGGGCTGCGCGCCATACACCGATTCGGCAACGATCTTCTCTGGCCTGCAGCCTTCCAGCGCGGCCAGGATGGCGCGCAAGCTGCGGCGTTCCTCGGCGACCGTGTCGGTGGACGGGGGCGCCGGCGGGTTCAACACGAAGATCCTCTTGCCGCCCTGGAACACCCGGTGCAGCGCGGGCGTGTCGAACACGTCGAGTTCCGCCACGCGCGCGCCCTTGCGGCGCAACGCTTCGGTCTTGCTCGCATCGCGCGTCAGCACGGTGACGGGCTCGTTGCGCCCGAGCAAGGCCTGCGCGAGCGCCGAGCCGACGTGTCCCGTCGCGCCAAGAATGATGTGCATCGCCAGCGCCCCGGACGCTCAGCCACGCGTCTCGGCGTTTCGCTTGCGGGTGGCGGCGGCTTTCCTGGCCGAGGCGGAACGCTCGGCTGCCGTGCGGTGCGCCGCGGCAGCGCCACCCAGCCGGCCGCCCTTGCGCGCCGGCGCATGGTTCTCGGCCTTGCCGCGGCCCGAGCCCGACTTCTTTCCGCCGCCGGTCTCGGCGTTCACCGTGGCCCAGGCGCGGCGCTCGGCTTCGGCCTTGCCGACGCCGCGATGTTCGTAGCCTTCCTCGATGTGCTCGGCCTGCCGCTTCTGCTTGTCCGAATAGGACGACTTGTCGCCTCTTGGCATGTTGCTGCTCCTGCAAGGTTGAGGAGCTTCCGATGCTGGAGATGCAAGCGGCCTTGCGGGTAAGAAGACGCAAGCGCCTCGCGTAAGCGCTGTCTGTCTTGTGTCAAGGGCGTGTCAGCAGGCCACTCACGCCGGCGTGCCGGCGAGCAGCGGCACCGGTGCTGCCAGCGAAGCCACCATGGCCAGCAGCGTGTCGCCGAAGCCGCCGCGCGCACGCGCATCGGTTCGCGCGCTGGTGGTGACGCGCGGGCCGGCACTCCAGGCAATGCGCGCACCGCTGGCCTCCAGCGCCTCGACCAGCGCCACGTCTTCGCTGCAGGCCAGCGGCGCGAAGCCGCCGGCACGGCAATAGGCCTCGGCCGCCACGCCGAGGTTGGCGCCGTGCACATGCCGGTGGTTGTCGGCATGCGTGTAGCGGCTGTCGAAATGCGCCCTCGCCCGCTCGCCCTCGGCGCCGAGCACGCTCCAGTCGTCCACGCTGACGCAGCCGCACACCGCATCGGCGTTTTCGGCCAGTTGCATCGCAAGCCAGTCCGGGGCGACCACGGTGTCGGCATCGGTGAAGGCCAGCCAGCGCGCGCCGGCCTCGATGCACAGCTCGGCACCACGGGCACGCGCAATGCCGACGTTGCGCACGTCGAGCGCCAGCCGCGCCACGCGATGCTGCTCGGCGATGCGCTCGCTGCCGTCGGTGCAGCTGTCGAGCACCACGATCACGCCGACCGGCTCGCCGCACAGCGATTCGTGCCGCGCCGCGACCCAGACGGCGGCCAGCGTGGCGCCCAGCCGTTCGCATTCGTTGTGCGCGGGAATGACGACGCCGATCACCGGATGCCCTCGCGCTGCGCCACCGAGCGGCCGTCGCGCGCCCATGCATGCAGCACGAAATCGTCTTCCTCGTGAAGCACGAGGCGCGCGAGGCCGAGCGCGCCGAGGATGCCGTGCACCTCGTCAGTCGGCAGGCTTCGCTGCTCGAAGCCGGGCCGCCAGTCGCAGGCAACCAGCGTGCCGTCCGCGGCCAGCGAGGCTTTGCAGCATTCGGCCACGCGCTGCATGTCCGCGCGCTGCAGGAAGTAGCCGACTTCGCTGAGCACGATCAGGTCGAAGGGGCCGGCGTCCCGCGGCCAATCGCCGGGCAGCGCGTGCTGTTCGACACGCACGTTGGTCAATTCGCGGGTGCGCTCTTGCGTGATCTGCACCGCGCGGTCGGAAAAATCGCTCGCCAGCAGTTGCCCGCAGCGTGCCGCGAGCGCATGCGTGAGTTCGCCGGCGCCGCAGCCGGGTTCATAGGCCTTGGCGTAGTGCTGCCGCGGCAGCGCGGCCAGCAGCACGGCGCGCTTGCGGGCTTCATACCAGCGGTCGCGCAGCGCATACGGGTCGTCGCTGTGCGCATAGAGCGCGTCGAAATAGGGGCGCTGACCATCGGTCACAGGAACACCACCTCGTAAGGCCGCGCGGCGCGTTGCACGGTGGTTTCGCGCAGCACCGGGCCGGAACCGGTGGACGCGTCACTGCGCAGCTGGCTGGTGAAGGCCTGTACCGCCGCGCGCTTGCGGCGCACGGCTTCCTCGCTGAGCAACAGGCGAAAGGCGTGCTGCCACGGCATGCGCGCATCGCCGGGGTGCGACCAATGCCAGCCCCAGACCGGCACTTCGACCAGCCGCGCGCCCGCGCTCGCCGCAGCCATGGCACAGGCCTCCCCGGTGGCTTCATGGTCGGGGTGGCCGTCGTTGCGCCAAGTGGTGAAGACCACGTCGCGTGGCCGCAGCAGCGACACCAGGCGCGCCGCGAGCACCGCCCGCTGCTCCTTCAGGCCGCCATCGGGCATGCCCAGCCGGGTGGGCTCGATGCCGGCCAGACCCAGGCGATGCAGCGCCCTCAGGCTCTCGCGCGGGCGGGCCTGCGCGAGCCGCTCGGGCGGCCATTCGGTGGACCCCTGATGGCTGGCGGTGCCGTCGGTCACGGCGATCACTTCCACCGGCGTGCCGCTGTCGGCAAGCTGCGCGAGCAGTCCACCGACGGCCAGCACCTCGTCATCAGGGTGCGGCGCGACCACGACCGCGCGCGACCCCGCGGGAACCAGATCGTGCGGCGAAACCGTGGGCAGGCCCGCCAGGCCGGGCCAGTTGCGCCATTCGGCTTCGGTCGTGCCTTCGCCGCGGATGGCGCGGCTTTCTACAGCGTCCATGGCGACGTTCCCTCTTCGGTGTTGCTGGTGATGATCGACTGGCCCAGCGCCGCGAGGTCGCGCTCGGCATGGCTCTGGCGCAGGAACACCGGCAGATCGGCCATGGCGCGCGCGAACTTCGGTTCACGGCACAGCGGGCCGGCGCCCACCGCCCGGCCGGCGTGGTGCATGAGTTCTTCCGCAGCCCGCTCCACAGCGAGCCGGACCCGCATCGCGACGCGCTGCGCGTTGTCTCGCGGATGGCGGTCGATCCATTCGGCGGATTCGCGCAGCAATGCAGCGGCGCCGCCGAGCGCGACCTCCATGGCGCCCAGATGGGCCAGCCGGTGAGCGTCGGCCTTCGGCCCGGTGGATTCGCGAACCCGCCGAGCGATGCCGAGCGCGCCGCCGAACCAGCAGGCGGCGATGCCCGCCCCACCCTGCCAGAAGCCCGGGCGCCGCGTGTAGTCGCCGGGCTGGCCGACCAGCACGGCCCGCGCGTCGTCGAAGCGCACGTCCACGCTGGCGCTCGCGGCCATGCCGACGGCATGCCAGCCTTCGCCGGTCACGCGAACGCCGGGCTGGTCCATCGCGACCGCGGCCAGGCACGGTTGGCCTTCCGTATTCCAGCCGCTGACCACCGCATGCGTGACGCTGGCCGCGCCCGAGCACCAGGCCTTGGTGCCGTTCACCCGCAGATCGCGCCCGCCTTCAGCCGCTTCGAAAACGACGCGCGCATCGGGCGGCTCGGCGCACCACGTGCCCCAGCGCGCGCCAGGCGGAACGGCCGGCACGCCGCCGAGCTCGGCCAGGATGGCGAGCGCGTCGGTGTGGCCTTCGAAGAGCTTGACGAGCGAGAGATCGTGCGCCGCGACCGCCGCCAGCACGCGCCAGCGCGCGAGGGTCTGGCCGCCGCCGGGCAGCGGCAGCACGTCGAGGCCCGCGTCGACCAGGTGCTTCAGCGCCAGATCGCGGCCATGCCGGAGCGTGAGGGAGGCAAGGGCATCGGCGGGGTCTGAATCGAACATCGCCCAACCTTAGAAAAGCCTCGCGCGCCGACCCGTCGGCGCGCAGCACCGGCGCCTGTAGGAGCCTGGCTGCCGCTCGGCCTCTTCGTCCGTCTGTGCGCAGGCCCTGTCTTTCGCCCGCCGGTTGCGCGTGGTCAGCGCGTTCTACGTGTTCGCAGGGTGATGGAGTAGCGCAGCGCCTCGGTCGGTGCAATGGCGTGTTGCCATGCCCAGCGCGCCGGCCCGCGCAGCAGGTAGACCGAGCGCGGCTCGATCAGGAACTCGAGCGCGGCCGGCCCCGAGGCCGGTGCGCCCGGCACGTAGGGCCTGAACTGCATCACCGCGTCGTTGTGCAGCGAGACGCCGATGATGTCCTCGAAGTCGGGCACGTCGCGGTGCCATCCGAGCGGCGTGCCGGGCCGGTACTCGGCGATCAGCATGTGGCCGAGGTCTTCGGGCGCGATGCCGGCCCACGCGGCGACCTTCGCGCGCAGCGGGTGCAGTGCTTCCGGCAGCGGCGGACCGGGCTTGAGGCGATTGGTGTCGAAGTCATAGCTGCCGCCGAAGCTGGTGCCCCGACGCCGCGCCGTGTATTCCATGTAGCGCATCTCCTTGAGCGGCAGGCCCTGCACGATGCCCAGCAGTTCGGCCTCTTCGGCAAGCGACAGGAAGGCGCGCTCGTAGCGCAGGCCATCGACGGCCGCCGCCGGCGCCTCGCCGAACAGGTCGGGCTGGGCGGCGTGCTCGAGGCGTCTGGCAGTGCGCGTCTTCCTTGTCATGTGCCTTCAGTCATGGTTGCCAGAGGCGGACCCAGTCGACCTGCATGACCGGATTGGAGCTTGCGCCTCGCCGGCCATAGCCTTCCGGGGGAATATTGCCCGCCCAGGCCAGGTCCTTGATCTCGGTGGTCAGCAGGATGTATTCGGGGCTTTGCGAAATCCCTTCGGAGGTCTCCCAGAACTGCTTTCCGTCAAGGAAGAACTGATATTTATCCGAAGTCCAGAGCACCCCTGCCGTATGCCATTCGGAAAAGGACTCTCCCACCGGGAGCGGATTCACGCCGCTGCCGGCGCTCTTCTTCTCTCCCTCCTTGTAGCCATTCCAATGCACCGCGCTCGAATGCCGGTTGCTGAAATCACCCACGTTGTTTGCCCCGACCGCACGGTGCTCGATGATGTCGATTTCAACGCCTGCGGCCGGATTTTCCGGCGTGTACGCCCTGTTGCTGTTGGACATGAGCCAGAACGCGGACCACTGCCCCGGAGCGTTCACGAATCGAACGCGCGCCTCGATATATCCGAAGGTGAATTTGCAGCCCGGGTCCTTGTTCGTATCCAGCCAGCCCGTGTAGTGCGTGCCTGCGTCCGTATAGGTCGAGATCGTCACGATGCCGTCGGCTACATCGATGGCGCTGGGCGTCTGCTGCGCGTCGTCCCGCTTTTCATTGACCATCCGCCACTTTTGGCCGTCCACGCTGGTGCCGTCGAACTCGTCATGCCAGGCGAGCCGATAGCCGGTTGCCGGGGTGGGCGCGGTCAATACCGCGAAGTGCGCGCTGGACCGCACCGCTCCCCCCGTGGTTCGAACGATGACGGGGCCGCTCGTGGCCGACGCGGGCACGGTGACGGAGATTTGCGTTGCCGAGTCCACGCGGAATTGCGTCGCCGATACGGCTCCGAAGCTCACGGAGGCGGTTGAATCGAACCTGGAACCGGTGATGACAATCACCTTGCCGGCGACCTCGGCAGACGGAGAGAACGATTGAACGGTCGGGCTCGTCGCCGTGGGCGAGAAATCCTCGGCCGTCGTGGCGACGCCGTGAGATGCCGGCTGGTTTTCAACGGATGAGACAGTTGCGGGCGGTGACGACTCGTTGCCGGACGGATGGGTGGCAGCAGGGAGCAGATTTCCCACGCCCGCCGTCGGCCCGCTGCTCGAGCCGCCGCCCCCGCAACCAGCCAGAGCAGAGCCTCCCAGGAACACCGTTGCGGTCTGCGCACCCATTTGCAAAAAATTTCTGCGCGAGCTTTCGGCAACTAACGATTTGCTAATCAATTCAATTGATTTCATTAAAGACAATCCTGCTGTTGAAAATTCCCATATCGAGTTTAAGCATCGAATAAGGCATCGACAGGAAGCACATTGCAAGAATGTCTCGTCAGTTTTAATTCGCAGTTAATTCCATTTCAATGGGAAAGCCTGAATATCAACAGCGGCTTAATTCATTGCGCGCCATCTGCATCCCCGGCCATTCGCACGTGCCACCAGCGCGGCAGCAGTTCGCGGATTTCGGCGCGCGCGAAGCGGTCGTCCAGCAGATGCAGCACGCCCCGGTCTTCCTCGGTGCGGATCACGCGGCCGGCGGCCTGCACCACCTTCTGCAGGCCCGGGTAGAGGTAGGTGTACTCGTAGCCCTTGCCGAAGCGCGCCTGCATGCGCTCGCGGGTGATCTCGTTGAGCTCGTTGTATTGCGGCAGCCCCAGGCTGGCCACGAACGCGCCGATGAGCCGGCTGCCCGGCAGGTCGATGCCCTCGCCGAACGCGCCGCCCAGCACCGCGAAGCCGATGCCCTGCCCGCCTTCCTCGAAGCGCGCGATGAAGCCGTGGCGCTCGGCCTCGCGCATGCCGCGGGTCTGCGTCCACACCGGCACCCCGGGGTGCCGCATCGAGAAGGCGGCGCAGGCTTTCTCCAGGTAGTCGAAGCTGCTGAAGAACGCGAGGTAGTTGCCCGGCAGGCGCTCGAACTGCGCGCCGATGATGTCCGCCACATTGCGCAGCGAGCCCGCGCGGTCGCGAAAGCGCGTCGACACGTCCATGGCCACCTCGACGCGCAGTTGCGCGCTGTGGAACGGCGAGGCCACGTCGAGCAGCGCGGTGTCTTCGGGCAGGCCGAGGGCGTCGCGGTAGAACTCGAAGGGCGACAGCGTGCCCGAGAAACAGGTGACCGACGCCGCCTCCACGAAGCGCCCCTGCAGGAACGGCGCCGGCACCAGGTTGCGGATTGCCAGCCTGCGCGCCTGCTGCGTGGCGCCCAGCGTGCGCTCGAACACGGAGTGATCGCCGAAGGCCTCGGCCAGCCGCGCGAAATGCAGCGCGTCGAAGAAGAAGCGCTGCAGCGGCCCCTGCGAGGCGTCGGGCGTGGCCGCGAAGTGCTCGGCCATGGCGGTGTTGGCCGCCTGCAGGGTGCGAAGAAAGCGCTCGGGGATCTCGTCGCCGGTTTCGTAGCCGGCCTGCTGCGACTGCTGCACGGTGTCCCACTCGCGGAACACGCGGGCCAGCGGGCCGCGCAACACGGCCGGGGCCACCCGGTGGGCTTCCTCCAGCGCGCCGCCGTCGAGCTCGGCGGTGTACATGCCGCGTGCGCGTTCGAGCAGGTTGTGGGCCTCGTCCACCAGCACGGCGGCGCGCCAGTCGGCCTCGCGCATGGTGGCGTAGAGAAAGGCGCTGCTGTCGAAGTAGTAGTTGTAGTCGCCGACGATGGCGTCGGCCCAGTGCGCCATTTCCTGCGCGAGGAAATAAGGACAGACCTCGTGCGCGAGGCCGATGTCACGCAGCGCCTGGCGGTCGAGCCACGCAACCTGCGCGGCCTGCTCGCGCGCGGCGGGCAGCCTGTCGTAGAAGCCCTTGGCGAGCGGGCATGCGTCGCCGTGGCAGGCGCGGTCGGGGTATTCGCAGACTTTTTCGCGCGCCGCGAGTTCGAGCACGCGCAGCCGGCCCTGGCCGCGCCCCTTGTCGAGCACCCGCAGCGCATCGAGCGCCACCGGCCGGCCCGAAGTCTTGGCCGTGAGGAAGAACAGCTTGTCGATCCTGCGGGCGGCACGCGCTTTCAGCAGCGGGAAGATGGTGGCCAGCGTCTTGCCGATGCCGGTGGGCGCCTGCGCCATGAGGCAGCGCCCGCCGGCGCCGGCGCGATAGACGGCCTCCGCCAGTTCGCGCTGGCCCGCGCGGAAGCTGCCGTACGGAAACGCAAGCGCGGCCAGCGTGCCGTCCAGCGCGGCGCGGTGCGCGGCTTCGCTTTCGGCCCAGGCGGCATAGCGGCCGCACAGCAGCTCGAAATGCTCGCGCAGTGCCTCGCGGGTGTGGTGCTCCTCCAGCACGGTCTCGTCGCCTGTAGCGATGTCGAAATAGACCAGCGCGACGGTCATCTCGTCGTGGCCGTCCCGCTCGCAGAGCATCCAGCCGTAGGTGCGGGCCTGCGCCCAGTGCAGCGCGCGATGGTTGCCGCGGATGGCGTCGAAGTCGCCTCGGAAGGTCTTGATCTCTTCCACCCTTGCCTTGTGGAATTCATAGCCGTCGGCGCGGCCGCGCACATGCACGCCGCCGCAGGTGGCTTCGAGCCCGACCTCGCATTCATAGTCGCCGCCGCGCCGATGCTGCACCAGCGCGTGGCCGGCCATGCCTTCGAGCGCGCTGGGCGCGGGCACGAAGCGAAGGTCGAGGTCGCCCGCCTTCGCGCCGAAGGCGCACAGGGCCTTGACGGAGACGGTATGCGCGACCGGAAGGGGGGATTCGGAGTCCATTGCGAAACAACTGGATGGATATACAGATGTTATCGCCTGCCGCAAGCAAGGACCACTCCTGGGGCTGCTACGATGCCGCACCGGGAAAACAGCCTCCCGGCCTGCAAAGCAAGACGGTGTCCCGTCCAAGCGCTGGAGACCCTCGACGGAGCATTCCGTGGACACTGCCCTGCCCGACGCAACCCTGGCGCCTTCCGCGCCCCCGCAGCCCGTTACTTTTGCCGAAGCCTTGCGCTTCTGGCTCAAGCTCGGCTTCATCAGCTTCGGCGGCCCCGCCGGGCAGATCGCGATCATGCACACCGAGCTGGTCGAGCGCCGCCGCTGGATCAGCGAGAAGCGCTTCCTGCACGCGCTGAACTTCTGCATGCTGCTCCCCGGCCCCGAGGCACAGCAACTGGCCACCTACATCGGCTGGCTGATGCACAGGACCCGCGGCGGCATCGTCGCCGGCGCTCTGTTCGTGCTGCCTTCGCTGTTCATCCTGATCGCGCTGTCGTGGATCTACCTCCGCTTCGGCAACGTGCCCGCGGTGGCCGGCGTCTTCTACGGCATCAAGCCGGCGATCACCGCGCTGGTGCTGCATGCGGCACATCGCATCGGCAGCCGGGCATTGAAAAACAGGTGGATGTGGGGCATCGCCGCCGCGGCCTTCGTGGCGATCTTCGCGTTCGGCACGCCGTTTCCGGCCATCGTGCTGGCGGCCGGGCTGATCGGCTACTTCGGTGCAAAACGGGCGCCCGGTGTCTTCGCGCTGGGCGGCGGGCACGGCGCGGCCCAGCAGAGCTACGGTGCCGCGCTGATCGACGACGACACACCCACCCCGCCGCACGCGCGCTTCTCGCGCCCGCGGCTGTTCAAGGTGCTGGGCGCCGGCCTGGGCCTGTGGCTCGCGGCCATGGGGGTTCTTGTCGCCACCCAGGGGCTGCACGCGACCCTCACGCAGATGGGCTGGTTCTTCACCAAGGCTGCGTTGCTGACCTTCGGCGGCGCCTATGCCGTGCTGCCCTATGTCTACCAGGGCGCCGTCGAGCAGCATCACTGGCTGTCGGGGGCGCAGATGATCGACGGACTGGCCCTGGGCGAGAGCACGCCGGGCCCGCTGATCATGGTCGTGGCTTTCGTCGGCTTCGTCGGGGGTTGGCTGCACCGGGTGCTCGGGCCTGATTCGCTCTTCCTCGCGGGAGCGCTGGCCGCCACGGTGGTGACCTTCTTCACCTTCCTGCCCTCATTCGTCTTCATCCTGGCCGGCGGCCCGGCCATCGAGGCAACGCACGGCAAGCTGGGGTTTACCGCGCCGCTGTCCGCCATCACCGCGGCGGTGGTGGGCGTGATCCTGAACCTGGCACTCTTCTTCGCCTATCACGTGCTGTGGCCGCAGGGCTTCGGCGGGCACTTCGACGCCATGTCGGCGGCAATAGCCGTGGCGGCGGCCGTTGCCTTATTCCGCTTCAAGGTCGGGGTGCTGCCGCTGCTGGGTGGCTGCGCGGTGCTGGGGCTGCTGCTGTCGTTGCTGGTCCCGGTCTAGCTGGGGCGAATCGACGGCTTCGCTCCCCCATGAAATCGCATGGGATGGCCCTGACGAGGTCTTCTCCGACAGTACCAGCGTCGTTTTTCGGCAAAACTTGACAAGTTTTGCTTACAAATGCGACCGATGAACACTCCCTCCGCGATAGACCCCGAAGACTTCGACCGTCTGCTGAGCCGCAATCTCAAGCTTCCCCTGATCGGCGGCATCTTCGGCGCCGTGGTGTTCGTCGCGCTGATCCTGTTCCTGCTCAACACCATCGGCTGGGTCGAGCACACCGACCGCGTGACCCGTGCCGCCAGCGAGCTGCAGCGCCAGAGCATCGACATGGAGACCGGCATGCGCGGCTTCCTGATCACCGGTGACGAGACGTTCCTCGAGCCCTACCAGAGTGCCCTGCCCCGCATGAAGTCCGACACGGCCGCATTGCGCGAATTGGTGTCGGACAACCGCCAGCAGGTCGAGCGCATCGACCGCATCGCGTCCATCCAGGCCACCTGGACCGAATTCGCACGCAGCCTGATCGCCGCGCGCCGCGCCGGAGAGGACGCCCAGGCCCAGGTGCGGCTGGGCCGCGGAAAGCGGCTGACCGACGACATGCGCGCCGAGTTCACCGCCTTCATCGACACCGAACAGGCGCTGCGCTTCCAGCGCAACAACGACGCCAACCGCACCGCGTGGTGGGTGATCTGCCTGTTCCTGCTGTTCACGCTGACGCTGACCGGGCTGGTGGCCTACTTCGGCCGACGGCAGCTGGTGCGGCTTTCCGACAGCTACGACGTGGTGCTGAAGGAGCAGTCGGCGCACGCCGAACGCCTGTCGCATGAGGCCTGGCTGCGCGGCGCGCAGACCGAACTGGTGGGCGAACTGGTGGGCGAGCTCAGCGCGCCGGACATGGGCCGCAAGGTCCTGGCTTTCTTCTCTCGCCACCTGGGCACGTCGGTCGGCGCCATGTATGTGCGCGAGCGGCATGGGCCGCTGCGTCGGGCCGCGAGCTACGGCTTCTCCAGCGCGGCCGAGGCCACGCCGCAGGTTTTCTCGCCGACCGAGAGCCTGGTGGGCCAGGCCGCGGCGGAGCGCCGCCGCATGGTGATCGAGCCCGTGGATGCCGACTACCTGAAGGTCAATTCGGGCCTGGGCGAGATGACGCCCAAGGCCGTACTGCTGCTGCCGGTGGGCAGCGACGGCATGGTCAACGGCGTGGTCGAACTGGGCCTGCCGGCCCCGCTGGACGAGCGCGGCAGCCAGCTGCTGGACGTGGTGGCCGACGACATCGGCACCTCGCTGGCGGCGGCGCGATACCGCGAGCAGCTGCAGGACGTGCTGGCAGAGACCCAGCAGCTCAACGAGGAACTGCAGGTGCAGCAGGAAGAGCTGCGCACCGCCAACGAAGAACTCGAGGAGCAGTCGCGTGCGCTGCGTGCCTCCCAGGCCATGCTGGAGAACCAGCAGGCCGAGCTGGAACAGACCAACAGCCAGCTGTCGGAGCGCACCGAGGCGCTGGACCAGCGCAACACCGCGCTGCGCCGCGTGCAGCGCGACCTGGAGGACCGCGCCGACGAACTGCAGCGCGCGAGCCGCTACAAGTCGGAATTCCTGGCGAACATGTCGCACGAGCTGCGCACGCCGCTGAACAGCGCGCTCATCCTGGCCAAGCTGCTGGGCGACAACCCGCAGGGCAACCTGACGCAGGAGCAGGTGAAGTTCGCGGAGTCGATCTATTCGTCGGGCAACGACCTGCTGGTGCTGATCAACGACATCCTCGACATCTCGAAGGTGGAGGCCGGCAAGCTCGAAGTGGTGCCGGAAGACGTGTCCCTGCGCCGGCTTGCCGAGAGCCTGGAAACCACCTTCCGCCCGCTGGCGAAGCAGAAGAACCTGAGCTTCCGCCTCGAGATCAAGCCCGACGCGCCAGCCTCGCTGGTGACCGACCGCCAGCGCGTGGAGCAGATCTTGAAGAACCTGCTGTCGAACGCGCTCAAATTCACCGACCGTGGCGAGGTGGCGCTGGTGGTGTCTGCCGCAGCGGACGGTGGCGCCAGCTTTGCGGTTACCGACTCGGGCATCGGCATCGACCCGCAGCAGCACGAGCTGATCTTCGAGGCCTTCCGCCAGGCCGACGGCACCACCAGCCGGCGCTACGGCGGCACGGGGCTGGGCCTGTCGATCTCGCGCGACCTCACCCATCTGCTGGGCGGCACGCTGGCAGTGCAGAGCCAGCCGGGCCAGGGCAGCACCTTCGTGCTGCAGCTTCCGGCCAGGGCGCCCCAGGCACCGGGTAGTGCACAGGGCAATGCATCGGCAGCTCCTTCGGCCGTCTACACGCCCAAGCCGGCGCACGCCCCTGTCGGCCTGGCACCGGCCGCGCCTGCCGTGCCGCTCCCGCCCCATCCGCCCTCCCCGGTACCCGCGCCGCAGTTCGCGGACGACCGCTCGCTGCCGCGCGACCAGGTGCGCCGCGTGCTGGTGATCGAGGACGAGCCGCAGTTCGCGCACATCCTCTACGACCTGGCGCACGAACTCGGCTACCGCTGCCTGGTGGCGCACGGCGCGGCCGACGGCTTCGAGCTGGCCACGCAATTCGTGCCCGACGCCATCCTGCTGGACATGCGCCTGCCCGACAGCACCGGCCTGGACCTGCTGCAACGCCTGAAGGACTCGCCGCACACCCGCCACATCCCGATCCACGTGGTCTCGGCCGCCGACAACGCGCAGGGCGCGGCGCTGCAGATGGGCGCCATCGGCTACGCGCTGAAGCCGACCACGCGCGACGAGCTGATGCGCGTCTTCGGACGGCTGGAAGACAAGCTCACCCAGAAGGTCAAGGTGGTGCTGCTGGTGGAAGACGACGAGCTGCAGCGCGAGAGCGTGATGCGCCTGATCGAGGACGACGACATCGAGATCGTGGCCGTGGGCTCGGGTGAAGAAGCGCTGGAACTGCTGCGCACCCGCGTCTTCGACTGCATGATCACCGACCTGCGGCTGCCCGACATGCAGGGCAGCGAGCTGCTCAAGGCCATGGCGGCGGAGGAGATCGTGTCGTTCCCGCCGGTCATCGTGTACACCGGGCGCAACCTCACGCGCGACGAGGAAACCGAGCTGCAGCGCTACTCGCGCTCGATCATCATCAAGGGCGCGCGCTCTCCCGAGCGCCTGCTCGACGAGGTGACGCTGTTCCTGCACAAGGTCGAAGCCGAACTGTCGAGCGAGCGCCAGGGCATGCTCAAGACGGCGCGCGGACGCGACCGCATCTTCGAGGGCCGCACCATCCTGCTGGTGGACGACGACGTGCGCAACATCTTCGCGCTGACGAGCGCGCTCGAGCAGCGCGGCGCGGCCGTGGAAATCGGCCGCAACGGCCGCGAGGCGCTGGAAAAACTCGACCAGGTGAGCGAGATCGACCTGGTGCTGATGGACGTGATGATGCCGGAGATGGACGGCCTGGAAGCCACGCGCCGCATGCGCGCCGACCCGCGCTTCGAGAAGATGCCGGTCATCGCCATCACCGCCAAGGCCATGAAGGACGACCGCGAGCAGTGCCTGGCCGCGGGCGCCAACGACTACCTCGCCAAGCCCGTGGACCTGGAACGGTTGTTCTCGCTGCTGCGGGTATGGATGCCGAAAATGGAGCGCCTGTGACCACTTCACGCCCCGGTTCTCCCGCGACGCCGCTCACGGCGGTCGCGCCGCCGCTGCCGCCCCTGAGCGACACCGAGATCGAGCTGCGCCTGCTGATGGAGGCCATCTACCTCAAGTACAGCTACGACTTCCGCAACTACACCATGGCCTCGCAGAAGCGCCGCGTGCTGCATGCGCTGGAGCAGCTCGGGCTGCCGAGCATCTCGGCGCTGCAGGACCGCGTGCTGCGCGACCCGGTGCTGTTCGGCCGGCTGCTGCAGTTCCTGACCATCCCTGTGAGCGAGATGTTCCGCGACCCGGCGTACTTCCTGGCGCTGCGCCAGCACGTGGTGCCGATCCTGCACACCTACCCCTCGGTCAAGGTCTGGGTGGCGGGCTGCAGCACCGGCGAGGAAGTGTTCTCGCTCGCCATCCTGCTGCGCGAGGAAGGCCTGCTCGAGCGCACGCAGATCTACGCCACCGACATCAACCCGGCCTCGCTGGAGAAGGCGCGCCAGGGCATTTTTCCGCTGGAGGCGATCCGCGGCTACACCACCAACTACCAGCGCGCGGGCGGGCGCAGCGCGTTCTCCGACTACTACACCGCCGCCTACGAGGCCGCGCGCTTCGACCCCTCGCTGTGCGCCGACGTGATCTTCGCCGACCACAGCCTGGCGACCGACAGCGTGTTCGCGGAAACGCAGCTGGTGTCGTGCCGCAACGTGCTCATCTATTTCAACCGTGAGTTGCAGGACCGGGCGCTGGGGCTGTTCCACGAGTCGCTGTCGCACCGCGGCTTCCTGGGACTGGGCTCGAAGGAAAGCATCGACTTCTCGGGCTATTCGGAGCGTTTCGAAACACACGCGCGCGCCGAGCGCATCTACCGCAAGGCCTCATGAAAAGGCGGCTTCGCTCGACCAACAAGCGCGTGGAGGCCGTGGTGCTGGGCGCCTCCGCGGGCGGCATCGACGCGCTCAACACCCTGCTGCAGGGCCTGCCCGCCAGCTGGCACCTCCCGATGACGGTGGTGCTGCACCTGCCCGAGGAACACGAAAGCCATCTGGCGGAGATCTTCGCGCAGCGGCTGCCCATGCCGGTGCGCGAGGCGGCCGACAAGATGCCGCTCGCGGCGGGCAGCCTGTACTTCGCGCCGCCGGGCTATCACCTGTCGATCGAGCGCGAGCGCTCCTTTTCGCTGAGCTGCGAGCCGCCCGTGCTGTTCTCGCGGCCGTCCATCGACGTGCTCATGACATCCGCGGCCGATGCCTACGGCCCCGCCCTCGCCGGCTTCCTGCTGACCGGCGCCAACTACGACGGTGCCGAGGGGCTGCACCGCATCCATCTGGCCGGCGGGCTGACCGCCGTACAGGACCCGACAGAAGCTCAGATCCCGACCATGCCCCAAGCCGCCATCGCGCGCCACGCCCCCGACTACGTGCTCCCATTGCGCGAATTGCGAGCCCTGCTTCTGCAACTGGAGTCGGCCCATGAACATTGACATCGAGAGCAAGCTGCTGATCGTCGATGACCTGCCGGAGAACCTGCTGGCGCTGGAGGCGCTAATCCGTGCGCCGGGGCGCGTGGTGTACCGCGCGGCCTCGGCCGAAGCGGCGCTGGCGCTGCTGCTGGAACACGAATTCGCTCTGGCCATCGTCGACGTGCAGATGCCCGGCATGAACGGCTTCGAGCTGGCCGAGCTGATGCGCGGGACCGAGCGCACGCGGCACATTCCCATCATCTTCGTGAGCGCCGCGGGGCGCGAGCTGAACTACGCCTTCCAGGGCTACGAAAGCGGCGCGGTCGACTTCCTGCACAAGCCGCTGGACCCGCACGCGGTGGTCAGCAAGGTCAACGTGTTCGTCGACCTGCACCGCCACCGCAAGGCGCTGCGCCACGAGATGGACCAGCTCGCGGCCGCCCACCACAAGCAGGAAGAGCTGGTGCAGCAGTTGCAGCACACCCAGCGCGAGCTGGAGCGCGCGGTGCGCATGCGCGACGACTTCATGTCGATGGTGTCGCACGAGCTGCGCACGCCGCTGAACACGCTCTACCTCGAGGCCCAGCTGCGCCAGCTGCATCTGTCGAAGGGCAACCTCGCCAACTTCGCGCCCGACAGGCTGCCGGCGATGATCGAGCGCGACCAGCGGCAGATCCGCAACATGGTGCGGCTGATCGACGACATGCTCGACGTGACGCGCATGCGGCGCGACGCCCTTTCCATCCAGACCAAGCCGGTGGACCTGAGCGCGCTCTCCCGCGCGGTGGTCGAGAACCTGCGCCAGCAGGCCGAGGCCGCCGGCTCGGTCATCACGCTGCACGCACCGCCCGAACTGCGCGGCGTGTGGGACGAATTCCGCATCGAACAGGTGCTGACCAACCTGCTGACCAACGCGCTGCGCTACGGCGGCGGCAAGCCGGTGGAGATGACCGTGAGTCTCGAAGGCGACAGCGCCCGCGTGGCGGTGCGCGACCAGGGCATCGGCATCGCGCCGGAGGACCACGCCCGCATCTTCGAGCAGTTCGAACGCACCGACGACAGCCGCCGGCATGCGGCGGGGCTGGGCCTGGGGCTGTACATCACGCGCAAGATCGTGTGCCTGCATGCCGGGCGCATCGGCGTGGAGAGCGCGCCCGGCGAAGGCTCGACCTTCGTGGTCGAACTGCCGCTGCAGATCCCCGAGGCCGCCAGCGCCGCCCCGCAAGCGACGTAGGCATGCTCCTACCCCCACGCGCGCGGGCGCCCGCGATACTGATGACCTTGAAAACCCGGAAAGAAACAAAGCTGTGAATGTGCTGATCGTCGACGACAACGAAGCCGCGGCCGACCTGTTGCAGGAACTGCTGACATTGCAGGACCACACGGCGCGCTGCACCTACACAGCCCGACAGGCGCTCGACGCGGCCGCCGCCGAGAGCTTCGATGCCGCGCTGATCGACCTCACGCTGCCCGACTTCCCCGGCACCGAGGTGGCGCGCCAGTTGCGTGCCAATGCGGCCGCCGGCGCGCCGAAGCTGCTGGTGGCGATCTCGGGTTTCTCGGCCAACGACAGCGGCGGCCAGTCGGCCAAGGGCCTGTTCGACCACCACCTGCAAAAGCCTATCGACATCGACAAGCTGGACCGGATCCTGGCACAGCCGCCCGGCTGAGCACCGTTCAGCGCCGCTTGCCGCGCCTCGTGTAGCTGCGCATGGCCTCGTAGCGATACAGGCGGAAGCCCTCCTTCTGCAAGAAGCTGACCGGCTCCCAGCCGCGGGCCAGCGCGCTGTCGGTGATCTGCGCCATCTGCACGCCGAGGTAGTCCTGCAGGCTGTCGGCCACCGCGAGTTCGAACTTCTCGAGTTCGCCGTCGAGCGCTTCCACCGCCGCAATGGCGGCATCGACGCTGGTGAAGGGGTACAGAGGCATCGACGTCGAATCGATGGTGCGCACGCGCGGCGGTTGCGGCGGGCTGGGCAGCTCCGGCGCGAAGCTGATGGTGGCCCCGCCTTCCATTCCGATGAGTCCGGTCATTTCATGAACCCGATGTCGCGCGGATAGGCGATGCCGCTCGGCGCCGTCAGGCCGAAGTTCCTGAGGTTGGGCAGGATGGCGTTCAGGTCCGCATCCGGCACGCCGAACCAGCGCGCCAGCGTGGCGGCGTACTGGTCCACCGAGGTGGTCGGCAGCAAACGGCCCTGGCCGACGTGCCACTGGTCTTCGTCGGCGGAGCTGTTGCCCACGCTCACCGGCGGCGGCGTGCCGTACAGGGCCTTGCCTTTCACGGCGCCGCCCATCACGAAATGGTGGCTGCCCCAGCCGTGGTCGGAACCGTTGCCGTTGCTCGACAGCGTGCGGCCGAAGTCCGAGGCGGTGAAGGCCGTCACGTTCTCCGACAGGCTCCATGCATCCATCTGCGCCTGGAACGCGGCCATGGCGCCGGAAAGCCGCTCCATCAGCGGGCCCTGCTTGGTGTCGATGTCGTCGTGCAGGTCGAAGCCGCCCATCGACACGAAGAACACCTGGCGCTTCACGCCCAGGGCCGTGCGCCCGCGTATCAGGCGCGCGACCATCTTGAGCTGGTCCGCCAGGTTGGTATTCGGAAAGCCGGCCAGGTCGTTCATCTGGATGGCGCCGGTGATCTTGCCTTCGGCGTCGGTGGCGCGTTTCGTGACCTTGTTGTATTCGTTCTCCAGCGTATGGCCGCGCGCCTGCTGCGCGATCTGCTGCATGGCCGCCTTGACCGCCGTGGACCCGTAGACGCTGCCGCTGGCACTGCTCACGCTGGCGATGCGCACCGCACCGCCCGTGCCGACCTGGTATTGCTGCGCCTCGTCGCCCGACAGGAACACGGTGTTGCCCGACACCGAGATGCAGGTGAACAGCGACCCCGTCGCGTTCTGCGAAAGCGCGAGGTCGCCGATGTTGCCGCCCCATCCGATGGTGGAGCCTTCGGGGGACGACGACTGCCACACCGACTGCTGGTCGTTGTGCGAGAACAGCTTGGGCGGGATCGGGAAGTCCTTGCGGTTGCCGCTGTTGAACTGCGCGCGCGTGAGCGGCTTGATGAGCGGTCCGACGTTGAGCTGCACCGCCATCCGGCCCTGGTCGAACAGCGTGGCCAGGCCGCTCATCTTCGGGTTCAGCGCGTACTTGCGGCCACCGGCAAGCGAGGTCGTCGGCTTGAGCTCGGTGAGCGCGAGCGCAGCGTCCGAAGGCAGTGCGATGGCGCCACGAATGCTGCTGTACCTGGCATAGCTGGCGTCGTCATAGGCGACGAGGGTGTTGGCGTAATCGTTGCCGCCGAACAGGAAGATGCAGACCAGTGCCTTGTAGTCATCGCCGGGCGCGCCCTGGGCGGCGGCCTCGCCCATCGCCGCGAGATTGATCGCGAACGGCATCGCGGTGCCGGCCATCGCGAGGTGGCCCGCGCGGCGCAGGAAGGCGCGGCGCGTGTGCTCGGCTGGATTGATCAGGTACATGTGCGGATCGCTCCCGTGTGCTTCATTTCTGGACGAGGTATTCGGGCGAGCCCATCACCAGCAGTACGCCGGCGCAGATGAGGTTGAGCCGCGCGGCGTCGGTGCCGGGGTTCACGAGCGGTGCCTTGGAGAGCGCATCGGTGATGAGCGCCACCGTGCCGGCCGACAGCTGGTTGCCTGCGAGCAGCAGGTTGAGCCGGCGCACCAGCGCGGCGGGGTCGGCGCTCAGCGCCTTCTCGGCCGCGTAGCTGGCCGTCACGTCCTTGCCGTCGAAGCCGTTGAGCAGCTTGTCCTGCATGAAGTTGAGGTAGCCGCCAACGCTGGTCTCGTTGACCAGCTGGAACTCTGGCGCGACCATCTTGTTGCTGGCGATGGCCGTTGCCGGCGGCACGTAGCCCGGCCGGAAGAAGTTGAAAACCGAGGGCGAACGCAGCGGGCTCTGGCCCAGGGACCGGCTCGGATCGGAGGTGTTGTCGATCTTCCAGCTGTCCTTGGACGAGCCGATGCCGAAAGTGCGGCCCCATTGCACGAGCCGCAGCATGGGCTCGCGCAGGCGGCCGAAGTTGGGGTTGGCCAGGCCCGCGGGTTCACGCGCCTCGTCGTCCAGCAGCACGGCGGCAAACACGCTCTTCATGTCGCCGCGCACGCCAGCGCCGTTATTCGCGAACGTGTCGGCCACGCGCTTGACGTAGGCCGGGCTGGGGTTGCTCGTCACCAGCCGCTGGATCAACTGCCTGCCGATGAAGGGGGCGACGTTCGGGTGGTTGAAGAGCGTGTCGAGCGCGGTCTTCAGCGCCGCCGGGCCGGGCGTGCCGGCGGGAACCGTGGCGCCGAGGAAGCGGGCCTCCAGCATCGAGTGCTTCGCGGATGTGAAGGCCATCGGACGCGTGGTCCAGGCATTGGCCTCGATGACGCCGCCGCCCGGCGTGGTGAAGCTGTTGCGCTCGGCGGGCTTGATGTCGAGGTCGTAGCCGGTGAAGACGCGCGCGAGGTTCGACACGTCGTCCTGCACGTAGGTCTCGATCGGCTGGCCGTCGGCGCCGGTCTTGAGCGTGCCGTCGCCGTTGAGCTGGTACAGGCCGATGGTCATGAGCTGCATGACCTCGCGCGCGTAGTTCTCGTCGGGCTGGCGGCCGGACGCGTCTTCCTTGCGGTTGTCGCGCGTGTTCAGGTAGAAGCCCATCGCGGGGTTCAGCGTGACGTCTTCCAGCAGCTGGCGGAAGTTGCCGGTGACGCCTGCGACCAGCACGTCCCAGTACTGGGCCATCATGTGGACGGGCCAGCTGGAGCCGATCTCGTTGGCCGAGACCACGAAGATCTCGCTGAGCGCCAGTGCCATGCGCTTGCGAACCGGGTCCGGGGAGACCATCAGCTCGCGCCAGATCATCGGTTCGATGTCGACGCTGCCGTAGGGCCTGCCATTGGTCCAGTCCCAGGCGGTTGGCGCACGCGCCGCGCCGAAGCGCTCGCTGAGCCAGGGAAGATAGCCCTTGGCGCGCACATCGGCAATTTCCGCGTCGGAGGCCGAGAACTGCGCCTGCAGAAGGAAGCGCGCCGCTTCTTCGTCGGTCTTGGCCTGGGGGTAGTGATAGGGGCCGGTGTCCGCCGCCGCGTCAGGAGCGGCACCTGGCGCCCCGTCGCCGATACCGACGAACGGGAGGCTGCTTCCGCCACCACCGCCGCCCCCTCCTCCGCCGCACGCAGCCAGCGCCGCCGAAATGGAAAAGCCGGCCAGCGCTTTCAGGGGGCGTCCGGCGCCGCCTGGCCGTTCTTCTTCGGTTCCTCTTGCCGCCGCCTCCTGGGGCATGGGTGCCTCGACCCGAGCCACCTCGATCTGTTCCGCCATGGTCCTCGCTCCTTCGGCATTTCCGTGCCGTTGGAGCGCTCAAGGCAAGCGGCATGCCTTGCGGAATTCCGGGGTACGGCCGTGCGGGCGCAAGGGAGCAAAACCCAAGAATGTGACTTTTTGTGACTTTTTCGTCACCTGCAGAAACAAAAATGGCATGCCAGAAGGCATGCCATGGGTTCGGGAGTAAGGAAAGCCGTCAGTCGCGTTCTTCGTAGTATTCGCCGTTCGGCGGACGGTACGGATAGCCCGGGCCGTAGTAGACCCGGCCCGCCGGCGGCACGTAGACCGGGGCCGGACGGTAGTACACGGGCGGCGGAGGACGGTAATAGACCGGCGGCGGCGGTGCGTAGTAGATGGGGGCCGGATACGAATAGACCGGTGCCGGCGGGTAGTAGGCAGGCGCCGCCGGATAGGTCTCCACATAGCCCGGGGTTCCGATCTGTACCGACCAGCTCGTGCGCGCACTGGCGGACCCCACGGCGAGCAGCGCGGCGGCCGCGATGGCGCCGAAGGCGGCCCATTTGAAAACGGAAGAATGATTTTTGGTGTTCATTGCGGCTCCAGAGCCAGAAAGGACCGGGGCGGACAGCGCCCGGGTCCATACGCAACGCATCTTGCACGCGCGCGGTGCACCCGGCGCGCCGACAGATGGTTGCCAAACGTCACCGACGCGCGATTTCCCGGCGCGTCAGCATCACGTCGCCGCCAGTCGTGTTGAAGGAAATGGTCGGGGCGCTGAAGTCGCTCAGCGGCGCGCCAAGGCCGATTTCCCCGCTGCCGTGCAACAGGCATTCCTCGCGCCGCAGGGCGATTTCGGTGCTGGGGCCGCCGTTGCCATGAAAACGCACCCAGGTGCCGTAGGTGCTGACGTCGATCAGCACGCAACTGCCCTGCCGCACCTCGATGCGCGCATGCAGCCGCGACACGCGTGGGTCGTTCACCACGAACTGCGCGTCGTCCACGCGGCCGAGATGGATCGGCAACTGCTCCAGGCTGAACATGGAGCGCACGTCGAGCCAGGCCAGTTCGATCTGGCCGAACGATGAATCGGGCATGCGCGCGGGCGCCAGCGCTGCGGGCACGGTCAGGAAAGACGTCACTTCCTCCTGCCAGTCGATGCGGTGCACCACCGACATCTCGCTGCGCCCGCGAATGTTGATGAGCCCGAGGTCGCGGTGCTGCACGCCGCCATCGCGCAGCTGCGAGATCACGGCATCGGTCACCCAGATCTGGCCGGGGCCGGCAAGGTCGCTGAGCCGCGACGCCAGGTTGACGGCGTCGCCATAGCAATCGCCCTCGACCTCGACCACATCGCCGCTGGCCACGCCGATCTGCAGGGCCATGCGCAACGGCGCGGGCCAGACCAGCAGGCGCTTCTGGTGATAGCGCTGCAATTCGATGACCGCGTTCGTGGCGGCCGAGCCACTGGAGAAGATGGCAAACACGCCGTCTCCCAGCGACTTGACGACCCGCCCGCCATGGGCCTGGCAGACATTGCCGATCCATTGGGTAAGTCGCGTCACGGTTTCGGTGGCTCTTGCATTGCCCATGGCCTCGAAGACCCTGGTGCTCCCCGTCAAGTCCGCGAATACGACTGTGGAATTGACACCCATATTGTTGTGGTTCTCGAATTGCGATCTCTGGTTAATGATGGTCGGCGCCCCTCATGTTCCTCCGCAAGCAGTTTTCCCTGGCACGCGCCTGGTCAAGGAAACGATCTGCACAACTTCGATGTCGACGGAGTTGTATACGCGGGTAACAGGACGACGGATTCACAAATTGATCACAACCAGATGTACTACTTTAGAAAACAAAATTTAATTGCTGTTTGAAATCGTAGGCAAAGCGTGTTGTTTCAAGACAAGAAACACTGTTCCGGATCTTGTGCAACCGAGAACTGAGGCTTAAGGTAGCGACCGTTCTGGCTTTCGGCAATACGCTTTTCGTCCCATGCTTTTCCGCCGCATTCTTCGTCTGCTGAACGTACCCGGCCTCGGGTCCCGCCAGGTGGCGGAGAACCAATTGGGGCGCATCCGTACCGCGATGCTGTCGATTCTCCAGGGCCACGGCGGTCACTCCATACAGCGAGTCAGCCAGCGCGTTCGCTTCGCCGTCGATGTCGAAGCCCTCTGGTATCTGCGCCAGGACGTGATGATCGCGCTGAGCGCCATCGACGGCGAAACCGCCGCACGCCGCCAGATGAAAGCCATCAACAGCATGTTCAAGGGCGGCCTGCCCGGCTCGATGGCTCCCCGCACGCACCAGCGCTTCACCGACAACGGCTGAAGCCGCGCGACGGCCTCCCCGGCCGGCCGCTTCAGTGGGCGTGATGATGGTGGTCGTGCCCGTGATGGCCTTCATTGCCGGACGGGTGCCGATGGCCCCAGACCAGAAAGACATCGCGCCCTTCCGCCGCCATCGACACCTTGGCCCCCACGGGCAGCAGCACCTTCGTGGGCACATGCCCGAACGGCAGGCCCGAGAGCACCGGAACCTTCAGCGACGCGCGCAGCCGGTCGATCACCGTGTTCATGCCGAAGCCGCGGTCGTAGCCCGGCACCTTGCGCGTGCCGGTGAATTGACCGAACACGACGGCACGCTGGCGCGCCAGCACGCCGGCCATCTTCAACTGGTCGAGCATGCGTTCCACACGGTACGGATGCTCGTTGGTGTCCTCGATGAACAACACGCCCTTTTCCACCACCGGGAAGTACGGCGTGCCGAGCAGGCTGGCCAGCACGCAGAGGTTGCCGCCCCACAGCACCGCGTCTTGCACGGGCTTGAACTTCAAGTCCACATCGCGCGCCGGCATGCGCCAGCCGGTGCCTTCGCCCTGCCCGCTCACGAGGTCGTCGAAGCAGGCTTCCATGATGTCGTCGGGGCCGCCTTCGGCACCGAAGTCTTCGCCTACCGCCGGGCCCGACCAGGTGGTGGCGCCGGTCTTTGCGAACAACGCGTTCTGCAGCGCGGTGAAGTCGCTGCAGCCCACGAACTCGGTGCCCTTCTCGACAGCCTTTGCCAGGGCCTTGTACGGCAGCGAATCGAGGATGCGGGTCAGGCCGTAGCCGCCGCGCGAGATGAGCGCCACGTCGGCACCGCTGGCCGCCGCGCGCGAGATCGCGGCGAGCCGCGTGACGTCGTCGCCGGCAAAACGCTGGTGCACAGAGAGCGCCGCCTCGTCGATTTCGACTTCGTGGCCCAGCGCCTTGAGGCGCTTCACGCCGCGCCGGAAAGCCGCCTTGTCGCGGATCGCGCTGGAGGGGGAATAGATGTAGATGTGTTTGGTCACGAGTTCGAGTATCCCATTGCGTTTCGCACCTGCTGCACGAAGGTGCGAGCCTGCGCGACAGTCGGCCCGGAGGAAGCTGCGACCGGGCCCAACGCGCGCAGCGCGGCCTCGTAGCCCCGGTCGGGAAAAGGCGCGCGCCAGGCGTCCTTGATGCGCTCATGGCCCTCGGGCGCGACGAGCAAGGCGGCAAAGCGCCCGGGCGCCGCCGCGTGCAGCAGCGCAGCAAGTTCGCTCGCCGCCGCACTGTGCACCAGCACCGGTGCCGAAACGGTCTGCACCCGCGCCAGCCACTCGAGCAGCACGTCGCGGTGCCATTCGAGCTGGTGCGCCGCCTCGCGCTTGGGCTTGTCGCTCTTGCCGAAGCCGATGAGGTCGGGCACCAGGGTGCGCAACCCGGGCTGGCCGACGAGGTGCCGGAAAAAGTAGCCCCACTCGCCGGGGCCGTGCAGGCAGAGGCAGCATGCGACCTCGCCTTCGCCACCCTCGCCGCGCTCATCGATCCAATGCATGCGCCAGCCACGCTGGGCAGGCAGGTCCTGGACGTAATGCGGCGCAAAGGCGTAGTCGGGCAGCGCTGCGAAGCGGTCCGCCGGCGTGCGCAGTGCGTCGTCGCGCAAGGGCTCTGCCTGCTCGCGCGCCGCACTGCGACGCTGCTGGAAGAAAGCCTGGAGCACGGCGGCGCATTCGTCGGCAAGCACTCCGCCGCTCACCTGCGTGCGATGGTTCAGGCGCGGCTGCGCGAACAGGTCGACCACGGAGCCGGCCGCGCCGGTCTTGGGGTCGGTCGCACCGAACACCACGCGCGCCAGCCGCGAATGCAGCATCGCGCCCGCGCACATCGCGCAAGGCTCGAGCGTGACGAACAGCTCGCAGCCATCGAGCCGGTAGTTGCCGAGCGCAGCGGCGCCGGCGCGCAGCGCGTTGATCTCCGCATGCGCGCTCGGGTCGTGCTGCGCGACCGGTGTGTTGCGGCCCGTCGCGATCAGCTGGCCGTTGCGCACCAGCACCGCGCCGACGGGCACCTCGCCCGCTTCGGCTGCCAGGCGTGCCTGGGCCAGGGCGAGCGCCATCCAGTGCGCGTCGTCCGTCGGCGGTGGAAGCGAGGTCGATTCAGTTGTCATCCGGCATTGGGCGCGGCTTGCTCGCCGCTTCGAGAGCGTCCTTGACCTGCTGCTGCACGCGCTGCGACTGCTCGCGCACATTGCCCGCCGGCTCGCCGGCCGGGGCCGCGGCAACACCGGGCACCGAAGGCACCACGGGAACGACGCTGCTGGCCATCTGCTTCTTCGCGACCAGCCCGACGACCAGCAGCGCCAGCAACAGGCCGATCAACCCGAGTCCGCGCATGTCAGCGTCCCTCCGCCACGGGCGCCTCCGAAGCCAGGCCCAGGCGGTCCATCCAGGTGGCCAGGGCTTGTTCGTCCGGCGTGCCGGCGCTGTACATCGCGTGCATGGCGGCGTGCGATTCACGGCGATGCTGGTTGAGCTTGACCTTGCATTGAAGCGACGTCACGCGCAGCTCGAAACCGACGATGCCGGCGAGCATCTTGAGCTGGAACTCCTCGCCCAGGTCGCGCCACTGCTGCGCATACGCCGGCTCATGGTCGCCGATGAGCTTCTTGAGCAGCGCGTCCTTGGCGGCCGCGTCTTCGATGAGCGTGGCCTCGACCGTGCAGTGCACGCTCAGGTAGTTCCAGGTGGGCACGCGCGCCAGGTCGGGATACACCGACGGCGAAAGGTACGCATGCGGCCCGAGGAAGGTGGCGACGGCCTTGGGCCGTGCCTGCAGATAGCGCCAGTGCGGGTTGGGCTTGGCGCAATGGCCCAGCAGCACCAGTTCGCCGGCCCCTCGCGGCTCGGCTACCAGCGGCAGGTGCGTGACGAACGGCAGGCCGTCGTCGTCGTTGGAGATCAGGCTCGCGAACGGATGCGAGCGCATCAAGTCCAGCGCGATGGCCGGGTCCTTGGCATTGAACTGCGGAGGCATGTACATGGGGCGGGTTCCTCGTGGCGAGGCCCGATTGTCCCCGAGCCGCCTATCTCGTGCGTGCGCTCTCCAGCAGCTTGACCATCGCGGTGTAGCCCCGCGCCTTTGCAAGCTGCAGCGGCGTGTTGCCCTGCCGGTCGGCAAGCGCCAGGTTGGCGCCCCCGTCGATCAGCGCGGCCAGCGTGCGCTGGTGGCGCGGACCGCCGTCGCCGAGCACGATCGATTCGATCACCGCCGTCCAGTGCAGGTTGTTGACATGGTCCAGAGGAGCCCCGGCCGCGATCAGCCGGCGCACGACTTCGTCATGCCCCAGGTGCGCGGCGGCGATCAGCGCCGTGCCGTCGTAGCGGCTCGTGACCTGTCCGGCCTTGGCGCCGAGCGACAGCAGCAGCGAAAGCGTGGCGCTGTCGTCGGCCACCGCGGCGATGGTGACTGCGTCGTAGCGGTCGTCCTCGAGCAGATCGAGGTTCGCGCCCGCCTTGGCCAGCAGCTTGATCGCCTCGCGCTGCCGCGCATGCGTGGCGACCTGCAGCGGCGTGCGCCCGCGTGTGTCGCGGGCATCGGGATTCGCGCCCGAGGCGATCAGCGCCTTGAGCTTCGGCAGGTCGCCCTGCCAGGCGGCCTGGTGCAGCCCGTCGTACGCCAGCACCTCGGCCGCCAGCGGCGGCACCTGGGCGAGCGCGCCCAACGGCACGCACAACCCGAGCGCGACCGCCAGCACGCCCGACCAAATACCCCGCGCCGCCATCATCAGAGCAGGCCCTTGACCTTCTCGATGGCCGCGTTGGCGCATTGCTCGTCGAGGTGGCCGCCAGGCGCGCCGCCCACGCCCACGGCGCCGATCACTTCGTTGCCCGACTTCACCGGCACGCCGCCGCCCAGCAGCAGGATGCCCGGCAGGTACACCAGGTTGGCGCCGCCGGGGTTCTTCTGCGAACCTTCCATCATGGCCTGCGTCGGGCTCTTGGCCGAGGCCGAAGTCCAGGCCTTGCGCTCGCTCGATGCCAGCGTGTGAGGGCCGGCGTTGTCGGCTCGCTGCACCGCACGCACGGTGCCAGCGCGGTCGACCACGGTGGCGGCGACGTTGTAGCCGTTGGCGGCGCAGGCGGCCACGGCTTCGGCCGCGAGCTGGTTGGCCAGCGCGAGCGACATGTTCTTTTCGGTGCGAACGGCCGGTGCCGGTGTCTGGGCCTGGGCGACCGAAGCAGCGAGCAGGACGGCGAGGCTGCCGAGGCGAAGGATGGATTGCATTGTTCGTTTTCTCCAGTGGATGGTGTTTGCGCCGGCCCTTGCCGACGGCTGCGCCACTGTAGAAAACACCGGCCTGCGCGGCCATTCGTACGGCTACGCGCGGTGCTCCGTAGAACTACGGAGCGCCGCCGTCGACCAGCAGCGCGTAGCGGCGGATCAATTGCGCGAGCGAATCGCAGTCGAGCTTGGCGAACAGGTTGGCGCGATGCGTCTCGACCGTGCGCGGCGACAGCGCGAGCGTGCGCGCGATCTCCTTGTTGGTGAGCCCCTGCACGATGAAGGCCAGCACCTCGCGCTCGCGCTCCGACAGTTGCGCCACCCGTTCACGCGCGGCGTTGTCGGCCTGCGAGCGCTCGCGCGAACGCACATGCTGGCGCACCGCCTGCTGCAGTGCCTCGAGCAATTGCTCGTCGTCCACCGGCTTCTCGAGGAACTCGGCCGCGCCGGCCTTGAAGGCACGCCGGCACATCTCGACCGTGCCGTGGCCGGTCAGCATGATGACGGGCTGGTCCACGCCCTGCGCCATCAGTCGGTCGAGCACCGTGAGCCCGCTGATGCCCGGCATGCGCACGTCGAGCACGATGGCGCCGACGCTCGCGCGGTCGAAGCCGTCGATGAAAGCCGCCGGGTCGGCCCAGCCCTGCACGCGCAGGCCGACCGTGCCGATCAGCAGCGACAGGCCGTCGCGCACCGCCTCGTCGTCGTCGATCAGGTGGATCAGCGGCGACTGCGGCTGGTGGATTGCCGGCGCGTTCATGGCGCGCGCTCCGCAGGCGGCGCGACCAGCGGCAGCAACAGCGTGAAGCGCGCGCCGCGCGGCGACGCATTGGCCGCGCTCAGGCTGCCGCCCATGCCGCTGGCCAGCGTTTCGCTCAGGCTCAGGCCGAGGCCCAGCCCGCCTTCGCGCGTGCTGAAGAAGGGCTCGAAAAGGCGCGGCAAGGCATCGGGCGCGATCCCGCGCCCGTTGTCGGTGACGGTCAGCACGCCCTCCGCGCCGTTGCGCCCCACCGCGATGGCCAGGCGCCGGTCACCGGCGGGCACCAGCTCGAGCGCCTGCAATGCGTTCATTAGCAGGTTGTGCACGATCTGCTCCAGCGCCACGGCTTCGGCCTGCACCCGCACCGGCGCCTGCGCCGTGGGGTCGAACTGCGCGACGATGCCGCGCCGGCCGAACTCCGGCGCGAGCAGGTGCATGGCACTGCGCACCACCTCCTGCAGCACCAGCGGCCGGGCGTCTCCCGCAGCCTCGGGCAGCTCGATCACCCGCCGCAGGCGCCCGACGACGCCCGCCGCGCGGCGCGCCTGCTCGACCGCCTGGCCCATCGCGTCGCGCGCGGTGGCCAGGTCCGGCGGCTCGTCGTCCAGCAGGCGGCGCGCGGCCTGCGCGTTGGCCAGCACCGCCGTCAGCGGCTGGTTGAGTTCATGCGCCAGCCCGGCCGACAGCTCGCCCAGCGCGTTGAGCCGCGCGACCTGCCCGAGCCGCAGCAGCTCTTCGGCCCGGCGCCGCGCGATGCGCTGGCGCTGCGCCATCCACAGTCCGGCCAGCAGCAGCGCCGTCGCGACGGCCCAGGCGCCGATGCCGCGCCACGGGAGCTCGCCCCAGCCCACCTGCCGCTCGGCCACGAGGTCGAAGGGCTGGCTCGGCGACGCCAGCGGCTTGGTCAGGCCGAAGCGCCAGCCGCCCGCGGTGGGCCGGCCGGGCTGCAGCACCAGTTGCTGGCCGTCACGCTGCAGGCTCAGCCGCACCGGGCTGACCTGCGGGTTCATGGGCCAGTCGCGCCAGGGCACCGAGCCGGCCAGGTCGATGTCGAGCGCGTAGCTGAACGGCGTGGCGCCGATCACCAGCACATAGCGGCCGTGCGCCAGGTCCAGCGACGCGAGGTCGGCGCGATGCTGGCTGCGCGAGCGGGCCTCGGCGGCGGCCAGCGCGGCGGGTGTGGCGCTCGCCGCCGGACCGGCGTCCGGCCAGGGCTCGTCGCGCTCGCGGCGCTGCACCCGCAGGATCGACGAATACACCGACGGCAGGCGCTGCTCTGGATGGTCGGCGCCGGTGCTGGGCTCCAGCAGCGCCAGTGTGGCCAGCACGGCGTCGTACTGCACCATCTGCTGGCTCATGAGCCGGTGCGCGATGCGCACGTCGGTCTCGAAGTCCTGGTGCATCTGCGCCAGTTCTGCGCGCGCGATCCAGACGGCGCCGGCCACGGTGAGCACCACCCATGCCAGCCACCATCCACCTTGCGCACGCAACCACTGTTTCATGGCGCGGATTGTGCCCGGCGCCGCGGGCCGCCCCCGTGTTGGCCGAGAATGCCGCCCCAGACATGGCTGAAGTACAGGACTCCCTTTTCCCCGATCTGCCGCCCGCACAGGAGGTGCAGGTGGCCCCGCCGCCTCCCGAACCGGCCGCCGGAAAAAAGCCGCGCACCGGCACGGTCGAGCCCGCGCCGACGGACCCGGCGCTCGTCGAACTCGCCGCGGCGCTGCCGCCCAACCTGCGGCTCGGAACGTCGTCGTGGAGCTACCCCGGCTGGGCCGGCCTCGTGTGGAACGGCGAATACGCCGAGTCGGTGCTGTCGAAGAACGGACTTTCCGCGCTCGCGCAGCATCCGCTGTTCCGCACCGTGAGCCTGGACCGCAACTTCTATCGCGCCCTCACCGCCAGCCAGTACGCGCGCTACGCGGCCATGGTGCCTGACGACTTCCGCTTCATGGTGAAGGCGCCCAGCCTGGTGACCGACGCCACCGTGCGCGACGAAAGCGGCCGCGGCATGCAGGCCAACCCGGTGTTCCTCAGCAGCGAGATCGCGCGGCAGGAGTTCGTGCTGCCCGCGCTCGAAGGGCTGGGCCATCGCATCGGCGTGCTGGTGTTCCAGCTGAGCCCGATCCCCGGCCACCTGCTGGCCGACCAGCCGGCGCTGCTGGCTCGCATTGCCGACATGCTCGGCGCGCTGCCCGACCTGAAGCAGACCGCGCCCGACGCGGTGATCGCCGTCGAGGTGCGCGACCCGCAGCTGCTGACCCCCGCCTTCGCCGACATGCTGCGCAGCGTGGGCGCCACCTTCTGCATGGGCCTGCACGCGAAGATGCCGCCCATCGAAGAGCAACTGCCGATGCTGCGCGCGCTGTGGCCCGGGCCGCTGGTGTGCCGCTGGAACCTGCACCGCCGCCACGGCCGCTTCGGCTACGAAGACGCGGAAAAACTCTATGGCCCGTTCGACAGGATCGTCGACCCCGACCCCGAGACGCGCGCCGCGCTGGCCAAGGTGATCGCGGGCACCACCCGCGCGGGGCAGAACGCCTTCGTCACCGTGAGCAACAACGCCGAGGGCTGCGCCCCTCTCACGATCGCGCAGCTCGCGCGCGACCTTGCCGCGCTGAAGGCCGGCTAGTCAGCGGATGTCGTGCTTGGCCGCCACGGTCATCTCGACCTCGACGGTCGCGTTCTTCGGCAGCGCATAGACACCGACCGCCGTGCGCACATGCACGCCCGCGTCACCGAACACGCGGTGCAGCAGGTCGGACGCGGCATCGGCCACTTCGCTCTGCTGCGTGAAGTCGGCGGTGCACTGCACGAACACGCCGACGCGCAGCACCTTCTCCACCGCGTCGAGCGAGCCGAGCGAACGGCGCAGCAGCGCGAGGCTGCGCAGCGCGCAGATCTGGGCGCCCTCGCGGGCCTTGTCGAGCGTGACCGCATCGCCGACGCGGCCCGTGACCACCACCGTGGTGCCCACACGCGGAACCTGCCCGCTGAGGTAGACCGTGCGCCCGTCGCGCACGATCGGCACGTAGTGGCCGCCGGCAATGATGTCGCCGTCGAAGCTGTGGCCCAGTTCGGCTGCAATCTGGTCGGCGATCTGGTCTCGGCTCTGCGCTGTCATATCGGTTCCATGAAAAAGAGCCTCATTGTCGCCAGCCGTCCTGCGGGAAAACAGATACAGATCGATCCGCTTCGAGCCGCAACAGATGGCCCGAAGCGGCTGCCTTCACTGGTCGAACGAGAGAAAGACGCGGCCGCCCTCGATCTTCACCGGATAGCTGCGCAGGTCTTCGGTCAGCGGCGCGCACATCGCCTTGCCGGTGCGCACGTCGAAGCGGCCCTGGTGCAGCGGGCATTCGATCTCATGGCCTTCGAGAAAGCCGTCGCACAGCCGCGCATGGCCGTGGGTGCAGATGTTGTCGGTGGCGTGGATGCCATCTTCGGTGCCGTACAGCGCGATGTCGCGCCCCTGCACCTCGATGCCCACCACGTCGTCGGAGGGAACGTCGTCGACCGCCGCGGCGTCGACCCAGGTCATCGTGCTCATTTTTGTGTCCTTGCTCGGTGGAGTGGTCAGTTGTCGGGCTTCAGGCCGGCGCGCTCGATCACGGGTTTCCAGCGGCGCAGCTCCTCCGTCATGAACTTGTTCAGCGCCTCGGGCGTGCTGCCCACGGGGTCGAAGTACGCGGTCTGCAGGCGCTTGAGCGTCTCTGGCTCCTTCAGCACCGCGGCTATCTCGCGGCTCATGCGCTGCACCACGTCGTTCGGCGTGCCCTTGGGTGCCATGTAGGCAAACCACGGCACCGCCTGGATGTCGGGCAGGCCCGACTCGCGAAGCGTCGGCAGTTCCGCCAGCAGCGCCGAGCGCTCGGCCGAGGTAACGGCCAGCGCCTTCAGCCGCCCGGCCTTGGCCTGCGGCATCACCGAGACCGGCGGCAGGCAGGCGAACTGCGCGTCGCCCTGGATGATGGCCGTGACCGCCTGGCCCGACGAAGCGTATGGAATGTGCACCGCGAACGAATTCGTCTTGAGCTTGACGAGTTCCACGCCCAGGTGCGAGATCGAGCCGTTGCCGGTCGACGCGAAATTGAACTTGCCCGGGTTGCGCTTCATCGCGTCGAGCCAGCCCTTGACCGAATCGACGTTCATCGAATTCGACACCGCGCACACGTTGGGCGTGGTGGCCGCGAGAGACACCGGCACCAGGTCCTTGAACGGGTCGTACGGCAGGTTCTTGTAGAGGACGGTGTTGTAGACCAGCGGCGCGTTCACCGACAGCAGGAAGGTGTAGCCGTCGGGCTGCGCCTTGGAGGCCTGGTCGGTGCCGGTGTTGCCGCCCGCGCCGGGCTTGTTGTCGACGATCAGCGGCTGGCCGATGCGCGCGGCCAGCTTGTCGTTGACGATGCGCGCGAGGATGTCGGGCGACGAGCCGGCCGCGAACGGCACCACGATGCGAATCGGCCGCTGCGGCCAGCCCTGTGCGTGGGCGGCCGCAGCCATTGCCAGTGCCGTGAAGGCGATGCCGAGCCGGGCTTGCTTCATGCCCTGGCCTCCACCGGCACCATGCCCAGGTGGTCCTGCTGCTCTCGCGCGATGAAGCCCGCGATGAGCGCGCGGTAGGCGGCCTCGACCACCTCCGGATAGGCGCCCTTCTCTTCGGCCAGCGCCTTCACCTTGTCGATCACCTCCTGCTGGCGCTGCGGCGCCGAGACCTGGAAGGCGTCGCGCTTGAAGCGCGCGGCGTCCTTCACGTAGCGGCCGCGCTCGGCAAGCAGCGCGACGATCTGGCGGTCGAGCCGGTCGATGTTCTCGCGCACCTCGGCGAGGTCGGCGCACAGCGGCACGTAGGCGGGGTCGGTGAAGCGGCGCAGCGGCGCGCCGTGTGTCTCTGGTTCTTTTTGCTGCATGACTGACTCGGGTTTCAGATCGGATAGATGATGGAGTTCGGGATCATCTCGCTGTCGAACACGCACAGGCGCGACGCGAACTTCAGGCCCTCGGGCGTGGGCACCACGGTGTCGATGTAGCGGCCCACGTTGAACACGGTGGAGGGCTGGTCGAGCTTGGTGCGGAACACCGCGTAGTTGGCCTCGCTGTGGATCGTGCCGTCGGCATCGACCGCGTGCACCAGCGGCAGGCCGACCACGTGGCGCTGGTAGTACGGGTCGTGGAACAGCGTCTCCTGGATGCCGTAGACCCGGTCTTCGAGCATGCCGCGGCTCTCGAACGAAAGCGTGGCCAGCGGCAGGCCGCGTTCGTGGTTCTCGCGCGGCTGCAAGCGGTAGCTGCACTGCTCGGTGAAGAAGCCGGGCCACAGGCCCCATTGGCCGGAATCGACGGCGTGCGCGTAGGCGGCGTAGAGCCGCGAGAGTTCCAGGTAGGTGTCGGCGTCGAGCTTCATCATGCCTCCATCACCTCGCGCCAGTAGCGGTACATGCCGCGAATCAGCGTCTCCGTCACCATGTGGTCGGTGTTCTCGACCTCCCGGCCGCCAAGCTCGGCAAGCGTGCGGTGGAACGGCTTCTGCTCGAAGCCTTCCTGCGAGAACTCGATGACCTCGCCGTCGTCCGCCGAGACGAAGCCCGCGGGCCCGAACAGGTTGGCCTGGCGCAGGCGGCGCTGGGTCATTTCGTCGGTGTCGTCCTCGAAGCCGAAATGCGTCCAGACGAAGTCGAAGGCGTCGTGCCCCACGGGCTGGATGTGGCGCGTGGACACGCTGTTGACCTGCTGCTGCAGGATCAGGCTCGGGAACAGCGTCATCATCACCGCCGTCGGGCCGCCCCACCAGGGCTCGGGCACGATGTCGAGGAAGCGCGGGTCCTTGAGCTGCATGCTCTCCTTGAAGCTGGACACCTGCGTCACCTGCGCGGCCTTGCCGGCGCTGCCGCGCGTGGAAATCATGGCGGCATGGCGGCCGCGCGCGTCCATCTTCAGCTCCGACTTGTTGTCGGCGCGCCAGAGGCCGAAGGTCACGAACCAGGTGTGCAGCAGGCCCGGGTGGTACGGGTCCTTGATGTTCTCCTGCATCAGCTTCCAGTTGCCTGGAATGCGCTGGCGGCTGTAGCCGAGGATCTTGAGCTTGCGGCCATCGAACAGCCGGTCGAAGTAGTGGAGGATGTCGGGCCCGAGAAAGTCCTCGAACGATTCGATCGCATGGTCGAACGAAGCGAACACCACGCCGCCGCGCGAAGCCACCTTGAGCTTGGTGAGGCCGTTCTCCTCGGTCTTGAAGTCGGCGGGCATGCCGCCGTTGACCTTGCCGTCCTGCTTCACGCCGCGCCGGAACGGCACGCCTTGCAGGTCGCCCTTGAGCGTGTAGTTCCACTGGTGGTAGGGGCAGACGAACTCTTTCTTGTTGCCGTGGCGCTCCCGGCAGAACTGCATGCCGCGGTGCGCGCAGACGTTCTCGAACACATGGATCTCGCCCGCCTCGTCGCGCGACATGATGACCGAGCGCTCGCCGATGGCGGTGCGCTTGAAGTCGCCCGGGTTCGGAATCTCGGCCTCCAGGCCGACATAGCACCAGTGTTTCTCGTAGAAGAAGCGCTGCAGCTCCTTCTTGTGCAAGGCCTCGTCGGTGTAGGCCATGAAGGGAATGCGGGCGGTCTGCTCGCTCTCCCATTTCAGTTCGACGGGGAACACGGCTTGCGTGGTCATCGTGGGTCTCCTTCGTTGTGTTCAGGTGCCTTGCAGGTAGAAGGCGTCGGCATGCGTCTGCTCGGGTGCGAGGCCACGGCCGCGCACCAGCTGCGTCACCGCCTCGACCATCGGCGGCGAGCCGCAGAGGTAGGCGCGCCAGCCGTCGAGGCTGCCGGGCCAGTCGGCGCGGATCGCGTCGGTGATGAGGCCCACGCGCTGCTTTCCGTTCGCCGGTCCGGTGACGACCACCACGTGCACGTCCAGGCCCGGGTGCTGCGCCTGCAGCTCCCGCAGTTCCTGCAGGCCGTAAACGTCGGCATCGGAACGCACGCCGAGGTACAGGTGGATCGGCTGCGTGAGCCCGGCCGCGATGGCGCCGCGCACGATTGAAAGAATCGGCGCCAGCCCGGTGCCGCCCGCCGCGCAGAGCATCGGTCCGCGGTGTTTGGTGCGCAGGTAGGCCGTGCCGAGCGGCCCGCTCACGCGCACCGGATCGCCGATGCGCAATTGCTCGAAGATGTGCGCCGTGACGCGCCCGCCGGGCACGCGGCGCACATGGAACTCGAGCTCCGCGTCGCGGCTCAGCCCGGCCATCGAATACGGCCGCGCGAGGTCGGGGGCGAACTGCAGCTGCGCGTACTGGCCGGGAGAAAACTCCAGCGGCTTGTTGGGCTTGAGGCGCAGCCGGCGAATGTCGTGGGTCAGCGCTTCGATGCCTGTCACCGTGGCCTTCAGGATGCGCGCAGGATGCACGACCACCTCGTCCGGCTCGGGGATCTCGATCGCGCAGCTTTCGGTGAGGGTGCTCTGGCAGGCCAGCACATAGCGCTCGCCCTGGCCGTCCGGGCGGATGGCGTCCTGCCCGCCGTCGAGCACCTGGCCCGACACCACCTTGCAACGGCAGGTGCCGCAGCGCCCCGACATGCAGCTGTAGGACACCGGCACGTGATGCTCGCGCAGCACTTCGAGCAGGTTCGCGCCGGGGCGGACCTCGAGGGTGCGGGCAAGGGGATGTATGTGCAGGTCCATCGTGGGGCTCTCTTGCGCCGGCGTGGGTGCCGGCCTGTCTCTGGGAGGCGATGATGCGCGGGGGCTTCCGATTGACCAATAGAATTCGGTGAATCCTCCTCATCACTGCGCTGAATAAAGGTCCGCCGTGCAACTCAAGGACATCGACCTCAACCTGCTGCTGGTGTTCGACCGCATGCTGGCCGAGAAGCGCGTGTCGGCCGTGGCCGAATCGCTGGGCCTCTCGCAGCCGGCCATCAGCAATGCGCTGGCGCGCCTGCGCAAGCTGCTGGGCGACGAGCTGTTCCTGCGCACCGCGCGCGGCATGGAGCCCACGCCCTTCGCGCTGCAGCTGGCGGAGCCGGTGGCCTACGCCATGGGCGCGCTGCACACGGCGCTCAACCAGCAGGTGGTGTTCGACCCCGCCACCAGCACGCGCAACTTCACGCTCGCCATGACCGACATCGGCGAGATCTACTTCACCCCGAAGCTGATGGAAGCGCTCTCGGTGGCCGCGCCCGGCGTGACCGTGAGCACGCTGCGCAACAACACCGCGACCAACCTGCGCGACGAGCTGGAGGCCGGCCACGTCGACATCGCCATCGGCCTGCTGCCGCAGCTCAAGGCCGGCGTGTTCCAGCGCCGGCTGTTCCTGCAGCAGTACGTGTGCCTGTTCTCGCAAGCGCATCCGCTCGCAAAGAAACGCAGCGTGTCATTGAAGGACTTCAGCGCGGCCGACCACGTGCAGGTCCTGGCCGCCGGCACCGGCCACGGCAAGGCCGACGACGTGATGGCGGCGCAGGGCATCCAGCGGCGCATCAAGCTGCGCGTGCCGCACTTCGTGGCCATCGGCCACATCCTGCGCTCGAGCCACATGATCGCGACGGTGCCCGAGCGGCTCGCACAGAGCATCGCGGAGCCCTTCGGGCTGGTGTGGCGCCCTCACCCGGTGGCGCTGCCGCAGATAGCGATCAACCTGTTCTGGCACGCGAAGGCGCACCGCGATCCGGGCAACCAGTGGATGCGCGGCTTGCTGTTCGACAACTTTGCGGACGGCGGCTGACCGGTTGGCCGATGCTGGCTATCGGTCGGCCTTCGGAGGCTCGATGCGATCGGGCATGCCGTGCCTCGCGAGCTGGTCGACATTGCGCAGCACGCCCGCCACGCAAGGCAGACCAGCAGCGGCGCTTCCATCTCAGGCCTCCGTCGCTTCCGATTCGAGCTCCGCGGCGGGCCACCGGCCGAGCACCTCGTGCACGCCCTGCCCCACATGGCTGTCGATCAGCGCGAGCTTGCCGGCGCGCCAGCGCACCGGTTGCTCGATCGCGTGCTTCTCGAGCTTGCGCCTCGCGTACACCAGCGTCATGTGCGGCGTGAAGGCGCGCTTGGGCTTGAAGCCCGCGTCGGCCAGTGCTTCGCCCAGCCGCTGCCTGAAGGCCATGAGCGCCTCGACGCCCGCGTCGTCGCCATACAGCACGAGTGCCTGGCTCTTCGCATAGCTCATGGCTTCGTCGAAGACGACATCGAATGCGGGCGCAGGCAGCGTCGCTGCGGCGGCCAAGGCCTGCTCGACCTTGTCGCGCGGCACCGCTGCGTAGTCGCCCAAGTCGAACAGCGTGACATGCAGGCGGTGCGCCTCGACCACCGTGCCCTTCAGCGCGTGCTGGAAATTCATGCGCTCGCCGAGCGCTGCAATCGTCGTGGTGTCCTGCGCGTCGGGAAGCAATGCGAAGAAGAGCGAATGCGGCATCGGCTCGGCGCGTTGCGCCTTGCTGCGGGGGCGCGGCAAGGGCCGCGGCGGAGGATCGATGCCGGGAAGAAGAAGCTGTTGAGACATGCCTCGATCATCGCCCATCGACCAAGCTCCTTCAGGTGCTCTTCAGCAGGCGCCAAGCTCGTCTTCAGGCTGGAATTCCAGAATCGCCGAGCGCTGATGGCATGGCTTCAAGCCACCAACGGTCTCAATGATCCCAACGACTCCAACCAGGAATTTCATCTTGACGAAAACGCAAGCCTGCACCGCCCTCGCCGCACTTCTGCTCGGCACCGCATCCATGGGCGCCTGCGCCGCCGGCCCGGCACAGGACACCGGTCTCTACGTGGGCGGCTCCGTCGGCCGTTCGAGCTACAGCCTCTCTTCTTCCAACACCGTGCCCACCCCGTGGGGCGGCCAGAAAGCCAGCAAGGCCGGCACGGCCTACAAGCTGTACGGCGGCTATCGCCTGACGGAAAACTTCGGCGTGGAAGTCGGCTACGCGCGCCTCGGCCGCGTGAGCCAGTGGACGGCGGCGGGCCTGGGCTACTCCAGCCTGCAGAGCGGCACCGGCCAGGCCTTCTACGCGGCCGCCACGGCACGCCTGCCGCTGGGCGATGCCTTCGCGCTCAACGGCCGCCTCGGTGTTTCGCGCGGCCGCATCTCCGGCGGCGACAACAACAATACCGGCAACTGGTGGCAACCCGGCGGCCAGCGCTTCTCGGGCAGCTCGACCGGCCTCATGGCGGGCTTCGGCGCCGAATACCGCATGACGCAGAACCTCGCGATCACCGCCGACTACGACTACTTCGGCAAGCTGTCGAAGCAGGCAAAGGGGGGCATGCTGTCGGTGGGGTTGAAGGCGAGCTTCTAGGCGCTGGCGTAGCGACCGCGACTGGCGCGCTCACGCCAGTCGCGGTAGTCGGCGCGGAACCTGTCAGGGCTTCACGAACCTGTAGGCGAAGCGATCGGTCTCGCTCTTGATCGAGGGATCGAACACCTTGATCGAGTGCGTGTCTTTCTTTTCCTCGAGCAAGGTGCTTTCCTCGTCCAGGACGAAGCCGGCCGCCTCCACCTCGTTGCGAACGGATACGGGCTCGATGCGATGCAGCGACTGAGCGTCGTTCGTGCCTGTACCGCCGGCGGCGGCGTGGTCTACAACGACGTAGAACCCGCCGGGCTTCAGTCGTTCGAATACAGCTTGATTGAAAAGGGCCGCCGTCGCCCCCCGGGCCTGGGCCAGGGACGTGTGGAGGTCGTGATAGAACAGGTGCAGCCACACGACATCCGCTGCTTGCGTGGCCTCCGGCAGCGCCACGAGCTCCGCGGAGACGACTTCGACGTTCTCCCGGCCCGGCTCCTTCGCAAGCGCTCGCATGCGGCCGACCGGATCGTTGCTGAAGTGGGCGACCTCGGCCGGCACGAAGCTGTAGACCCGCCCTTCGGGTCCCACGATGTCGGGAAAGAGGCGGGTCCAGCCGCCGTCGCCTGGATAAACGTCAATGACGGTGGAACCCGCATCTACGCGTGCAAACCGGATCAACTCAGATAGCTTGGATTGGTCGTACATAGGGAGCTCCGTTAGGGTGGTTGAAGAGTGCGCGGCGTGCGGCGAATGGCGAGCGGTACGCCGGCCCGATCAGTAGAACTTGGCCCGGACCAGCAGCGCTGCTCGGACCGATCGGCCATGCGCCGCAGCGGAGTCATCGCGTCGTAGGCCTACAAGGGAGTGCCGCCGCGTGTCGACTACGCGCTGACCCCACTCGGTCGCAGTCTGGCCGACGCGGTCGTGGCGCTGTGCACTTGGGGGAACCGGGAACGCGGCAGAACCGGCAAGCATCTTCGCCGAGCGAGTTACCTTGTCCTGACAGCCTCCAAGCCAAACGACTCTTGACCGGAAGATACGGTTAACCGAACTGGCCGTCTGTGCGGCAGCGAACGCGTCACGTCGCATGAATCCGTCGGTGCGCGAATGCGCAACCGACAATGGCGTCCTCCCGAAACGGGTGCAGAAAGGTCAAAAATCAGGCACGTCGTGGTCGCGTCCGCACATGGAGTGCGTCAACTACGCATCAAGGGGAGCCGATAGCCTCGACAGGGCTGCCACACGACAGACATCCAGAATTTCATCGGCGAGAGGCGAGTCGTCAGGACACGCCCGCGACAGCATCAACGCGCCAATCGCCTGCGCGAACACTTCGATGCGCCTGGCGCGCTGGGCTCCTGCCCGTTTGCCGTCCTCCGGCGCACCGAGCGGGTTGGCCAGGGTCGCCAGCAGGCCTTCAACGCCGGCCTCGAAAGTCGTCTTGATCGACGCCGGCTGACGCGCAGCGTCTCCGCATAGCGCGGCCATCGTGCAACCTTCACCACGAGCGTCACGATGCTCTCGGGACAGGTATTGCTTGACGACCGCTGTCGCATCGGCCCCTTCGGCTTTGGCAGCCGACTGCGCAAAACCACAGGTCGCCGCCTCCGCCAGCAGGTCTGCCTTGGAGCCGAAGTGCTTGTAGAACCCGCCGTGGGTGAAGCCTGCGACCGCCATCAAGTCCGCGATCCCTACCCCGTCGTAGCCACGCTCGCGAAACAGGGTGGAGGCCGTTTCGACGATGTGCGCCCGGTTCGCCTGCGCCTGCGCTTTGGTGACCTTCATGTCCAGGATCCCTCTAGATGTGCCATTGGTGAAGTTTTGAATATACATTGATGTTGACTATCATCAAAACCCTTGACAACAAAGATGATGATCGACATCATTAAGCCGAATTGCCTTGGAAGGCTTCCGAATATGAGCGGCACCCACCTGATCAACGACGACACAGCAACCCAACATGACTGACAACACGCTTTTCGAGTCCTACACCCTTGGCTCACTCAAACTTTCCAACCGCATCGTGATGGCGCCGCTGACGCGCAATCGTGCCGGTGCGGGCCTGGTACCCAGCGAGCATGCCGCCACCTACTACAGCCAGCGCGCCTCGGCCGGCCTGTTGATTACGGAAGCCACGCAGATCTCGGCACAGGCTCAGGGCTACCAGGACACCCCGGGCCTCTACACACAGCCGCAGATCGACGGCTGGCGCAAGGTGACCGATGCCGTTCATGCCAAGGGCGGGCGGATCTTCGTCCAGTTGTGGCACGTCGGACGCATCTCGCACGTCGATCTGCAGCCCGGTGGCGCTCTACCGGTTGCACCTTCGGCCATCCGCGCCGCGACCAAGACCTTTGTCAACAATGGTTTTCACGACGTCTCCGAGCCACGTGCTCTGACCTTGGATGAGCTTCCGGGCATCGTCGAAGATTTCCGCAAGGCTGCGGCCAACGCGATCGCCGCGGGCTTCGATGGCGTCGAGATCCACGGTGCCAACGGCTATCTGCTCGAACAGTTCATCAAGGACGGCGCCAACGCACGCACGGACGCGTACGGCGGCTCCATCGAGAACCGTGCCCGCCTCTTGCTGGAAGTCACCGCCGCAGTGGCCAAGGAAATCGGTGCGGACCGCACTGCCGTGCGTCTGTCTCCCGTCTCGCCGGCCAACGGCATTTCCTGCAGCGATCCGCAACCGCAGTACGAATACATCACCGAACAGCTCAGCGCACTGGGCATCGTTTATCTGCACGTGGTGGAAGGCGCCACCGGCGGTCCGCGCGATGTCGCACCGTTCGACTTCGATGCGTTGCGCAGCCGCTTCAAAAACACTTACCTGGCCAACAACGGGTATGACCTCGAACTGGCCAACGCCCGACTGATCGGCGGCGAGGCCGACCTGTTCGCCTTTGGACGCCCCTTCATCAGCAACCCCGACCTGGTCGAAAGACTGAAGGCCGGCGCCCCCCTCGCCGCCCTGAACCCGGCCACGCTCTATGGGGGTGGCGCGGCGGGCTACATCGACTACCCGGCGCTCGCCGGTTCCAGCGCCCAGTAGCGATTGCCCCATGCCGCACACCGCGGCATGGGCTCACCCTTCTATCAAGAGGAAAAACACATGACCACTCGTACCACTGTTCTCATCACGGGCGCCTCGACCGGCATTGGCGCCATTTATGCCGACCGCTTCGCACGCCGCGGCTACGACCTTGTGCTGGTGGCGCGCGACCAGGCGCGGCTGGAAACGCTCGCTGCACGCCTGCGCGACGAAACCGGCACTGCCGTCGAGATCCTTGCGGCCGACCTGACCCGACCTGGCGATCTGGCCGCAGTCGAGGCGCGCCTGCGCGAGGACGCCAGGATCGACACCCTGATCAACAACGCCGGGGCCGCGCTGTCCGGTCAGTTCATCGACCAGTCGACAGACGATGTGGCCCGCCTGGTCAGCCTCAACACCACCGCACTCGTCAGGCTGGCGAGCGCCATCGCCCCGCGCCTGGCGCAGGCTGGCAAAGGCGCGATCGTCAACATCGGCTCGGTGGTCGGCCTGGCGCCCGAGTTCGGCATGTCCGTCTACGGTGCGACCAAGGCCTTCGTGCTGTTCCTGTCCCAGGGGCTGAGCCTGGAGCTCACGCCCAGGGGTGTCTACGTGCAGGCGGTGTTGCCTGCCGGAACCCGTACTGAGATCTGGGAACGCGCGGGCATCGACAGCAGTTCGATGCCCGATCTGATGGGAGTGGAAGAACTGGTAGATGCCGCGCTGGTGGGATTCGACCGCCGCGAACTCGTGACCATCCCGCCGCTGCACGATGCCGCGCGCTGGGAGGTGCTGAACACGGCACGCCAGGCCCTGATCGGGGACATCCGGCAGGCACACGTGGCTGAGCGCTATCGAACCGCCGCCTGAAGCGGCAAAAGACTCCAGAACGCAACGGACGGCACATGACATTCAAGGCACTGCTCGCCAGCAAGACCGGCGACACCATTTCAACCGGCCTGGTCGACTTCAAGGACGAGGAGCTGATGCCGGGCGACGTCACCGTTGCGGTCGAATACTCGACGGTGAACTACAAGGACGCGATGGCGCTCAGTGGCCGGTCACCGGTCATTCGCCAGTTTCCGCTGATTCCTGGCATCGACTTTGCCGGTGTCGTCGAGTCGTCGGCCTATCCCGGCCTCGTCGCTGGCGACCGCGTGCTGGCGACGGGCTGGGGACTGAGCCAGACGCACCATGGTGGCTTCGCGCAAAAGGCGCGGGTGAGCGGTGATTGGCTGGTCAAGGTCCCGGAAGTCTTTTCGACCCGTGATGCCATGGCCATTGGCACCGCCGGGTTCACCGCCATGTTGTCCGTACTCGCACTGGAGCATGGCGGCCTGACACCCGAGCTTGGCGACATCCTGGTGACCGGCGCCAATGGCGGCGCCGGCTCCGTGGCCATCGCACTGCTGTCGGGCCTGGGCTACCGCGTGATCGCCTCGACCGGCCGCCTCGACGAAGCCGCCTATCTGCGTGCGCTGGGCGCGGCGGACGTCATCGACCGTCACACCCTGTCCGAAGCGGGCGCACCGATCGCCAAGGAGCGATGGGCCGGAGCCATCGATTCGGTCGGCAGCCATACGCTGGCGAACGTCCTGGCACAGACCCGGTATCGCGGCGTGGTCGCGGCCTTCGGCCTCGCACAGGGCGCGGACCTGCCGGCATCCGTGCTGCCGTTCATCCTGCGCAACGTCACCCTCGCCGGTATCGACTCGGTCAATGCGCCGCAGCCTGTGCGGCTGCAGGCGTGGTCGCGTCTGGCCAGCGACCTGGACCTGGACAAGCTTGCACGGACCACCAAGGTGATTGGCCTGGCGGAGGTGCCTGAGGTCGCCAGCCAAGTCCTCGCAGGGAAGGTTCAGGGGCGCACCATCGTCGATGTGAACGCCTGACCGCCAACGCGATGACGATGCCCCCTACCGACAAGCACCCAGGATCGCACATGCCCTACATCGACACCCCCAACCAATCGATCGACGTCGACGGGACTGCATTCGCGTACCGTGACTTGGGGCCGCGCAGCGGCGTGCCGCTGGTTCTGCTCAATCACTGGGGCGCGGTCCTCGACAATTTCGACCCGCGTATCGTCGATGGACTTGCCCGCAGACATCGCATCATCGCCATCGACTACCGGGGGATCGGCGCTTCAGGCGGAACAGCACCCGTGACCATCGATGCGATGGCCCGGGACGCGATCTCGCTGATCCACGCACTGGGTTTCGAGAAGGTCGACCTGCTCGGCTTCTCCCTCGGAGGATTCGTGGCGCAGGACATCGCGCTGAAAGCCCCTGGGTTGGTGCGCCGGCTCATCCTGACCGGCACGGGGCCGGCGGGCGGCAAAGGCATCGAACGGGTCGGAGCGGTTTCTTGGCCGCTGATCGTCAAAGGCCTGTTGACGCTGCGCGATCCAAAGACCTATCTGTTCTTCACCTCCACGGCCAATGGCCGTCGAGCCGCGAAAGCCTTCCTGGCGCGACTGAAGGAGCGCAAGGCGGATCGGGACAAGGAGCCGACGCCACGAGCTTTCCTGCGGCAGCTGAAGGCCATCAAGGCCTGGGGCCGGCAGGCGCCGCAGGATCTGGGCGGCATCCGCATCCCTGTGCTGATCGCCAATGGCGACAACGACATCATGGTGCCCACCGTGAACAGCCATGACATCGCGCGTCGCATTCCCGGCTCGCAACTGGTCATCTACAAGGACGCCGGGCATGGCGGGATCTTCCAGTACCACGGCGAGTTCGTGCCCAGGGCGCTGGCCTTCCTCAATGACTGAACAATAAAAAACCCTGAAAAAGCCCCCATGAAAGCTTTCATCATCGACCGGTACGGAAAGAAAGAAGTCGGCCGCATTGCCGACATGCCCGACCCAGAGGTCCGGGACGATGACGTCCTGATCCGGATCCACGCGGCGAGCATCAATCCCTTGGACTCGAAGACCAAGAGCGGTGAATTCAAGTTGATTCTTCCCTACCGCCTCCCCCTGATCCTGGGCAACGACATGGCCGGAACGGTCGTGCGGGTCGGCGCTCGCGTTCGCAACTTCAAGCCCGGCGATGAGATCTATGCACGCCCCGACGACGATCGCATCGGCACCTTCGCCGAGTTCATTGCCGTCAAGGCGTCATCGCTGGCACTGAAGCCCGCGAATCTCAGCATGGTCGAGGCCGCATCCGTTCCTCTGGCGGCCCTGACGGCCTGGCAGGTGCTGGTCGAAACCGCCAAGCTGAAAAGGGGGCAGAAGGTTCTGATCCATGCCGGCTCCGGCGGCGTCGGCACCATCGCCATCCAGCTGGCCAAGCATCTCGGGGCGTTCGTGGCCACGACCACCAGTACGGCCAACATCGCCTGGGTGAAGGACTTGGGAGCGGACGTCGTCATCGACTACAAACAGCAGGACTTCGCCGCGGTGCTTCGCGACTACGACGTGGTGCTGAACAGCCTCGGAAACAGCGAGCTGAACAAGTCCCTCCAGGTTCTCAAGCCGGGCGGGCACCTCATCTCCATCTCCGGGCCGCCGACCCCGGCGTTCGCCGCCGCGCGAGGACTGGCCTGGCCGCTCCGACTGGCGCTGCGCCTGCTGAGTTTCAGCATCAGGAACAAGGCAAAGAAGAACGGGGGCCAATACACCTTCGTCTTCATGCGGGCCGATGGGGCGCAGTTGCGCGAGATCACGGCCCTCATCGAGTCAGGCGCCATCCGCCCGGTCGTCGACAAGGTATTCCCATTTCAGGACACCCACAAAGCTTTGGCCTATGTCGACAGTGGGCGCGCCAAGGGCAAGGTCGTGGTGCAAATGCTGTAGCTGACGCGCATGCGGCAGGACACGGAGAACGACAGGAGTACCCACACAACCTTCAACATCGGCAAGCGCGCTGGTAACCGGCGCATCCAACGGCATTGGCGCGGCCATCGCGCGTGAGCTCGCGGCGCTCGGCTCGGCAAGCCCGATGCCGCGGGCGCGCTGTGGGACGCCGGGCTCGCCGGCGGCCCGATCGAGATCCTGATCGACAACGCCGGGTTCGGCTATTTCCGCCGGTTCGACGAGGTCGACTGGGCGCGCGACGCGGAACTCATCCAACTCAACATGACCTCGCTGGTCGCGCCGGTGACCTGCATCTGCCCTGGCGGCACCGAAACCGCGTTCCACGCTGCGTCCGGCGGGGGCGACTGCTCGTGGATCGCGAACGCGTCGACGAAAAGCGCGGAGTTCGTGGCGCACGCCGTGATCCGCGCGATGCTGCGCGGCGAGCGCACGGTGGTGCCCGGGCTGTTCAACAAGCTGTCGTGCTTCGGCGTGCGTTTCTTGACGCGGCGATTCGCGTCGCGTGTGGCGACTCAAGTGCTCGGCAAGCCGCGGTTGGCACTGCCGGCGCGACAAGGGACTTGAGACCGCGGGCAACCATTGCAGACAACTGCAGGGGCGCCCTCACTCCCACTCGATCGTCGCCGGCGGCTTGCTCGAAACGTCGTAAGTCACCCGGTTGATCCCGCGCACTTCATTGATGATGCGCCCCGACACCTTCTTGAGCAGCGCATACGGCAGCTCCGCCCAGTCCGCCGTCATGAAGTCGCTGGTCTGCACCGCACGCAGCGCGACCACGTAGTCGTAGGTGCGGCCGTCGCCCATCACGCCCACGCTCTTCACCGGCAGGAACACGGTGAAGGCCTGGCTCGTGAGGTCGTACCAGGTCTTGCCGGTTTCGGCGTCGGTGAAGTTGCGCAGTTCCTCGATGAAGATCGCGTCGGCGCGGCGCAGCAGGTCGGCGTATTCCTTCTTCACTTCGCCGAGGATGCGCACGCCCAGGCCGGGGCCGGGGAACGGATGGCGATACACCATCTCCGGCGGCAGGCCGAGCGCCACGCCCAGCTCGCGCACTTCGTCCTTGAACAGGTCGCGCAGCGGCTCCAGCAGCTTCAGGCCGAGTTGCTCGGGCAGGCCGCCCACGTTGTGGTGGCTCTTGATGGTGACGGCCTTCTTGCTCTTGGCGCCGCCCGACTCGATGACGTCGGGGTAGATGGTGCCTTGCGCCAGGAAGGTCGCGCCCTTGTGGCCCCCGTCGCCAGCCTTCAGTTTCGCGGCTTCCTGCTTGAACACGGTGACGAATTCGCCGCCGATGATCTTGCGCTTGGCTTCGGGGTCGCTCACGCCGGCGAGCTTGCCGAGGAACAGCTCGCTGGCGTCCACGCGGATCACCTTCGCGTGCAGCTTGCCTTCGAACATTTCCATGACCATGTCGCCTTCGTTCAGGCGCAGCAGGCCGTGGTCGACGAACACGCAGGTCAGCTGGTCGCCGATGGCGCGGTGGATGAGCGCGGCGGCCACGCTCGAATCGACACCGCCAGACAGGCCGAGGATGACTTCTTCGTCGCCCACCTGCTCGCGGATTTTCTGCACGGCTTCCGCGATGTGGTCGCGCATGACCCAGTCTGGCTTGGCGTCGCAGATGCCGAGCACGAAGCGCTCGATGATCGCCTTGCCCTGCACGGTGTGCGTCACTTCGGGGTGGAACTGCAGCGCATAGTAGCGGCGCGCCTCGTCGGCCATGCCGGCGATGGGGCAGCTGTCGGTGCTGGCCATGAGCTTGAAGCCCGGCGGCAGTTCGGTGACCTTGTCGCCGTGGCTCATCCACACGTTGAGCATGCCGTGGCCTTCGGGCGTGGTGAAGTCGGCGATGTCCTTCAGCAGCGCGGTGTGGCCGTGGGCGCGCACGGCTGCGAAGCCGAATTCGCGCTTGTGGCCGCCCTCGACCTTGCCGCCGAGCTGGTGCGCCATGGTCTGCATGCCGTAGCAGATCCCGAGCACCGGCACGCCGAGGTCGAACACGGCTTGCGGCGCCTTGTCGGTGGTTTCCTCGTACACGCTGGCGTGGCTGCCCGAAAGGATCACGCCCTTGAGGTGGCCGTCGGCGGCGTATTCGCGCACCCATTCGTCGGTGACGTCGCAGGGATGCACTTCGCTCAGCACGTGGGCTTCGCGCACGCGGCGTGCGATCAGCTGGGTGACTTGCGAGCCGAAATCGAGGATGAGGATCTTGTCGTGTTGCATGGCGAAGGACTCAGAGCGTTGAAATGTCGAACAGCCGGACGCCCGCTTGCGGCGCGGCCTGGATGAGGCGCTCGTCGAAGGTGGCGAGCGGAAGATTGAGCGATTTTGCGAGCCAGAGATAGCCCGCGTCGTACTGGGACACGCCCGCGTCGATGGCCACGGCGAGCACGGCCTTGTGCTGCGCCGGCGCCAGCTCGTGCAGCTCGACGCGGTGGCGGATGGCGTCGAGCACGCTCCACAGCCCTTCGACCGCGGACGACGGAATGCGGCCGCTTCGCACGCCGTTGGCCAGGATGTTGGCGCACTCCCATTGCCACACGTTGGGCGCCTGCGGCTCGACCTCGTCGCGGCGGATGGCGGCGTAGAGCTTGCGGGTGTGTTCGGTGGCGTGGTCGGGCAGCAGCCAGGCTGCGGTGACCGAGGCGTCCATGACGAAGGCTGTCATGGCTGGCGCCCTTCGGCGCGCAAGGCGCTCGGCGAGGCGCCGGGCTGGATGGTGGCGTGCAGCGCGTCGATCTGGCCGAGCTCGCGCTGGATCTGCTCGTCGGTGATGACCGGCTTGCGGCGCACCGGCAACATGCGCACGACTTCCTTGCCGTGGCGGGTGATGCGAACCTCCTCGCCCTTTTCGACCGAGTCGATCAGGGCCGAGAAGTTGTTCTTGGCTTCGGCGATACCGATGGATTGCATTTGGGCCAGAAAATTTTAATCTGGCCCAAATTCTAAATCCAATCTGGCCTGACTTTCAAGGTCTGGCCAGATTGGGCTTATTCAGCGCGGTAGTTCGGCGCTTCCTTGGTGATCTGCACGTCGTGGACGTGGCTCTCACGAATGCCGGCCGTGGTGATCTCGACGAACTCGGCCTTGTTCTGCATGTCCTCGATGGTCGCGCAGCCGCAGTAGCCCATGCTGGCGCGCACGCCGCCGGCCATCTGGTAGACGATGGAAACGATCGAGCCCTTGTAGGGCACGCGGCCTTCGATGCCTTCGGGCACCAGCTTGTCGGTGTTGGGGTTGCCGGTGGTCGATTCCTGGAAGTACCGGTCGGCACTGCCCTGCTGCATCGCGCCGATGGAGCCCATGCCGCGGTAGCTCTTGTAGCTGCGGCCCTGGTACAGCACGATTTCGCCCGGTGCCTCTTCGGTGCCGGCGAACATGCTGCCCATCATCACGGTGCTGGCGCCGGCCGCGATAGCCTTGGCGATGTCGCCCGAATAACGCACGCCGCCGTCGGAAATCAGCGGAATGCCAGTGCCCTGCAGCGCGGTGGCCACGCTGTCGACCGCCATGATCTGCGGCACGCCCACGCCGGCCACGATGCGGGTGGTGCAGATGGAGCCGGGGCCGATGCCGACCTTGACCGCGTCGGCGCCGACGTCGGCCAGCGCGCGCGCGGCGTCGCCGGTGGCGATGTTGCCGCCGATGACGTCGACCTGCGGGTAGTTCTTCTTGACCCAGCGCACGCGCTCGATCACGCCGGCGCTGTGGCCGTGGGCGGTGTCGACCACGATGGCGTCGACGCCGGCCTTCACCAGCGCCTCGACGCGCTCCTCGGTGCCGTCGCCCACGCCGACCGCAGCGCCCACGCGCAGGCGGCCGTTGGCGTCGCGCGCGGCGTTGGGGAAGCTGGTCTGCTTGGTGATGTCCTTGACGGTGATCAGGCCCTTGAGCTCCCAGTCGCCGTTGATGACCAGCAGGCGCTCGAGCTTGTACTTGTTGAGCAATGCCTTGGCTTCGGCCAGCGTGGTGCCGTCGGGCACGGTGATGAGCTTCTCGCGCCGCGTCATGATTTCGCTGACGGGCACGTCGTAGCGGTTCTCGAAGCGCAGGTCGCGTCCCGTGACGATGCCGACCACCTTGCCGGCGTCGACCACCGGGAAGCCCGAGATGCCGAGCTGCTCGGACAGCGCCATCACCTGGCGCACCGAGTGCGTCGGGGTGATCACGACCGGGTCGCGCAGCACGCCCGATTCGTATCGCTTCACGCGGGCCACTTCCGCGGCCTGCTGCTGCGCCGTGAGGTTCTTGTGCACGATCCCCATGCCGCCCTCCTGCGCGATGGCGATCGCAAGGCGGGCTTCCGTCACGGTGTCCATGGCCGCCGAGACGAGCGGCAGGTTCAGCGTGATGTTGCGGGAGAGTTTGGTGGCGAGGGAGGTGTCCTTGGGCAGGACCTGGGAGAACGCTGGCACCAACAACACGTCGTCGAAGGTGAGCGCTTTGCCGAGAAGGCGCATGGGTGAAGCTCCAAAAGACGGATTGTAACGAGGGCCCCGAGGGGTTTGCTGGCGCAGGCCATTAACGAACGTTGCAAAACCACCCAATGAGGATGTTGCAAAAAGTAAGGCAAGGCTAAACTTCGGGGATGAAATTCGTGCACTGGCTGCTATTGGGATGTGTCGTTGCGATGCCGCTGTCTGCGAGCGCGCAGTGGCAATGGATCGACAAGAACGGCAAGAAGGTCTTCAGCGACCAGGCCCCGCCGCCGGACGTGCCAGAGAAGAACATCCTGCGCCGCGTCGGCCCGGCGCCGGGGGCCCGCTCCACGGCGAACCCGAACGTAGACGCCGCGCCGGCCGAAGGCGCGGCCGACGCCGCTGCAGCCGCTCCCGCAAAGGCCGCGGCCGCCCCCAAGCCGACCGGCGTCGACAAGGAGCTCGAGGAAAAGACCAGGAAGGCCGAGGCCGACGCAAAGACCAAGCAGGCCGCGGAAGCCGCCAAGGTGGCCCAGGCCAAGGCCGAGAACTGCACCCGCGCCCGTCAGGCCAAGGCCACGGTCGACAGCGGCATGCGCATTGCGCGGGTCAACGCGCAGGGCGAGCGAGAAATCATGGATGACACCGCACGCGCTGCCGAGCAGAAGCGCGTGCAATCGGTGATCGACGCCGACTGCAAGTAAGGCGCCGGCACTGCCGGCTTCAGTAGCCGGCCTTGCCGCCCTTGCGGCGGTTCGCAAAAAGGCCTGTGCCCTTCGCGCCCTGGCGCTGGAAACGCTCCCGCCGCGCCACCTTGGGGTCGACCGCCAGGGGCCGGCACAGCTCGATGCGGTCGCCTTCCTTCAGGGGCTGCTCCCACTCGACCACCCTGCCCCAGATGCCCGGCGTCATTGCGTGGCGCCAGTCCAGTTCGGGAAAGCGCGCGGAAAGGCCGCTCGCCTTCACCGCTTCGGCCAGCGTGGCACCAGGCGCGAGCTGCAGCACCTGCTCGAACACCTCGCGCGCAGCGGGTGAACAGCTCAGCGTGACCTCGATCATCAGGGGCTGCCGTAGACCTGCTCGGCGCGCTTGACGAAGGCCTCCACCAGGCTCGATGCGATGGTGTCGAACACCGGCCCCACCAGCGCCTGCAGGGCGAAGTTGCTGAAGCCGTAGCTCAGGTGCAGCTCGACACGGCAGGCGCGCTCGCCCTCTTCGCCCACGGGCACGAATTTCCACTTGCCGTCGAGGTTGGAGAAAGGCCCGTCGACCAGCTTGAGCTGGACTTCGCGCCCCGGCACATGCGTGTTGCGGGTGGTGAAACTCTGGTGCAGTCCGGCAAAGGCAAGGCCGACTTCGGCGGTCATGCCGGCCTCGTCCTGCTCGATGACTCGCGATTTGTCGCACCAGGGAAGAAATTGCGGATACTTGGCCACATCGGTGACGAGCGCATACATCTCTTCGGCGCTGTACCAGATGAGGACGGACTTGTTGACTGTTTTCATAGAATCGGCACAGCGTGCGCGATGGATTGTATTGAAGCCATGCAGCCCCAACATTCCCGAGTCATGGCCACAAAGAAACAAGATACCTCTTCCCGAATCGCCGACAACAAGAAGGCCGCGTACAACTATTTCTTCGAAGAGCGCTTCGAGGCCGGCATGGTCCTCGAAGGCTGGGAAGTCAAATCGCTGCGCGAAGGCAAGGTGCAGCTCACCGACGGCTACGTCGTGATCCGCAACGGCGAGCTGTTCGTCGTCGGCTGCCAGATCAACCCGCTCAAGAGCGCGTCGACCCACGTCAACCCCGATTCGGTCCGCACCAAGAAGCTGCTGCTGAAGAAGGACGAGATCCGCCGCCTGATCGGCAAGGTCGAGCAAAAGGGCTACACGCTGGTGCCGCTCAACCTGCACTGGAAGGCCGGCAAGGTGAAATGCGAAATCGCGCTGGCCAAGGGCAAGGCCGAGCACGACAAGCGCGACACCATCAAGGACCGCGAAGGCAAGCGCGAAGTGGAGCGCGCCATGAAGAGCCGCAACCGCTGAAACTTTTTTTGCACGCAATGGAATAAAAGACGGGCTGCGGGCGTTTGTGCGGTTGTCATCGGATCGCCGGTGGCAAGCCAACCACCCCAGGAGCTCTTTCATGTCGCCCTTTCGTGCCTCTTCCGCCGGCCTTGCCGCCATCCTGCTGAGCGGCGTGCTCGCCCTGCCGGCCCTCGCCCAGCCCAAGCCCGCCGACGGCGCGCTGGTCGGCCCCAACGGCATGACGCTGTACACCTTCGACAAGGACACGGCCGGCGCCGGCAAGTCGGTGTGCAACGGCGCCTGCGCCACCAACTGGCCGCCGTTCATGGCCGCCGACAGCGACAAGCCCGCGGGCGACTTCACCATCGTGACGCGCGACGACGGCAAGAAGCAATGGGCCGCCAAGGGCTGGCCGCTGTACTACTGGGCCAAGGACACCAAGCCGGGCGACAAGACCGGCGACGGCGTCAACGGCAGCTGGAAGACCGCCAAGCCCTGACGCACTGATCCCCATGGACGCCCGCCTGCTGGTCGAGCACATCCCGAGCCTGCGCCGCTACGCCCGGGCGCTGACCGGCAATGCGTGGGCGGCCGACGACCTGGTGCAGGACACACTGGAGCGTGCCTGCGGCAAGTGGCGGCTGTGGGTGGTAGGCAGCGACCTGCGCGCGTGGCTCTTCACCGTCATGCACAACATCTTCGCGAGCCAGGTGCGGCGCGCGCCGCCGCCGCACGCCGTGGTGCCCCTCGACGACCTGCCGCACGAACTGCACGGCGGCGTCGACCACGGACGCGGCAATGACACCAGCCTCGACCTGCAGCGCTGCCTGATGCAGCTGCCCGAGGAACAGCGTGCGGTGCTGCTGCTCGTGACGCTGGAAGACCTGTCGTATGCCGAAGTGGCCAAGGTGCTGGGCATCCCCGCCGGCACCGTGATGTCCCGCCTGTCGCGCGCCCGCGTGCGGCTCCAGGAGTTGATGGACGGCACCTCGGCGCCGGTCCGCCCCGGCCTGCGCCGCCTCAAATGAAACCCGCCGCATCATGAACCGCCCCGTACCGCCCCCCACCGACGACGAGCTGCACGCCTGGGTCGACGGCCAGCTGGCCCCGGACCGTCATGGCGCGGTCGAAGACGCCATCGCCCGCGACCCCGCAGTGGCCGCCAGGATCGCGTCCTGGCACACGCAGCGCGACGCCCTGCGCCGGCTGCACGGCGAGCTGCTCGACACGCCCGTCCCGGAAGCGCTGATGAGCGCGCTCAACCGCAACCAGCCCCGCCACGCCCAACGCGGCGCATGGATGCGCCTGGGCGGCATCGCGGCCGGCGTGCTGCTCGCCTTTGCCGCCGGCTGGCTGGGCAATGCGCAATGGTCCGCGCAGCGCGGCGGTGCGCAACTGCAGCAGCAACTGGCTCGCGCACCGGCGCTGAAAGAGTTCGTGCATGACGCATCGATCGCGCATGCCGTCTACACGCCAGAGAAAAGACACCCGGTCGAAGTGACCGCCGCCGAGCAGCAGCACCTGGTGCAATGGCTGTCGAAACGCCTCGACCGGCCGCTGAAGGTGCCCGACTTCTCGGCCCAGGGCTACACCCTGGTCGGCGGCCGCCTGCTGCCCGGGGAGACCGGCGCGCGCGCCCAGTTCATGTTCGAAGACGCTGCCGGCGAGCGCGTGACGCTCTACATCGGCACCCTCGACGCGAATGCCGCCGGTGCCATCGCTGCCCGCGAGACAGCCTTCCGCTTCGCCTCCGAAGGCCCCGTACCCAGCTTCTACTGGGTCGACCAGGGCTTCGGCTACGCCATTGCCGGCAAGCTGCCGCATGACCTTTTGCTCAAACTCGCGACGCTGGCCTACCGCGATCTGTCTTGATCAGCGCATAAACTGCCGGCTCGCGCAACCACCCCGGCCAGTCACCCGGCCTTGTTTTCGCGATTCATCAACTGAAGGAGAAACTGCATGAAATTGCTCAGCGCCTCGATCCTCGCAGCGGCACTGCTTGCCGGCTGCGGCAGCATGTCCCCGGCCGCCCCCGACACGCCCACCCGCACCGCCGACGGCATCCTGGTCGGCCCGAACGGCATGACGCTGTACACCTTCGCCAAGGACACGGCCGGCGCCGGCACCTCCGCCTGCAACGCCCAATGCGCCACCAACTGGCCCGCGCTCGGCGTGGCCGAAACCGCAAAGCCCATGGGCGGCTACACCATCATCATTCGCGAAGACGGCAAGCGCCAATGGGCCTACAAGGGCTGGCCGCTGTACTACTGGGCGAAGGACGCCAAGCCCGGCGACAAGACCGGCGACGGCGCCCTCAACGGCGCATGGAAAGTCGCCCGTCCCTGATTCCATCGGGACCTGACGCAAGACAACGCCGGCACCCGCCGGCTTTTTTTTGTGCGCTTCGGCCGACGCGAAGGCACCGGGCACCCGCGGCAGAATCCCCGCATGATTCCTGACGCCAATCCCGACGCGTTCCACGCCCTGCTGAGCCGGGGCCTCATCACCGACTCGCAGCACGACGCAGTGCTCGCCCACCCCGAGACCTCTACCCTTCCCCCGCTTCCGAGCCCGGCCCACGCGCTCGCGTGGATGCGCGTGAAAGGCCTCGTCACCGAAGAAGAACAGGACGCGGCACTCGACCGGATCGAGGCCGCAACGCCACCGGACCCGAACGCAGAAGACGCGGCCGACACCGCCTTCGACGCGGACGACCTCATGGAATGCGCCGAGCGCGGAATCACGCACGAGGCAGTGCAGGCGCTCTACCGCGACGGCCTGATCGACGCGCAAACGCGCGACATCGCACTGCAGGAAACGCCGGTCGCGGGCACCGTTCCCGCCGCGCCGGGCGCCACGCTCGCCTGGCTGGTGACGGACGGCCCGCTCGAGCGGGAGCACTTCGACGCCACCCGCGCGCAGGTTGCCGCCGAGCCTGCTTTTGCAATGGCGGCCGAACGCGCCCGCATCGTCGCCGAGGCCCAGGCATTGATCGAAGCCGAAGACCGGACCATCGCGGAATGGAAATCGCGCTCGCAGCGCCAAGGCCGCATCGGCGCCTGGAAGTTCATCCTCACGGTGCTCGTGATCGGCGGCGGCCTGGGCTGGTATCTGTTCGCACCCGACAGCGTGCCCGCCTGCGACGCCAGTTCCACGCGCAAGACGCTGAACAACATGCTGTTCCGCGTGACCCTGGACGTGCGCATGCGCACCTTCGACGCCGAGAAGCGCGCCGACATCCGCACGCCCTTGCTCGGCGGCATCCGCGAAGTCGGCTACCGCAAGGACCAGCGCGTGCGCGGTTGCATCGCGACCCTGACCCGGGGCGACGACAAGGACACGATGGCCTTCACCATTGGCGCGACATCGCCCAAGAGCGACGACATGGTGGTGCGCGGCGCGGATTCGGACATCGTCGAGGCACGTTTCGGCCACCTGGACGCCAGCGGCAAGCCGCTTTTCAACGCCGAACCCATCGGCCGCGATGCGATGGAAAAGGCTTTCCGCGAAGGCGCCGAGTCGCTGTCCGCGCGTTCACAGTCTCGCGCGCTGGCACGCATGCGTGCACAGGAGCGCGCCGCCTCGGGGCTGTCGGACCTCGACCCGGACCGCACGCGCGAAATCGCCGACATCGAGCCCACGGGGCCGTGCCGGGCGCTCGACGGCGACGCGGGCCGGCAGGCCTGCCCGCTGGTCGTCGAATACAACGACAGCCTGCTGGGCGCCCTCGCCGGCAGCGGCGGCGCGTCGCTGCCGCTGACCGGCGAATTCACCTTCGTGCAGGACAACGGCGCCTGGCGCGTGGGCGACGATTTCACGCAGGCGTTCATGCGCAAGGTGGTCGAGGCCCGCATGCGCAAGATCGGCGCCACCGATGTCGCCATGCCCGCGTTCCCGGCCCCGCCCATGAAGCCATCGCCCTGAGAAGCAAGGCCCCGGACGGCAAAAATCACCAGCGGTGGCAGCTTCACGAAAGAAGCCGCACCGGATGGTGACTTTGGGAGCATGCCTTGCCGTGCGCCAGGGCACACGGCAAGGCGCACGCGGTCGATCAGCCCTGCGACGTGTCGCGGCCGGCGCGCTTGCGCTCGTGTTCCTTCAGGAAGCGCTTGCGCAGGCGAACGCTCTTGGGCGTGATTTCGACCAGTTCGTCGTCCTCGATGAATTCCACGCCGTATTCGAGCGTGAGTTCGATCGGGGGCGTGATCTTGATCGCGTCTTCCTTGCCGCTCACGCGGAAGTTGGTCAACTGCTTGGTACGCGTGGCGTTCACCACCAGGTCGTTGTCGCGGCTGTGGATGCCGACGATCATGCCTTCGTACACCGGGTCGTTGGCACGCACGAACATGCGGCCGCGGTCGTCCAGCTTGCCCAGCGCGTAGGTGAAGATTTCACCGTCGTCCATCGAGATCAGCACGCCGTTCTTGCGGCCGCCGATGTCGCCCTTGTGCGGCTCGTAGCTGTCGAAGATGTTGCTGATGAGGCCCGAGCCGCGCGTCAGGTTCAGGAATTCGTTGGTGAAGCCGATCAGGCCACGCGCCGGAATGCGGTATTCCAGGCGCACGCGGCCACGGCCGTCCGGTTCCATGTTGACGAGCTCGCCCTTGCGCTCGCCCAGTGCCTGCATCACGCCGCCCTGGTGCTGTTCCTCGATGTCGGCCGTGACCAGCTCGATCGGCTCGTGCTTCTCGCCGTCGATGGTGCGGAACACCACGCGCGGCTTCGACACGGCCATTTCATAGCCTTCGCGGCGCATGTTCTCCAGCAGGATGGTCAGGTGGAGTTCGCCGCGGCCCATGACCTCGAACACGCCTTCCTCGTCGGTCTCGTTCACGCGCAGGGCCACGTTGTGCTGCAGTTCCTTCTGCAGGCGGTCCCAGATCTGGCGGCTGGTGACGTACTTGCCTTCGCGGCCGGCCAGCGGGCTGGTGTTCACGCAGAAGTTCATCGTCAGCGTGGGCTCGTCGACCTTCAGCATCGGCAGCGGTGCCGGGTTGGCCGGGTCGGTGATGGTCACGCCGATGCCGATGTCGGCAATGCCGTTGATCAGCACGATTTCGCCGGGGCCGGCTTCCGTGGCCTGCACGCGGTCCAGGCCCTGGAACGTCAGCACCTGGTTGACGCGGCCCTTGATGGACTTTCCGTCCGGGCCTTCCATGACCACGACGTCCGTCATGGGCTTGATCGTGCCTTGGCTGATGCGGCCCACGCCGATGCGGCCGACGAAGGTCGAGAAGTCGAGAGCCGAAATCTGCAGCTGCAGCGGCGCGGCGGGGTCACCCTTTTGCGACGGCACGTGCTTCAGGATGGTGTCGAACAGGGCCGACATGTCGGGGCCCCACTGCTCGCCGGGCGCGCCTTCTTCGAGCGACGACCAGCCGTTGATGCCCGAGGCGTACACCACCGGGAAGTCGAGCTGCTCGTCGGTCGCGCCGAGCTTGTCGAACAGGTCGAAGGCGGCGTTGACCACCTTGTCGGGGTTGGCGCCGGGCTTGTCGACCTTGTTCACCACCAGGATGGGCTTCAGCCCGAGGGCCAGCGCCTTCTTGGTCACGAAGCGCGTCTGCGGCATCGGGCCTTCCTGGGCGTCGATCAGCAGCACCACGCCGTCGACCATCGACAGCGCGCGTTCCACCTCGCCGCCGAAGTCCGCGTGGCCCGGGGTGTCGACGATGTTGATGTGCGTGCCCTGCCAGGTCACGGCGCAGTTCTTGGCCAGGATGGTGATGCCGCGTTCTTTTTCGATCGCGTTGTTGTCCATCACCGTGTCGACCACCTTCTCGTGCTCGGCGAAGGTGCCCGACTGGCGCAGCAGCTGGTCGACCATGGTGGTCTTGCCATGGTCCACGTGGGCAATGATGGCGATATTGCGAATTTGCTTGGTACTCATGGTGTCGCTTCGGTCTGTTGTGCGTTCAAAAGAATTTGCTGGATTTCGATGGGGTTCAGCAAGCGCCCCGGAATCAGTTCGCCGCCGGTGACATGGGCGGTTCCGAGAAAGGCGGCAGGCTCGGCGCCGAAAACGGCCACCTCGCCCGCATCGGCCCAGCTGCCACGGCGGCGCAGGCCCGAAAGAAAGCGTGCAGCATCTTCCGCGCCAAGCGTGACGCGGCTGTGGCCGTCCACCAGCGCCTCGGCGGGCAGGAGCCGCGCCAGCCGCTCGTCTTCGTCCATGGCCTCCAGCGCCTCGAGCGTGACGCACTGCGCCTCGACGAAATCGCCGGTGGCGACGCGGCGCAGCGAAGTCAGGTGCGCGCCGCAACCCAGTGCCTCGCCGATGTCCTCGCCGAGGGTGCGGATGTAGGTGCCCTTGCTGACGGTGGCACGGATGCGGATGAGGTTGTCGCCCACCGCGCCGGCCACGCCGATGTCGAGCTCGTGGATCACCACGTCGCGCGGCGCCCGCTCCACTTCGACGCCCTCGCGGGCGTATTCGTACAGCGCCTTGCCGTCTTTCTTGAGCGCGCTGTGCATCGGCGGCACCTGCCGGATCGGGCCGGTGAACTGCGCCTCGACGCGCGCCAGGTCTTCCGGCGTGACGTGCACGGGCCGCTCGGCGATGACTTCGCCCTCGGCGTCGCCGGTCGCGGTTTTCACGCCCAGGCGGGCCGTGGCCTCGTAGGTCTTGTCAGCGTCCAGGTGGAGCTGGCTGAATTTGGTGGCCGCGCCAAAGCACAGCGGCAGGACGCCCGTCGCGAGCGGATCGAGCGTGCCGGTGTGGCCCGCTTTTTCCGCGCGCAGCAACCACTTGGCCTTCTGCAAGGCCTGGTTGCTGGAGAGTCCCAGCGGCTTGTCGAGCAACAACACCCCATGCACAGGGCGCCGCTGCACCCGTGTGCGTGGCGCGTTCATGGCTAGTCGTCTTTCGAGCGCGAAGCGACGGCCTGCGCGATGAGCGCGTTCATGTCGGCCGCACGCTCGGTGGTGCGGTCGAACAGGAAGTGCAGCGTGGGCACGGTGTGGATATGCAGGCGCTTGAACAGGCCGTTGCGCAGGAAGCCCGCGGCCTGGTTCAGCGCTTCGGTGGTCTCGGTCACGTCGCCCGTGAGCATGCTGAAGAAGACCTTCGCATGCGCATAGTCGGGCGTCACCTCGACCGCCTGGATCGTGACCATGCCCACGCGCGGGTCCTTCAACTCGCGCGCGATCAGCTCCGTCAGATCACGCTGGATCTGGTCGGCGACCTTGAACGCGCGGTTGGGGGCGGCGGCTTTTCTTTTCGGCATGGACTCTCTCGCGTCGAACGCTTACAGCGTCCGGGCGATTTCCTTGATCTCGAAGAATTCGAGCTGATCGCCCTCTTTGATGTCGTTGTAGTTCTTGAGCTTGATACCGCACTCAAAACCTTCGCGGACTTCGCGCACATCGTCCTTGAGACGCTTGAGCGAGTCGATTTCGCCGGTGTAGACCACCACGTTGTCGCGCAGCAGGCGGAAATGCGCACTGCGGTTGACCGAGCCCGAGGTGATGTACGAACCTGCGACGGTACCGATCTTCGAGGCCACGAACACCGTGCGGATCTCGGCCGAGCCGATGATTTCCTCGCGGCGCTCAGGTGCCAGCATGCCCGACATCGCGACCTTGATCTCGTCCACGGCGTCGTAAATGATGCTGTAGTAGTTCAGCTGGATGCCATTGCCCTCGGCCAGCTTGCGCGCACCGGCATCGGCGCGCACGTTGAAGCCGATGACGACCGCCTTCGAGGCGATGGCCAGGTTGATGTCGCTTTCGCTGATACCACCCACGCCGGCATACACGATCTGCACCTTGACCTCGTCGGTCGCCAGCTTGAGCAGCGACTGGGCCAATGCTTCCTGCGAGCCCTGCACGTCAGCCTTGATGATGATGCGCAGCGTCTGCACTTCGCCGGCCGACAGGTCGGTGAACATGTTCTGCAGGTTCGCGGCTTGCGCCTTCGCCAGCTTGGTGTTGCGGAACTTGCCGGCACGGTAGGTCGCGATTTCGCGCGCACGGCGCTCGTCGCTCATCACCATGAACTCGTCGCCCGCCTGCGGCACTTCGGTCAGACCCTGGATTTCGACCGGGATCGACGGGCCGGCGGCCTTGGTCGACTTGCCGTCTTCGTCCAGCATGGCGCGCACGCGGCCATAGGTAGAGCCGGCCAGCACCACGTCGCCGGTCTTGAGCGTGCCGGACTGAACCAGCACGGTGGCGACCGGGCCGCGGCCCTTGTCGAGCTGGGCTTCGATGACGAGGCCCTTGGCGGCGGCATCCACCGGCGCCTTGAGTTCCAGCACTTCGGCCTGCAGCAGCACCTGCTCGAGCAGGTCGTCGATGCCCTGGCCGGTCTTGGCCGACACGCCGACGAACGGAACGTCGCCGCCGTATTCTTCGGGCACGACCTCCTCTGCCACCAGTTCCTGCTTGACGCGGTCCAGGTTGGCATCGGGCTTGTCGATCTTGTTGATCGCGACCACGATCGGCACACCCGCCGCCTTCGCGTGCTTGATGGCTTCCTTGGTCTGCGGCATGACGCCGTCGTCGGCAGCCACCACCAGGATCACGATGTCGGTGGCCTGCGCACCGCGGGCACGCATGGCCGTGAAGGCCTCGTGACCCGGGGTGTCGAGGAACGACACCATGCCGCGTTCGGTCTGCACGTGGTACGCGCCGATGTGCTGCGTGATGCCGCCGGCTTCGCCCGCGGCGACCTTGGCGCGGCGGATGTAGTCCAGCAGCGAGGTCTTGCCGTGGTCGACGTGGCCCATGACGGTCACGACCGGTGCGCGCGGCAGGGCTTCCGCCGTTTGCGCCGACACGTCCTCGTCGGTGAAGGCTTCGGGATCGTCCAGCGCGGCAACCACCGCGTTGTGGCCCATTTCCTCCACCAGGATCATTGCGGTGTCCTGGTCGAGCGACTGGTTGATGGTCGCCATCTGGCCGAGCTTCATCAGCTGCTTGATGACTTCCTGCGCCTTCACGGCCATCTTGTGGGCGAGTTCCGCCACGGTGATGGTTTCGGGCACGTGCACTTCGAGAATGCGCGCCTCGACCGGTGCGGCCGGTGCATGCTGCTCGTCGTGACCGCCGCGGTCGTTGCCACGGCGACCACGCGGGCCTCCGCGCCAGTTGCCGCGACCGACACCGCCGCTGGCGTCGCCGCGGGTCTTGATTTCCTTCTTCTTGGCAGGATCGCCGGCCCAGCTCGAGGAGAGCTTGGCGGACTTGACTTCCTTGCCGGCACCGGCTGCTGCGCCGGGTGCGGCCGCGGCGCCGGGCGCCGCAGGCGCGCCGGGGCGGGCCGCAGGCGTAGCCGGCTTGTGCAGCGTGCCCTTGACCGCGGCCTTTTCGGGCTGCGGCTTCTCGGGCGCCTTGTGCGGCACCAGCACGCGGGCCGGTGCGTTCATCATGGCGCGAATGGCTTCGGCTTCGGCCAGGGCCTTGCGGCGGCGCTCGTCGAGGTCCTTGGCGCGAGCGGCTTCTTCGTCGGCACGGGCCTTCGATTCGGCGGCGGCCTTGGCCTTCGCGTCTTCCTTGGCTTGCGCGGCGGCGTTCTGCGCGGCGAGCTTGGTGTCGGCAGCCTGCTGCTCGGCGGCGGCTGCCGCGGCGGCCGCTGCCGTTACTGCGGGAGCAGGTGCGGGCGCAGCCGGCTTGGCGGGGGTGCTCTTGGCGGCGGCGGCGAGAGCGGCTGCCTCGGCGGCGGCCTTCTTCTCGGCGGCGGCGCGCGCAGCTTCCTGCTCGGCCTTCTCGGCGCGCTCGGCCTTCTCGGCCTGTTCGCGTTCGCGGGCTTCGGCTTCTTCGCGCAGGCGGCGCTTCTCGGCCAGTTCTTCTTCCTGGCGGCGGATCAGTTCGGCCTGGCGGCGCGCCTCTTCCTCGCGGCGGGCCAGTTCAGCCTCGTCGACGCGGGGAGCGGCGGGTGCCGCGGCGGGCGCTTCAGCCGCCTGTGGCGCAGCCTCGGGCGAAGCCGGATGGCCGTCGTCGCGCTGGATGAAGGTGCGCTTCTTGCGCACCTCGACCTGGATGGTGCGGGCGCGGCCGGTGGCGTCGGCCTGCTTGATCTCGCTGGTCGACTTCTTGGTCAGCGTGATCTTCTTGCGCTCGGGCTCGACAGTGCCGTGGCTGGCCTTGAGGTGGCCAAGCAGGCGCTGCTTGTCAGCCTCGGTGAGCGCATCGGTGACGGCCGCTTTGGGCACGCCTGCGCTCTTGAGCTGGTCAAGCAGGGTTTCGGGAGTCTTCTTGAGCTCGTTCGCGAACTCGGCGACAGTGGTACTGGACATATTGGTTTCGTGCCTCCATGACCGTCACTCTTGGCCGGCGAACCAATGTTCGCGGGCTTTCAAGATGAGGGCTTTGGCGTCATCGGCGCTTTGGCCGGTGATCTCGGTGAGTTCATCGACCGCGAGGTCGGCAAGATCGTCACGGGTGTTCACACCCGCTGCGATCAGCTTGGGAATCAGCTCGGGGTCGAGCCCTTCGAGGTCGTGCAGGTTCTGTGACACCTGCGACTGGGCCTCGACGCCCTCTTCCTTGGCGATTTCCATGGTCAGCAGCGCATCCTTGGCACGCGCGCGCAGCTCGTTGATGGTGTCTTCGTCGAATGCCTCAATCTCCAGCATTTCGGAAATCGGCACGTACGCGACTTCCTCGAGGCTGTTGAAGCCTTCGGAAATGAGGATGTCGGCGATTTCCTCGTCGACGTCGAGCTTTTCCATGAAGAGCTTGCGGCTGGCATCGGTCTCGGTCGCCTGCTTCTGGGCCGACTCGTTGGCGTCCATGATGTTGATCTTCCAGCCGGTGAGGTCGGAAGCCAGGCGCACGTTCTGGCCGCCGCGGCCGATGGCGATGGCGAGGTTTTCCTCGTCGACCACCACGTCCATGGCGTGCTTTTCTTCGTCCACCACGATCGACGACACGTTGGCCGGAGCCAGCGCACCGATCACGAACTGGGCCGGGTCTTCGCTCCACAGCACGATGTCGACACGCTCGCCGGCGAGCTCGTTGGTCACGGCGTTCACGCGGGTGCCGCGCACGCCGACGCAGGTGCCGATCGGGTCGACACGCTTGTCGTGCGAGAGCACGGCGATCTTGGCGCGCGAACCGGGGTCGCGGGCGCAGCTCTTGATTTCGAGCAGGCCCTGTTCGATCTCGGGCACTTCCTGGCGGAACAGCTCGACCATGAACTCGGGAGCGGAGCGCGACAGGATGATCGGCGCGCCGCGCAGCGTCAGGTCGACTTCCATGATCATGGCGCGCACGCGGTCGCCATTGCGCAGGTTTTCCTTGGCGATCATCTCGCTGCGGCGCAGGCGGCCTTCGACACGGCCGGCCTCGACGATGATGTCGCCCTTGTCCAGGCGCTTGACGGTGCCCACGAAGATCTTGTCGCCGCGCGACATGAAATCGTTGAGCAGCATCTCGCGTTCGGCATCGCGGATCTTCTGCAGGATGACCTGCTTGGCGGCCATGGCGCCGATACGGCCGATCGGCACCGACTCGACCGCTTCCTCGATGTACTCGCCGACCTCGATGTCCGACATTTCTTCCTTGGCTTCGAAAAGCAGGATTTCCTGGTCGGGCAGTTGCAGGCCGGCTTCGTCCGGGACGACGTGCCAGCGGCGGAAGGTTTCATAGTCGCCGCTGTCGCGGTCGACCGAGACGCGGATGTCCACGTCGCCCTGATGGAGCTTCTTGGTGGCTTGCGCCAGCGCGGACTCGACCGCGCCGAAGACGACGTCACGCTCGACGTTCTTCTCGCGCGAGATCGCATCCACCAACATCAACATTTCGCGATTCATGCCACCACTCCTCTGTCATTCCGGAACTTGCGTTCCGTCGTCAATATCCGAAAAACCCGGTTGGGTTTTGGCCTTGCGGCCCTTGAAATCCACAATGGGCGCGAGCCGCGCCTCGCGCAGCTCGTCCAGCACGAAGCCCAGCGCATGCAACGGTGCAGGCGCGCGCTTCTTGCTCACTTTTTGACCCGGCTTGGGTTCCGGCGCCTCGCTCCAGACGATTTGCCAGCCCGGGGCTGCGTCAGCGCCCTCTGCCACTGCAGCACGCTCCAGCGTGCCGCGAAACTTCTTGCGGTTGGCCGACACCTGGCCCGCCGCGGCGGCGCCCATGGGCGCCTTGAGCGTGATGTCGATCACCTCGCCCACGAAACGTTCGAAATCCTGCTCATTGCGCAGCGGACGGTCGATACCCGGCGAGGACACCTCGAGCCGCTTGTAGTCGACACCATCGACCTCCAGCGCGAACTGCAGCTGGCGGGTCACCTTCTCGCAGTCTTCCACCGTCACGAAGGGCTCGGGCACGCCGGCAGCCACAGCTTCGGAGGTGGGGGCCGTCCAGGGCAAATCAATCGTCACGCGCAGCAATCCCCCGGCGGAGCGCTCGATCTCTACCAGGTCGTAGCCCAGACCGGCTACGGTTTGTTCCACTATTTGCTGCAATGCCACGTGTTCGAAAAAGCCTTTTTAAGAATCGGTTTCCGTGTCACCCGCCCGCCGTGGGTGCCACCTGCATGAATAAAGCCAAAAGCTCGAGAATGCATAGACCAAAAAAAACGGGCGGTTGGTACCCGCCCGTTTGGTCGTGAGCCTCGAATTATATGCTATTCACGTGATAAATGAAGGGCCTCGACCACTCAAACTGCCACCAGACGCCGAGATTTGGACCAGACCACCGCAAATAAGACCGATCCGAGCGCCAGGGCAGCCGCCGCGACCAGCAATGGCAGCTCGAAAGACCCGGTGCGCTGCGCGAGCGGCGCCGCAAAGAGCGGCCCGACGATCTGCCCCACCCCATAAGACGCCGTGGCATAGCCGATCAGCCCTGCCGCCGCGTTTCCGCGCAACCGCCGTGCTTCCCGCACCGCAAAAAGGGTTATGGCGGTGAATGGCATGCCCAGCAGCAAGCTGCCGAAGGCGAACCCGACGATCGTTGGCCAGACGACCGACAGCACCACGCCGAGCGCCTGCAATGCGTAAGCCACCGCCAGCAGCAGCCGGTTGTCCCAATGCGTCGGCGCGCGGGCACCGATCAGTGCCCCTGGAATGACGGCCAGCCCGAACAGCGGCCAGAAATAGTCCGGCCACGACGAACCGGGCAGCGCCTGGCGCGCGATCACCGGCAGGAAAGTGGCCGTGATGATGTAGCCGAAGCCCGCCAGCCCGTAGAGCGACACCAGCCAGATCGCGTCGCTGCGATCGGTACGCGTCGCTGTCGCGCCCGAATCAGCAACCGACGCGGCGCCTTTGGACAACGCCAGCTGCCCGTCGTCGAAAACCCGCCAGATCACCGCAATCAGCGCGAAAGCCAGAAGGCCCAGCCCGATCCACCCGGCCTCGGAGCCCCACCGTCCGAGCGCGCCGCCCAGCAAGCCGGTCATCGCGATCCCGATGCCGGGACCGGTGTAGATCACGCCGCCCAACGTGGGTGCATTGGTCTCGGCCAGCCTTCGCAACCCCCAGCCCGACGCGAAGACGAAAACCCACGCGCTCATCACCCCCGCGGTCCAGCGCAGCACGCCCCAACTGGTGAAACTGTGCAACAGGCCCATGCCGATCAGCAGCAGCGCCGTGGCGACCAGCCCGCCGCGCACCATGGTCGACGCCTTGACGCCGATGGCCGCGCAAGTGACCGCGCCCAGGAAATAGCCCAGGTAATTGAGCGACGCCAACACCCCGCCGGCCGCCAGCTCCAGCTTTCCCTCGTGAAGCATGATGGGCAGCATGGGCGTGAAGGCAAAGCGCCCCAGGCCCATTGCCACCGCGAGGGTGACCATGCAGGCCAGCGCCGCGCGCCAGGCCTCGCGCCGGTCGCGTCCGGTTTCCGACATTTCTTGCTTGCTCCGTTTATTCCAGCAGCGCGGCGGCCACCAGTTTTTTTGTATAGGGATGCTCGGGCTCGTCGAGCACGCGCTCGACCGGCCCGTTTTCCAGAATGGCCCCGTCCTTCATCACGATGACCTGATGGGCCATGGCCCGGATCACCTCCACGTCGTGCGTGATCAGCAGGTAGCTCAGCCCGCGCTCGCGCTGCAGCCGCTGCAGCAGGCCCAGCACCTGCTTCTGGATCGTCACGTCGAGCGCGCTGGTCGGCTCGTCGAGCACCAGCAGCTGCGGATCGACGATCAGCGCCCGCGCAATGGCCAGCCGCTGCCGCTGCCCGCCCGAGAACTCATGCGGATAGCGGTCGAGCAGCGACGGAAACTGCGATTCGGTCAGCCCCACGTCGGCCAGCGCGGCGAGCGCACGGGTCCGGCGCGCCTCGGCGCCGAGTTCGGGCGCATGCACGCGCAGCCCCTCGCCCACGATCTGCTCCACCGTCATGCGGGGCGACAGCGACGAGAACGGGTCCTGGAACACGACCTGCATCACCCGGCGCAAGCGCAGGTCGGACGCGCGGTCGACCGCCCAGTCCTTGCCGGCAATCTTCAGCGCTCCCTGGTGCTTCAGCAGGCCCAGCGCCGCCAGCGCAAGCGTCGACTTGCCCGAGCCCGACTCGCCGACCACTCCGAGCGTCTCGCCCGGCACGATGCGGAAATCCGCACCCTGCACCGCCACGAACTCGCCCTTGCTGAACCAGCCGCCGATGCCGGGCTTGGGCACCGGATAGATCACGCGCAGCGCCTTGGCCTCAAGCACCGGCACGGCGCCAGGGCTGGCCGCCACTGCGGCGACGTCGCGCGTCGGATGGCTGTCGATCAGCTTGCGGGTATAGGGGTGCTGCGGCGCGTCGAACACCGGGGCCACGGCGCCGTGCTCGACGATGTGCCCGTTCTCCATCACGACCACGCGGTCGGCGAAGCGGCGCACCAGGTTCAGGTCGTGCGTGATCAGCAGCACGGCCATGCCGTATTTGCGCTGCAGATCGGCGAGCAGTTCCAGGATCTGCGCGCGCACCGTCACGTCGAGTGCCGTGGTCGGTTCGTCGGCCAGCAGCAGGCGCGGCTTGCAGGCGAGCGCCATCGCGATCATCGCGCGCTGACGCTGGCCGCCCGACAGCTGGTGCGGAAACGCCCTCGCCCGCCGCGCCGGCTCAGGAATGCCGGTGTCGGCCAGCAGTTGCACTGCCGCCGCCTGCGCGGCGCGGGCCGACAACGCTTCGTGCAGCTCGAGCACCTCGGCAATCTGGTCGCCCACGCTGTAGAGCGCGTTGAGCGCGGTCATCGGCTCCTGGAAGATCATCGCGATCTCCTTGCCGCGGATGCCGCGCAGCTCGCGCTCCGGAATCGACAGCAGGTCGCGCGGCGCTTGCTCGCGCTGCGGGCCGAAGAGCCGCGCCTCGCCGGCCACGTCGGCGTTCTGCACCAGCCGCAGCAGCGACAGCGCGGTGACGGTCTTGCCCGACCCCGACTCGCCGACGAGCGCCAGCTTTTCACCCGTGGCGATCTGGAAGTCGATGCCGTGCACCACTTCCTTGCCGCCGAACCCGACGCGCAAGCCCTTCACGTCGATCAGGGGCTGGCCGGTTTTGGTGTTGTTGTTCTCGCTCATCACTTGTCAGCCTTGCGCGGGTCCAGCGCGTCGCGCAGCGCGTCGCCCATGAAAGTCAGCAGCATCAGCGTGACGACCAGCACGCCGAAGGTGGAAATGGAAATCCACCAGGCGTCGATGTTGGCCTTGCCCTGGCTCAGCAACTCGCCGAGCGACGGCGTGCCCGGCGGCACCCCGAGGCCGAGGAAATCGAGCGATGTCAGCGCCAGGATGGCCGCGCTCATGCGGAACGGCAGGAAGGTGACGACCGGCACCATGCTGTTGGGCAGAATGTGGCGCCACATGATCTGCAGGTTGCTCACGCCCAGGGCGCGCGCGGCACGCACGTAGTCCATCTGGCGGTTGCGCAGGAACTCGGCGCGTACATAGTCGGCCAGGCCCATCCAGCCGAACAGGCTCAGCAGGATGAGCAGCAGCGCCACGCTGGGCGCAAAGATCGCGCTGAAGATGATCAGCAGGTAGAGCTCCGGCATCGAGCTCCAGATTTCGATGAAGCGCTGGAACGCGAGGTCGGTCTTGCCCGCGAAATAGCCCTGCACAGCCCCCGCCGCCACCCCCAGCACCGTGCCGATGGCCGTGAGCGCCAGGCCGAACAGCACGCTCACGCGAAAACCGTAGATCAGCTGCGCGAGCAGGTCGCGGCCGCGGTCGTCGGTGCCGAAGATGTTGTCGGCCGTCGGGGCTGCCGGACTGGGCGCCTTGGCAAAGTAGTTGAGCGTCTTCGGGCCATACGGGTTGGGCGCGTAGATCGCCCAGTTGTCGCCCTTGGTGATCCGGTCGCGGATGTAGGGGTCGAGGTAGTCGGCGGGCGTCTCGAAGTCGCCGCCGAAAGTCTTCTCGGAGTAGTCGCGCAGCACCGGGAAATAAGTGCGGCCTTCGTACCGCAGCACCAGCGGCTTGTCGGTCGACAGCACCTCGGCGAACAGGCTGAGCACCACCATGATGGTGAAGAGCACCAGACTCCAGAAACCGAGCCGGTTGCGCTTGAAGCGAAGCCAGGCGCGGCGGCCGGGCGAGATATGGGTTGAAGAACTACTCACTGCAGAGCCCATTCCAGAAGCACCGAGGAACCGGCTCCGCCGGGCCTCAGGTGTTGACCCCGGCAGGGGGAAGGCGAAGCGACACGAAGTGCGCGCAGCCTGGGGGCGAGCCAGTGCTCATTCGAATTTGACACGCGGGTCCACCCATACGTAGCAGAGATCGGAAATCAGCTTCGTCACCAAGCCGATCAGCGTGAAGAGGTACAGCGTGCCCAGCACCACCGGATAGTCGCGCCGGATCACGCTCTCGTAGCCCAGCAGGCCCAGTCCGTCGAGCGAGAACAGGGTCTCGATGAGCAGCGAGCCCGCGAAGAAGGCGCCGATGAAAGCCGACGGCAGGCCCGTGATGATCGGGATCAGCGCATTGCGGAACACGTGCTTCCAGAGCACCTGCCGCTCACCCAGGCCCTTGGCCCGCGCGGTCAGCACATATTGCTTGCGGATTTCCTCGAGAAACGCGTTCTTGGTGAGCATCGCGGTTACCGCGAAACTGCCGAGCACCATGGCCGTCACCGGAAGGGTGATGTGCCACAGGTAGTCGACGATGCGCGCTCCCCAGCCGAGCTCGTCCCAGTTGGCCGAGGTCAGCCCGCGCAGCGGGAACCACTGCAACTGCCCGCCGAAGATCACCAGCAGCGCCACCCCGAGCACGAAACCCGGAATGGCATAGCCGATCAGCACGATCAGCGTGCTGATCAGGTCGAAGCGCGTGCCCGCCCTCACCGCCTTGGCTACGCCCAGCGGCACCGCCACGCCATAGCTGATGAAGAAGGTCCACAGGCCCAGGCTGATCGACACCGGCAGCTTCTCGAGGATCAGCGTCCAGACATCCTTGTTCTGGAAGAAGCTCTTGCCAAGGTCGAAGCGCGCGAACTGCCCGAGCATCTGCCACAGGCGCTCGTGCGGCGGCTTGTCGAAGCCATAGAGCGCCTTGATCTGCTCCAGGCGCTTGGGGTCCACCCCCTGGTTGCCCCGGTAGCTGCCGCCACCCGACTCGAAACCGCCGCCTCCGCCGCCGCGCCCTGCCGTCTTGGCTTCGGCCAGGTACTGCTCGACCGGCCCGCCGGGCACGAACTGGATGACCAGGAAAGTGACGAGCAGGACACCGAGCAGGGTCGGAATGAACAACAGCAATCGCTTGAGGACATAGGAGAGCACTGGCTGTTTCCTTCTCTTCTACTTGTTCGATTGCTTCTGCGGCTGCCTGGCCCACCAGGTGCCCATGACCCAGTCTTCACCGCCGGCATAGGGCGGCATCGGAGACTTGAACGCCAAGCGCCAGTCGTCGTAGACGATGCGGTGCGAGGTCAGCGTCCACTGGGGGATCAGGTAGTGGCTGTGCATGATGACGCGGTCCAGCGCGCGGCAGGCAGGCATCAGCTCGGCCTTGGTGTCGGCATCGACGATGTCCTTGAGCAGGGCATCGACCGCCGGGGTCGAAACGCCCATGTAGTTGCCCGAGCTTTCCGTCCTGGCTGCCTTGCTGCCGAAGATTTCGAGCAATGACTGGCCCGGGTTGTTGGTGCCAGGGAAGTTGATGGTGGTGATGTCGAACTCGAAGCGGTCGAGCCGCTCCTGGTAGAGCGCGAAATCGACCGTCGCGAAGCTCAGCGTGATGCCGAGCTTCTCGAGGTTGCGGACCCACGGCGACACCGTGCGCACGCCGCCTTCCTTGCTGTCGAGGTACTCGAGCGTCATGGCGTCGCCCTTGGCGTTGCGCAGCGCGCCGTCGCGGTATTCCCAGCCGGCTTCCTTCAGCAGATCCCGTGCGCGGCGCAGGTTGTTGCGCAGCGAATGGCCCTCGCCCTCCGTTGTGGGCGGCGTGTACATCGGCCCAAAGCTCGCGTCCGGGATCTTGCCGCGCCAGGGTTCGAGCAGCGCTTTTTCTTCCGGGGACGGCAGGCCCTGGGCCTCGCAGTCGGTGTTGCCGAACAGGTCTTTCACGCGCGGATAGCCGCCGTAGAACATCTGCCGGTTCATCCATTCGTAGTCGAGCGCCAGGCCCAGCGCCTCGCGCACGCGCGGATCCTTGAGCTTCTCGCGGCGGCTGTTGAGCACGAAGCTCTGGAAGCCCGCGGGCTTCCTGTGCTGGAACTCGCGCTTGACCAGTTCCCCGGTGTTGAAGCGCTTGCCATTGACCCGCCGCGCCCAGTCGCCGGCCGAGTAGAAGCTCATCATGTCGAACTCGCCCGCCTTCAGCGCCTCGAGCCGGGCCGTGTTGTCCTTGTAGATCTTCACGGTGATGCGGTCGAAATTGTGCGAACCGCGATTCACGGGCAGGTCGCGCCCCCAGTAGCCGGGGTCGCGCACGTAGGTGATGTCCTTGCCGAAGCGCACCGGACCTATCTTGTAGGCGCCGCTGCCGATGGGAATGTCCATCACCACCTTGTCGAAGGGCTTGGCCTTGCCGTTCTCCACGCCCCACGCTCGGCTGAACACCGGCAGGCTGCCGACGATCAGCGGCAGCTCGCGGTTCGGCGTCTTGAAGCGGTAACGGATGGTGCGCGCGTCGATCACGTCGGCGCCATCGACTTCCTGCAGCAGGGTCTTGTAGCCGGGCGAGGTGTAGGGGCCGATCAGCGTGTCGTAGCTGTGCTTCACATCGGCCGCCTCGACCGGCATGCCGTTGTGGAACCGGGCCTCGGGCCGCAGGCGGAAGGTCACGCTGCGGCGGTCGGGCGCCACGGTGACGTCTTCGGCCAGCAGGCCGTAGCCGGACGCGGTTTCGTCCATCGAGCCGGCCAGCAGCGTGTCGAACAGCAGGCTGTCGAGGTAGGCAGGCGCCGAGCCCTTGATGGTGAACGGGTTGTACTTGTCGAAGGTGGAAACGCGCAGGTTGCTCACCAGCCGCAGTTCGCCGCCCTTGGGCGCCGCCGGATCGACGTAGTCGAAGGCCTTGAAATCGGGCGCGTACTTCAGGTCGTCCCAGAGTGCATATCCATGCGCAGCCCACGCGGGAACCGCACACACCATCAACGACCAGGCCCAGAGAAACCGCATGCGAGAATTCTGCCCAAGATTTTCACGAGGCAACTTCATGGGCTTTCTTTCCGGCAAGAAACTGCTGATCACTGGTGTATTGAGCAATCGCTCCATTGCTTATGGCATTGCCAAGGCCTGTCATGAACAGGGCGCGGAGCTCGCCTTCAGCTACGTCGGCGAGCGATTCAAGGACCGTATCACCGAATATGCCGCAGACTTCGGCTCGAAACTCATTTTCGACTGCGATGTGGGCGACGACGCGCAAATCGACAAGCTCTTCGCCGATCTGGCGCAGACCTGGCCCAGGTTCGACGGCTTCGTGCACAGCATCGGCTTCGCGCCGCGCGAGTCCATCGCCGGCGACTTCCTCGACGGGCTCTCGCGCGAAGGCTTCAAGATCGCGCACGACATCAGTGCCTACAGCTTCCCGGCCATGGCCAAGTCGGCCCTGCCCTACCTCAACGACAAGTCGGCCCTGCTCACGCTGACCTACCTCGGCGCCGAACGCGCGCTGCCCAACTACAACACCATGGGCCTGGCCAAGGCCTCGCTCGAAGCGTCGGTGCGCTACACGGCCGCCTCGCTCGGCCCGAAGGGCATGCGGGTCAACGGCATCAGCGCCGGCCCGATCAAGACGCTGGCCGCCAGCGGCATCAAGGGCTTCGGCAAGATGCTCGCGGCCGTGGCCGACGCCTCCCCGATCCGCCGCAACGTGACGATCGAGGAAGTCGGCAACGTGGCCGCCTTCCTGCTGAGCGACCTGGCCAGCGGCGTGACCGCCGAGATCACCTATGTGGACGGCGGCTTCAGCAACGTGGTCGGCGGGATGGCTGAGTAAATCCGACCATCAAGACCCGGCACGGCCGCCAGCTGGCCGTGCTTAGCTATTCATTTCATAGCATCGTGCTGAATCGACGCTCCCTCCTGCTTGCCGCTTTCGGCCTGGTTGCCGCGCCCGCCGCGTTCGCGCGCGCGGCGGCGCCTTCGCTGATGCTGGCCGACGTCTACCGCCTCGGCATGTCGCTGAATGACTACTGGGTGAGCGAGAAGTACGACGGCGTGCGCGGCTACTGGGACGGCAAGCAACTCTGGACTCGCGGCGGCGAGCGGATCGCGGCGCCCGCGTGGTTCACCGCCGCACTGCCCGCGCAGCCGCTCGACGGCGAACTGTGGGCAGGACGAGGCCGGTTCGCGCACGCCGTGGCAACGGTGCGCAGCCAGACGCCCAACGACGTCGCATGGCACGAGATGCGCTTCATGGTGTTCGACCTGCCCAACCAGCCCGGCGACTTCACGGCGAGGCTGGGCGCACTGCGCAAGCTGCTGCCCATCACCGACGCACCGTGGGTCGTGGCCGTTCCGCAGGAGCGCGCGACCACGCACGCAGAGCTGCAGTCGCTGCTCGACAAGACGGTGAAGATGGGTGGCGAGGGGCTAATGCTCCACCGCGGCAGTTCGCAGTACCGTGGCGAGCGCAACAACGATCTGCTGAAGGTCAAGCCCTACGAAGACGCCGAAGCCCGCGTGGTCGAGCACGTGCCCGGCAAAGGCAGGCACGCCGGGAGGCTGGGCGCGCTGCTGGTCGAGACGGCCGACGGCAAGCGCTTCAAGCTCGGCACCGGGTTGACCGACGCCGAGCGTGAGAATCCGCCCGCCATCGGCAGCTGGGTGACGTACCGCTACAACGGCACCACCACGACGGGCCTGCCCCGCTTCGCCCGCTTCATGCGGGTGCGCGAAGGCTAGGCCGGCCCTGGCCTTATTTCACCTGCTTGACGCAGTCGGCGTAATAGCGCTTCTTGCCCGTCTCGTCGACGCGCGCCACCAGGCCGTGGATGTCGGTCTCGAAGCCCGGGCACTGCAGGTTGAACTCGCGCGAGAACTTCAGGTAGTCGACGATCTTCTTGTTGAACACTTCGCCCGGGATCAGCAGCGGAATGCCCGGCGGGTACGGCGTGATCAGGCTGGTGGTAATGCGCCCTTCAAGCTCGTCGATCTCCACGCGCTCGGTCTTGCGGTGGGCAATGTGGGCGAAGGCGTCGCTGGGCTTCATGGCCGGCGTCAGGTCGCTCAGGTACATCTCGGTCGTGAGGCGTGCCACGTCGTAGCGCGCGTACAGCTGGTGGATGTGCTGGCACAGGTCGCGCAGGCCGAGGCGCTCGTAGCCGGGATGCTGCTGGCAGAACTCCGGCAGGATGCGCCACATCGGCTGGTTGCGCGCGTAGTCGTCCTTGAACTGCTGCAGCGCCGTGAGCAGCGTGTTCCAGCGGCCCTTGGTGATGCCGATGGTGAACATGATGAAGAAGCTGTACAGCCCGGTCTTCTCCACGATCACGCCGTGCTCCGCCAGGAACTTGGTGACCACGCTGGCGGGAATGCCGGTCTCTGCGAAGTTGCCTTCCAGGTCGAGGCCGGGAGTCACGATGGTCGACTTGATCGGGTCGAGCATGTTGAAGCCGTCGGCCAGCTCGCCGAAGCCGTGCCAGTTGCGCGGCGACTTCTTGCTCTTGGCCTTGGACGGGCCGTTCTTCTCGCCGTGCATGATCCAGTCTTCGGCGCGGCCGATGCCCTCGTCGACGAGCTTCTCGGGGCCCCAGACCTTGAACCACCACTCGTCCTTGCCGAATTCTTCCTCGACCTTGCGCATGGCGCGGCGGAAGTCCAGCGCCTCCAGGATGCTCTCTTCCACCAGCGCGGTGCCGCCGGGCGGCTCCATCATGGCGGCGGCCACGTCGCAGCTCGCGATGATCGCGTACTGCGGGCTGGTCGACGAGTGCATCAGGTAGGCCTCGTTGAAGAGGTCGCGGTCGAGCTGGCGGTTCTGCGAGTCCTGCACCAGCACGTGGCTGGCCTGGCTGATGCCGGCGAGCAGCTTGTGGGTGGACTGGGTGGCGAACACCAGCGATTCCTTCGGCCGCACGCGGCGCTTGCCCATCGCGTGGTAGGCGCCGTAGAACGGGTGGAAGGCGGCATGCGGCAGCCAGGCTTCGTCGAAGTGCAGCGTGTCGACGTAGCCGTCGAGCATGTTCTTGATGGTCTCGGTGTTGTAGATCACGCCGTCGTAGGTCGACTGCGTGAGCGTCATCACGCGCGGCTTGACCTTGTCGGGGTCCACGTCGGCCAGCAGCGGGTTGGCCTTGATCTTGGCCTTGATGGCGCTCTGCTCGAACTCGCTCTTGGGAATGGGGCCGATGATGCCGAAGTGGTTGCGCGTGGGCTTCATGAACACCGGAATCGCGCCGGTCATGATGATCGCGTGCAGGATCGACTTGTGGCAGTTGCGGTCGACCACCACCACGTCGTCCGGCGCCACCGTGTGGTGCCACACCATCTTGTTGCTGGTGCTGGTGCCGTTGGTGACGAAGAAGCAGTGGTCGGCGTTGAAGATGCGCGCCGCATTGCGCTCGCTGGCCGCCACCGGGCCAGTGTGGTCGAGCAGCTGGCCCAGTTCTTCCACGGCGTTGCAGACGTCGGCGCGCAGCATGTTCTCGCCAAAGAACTGGTGGAACATCTGGCCCACCGGGCTCTTCAGGAATGCCACGCCGCCCGAATGGCCCGGGCAGTGCCACGAGTAGGAGCCGTCTTCCGCGTAGTCGATCAGCGCCTTGAAGAACGGCGGCTGCACGCCTTCGAGGTAGCTCTTGGCCTCGCGGATGATGTGGCGCGCCACGAATTCGGGGGTGTCCTCGAACATGTGGATGAAGCCGTGCAACTCGCGCAGGATGTCGTTCGGGATGTGGCGCGAGGTCTTGGTCTCGCCGTAGATGTAGATCGGCACATCCGCGTTCTTGCGGCGCACTTCGCCGATGAAGTTGCGCAGGCTCAGCACGGCCGGATCGAGGTCGGGGCCGACGGTGAACTCCTCGTCGTCGATCGACAGGATGAAGGCGCTGGCGCGGCTTTGCTGCTGGGCGAACTGGCTCAGGTCGCCGTAGCTCGTGACGCCCAGCACCTCGAAGCCCTCCGTCTCGATGGCTTGCGCAAGCGCGCGGATGCCGAGGCCCGAAGTGTTTTCGGAGCGGAAGTCCTCGTCGATGATGACGATGGGAAAGCGGAATTTCATGAGCGGGGCTCCGGGTCAGGCAATGAGACGAGGCGCGAAGTGTACGGAATTCAGATGAAGAATCCGGTCAGCTTGCCGCAAGCCATTCGCCGGAGGCAGGCATGTGCCGCGCCGGCCCGGCGCCAGTACCCCTACGCGGGACAAGCGCTTGGGGGCAATGCCGCAGAATGGCGCGCATCGAACAAGCAAGAAGAGGAGTCGACAACATGGCGAATTCCACCGTCTGGTGGCTGATCGCGGGGGCAGCCATCGTGGCCGAGCTGCTTTCGGGCACGGTCTACCTGCTGTTGCTGGCCGCTGGCTTCGCCGGCGCGGCAATCTCGGCACACCTGGGCTTCGACATCGTCACGCAATTGATCGTGGCCTCGGTGATCGGCGTGGGGGCCGTGCTGGCCTGGTATTCCATTCAACGCAAGCGACCGCCCGCCCCGCCCAGCGGCGCCAACCCGGACCTGAACCTCGACATCGGCGAGATCGTGCACGTGGAGGCGTGGAACGCCGACGGCACAGCCACCGTGCGCTACAGGGGCGCGCAGTGGACGGTGGTGCCCCGCGCGGGCCGCGCGCCTTCGACCGGCGAGCACCGGGTTGTCGAGGTGATCGGCAGCCGGCTGGTTGTCGACAAGGTTTAGTCAGTACGTCCGTAGAACTCAGAAAAGGAAGCGCACCATGGAATTTTCGGTCCCTCTCATCATCCTGGTCATCGCGATCATCTTCATCAGCCAGTCTGTCAAGTTCGTGCCGCAGCAGAACGCCTGGGTGCGCGAGCGCCTGGGCAAGTACCACGGCACCATGACGCCCGGCCCCAACTTCCTGATTCCCTTCATCGACCGCGTGGCCTACAAGCACAGCCTGAAGGAAATCCCGCTCGACGTGCCGAGCCAGATCTGCATCACGCGCGACAACACGCAGCTGCAGGTCGACGGCATCCTGTACTTCCAGGTGACCGACCCGATGCGCGCGAGCTACGGTTCGTCGAACTACATCGTGGCGGTGACGCAACTCGCGCAAACGTCGCTGCGCAGCGTGATCGGCAAGCTCGAGCTCGACAAGACCTTCGAGGAACGCGACGTCATCAACGCCCAGGTCGTGGCCGCCATCGACGAAGCCGCACTCAACTGGGGCGTGAAGGTGCTGCGCTACGAAATCAAGGACCTGACGCCGCCGAAGGAAATCTTGCTGGCCATGCAGGCGCAGATCACCGCCGAGCGCGGCAAGCGTGCGCTGATCGCGGCTTCAGAAGGCCGCCGCCAGGAGCAGATCAACATCGCCACTGGCGAGCGCGAGGCCTTCATCGCCCGCTCGGAAGGCGAAAAGCAGGCGCAGATCAACAACGCCCAGGGCGAGGCGGCCGCCATCACGGCGGTGGCCACGGCCACGGCGGACGCCATCGAGCGCGTGGCGGCGGCCATCCGCCAGCCGGGCGGCGAACAGGCGGTCCAGCTCAAGGTGGCCGAGCGCGCGGTCGATGCCTACGGCAAGGTGGCGGCCGATTCCAAGACCACGCTGATCGTGCCGAGCAACATGTCGGAGACCGCCGCGCTCATCGCTTCGGCAATGCGCATGGTCCAGGCAGGCAAACCTTCGAATCCGGCCTGAACACACTGCTACAATCGTGGGCTCAGGAGCGGTGGATGAGCGGTTTAAGTCGCACGCCTGGAAAGCGTGTGAGGGTTAATAGCCCTCCGCGGGTTCGAATCCCGCCTGCTCCGCTAGAGATTGATTGTTCGTAACCGTTCGCGAACATTGCTGATCAGGAAAAGCCCGAGTCGCCACAAGCACTCGGGCTTTTTTGTCGTCCGCATGACCGCCAAGAGCGTTGCTTTACAACAACTGGCTTCGGCACCCCAGGCACTTTCGTCTGGCGTACGATCCAAAGGTTTTACTTTCAAGCCCGCAAAGGAGCCTCGATGGCTGGACAACCGCAACCCTTGCCGCGTGGCACGACATCGCTGGACAGCACCCTGAAAAAGAGCGAACAGGTGGCCGCAGACGTGCAGCGGGCATCGGACAACCTCGCCGTGGTGAACACGGTGCTCGAACAGGAACTGCCTGAAGAAGTTCAGGTCGGCGAAGTGGCACAGGCCATCGAACACACGAACCAGCTCGAGGAGAAACTGGCCAGGTCCGCCGAGAAACTGGCCGAGGTCAACGCAGCCCTGAGCGAAGAAATCGAGAAGCGCCTCGAAGCGACTGCCGAGCGCGACGAGAGCCAGGCGCTGGCCGAAAAGCTCAAGGCCAAGCTCCGTTCGGGACAGGCGGACTGAACGTCGCATCGCGCGCCGCTCTCTCCGTCCGTCTCCCTTCTCCTACGCTGCGCCGGCATCAGGCACGCTACGCTATTGGTTCTCAAAGCGAAACCACGGCATGGCCCTCATCACGTTCCTCGTCGAGGACAACAAGACCATCAGGGACAACCTGGTCCCGGCACTGGAGGACCTGGTCAATGGCCGCGTGGTCGGCTTCGCCGAAACCGAGTCGGACGCACTGGCATGGATCGCGGCGCATCCTGACGACTGGCAACTGCTCATCGTTGACCTGTTCCTCAAGGAAGGCTCCGGCCTGGGCGTGCTGGCGGGCTGCAAGACGCGCAAGCCAGGCCAGCGGGTCGTGGTGCTGAGCAACTACGTCACCGCTGACATCCGGGCGCGTTGCGGCGCGCTGGGCGCCGATGCCGTGTTCGACAAGTCGCGCGACCTCGATGCCTTCATCGAGTACTGCAACGCCGACCGGCCGTCGGGTCTCGCGCCGCTCTGACCCCCGCCTTCACGCGGACATGAAAAAAGGGCCCGAAGGCCCTTTTTCTTTTGCGGCAGCCGCGCGACTCAGCGCACCACGGCGATCTGCGTGCGCACACCACCCTTGTAGGTGTACAGCGTCAGCGCGCCGTTCTTGATGTCGCCCTTTTCGTCGAAGGCGATCGGGCCGGTCACGCCCTTGTATTGCACCTTGCCGACTTCCGGCAGGTACTTTTCGGGGTCGGACGAACCGGCCTTGACCATGGCTTCGGCCAGCACGTTGACCGCGTCGTACACGTACGGTGCATAGATCTGCACTTCCACGCCGTTCTTGGTCTTGAACTTGGCCTTGAAGTCTTCCAGCGGTTGCTTGAAGTCGCCGTCCACGCCGCCTGCTTCAGCGCACACCACCATGTCTTCGCCGATGGCATCGCCAGCCAGCTTCGGCAGTTCGCCGGTGCACAGGCCGTCGCCGCCCATGAACTTGACGTTCAGGCCGAGCTGCTTGACCTGCTTGAGCATCGGGCCGCCGACGGCGTCCATGCCGCCGAAGAACAGAACGTCGGGCTTGGCGGACTTCAGCTTGGTCAGGATGGCGTTGAAGTCGGTCGACTTGTCGGTGGTGAATTCGTGGCCCACGATGGTGGCGCCGGCAGCCTTGGCCGACTTCTCGAACTCTTCTGCGACGCCCTGGCCGTAGGCGGTGCGGTCGTCGATCACGGCGATGTTCTTGCCCTTGAGCGTGTCGACCGCGTACTTGCCCAGCGTGCCGCCGAGTTGCGTGTCGTCAGCCACCACGCGGAACGTGGTCTTGAAGCCTTGACGCGTGTACTTGGGGTTCGTGGCCGAAGGCGAGATCTGCGGAATGCCGGCGTCGCTGTACAGCTTGGAGGCGGGGATGGTGGTGCCCGAGTTCAGGTGGCCGACCACACCGTTGACCTTTTCGTCGACGAGCTTCTGGGCCACTGCGGTGCCCTGCTTCGGATCGCCAGCATCGTCTTCGGCGACCAGTTCGAACTTGGCGGTCTTGTCGCCGATCTTCACGCCCTTGGCGTTCAGGTCTTCGATGGCCATCTTGGCGCCCATTTCGTTGTCCTTGCCCAGGTGGGCGATGGGACCGCTGGTAGGTGCAACGTGGCCGATCTTGACGACCAGCGTGTCCCCGGCAGGTGCTGGTGCAGGCGCGGCGGCCGGAGCAGCGGCCGTTGGCGCGGGCGCTGCAGCGGGAGCAGCGGCTTCTTCTTTCTTGCCGCAAGCCACAAGCGTGATTGCAGCCAGTGCGACCGCAGTCCATTTCAATTGCATGAGAACCTCCAGAACTTGGATGAAAAGAATAAAAAACCGGTCGTGTGATCCGGGCGGCTAGACCTCGCAAGTTTCGCGCCGCGGACCAGCGGCACCCTCACGCCCTTCCGACCTGCGGCGCAGTTTAGCCGAGGATTTATGCGCCGGAAGCTGGCGTAGACCCTGTGTTTTCGCTGAGTTCGGCGGCCATTGCCTCGATCACCAGCGCACGCAGAACGGCTTCGATTTCATTGCGCAAACGCGGCACCATTGCGTCGAGTTGATGCTGAACGGCAGCTGACACGGTGTCGCTCAAACGCTCTTCCAAAGAGAGGTCGACACGCTGCAGCACACGATGCAGAAGTTGCTCTTCGAGGCTGACGATTTCGGCCTGCGAGAACTGCGCGGCCGGCGGCAACGCCATGGTGCTTTCCGGGTCGGGCTGCGTTGCCGGCGCGGCCTCCGGCGGCTCTGGCCTCGCGGGCTCCGCCGGGATCTCGAGCACCGTGGTGAGGGTGGGAACGAAACGGGGCGGGGTGCGCAGCGTGCTGGCCATGTCAGGAACTCTTTGCGAAGTCGTGCGGCTGGATGGCGTAGCCGCGGTCGGCGTAGTGGCGCCAGCGCGAGCGGCCGACCTGGCGGTCGTTGCCTTCGTCGCTCACGATGTCGATGAGGCGCTCATAGCGCTCGAAGCCGGCCGGCACCTCGAGCCCGAGGTTCACCAGCATCTCGCGGTGCGGCAACGTCGCCACGTCGGCGCCGTCGGAAGAAAGAACGACGGGCGTGCGCGCCAGCACGTGGGCCGGCGCGTCACCGCGGCAATGCGCGACGAAGTCGACCGGCGAGAGCTGCCAGAGCGCGGCATCCACCACGTCGAGCGCGCGCGCGTCACCCACCACCACGACGCGCAGGCCGCGCGCATTGACGGCCTTGCGAACCAGCCGGCAGGCGTAGTTCAGCTTGTCGGGCGCGTTGTAGTGGAAGCCGATTTCCGTCACTTGGCGGACCGGGCCTTCCTGGCCGGCGCCTTGGCCTGCGCGTTAGCGGCGGCACGGCTCGTGAGGTACGACACCAGCAGCCCCACCGGCCGTCCGGTCGAACCCTTGGCCGCCCCGCTCTTCCAGGCCGTGCCCGCGATGTCGAGGTGGGCCCAGGCGAAGTCGCCGGCAAAGCGCTGCAGGAACTTGGCCGCGGTGATGGCACCGCCGGCACGCCCCGCGATGTTGGCCACGTCGGCGAAGTTGCTCTTGAGGCCCTCGGCGTAGTCGTCGTCGAGCGGCAGGCGCCAGCAGCGGTCCTGCGAAGCTTCGCCGGCGGTTTCGAGCGCGGCGGCCAGCGCTTCGTCGCTGGAGAACAGGCCGCTGCGCACGCCGCCCAGCGCCACCACGCAGGCGCCTGTCAGCGTGGCGATGTCGATCACCGCGGCGGGATCGAAGCGCTTGGCATAGGTGAGCGCGTCGCACAGGATCAGGCGGCCCTCGGCGTCGGTGTTGAGCACCTCGATGGTCTGGCCGCTCATGCTGGTGACCACGTCGCCCGGCTTGACCGAGCGGCCGTCGTTCATGTTCTCGCAAGACGGGATCAGGCCGACGACGTTGATCGCGGGCTGGATGTCGCCGAGCGCGCGGAAGGTGCCCAGCACGCTCGCGGCACCGCACATGTCGAACTTCATCTCGTCCATTTCGGCCGCCGGCTTGAGCGAGACGCCGCCGGTGTCGAAGGTGATGCCCTTGCCCACCAGCACCACGGGGGCCTGGTCCTTGGGGCCGCCCTGGTAGCGCAGCACGATGAAGCGCAGCGGCTCGGCCGAGCCCTGCGCCACGGCCATGAACGAGCCCATTCCGAGCTTCTCGACTTCCTTCGGGCCCAGCACCTCGCACTTGATCTTCGGCAGCTTGGCCAGGTCCTTGGCGGCCTCGCCCAGCAGCGTGGGCGTGGCGTGGTTGGCGGGGCGGTTGCCCCACTCCTTGGCCAGCTCGATGCCCAGCACGGTGGCACGGGCATCGTTGAAAGCGCCGGTAACAGCCGTTGCGTCATTCACGCCGACCGTCAGTTGCCGGATGCTGCGCGGCTCGGCCTTCGACTTGGTGGTGGTGTAGACATAGCTGGCGTCGGCCGCCGCCGTGACGGCGCAAGCCACCGCCGCACCGTCCGCGGGCTGCGCGAACACCAGGACCACCCGCTTGGGCGCATGGGCCTTGGCCGCATTCACCGCCGCAGCGACGCCGCTGCGCACCGAGCCGGGCTTGCCGTCGCCGATGGCCGCGAGCACCACGCGGGCCGCCACGACGTCGTCCGGACGGTAAAGCGTGAGCAGTTTTCCCGCCTTGTCGGGCAGGTCTCCGGCCTTGCGGGCACTGGCTGCCAGCACGGAAAGCGGGTCTTTGGTGGCGAGGGGAGCGCTGCCGACGAGCACGATCAGGACATCGGATTTCTCGGCTGCAGCCTGGGCGACGGTGAGGGTCTTGAGTTGAAAGTCCATAATCCTTTTTTTCCTCGAACGATGTTATTCCATTCTTCCCTACGCAAGGAGCTGTCCCGCAGCTTCGGAGCGACCCTCGTGGTTCTGGTCACCATCGTGATGACCATGATGCTCATCCGTACCCTCGGGCTCGCGTCCAAGGGCAGTGTGAACCCGCAGGAGGTGTTCCTGGTCATGGCCTACACGGTGCTCGGCTACATGCCGACCATCCTGAGCCTGAGCCTGTTCATCGCCATCGTCGGCACGCTCTCGCGCATGTACCGCGACAGCGAAATGGTGATCTGGTTCTCCAGCGGCCGCGGCCTCATGGACTTCGTGCAGCCGCTGTTCCGCTTCGCCTGGCCGGTGCTGATCCTGATCGCGGTGATGGCGCTGGTCGGCTGGCCGTGGGCCAACTCGCAGACCATCGGCATGCGCAAGCAGTACGAGCAGCGCAGCGACATCGAGCGCGTGGCGCCCGGTGAATTCCGCGAATCCGCGGGCCGGGTGCGGGTGTTCTTCATCGACAAGGAAACGCCGGACAACTCCAAGGCCACCAACGTCTTCATCTGGTCGGTCGAGCGCAACATGCAGATCACCACCTCGGCGCGCAGCGGCAGCATCGAGAACATCGGCGATTCCCGCTACCTGCTGCTCAACAACGGGCAGCGCCTGGAACAGCCGATGGCCAACACCGGCCTGAAGATCAGCGAATTCAAGACGTACGGCACCCGCGCCGGCGGCAGCGACGGGCTCACGAACGACGCCACGCCCTCGCGCGCCCGCACCACGCTGTCGCTGCTGACCGACCCGAGCGACATGAGCCGGGGCGAACTCGCCTGGCGCATCGGCATGCTGCTGACCGCCATCAACTTCGTGCTGCTGGCGCTGAACGTCTCGAGCGCCAATCCGCGTGTCGGGCGCAGCGGCAACCTGCTGCTCGCGCTGTTCGCCTTCGTCATCTACTACAACATGCTCAACCTGGGCCAGAGCTGGATCAGCTCGGGCCGCTTCAGCATGGGCGGCTTCATGCTCGTGCTGCACGGCGGCGTGCTCCTCATCAACCTCGCGTGGTTGAGCGCGCGCCAGAACAACTGGGGCCGCCGCGCCAGGAAGGCCGGCGCCGCCGCGCCCGCGACCACACCCAAGATCGAACCCACCGCGTGAAAACGATAAGACGCCTGATCTATGTGGAGGTACTGAAGTCCGTCGCGTTCGTGACGCTCGGCTTCCTGAGCCTCTTTTTCTTCTTCGACTTCGTCGATGAACTTCAGTCCATCGGCAAGCCGGACAGCCTGAACTACGGGCCCTTGCAGGCGCTGATCTACGTCGCCCTGCTGATCCCGAGCCACCTGTACGAGCTGCTGCCCATCACCGTGCTGATCGGCTCCATCTTCGTGATGGCGCGGCTCGCGCAGAGCTCGGAATACACCATCCTGCGCACCAGCGGCCTGGGCCCCTGGCGCGCGCTGCGCACCCTGCTGCTGCTGGGCCTGAGCTTCGTGGTGCTGACCTTCGCGGTCGGCGACTACGTGGCGCCGAACTCGGAGCGCACCGGGCAACTGCTCAAGGCGCGCTACCAGGGCACCTATTCGCTGGCGGGCAACACCGGCGCGTGGCTCAAGGAAAAGCGCGGCGATGTCTCGTACGCGGTGAACGTGCTGGCCATCGACCGCGGCGGCGCGCTCAAGAGCCCGCGCATCTTCGAGTTCGACGACAAGGGCTACATCAAGACGCAGACGCTCGCGGCCTCCGCCCGCATCAGCGACGACGGCCACTGGATCCTCTCCGACGTCGACCAGCAGAAGTACGACACGCAGGGCTCGGCCGACCAGGCCCACATCGTCAGCACCAAGCTCCCCGAGCTGAACTGGCCGACCTCGCTGACCGCCGAAATGGTGTCGGTCGCCCTCCTGCGCCCCGACCGCATGAGCACGATCGACCTGTTCGACTACATCCGCCACCTCGACGCCAACGGCCAGACCGCCCAGCGCTACGAGATCGAGTTCTGGCGCAAGGTGTTCTATCCGCTGTCGTGCCTGGTGATGGTGGTGCTCGCCCTGCCCTTCGCCTACCTGCACTTCCGCCAGGCCGGCATCACGACCTACGTGTTCGGCGGCGTGATGATCGGCATCAGCTTCTTCCTGCTGAACAACGTGTTCGGCTACCTGGGCAACCTTGGCAACTGGTCTCCGTGGCTCACGGCGGCGGCGCCGGGGCTGATCTATTCCGTGATGTCGTTGACGGCATTCAGCTGGCTGGTGCTTCGGCGATGACGGCGCAGGCACGAGGAAGGCAGGTCCAGGGCATCGTGCTGCTGGCGCACGGCTCACGTGACGAGCGCTGGCGCGAACCCATCGAGGCCGTGGCCGCGCGCGTGACCAGCCGCACGCCGGACGCGCTGGTGGCCTGCGCCTACATGGAGCTGGCCGCGCCCGATCTCCCCACCGCGGTGGCAGCCCTGGTGACTGCCGGCGCCACGGCCATCCGGCTCGTTCCGCTGTTCCTGGGCATGGGCAAGCATGCCCGCGAAGACCTGCCGCTGCAGGTCGAAGCGCTGCGCCAGCGCTGGCCCGCCATCGACATCTCGTTGGCCCGGATCGTGGGCGAAGAGCCTGAACTGGTCGACCTGCTGGCCAAAATTGCTATCAAAAGCTGAATTCCGGCAATTTCGATAGATTCCGAAGGCATAATGAATTCCGCAATAAGACGGAATTTGATATGAATCTGCATCAGTTCAAGTTTGTTCAGGAAGCCGTGCGGCGCAACCTGAACCTCACCGAAGCGGCCAAGGCGCTCCACACCTCGCAGCCCGGTGTCTCCAAGGCCATCATCGAGCTCGAGGAAGAACTGGGCGTTGAAATCTTCGCGCGCCACGGCAAGCGGCTCAAGCGCGTGACCGAGCCGGGCCAGCATGTCATTGCCAGCATCGAGCTCATCATGCGCGAGGTGGGCAACCTCAAGCGCATCGGCGAGCAGTTCAGCGCGCAGGACAGCGGCACCCTTTCCATCGCCACCACCCACACTCAGGCGCGCTACGTGCTGCCGGTGCCCGTGGCCAACCTGCGCGAGGCCTACCCGAAGGTCAACGTGAGCCTGCACCAGGGCTCGCCCGACCAGGTGGCGCGCATGGTGATCGACGAGATCGCGGAAATCGGCATCGCCACCGAATCGCTCGACGGCTACGCCGAACTGGTGACGCTGCCCTGCTACGAATGGCAGCACGTGCTGGTGCTGCCCAAGGACCATCCGCTCGCGGCCAAGGAGCGCATCTCGCTCGAAGACCTGGCCAGCGAGCCGATCATCACCTACCACCCGTCGTTCACCGGCCGCACGCGCATCGACCACGCCTTCGCGCAGAAGAAGCTCACGCCGCGCATCGCGCTCGAAGCCATCGACTCCGACGTGATCAAGACCTACGTGCGCCTCGGCCTGGGCGTGGGCATCGTGGCCGAGATGGCGGTGCGGGACGAGTCGAACGCCGACCTCGTGGTGCGCCCCATGGGCCATGTGTTCGGCCAGAATATTGCCCGCGTCGCCTTCAAGCGCAGCGCCTACCTGCGCAACTTCGTCTTCAAGTTCGCCGAGCTGCTCTCCGACCGCCTCGACCGCAACCTGATAGCCAAAGCCCTAAGCGGCCACCAACAAGATTACGAGCTATGAGCACAGTTCACGCCCCGCGCACGCCCGAAGTGGGCACCAAGCTGCCCTCCGTCGGCACCACCATCTTCACGGTCATGTCGACGCTGGCGGCCGAGAAGAACGCGGTCAACCTCGGCCAGGGCTTTCCGGATTTCAACTGCGACCCGAAGCTGCTCGAGGACGTGACGGCGGCCATGGCCGCCGGCCACAACCAGTACCCGCCGATGCCGGGCATTCCGGCGCTGCGCGAGGCCATCGCCGCCAAGATCTCTGCCCTCTACGGCCACGGCTACAGCGCGGCCACGGAGATCACCGTCACCGCCGGTGCCACGCAGGCCATCATCACGGCCATCCTGGCCGTGGTGCGCCCGGGCGACGAGGTGATCGTGCTGGAGCCCTGCTACGACAGCTACGTACCCAACATCGAGCTGGCCGGCGGCAGCGTGGTGCGCGTGCCGCTCATCCCCGGCACCTTCCGCCCGGACTTCGACAAGATCGCCGCCGCGCTCACGCCGCGCACGCGCGCCATCATCATCAACACGCCGCACAACCCGAGCGCCACGGTCTGGACCGAGGCCGAGATGCGCAAGCTCGAGGAACTGCTCGCGCCCACCGACGTGTTCGTGATCAGCGACGAGGTCTACGAGCACATGGTGTTCGACGGCGCGCGCCACGAGAGCGTGGCGCGCTTCCCGGGCCTGGCGGCGCGCAGCTTCATCGTCAGCAGCTTCGGCAAGACCTACCACGTCACCGGCTGGAAGGTCGGCTTCGTGGCGGCGCCCGCGCCGCTGATGGCCGAGTTCCGCAAGGTGCACCAGTTCAACGTGTTCACCGTGAACACGCCGATGCAGCATGCGCTCGCGCGCTACATGGCCGAGCCCGCGCCCTACCTCGAGCTGCCCGCCTTCTACCAGCGCAAGCGCGACCTGTTCGCCGCCGGCCTGGCCGAGAAAACCCGCTTCAGGCTGCTGCGCAGCGAGGGCAGCTACTTCCAGTGCGTCGACATCTCGGCGGTGAGCGAGCTTTCGGAGGCCGACTTCTGCCTCTGGCTCACGAGCGAGATCGGCGTGGCGGCGATCCCGCTGTCGGCGTTCTACGGCAACGGCTTCGACCAGCGCGTGGTGCGCTTCTGCTTCGCCAAGAAGGACGAGACGCTGCTCTCGGCACTGGAGCGGCTCGCGCGACTCTGACGCCTGCAGAGCGCCGACGCCAGCGGTAGGACGTTGGCTGACCACCGAAGGGGCGGCTATCCGGCGCCCCGCGCGACATGGCGGGGTGAGCATGAAGGCTCATCACAACAACGCCCTGGAGAAAACATGTCGCTCTCGTTCATTCTGCTGATCGTCCTGATCCTGATACTGATTGGCGCGCTGCCGAGCTGGGGCTACAGCCGGTCCTGGGGCTACGGTCCCAGCGGCGGCGTAGGCCTGATCGTGCTGATCGTCGTCATCCTCGTGCTCATGGGACGCATATAGGCACGGCCGGCCCAAGAAGAAAAAGCCCGCATCCGCGGGCTTTTTTTCGTCCGCCGCGGCGCCCCTCGGCGCTCAGGCCTGCAGCTGCGCCCAGGCCTTGTCCAGCCGCTTCACGCTCACCGGCTGCGGCGTGCGCAGTTCCTGGGCGAAGAAGCTCACGCGCAGTTCCTCCAGCAGCCAGCGGAATTCGAGCATGCGATCGTCCACCACGCCCTTGCGCTCGGCCACCAGACGCCAGTAGCGCTGGTCTTGCGGCTTGAGTTCGGCGAGCTTCGCGGCGTCCCGCGCGGGGTCGGCGCGCAGCTTGTCGAGCCGCAGCACGATGGCCTTGAGGTAGCGCGCGAAGTGCTGCAACTGCGTCCACGGCGCATCGGCGATGAAGCGCTTGCCGACCAGCCGCTGCAGCTGCTGCGCGGCGTCCTGCACCGCGTCGGGCTGGATCTTCGTGTCTTTGATCTTGCGCGCCGCGGCGGCGTATTCGACGAGGATGGCCGAGGCCAGCCGCGCCACTTCGTTCGCGATCAGCGTGAGCCGGCCACGGCCCTCGTCGAGCCGCTTCCTGAACGCGAATTCGTCGGTCGGCAGCGGTTCCTGCAGGAAGGCACGGTCGATCGCCACGTCGATGATCTGGGTGCGCAGCTCCTCCGACGTGCCCAGCGGCATGTACGCCACCGACATCTTCTGAAGATCGGGGATGTTCTTCTCGAGGTACTTGAGCGCGTCTTTCAGCTGCAGAGCGAACAGGCGGCGCAGGCCGGCGCGGTGCTTGGCGGCGGCCACGGCCGGCTCGTCGAACACCTCGATGGTCACGGCGTCCCCTTCGTCGCGCAGCGCCGGGAAGCCGATCAGCGACTGCGAGCCGCGCCGCACTTCCATCAGTTCGGGCAGTTCGCCGAAGGTCCAGCCCGTGTAGCGCTGGCCGGCCGGCAACGCGGCGGCGGCGGGTGCGCTGGCAGCCTTGGCTGGGGCCCTGGAGCCCTGTTCCGGCGAGGTTGCTTCCTTCCTGTCCGGCGACGCCTTCACGTTCAGCCCCGCCAGCGCCTGGAACGCGCCGCGCGCCTGCGCACCGAGTTCGGCCTTCAGCGCACCAAGATTGCGCCCCATGCCCAACTGCCGCCCGTGCTCGTCGATCACGCGCAGGTTCATGAACAGATGCGGCGGCAGCATGTCGAGCTTGAAGTCGGCGCGCTTGACGTCGATGCTGGTCATGTCCCGCACGCGCTTGAGCAGCACGTCGGTCAGCGAGCCGGTGCCGAACAGCTCCGGCGTCGACAACTCTTCCGCCAGCTTGCCGGCCGACTCGGGCAAAGGCACCAGCCTCGAACGCGGGCGCTGCGGCAGGCTCTTGAGCAGCGCCTGGATCTTGTCCTTGAGCATGCCCGTCACCAGCCACTCGCAGCGCTCTTCGCTCACCTGGTTGAGCACGAACAGCGGCACGCTGACCGTGAGGCCGTCCTTCGCGTCGCCCGGCTCGTGCAGGTAGCTCGCGGCGCAATCCACGCCGCCCAGGCGCAGCGTCGGCGGGAACGACTGGGTCGTGATGCCGGCGGCCTGGTGGCGCATCAGCTCGTCGCGCGTCAGGTAAAGCAGGCGCGGCTGCTCCCTGGAGGCGTGGCGATACCAGTTCTCGAAGGTGATGCCGCTTGCCACGTCGGCGGGCAGCTGCGCGTCGTAGAAGGCGAAGATCAGCTCGTCGTCGACCAGCACGTCCTGCCGGCGCGACTTGTGCTCCAGTCCCTCGACCTCGCGCACCAGCTTGCGGTTGGCCGTGAGGAAAGGGAACTTGCTTTCCCACTGCCCGCCCACCAGCGCCTCGCGGATGAATATTTCGCGCGCCGCGACCGGATCGACCTTGGTGAAGTCGACGCGCCGCCCGCTGTAGACCACCAGGCCGTACAGCGTGGCGCGCTCCAGCGCCGAGACCTGCGCGCCCTTCTTCTCCCAGTGCGGGTCGAGCAGCTGCTTCTTCAGCAGGTGGCCCGCCACCTGTTCAAGCCACTGCGGTTCGATGTTGGCGATGCCGCGCCCGAAGAGCCGCGTGGTCTCGACCAGTTCGGCCGCCACGATCCAGCGGCCCGGCTTCTTCTTCAGGTGCGCGCCAGGGTGCTTGTAGAACTTGATGCCGCGCGCGCCCAGGTACGCCTCATCGTCCTCGAGCTTCCAGCCCACGTTGCCCAGCAGGCCGGCGAGCATCGACAGATGCAGCGGCTCGTAGCCCGCGGGCTCGGCGTTGAGGCGCCACTTGTGCTCGGTGACCACCGTGAGCAGCTGCGAGTGGATGTCGCGCCACTCGCGCACACGGCGGATGTTGATGAAGTTCTGGCGCAACAGCTGCTCGTATTGGCGGTTGCTGAGCTTGTGGGTGTCGCCGTGGCCGCCGCGCGCGTCGGCGATCCACTTCCACAGCCGCAGGTAGCCGCTGAATTCGCTTTTCTCGTCGTCGAATTTCGAGTGCGCCTGATCGGCCTGCTGCTGCGCGTCCATCGGGCGGTCGCGCACGTCCTGCACGCTGAGGGCCGAGGCGATGATCAGCACTTCTTCAAGCGCACCCCGCGCGCGGGCTTCCAGGATCATGCGGCCCACGCGCGGGTCGAGCGGCAGCCGCGACAGCTCGGCGCCGGTGTGCGTGAGTTCGTTGGCGTCGTCGACCGCGCCAAGCTCGTTCAGCAGCTGGTAGCCGTCGGCAATCGCGCGCGGCGACGGCGCCTCGAGGAACGGAAAACGCGCCACGTCGCCCAGCCGCAGCGACTTCATCCGCAGGATGACGCCAGCCAGCGACGAACGCAGGATTTCCGGATCGGTGAAGCGCGGGCGGCCTTCGAAGTCTTTCTCGTCGTACAGGCGGATGCAGATGCCGTTCGCCACCCGCCCGCAGCGCCCCGCGCGCTGGTTGGCCGCGGCCTGGCTGATCGGCTCGACCAGCAGCTGCTCGACCTTGCTGCGGAAGCTGTAGCGCTTGACGCGCGCGGTGCCGGTGTCGATCACGTAGCGGATGCCCGGCACCGTGAGCGAGGTCTCGGCCACGTTGGTGGCCAGCACGATGCGCCGCCCGTTGTGGCTTTCGAAGATGCGGTCCTGCTCGGGGCCCGACAGCCGCGCGAACAGCGGCAGAACCTCGGCGCTGCGGAACAGCGGCTGGTGGCTGACGTGGCGGCGCAGGTGGTCGGTGGCCTCGCGGATTTCACGCTCGCCGGGCAGGAACACCAGGATGTCGCCCGCGTTGTGCGGGTCGCGCCAGAGCTCGTCGACCGCATCGGCGATGGCGTCGTTCAGGTCGTGCTCGCGCGACTCCTCGAACGGGCGGTAGCGCTGCTCCACCGGGAAGGTGCGGCCCGACACCATGATGGTCGGCGCCGGCCCCTTGGCCGAGGCGAAATGCTGCGCGAAGCGGTCGGCGTCGATGGTGGCCGAGGTGACGATCACCTTCAGATCGGGCCGGCGCGGAAGAATCTCGCGCAGATAGCCCAGCAGGAAGTCGATGTTCAGCGAGCGCTCGTGCGCCTCGTCGATGATGAGCGTGTCGTAGGCCTTCAGCAGCGGATCGGTCTGCGTCTCGGCCAGCAAGATGCCGTCGGTCATGAGCTTGACCGAGGCATCGCGCGACAGGCGGTCCTGGAAGCGCACCTTGAAGCCAACCACGTCGCCCAGCGGCGTCTTCAGTTCTTCCGCGATGCGCTTGGCCACCGAGCTGGCGGCAATGCGCCGCGGCTGCGTGTGGCCGATCAGCCGGCCCTTGCCGGGCTCGGCGTTGAGCTTGCCGCGCCCCAGGACGAGCGCGATCTTGGGCAGCTGCGTGGTCTTGCCCGAGCCGGTTTCACCGCACACGATCACGACCTGGTGCGCCGAGATGGCGGCCATGATCTCGTCGCGCCTGCCCGAGACAGGAAGCGATTCGGGGAATTCGATGCGAAGGGGTGTCGAGGTCGTCAAGGGGAAACAGTCGTCGGAACCGGCGCGGCGGGCAAACCGTCGATTATCGGTGCGAGCGGGGCGTGGCCGCCCGACTTCGGCCAGGTCAGGCAAACGCCTTTTCATGAATGCACAATCACGCCCCATGTCCACCGTCTTCAATTTCACCTTCGTGCCCTGGTTCCGCTCGGTCGCGCCCTACATCCACACGCATCGCGGTAAGACTTTCGTGGTCGGGCTGGCGGGTGAGGCGATCGCGGCGGGCAAGCTGCAGAACATCGCGCAAGACCTCGCGCTGATCCAGAGCATGGGCGTCAAGATCGTGCTGGTGCACGGCTTCCGCCCGCAGGTCAACGAGCAGCTCGCGGCCAAGGGCCACGAGGCAAAGTACTCGCACGGCATCCGCATCACCGACGAGGTGGCGCTCGACTCCGCCCAGGAAGCCGCCGGCCAGTTGCGCTACGAGATCGAGGCCGCCTTCAGCCAGGGCCTGCCGAACACGCCGATGGCCGGCTCGACGGTGCGCGTGATCTCCGGCAACTTCATCACCGCGCGCCCCGTGGGCGTGGTCGACGGCGTCGACTTCAAGCATTCGGGCCTGGTGCGCAAGGTGGACGCGGCGGGCATCCGCCGCACGCTCGATTTCGGCGCGATGGTGCTCATGTCGCCCTTCGGCTTCTCGCCGACCGGCGAGGCCTTCAACCTGACGATGGAAGAAGTCGCCACCAGCGTGGCCATCTCGCTGCAGGCCGACAAGCTGATCTTCCTGACGGAGATCCCGGGCATCCGCATGGACAGCGAGCTGCCCGAAAGCGAAGACAACCCCATCGACACCGAACTGCCGCTGGACGCCGCCGAAAAGCTGCTCGCCTCGCTGCCGCCGCCGCAGAAGCCGACGGACACGGCCTTCTACCTGCAGCACTGCGTGAAGGCCTGCAAGGCCGGCGTGGAGCGCAACCACATCCTGCCGTTCGCGCTCGACGGCTCGCTGCTGCTCGAGGTCTACGTGCACGACGGCGTCGGCACCATGGTGATCGACGAGAAGCTCGAAAGCCTGCGCGAGGCCACGGTGGACGACATCGGCGGCATCCTGCAGCTTATCGAGCCCTTCGAGCGCGACGGCACGCTGGTCAAGCGCGACCGCAACGAGATCGAGCGCGACGTGGGCCACTACACGGTGATCGAGCACGACGGCGTGATCTTCGGCTGCGCGGCGCTCTACCCCTACCCCGAGGAGCGCACCGCCGAGATGGCCGCGCTCACGGTGTCGCCGCATACGCAGTCGCAGGGCGACGGCGAACGCATCCTCAAGCGCATCGAGCACCGCGCCAAGGCCATGGGCCTGGACAGCATCTTCGTGCTCACCACGCGCACCATGCACTGGTTCCTCAAGCGCGGCTTCCAGCAGGTCAACCCCGACTGGCTGCCCGAGGCCCGCAAGCGCAAGTACAACTGGGACCGCAAGAGCCAGGTTCTGGTCAAGAAGATCTGACACGAAGGAGACCCACGATGACGCTCGCCACCGCCCTGCTGTTCGCCATCGTGGCCTTCGCCGCCATCGCCACGCCCGGCCCCACGGTGCTGCTGGCGCTGAGCAACGGATCGCGGCACGGCGTGCGGCGCGCGCTGCCGGGCATGCTCGGCGCGGTGCTTTCCGACTTCGTGCTGGTGGGCGCCGTGGCGCTCGGGCTGGGTGCGCTGCTGGCAGCGTCGGAGTTCTGGTTCTCGATGCTGAAGTGGGTCGGCGCGGTGTACCTGGCATGGCTGGGCCTGCGCATGCTGCGCTCCAAGGGCGGCTTGCAGCTGCCGGCGGCCGATGCCGCCGCGTCGGTGACGGCGGGCGAAAGCCGCCGGATCTTCTTCAAGTCCTTCCTGGTGGCGGTGACCAACCCGAAGGGCTACATCTTCTGCTCGGCGCTGTTGCCGCAGTTCATCGATCCTTCGGCTGCGCAGGCACCGCAGTACTTGATCATTGCGCTGATATTCGCGGGCCTGGACATGGCCGTGATGCTGGCCTATGCCTTCGTCGGCGCCCGCGCGATCCGGCTTCTGACCGTGTCGGCCACCCGCTGGATCGACCGCGCCTGCGGCGGCATGCTGCTGGCGCTGGCCGGCTCGCTGGCCTTCTACCGGCGCAGCGCGGCCTGAGCGCCCCTGCCGCCCCCCCAATGTTCCCGCCTGGCCGGCCCTGCCGGCCAGGCATGTCTGCGCGTTTCTTTTTAACGGAGGAGAAGAAAGAATGAATCACTGGAACTGGAAAACTGCCCTGGGCGCCCCGCTCCTCGCGGCATCGGCACTGCTGGCCGGCTGCGGCGACAAGACGGCACCGGCCGACAAGACAGGCGCGGCCCCGCAGGCCAAAGCCGCGCCCGCCGACACCGAGCAGCAGCAGATCGAGAAATACAACATCTACGTCGACGTATCGAACAACCTGCGCACCTCCTTCCAGCAGGCGCGCGAGGAATACATCGCGCAACAGGTGCCGCTGCTGCAGGCCAAGGCGCCGCTGACCAGCCTGCGCATCCAGAACGACATCCTGATCGACCGCTCGGCGAAAAAGCTCGACACCGCCGCGGCCATCGGCGCCCCGATGCCCGAGATCGATGAATCGGCCAAGGCGTTTTCCGCCGCGCTCAAGGTGCTTTCGCCGCTGAGCCGCGAGCTCAACAACTATGCCAACTCCAAGGGCTACCTTGCCGACAACGGCGACAAGGCCCGCCAGATGAACACCGACTACCTGGCCGCGCTCACCACCGTCGCGAAGGCCGAGGCCGCGTTCGACGACGGCCTGAGCGCCCGAGACCGGGCGCTGACCAAGGAGGCCTTCGAGAAGGCTCCGAAAGACACCGCCGCCTACTACCGCGCCGGGCTCATCTACCACGGCAAGCTCAACCACGCCGACGCCAACGCGTTGTTCGAATCGCCCAACGACCCCAAGGCGCTGGCTGCCTTCGAGGCCTCGCTGGCGCTGGTGGCCCAGTCGGCCGAGGGCTGGAGCCGTAAGATGGGCGAGCAGTCGGCCAAGAGCGGCAAGGTCTGCGACGGCGGCATGCTGAAGATCAACGAGTTCATCGGCCAGTCGCGCTCGATGGCCAAGGACATCAAGGACGGCGTGTTCAAGCGCAAGGAAAGCGGTGCGATGGCCCGGCTGCCGGCGCACATGCGCAGCTCCAGCATCGTCAACTCGGCCAACCGCTACAACCAGAACTTCGCCAACATGATCGGCCAGTTCAACCACCCGCTCTGCTGAAGCCCTGCCGGCCGCCATCGGCGGCCCGGGCTGTCGCCGATAATCCGGGCCATGAATCCCTTGCTCTCCAGGTTGCAGCCCTATCCCTTCGAGCGGCTGAAGCAACTGTTCGCGGGCGTCACGCCCAACCCCGAATTCCCCGCCATCAGCCTGGGAATCGGCGAACCCAAGCACGCCACGCCGGCGTTCATCAAGGAGGCGCTGAGCAACAGCCTGGGCGCGCTGGCCGCCTACCCGGCCACCGCCGGCGACCTGAAGCTGCGCACCGCCTTCACCGACTGGCTCCAGACCCGCTACAGCCTGGCGCTCGACCCGGCCACCCAGGTGCTGCCGGTCAACGGCTCGCGCGAGGCGCTGTTCTCGCTGGCCCAGACCGTGATCGACGCCACCGTGTCGCCGCAGCCGGTGGTGATCTCGCCCAATCCGTTCTATCAGATCTACGAGGGCGCGGCCCTGCTCTCGGGCGCCGAGCCGTACTACGCGCCGAGCATTCCCGCGCGCAATTTCGCGGTCGACTGGGACAGCGTGCCCGAAGCCGTCTGGGCACGCACGCAGTTGGTGTTCGTGTGCTCGCCGGGCAACCCGACCGGCGCGGTGATGTCGCTCGACGAATGGAAGAAGCTCTTCGCCCTGTCGGACCGCCACGGCTTCGTGATCGCGGCCGACGAGTGCTACAGCGAGATCTACTTCCGCGACGAGCCGCCGCTCAGCGGCCTGGAGGCCTCGGTGAAGCTGGGCCGGCCCGACTTCAGGAACCTGATCGCGCTGACCTCGCTTTCCAAGCGCAGCAACGTGCCCGGCCTGCGCAGCGGCTTCGTGGCCGGCGACGCGGCCATCATCAAGAAGTTCCTGCTCTACCGCACCTACCATGGCAGCGCCATGAGCGGCACCGTGGCGGCGGCCAGCATCGCCGCGTGGGGCGACGAGGCCCACGTGGTCGAGAACCGCGCCATGTACCGCGCCAAGTTCGCGGCCGTCACGCCGCTGCTCGAACCGGTGCTCGACGTGCGGCTGCCCGACGCCAGTTTCTACCTCTGGGCCGGCGTGCCCCAGGTGTGGGCTGGCGACGACGAAGCCTTCGCCCGTGCGCTCTACGCTCAATACAATGTCACGGTTCTGCCGGGCAGCTATCTGGCGCGCGACACCAGCCACAGCGCCAACCCCGGCCGGGGCCGCATCCGCATGGCGCTGGTGGCCGAGACGGCCGAGTGCGTCGAGGCCGCCGAGCGCATCGTCCGCTTCTGCAACGACAACACGGCCGGCCCCCGCTGAACCGCGCCCCGGCTCCCATTTTTCACACGAGACCTTCTCCATGACCCAGCAACTGCAACAAATCATCGACGCCGCGTGGGAAGACCGCGCCAACATCTCGCCCTCCGCGTCGTCGGCCGAAGTGCGCGACGCCGTCGATCACGTCATCACCGAACTCAACAACGGCAAGCTGCGCGTGGCCACCCGCGAAGGCGTGGGCCAGTGGACCGTGCACCAGTGGATCAAGAAGGCCGTGCTGCTGTCGTTCCGCCTGAAGGACAACGAGCAGATCCAGGCCGGCTCGCTCGGCTTCTACGACAAGGTGCCGACCAAGTTCTCGCACCTGTCGGCCAGCGAGCTGAAGGAATCGGGCGTGCGCATCGTGCCGCCGGCCGTGGCCCGCCGCGGCAGCTACATCGCCAAGGGCGCGATCCTGATGCCCTCGTACGTGAACATCGGCGCCTACGTGGGCGAGGGCTCCATGGTCGACACCTGGGCCACCGTGGGTTCCTGCGCGCAGGTCGGTGCCAACGTGCACCTGTCGGGCGGCGTGGGCCTGGGCGGCGTGCTCGAGCCTCTGCAGGCCAACCCGACCATCATCGAGGACAACTGCTTCATCGGCGCGCGCTCCGAAGTGGTCGAAGGCGTGATCGTCGAAGAGAACTCGGTGCTCGGCATGGGCGTGTACATCGGCCAGAGCACCCCCATCTTCAACCGCGACACCGGCGAAATCTCCTACGGCCGCGTGCCGAGCGGCAGCGTGGTCATCAGCGGCAACCTGCCCAAGAAGACCAAGTCGGGCCAGGACTACAGCACCTACGCCGCGATCATCGTCAAGACGGTCGACGCGCAGACGCGCTCCAAGACCAGCCTGAACGACCTGCTGCGAGACTGACCGCTCCCCCGGAGCGAGCGCCTTTCCGCCTGAGAGAACAACAGCACCCGAGGAGAGAGACCGATGAACATGATGGAGCGAATCCTTCGCCTGATGGCCGAGCGCAGGGCCTCCGACATCTATCTGTCGGCCCACTCCCCGGTGCTGATCCGCATCAACGGCAACTGCGTGCCCATCAACGCGCAGGTGCTGCCGCCCACGGCGCCGCTGGCGCTGCTGTCCGAGGTGGCGCCCCCCGAGCGCATCCAGGAACTGGAGAGCACCGGCGAGCTCAACATGGCGCTGGCCCTCGAGGGCACCGGCAACTACCGCATCAGCGCCATGCGCCAGCGCGGCTCCTATGCGGTGGTGGTGCGCTACATCAGCCACACCATTCCGCGCTTTGCCGACCTGAACCTGCCCGACATCCTGAAGACGCTCATCATGGAACGCCGCGGGCTGATCCTGATGGTGGGCGCCACGGGCGCGGGCAAGACCACCACGCTGGCCTCGATGCTGGACTACCGCAACGAGAACGCCAGCGGCCACATCATCACGGTCGAAGAGCCGATCGAGTTCACCTTCACCAACAAGAAGTCGGTGGTGAACCAGCGCGACGTGGGCAGCGACACCGCCTCGCTGCATGTCGCGCTGAAGAACGCGCTGCGCCAGGCGCCCGACGTGATCCAGATCGGTGAAATCCGCGACCGCGAGACCATGACGGCCGCCATCGCCTACGCGCAGTCGGGCCACCTGTGCGTGGCCACGCTGCACGCCAGCAACAGCTACCGCGCGCTCAACCGCATCCTGGGCTTCTACCCCGTCGAGGTGCGCGCCACGCTGCTGGGCGACCTGGGCGGCGCGCTGCGCGCCGTGATCTCGCAGCGCCTGCTGCGCACCCAGGCCGGCAGCCGGGTGCCCGCGGTCGAGGTCATGCTCAACACCGCGCTGGTGGCCGAACTCATCGAAAAAGGCGACTTCTCCGGCGTCAAGGAAGCCATGGAGAAGTCGATGGCCGAGGGGTCGCAGACCTTCGAGGAAGACATCGCCCGCCTCATCACCGAAGAGCGCGTGACCCGCGAAGAAGGCCTGGCCCAGGCCGACTCGCCCACCAACCTGCTGTGGCGCCTGCAGAACCGCGCCGCGCCCAAGGCGGCGGCCGACGACCGCAGCCTGACCGACCAGGTCGACGAACCCACCTTCACGGACATCACGCTCGACGTCCGCTTCTAGTTTCAGCGCCCCTCCCTCCGCCCTCCGACATGTCCCGCACCCTCCAGCTCGCCGAACAACTCATCTCGCGTCCCTCGGTCACTCCCGACGACGCGGGCTGCCAGCAGATCCTCGGCGAACGGCTGGCGCAACTGGGCTTCACGCTGGAGACCATCGAGAGCGGCCCGGCGGACTTCCGCGTGACCAACCTCTGGGCCGTGCGCCGCCCGGCCAACGCTGCCGCCGCTACAAAGACGCTGGTGTTCGCCGGCCACACCGACGTGGTGCCCACCGGCCCCGTCGAGCAATGGACCAGCCACCCGTTCACGCCCACGCACCGCGACGGCAAGCTCTACGGCCGCGGCGCCTGCGACATGAAGACCTCGGTGGCCGCATTCGTCACCTCGATCGAAGAATTCCTGCAGGCCGTGCCGCAGCCCCGGCTCACCCTGGCCCTGCTGCTCACCAGCGATGAGGAAGGCCCCGGCGTCGACGGCACGGTCGTCGTCTGCAATGCGCTGGCCGCGCGCGGCGAGGTCATCGACTACTGCATCGTCGGCGAGCCCACGGCCGTGGAGCGCTGCGGCGACATGATCAAGAACGGCCGCCGCGGCACCATGAGCGGCAAGCTCACGGTCAAGGGCGTGCAGGGCCACATCGCCTACCCGCACCTGGCGAAGAACCCGGTGCACGCCGTGGCGCCCGCGCTGGCCGAGCTGGTGGCCATCAACGCCGCCGGCGGCTGGGACGCCGCGAGCAATCCCTACTTCCAGCCGACCAGCTGGCAGATCAGCAATTTCCACGCAGGCACCGGCGCGAGCAACGTGATCCCGGGCAGCGCGGTGATCGACTTCAACTTCCGCTTCTCGACCGAATCCACGCCCGAGTCGCTGCAGCAGCGCGTGCAAGCCGTGCTCGACGCGCACCAGGTCGACTGCACGCTGGCCTGGACCATCGGCGGCCTGCCCTTCCTGACCACGCCGGGCGAACTCGTCACGGCCGTGCAGGGCGCCATCCGCGACGAGACCGGCATCGAGACCGAGCTGTCGACCAGCGGCGGCACCAGCGACGCGCGCTTCATCGCCAAGATCTGCAGGCAGGTGGTCGAACTCGGCCCGGTGAACGCCAGCATCCACAAGATCGACGAGCACATCGACTTGGCCGAGATCGAAACGCTGAAGAACATCTACGTGCGCACGCTGAAGCAGCTCGATGCTGCGCTTGCCGCCCTTGCCGCATGAGCACCGTCATCGAGCTCATCGAATCGGCCGCCGGACAGCTCGAAGCCGCCGGCGTGGCTTTCGGCCACGGCACCGCCAACGCCTTCGACGAAGCCGCCTGGCTGGTGCTGTGGCGGCTGAAGCTGCCGCTGGACGACATCGACGCCGTGGCCGACAAACCCGTGTCGCCCGCCGACGCCGCCAAGGTGGCCGCGCTGATCGACGAGCGCATCGCCAGCCGCAAGCCCGCCGCCTACCTCACGAAAGAAGCGTGGCTGCAGGGCGTGCCCTTCTACGTGGACGAGCGCGCCATCGTGCCGCGCAGCTTCATCGCCGAGCTGATTGCCGACGGCAGCATCGACTACTGGCTGGGCGAACACACCCGGCGCGTGCTCGACCTGTGCACCGGCAACGGCAGCCTGGCGGTGCTGGCCGCCCTCACCTATCCGGACGTGAGCGTGGACGCGGCCGACCTGTCGACCCCGGCGCTGGAGGTGGCGGCCATCAACGTCACCCGCCACCAGCTGGATGCGCGCATCACGCTGATCGAGTCGGACGGCTTGAAGAACCTGCCCGGACCCTACGACCTGGTGCTCTGCAACCCGCCCTACGTCAACAGCGCGAGCATGGCCGCGCTGCCCGCCGAATACCGCGCCGAGCCCGAACTGGCCCTGGCCGGCGGCGCCGACGGCATGGATTTCGTACGCCAGCTGTTCGCCGACGCGCCTTCGCGCATGAGCGAGCAGGCGGTGCTGGTGCTGGAAATCGGCAACGAGCGCGACTACTTCGAGGCGGCGTTTCCGCAGCTCGAGGTGGTGTGGCTCGAAACCTCCGCGGGCGAAGACCAGGTGCTGCTCGTGACCCGCGCGGCCCTGGCGTCGCTCACCGCGCCATGAGGGCCGGTGCCGGCGTGCGTTAGCTGCGCCAGTCCACGCCCCCCTTTCAGCCGCTTTCTCGCAGCAACTGGCTGCGAATCCCCCTTTACCGGGCGATTCCCCCGCGCCCAAGCCCCTTTTCGCCGAGCCGGAGGGGCCGGGCGGGATAATCGCCCCTACGGTTCCTTTTTCATGATCACTCTCAAAAACGTCATTCTTCGCCGCAGCGCCAAGGTCCTGCTCGACGGCGCCACCGTCACCCTCAACCCCGGTGAAAAGGTCGGCCTGGTGGGTCGCAACGGCGCCGGCAAGTCGACCCTGTTCGCCCTGCTCAACGGCACGCTGCACGAAGACGGCGGCGACTTTTACGTGCCCAAGCAATGGCGCATGGCCCAGGTGGCGCAGAACATGCCCGAGACGGACGAGTCGGCCACCGACTTCGTGGTCGGCGGCGACACCCGCCTCACCGAGCTGCGCGAGGCGCTCGCCACCATCGAGGCCGCCTACGCCGAGAACCCCGACGACGCCGACATCGGCATGCAGCTGGCCCACGCCTACACCGACCTGGCCGACGCCGGCGAGCACGACGCCGTGCCGCGCGCGCAGGCGCTGATCCTGGGCCTGGGCTTCAAGGCGCACGAGGTCGACGAGCCGGTCAACAGCTTCTCGGGCGGCTGGCGCATGCGCCTGCAGCTGGCCCGCGCGCTGATGTGCCCGAGCGACCTGCTGCTGCTCGACGAACCCACCAATCACCTGGACCTGGACGCCCTCGTGTGGCTCGAAGCCTGGCTGCAGAAGTACCCCGGCACCATGATCGTCATCAGCCACGACCGCGAGTTCCTCGACGCCGTGACCGACGTCACCCTGCACATCGCCAACGCCCAGCTCACGCGCTACGGCGGCAACTACAGCAAGTTCGAGGACATGCGCGCGCTGCAGATGGAGCAGCAGCAGCAGGCCTTCGTGAAGCAGCAGGACAAGATCGCCCACCTGCAGAAGTTCATCGACCGCTTCAAGGCCAAGGCCAGCAAGGCCAAGCAGGCGCAGAGCCGGGTCAAGGCGCTGGAGCGCATGGAGCGCGTGGCGCCGCTGCTGGCCGAAGCCGACTTCACCTTCGAGTTCAAGGAGCCCGGCAACATTCCCAACCCGATGCTGTCGATCACCAACGCGAGCTTCGGCTATGAGATCGAGAACGAAGAGCCCAAGACCATCCTGCGCGGCGTGAGCCGCTCGGTGCTGGCCGGGCAGCGCATCGGCATCCTGGGCGCCAACGGCCAGGGCAAGTCGACGCTGGTGAAGACCATCGCGCGCGAAATGGGCGCGCTGGCCGGCCAGGTGACCGAGGGCAAGGGCCTGAACATCGGCTACTTCGCGCAGCAGGAACTCGACGTGCTGCGCCCGCAGGACACCCCGCTCGAGCACATGGTGCGCATGGCGCGCGAGCTCGGCAGCAATGCCAAGGAAGCCACCGGCGAGCAGGCCCTGCGCGGCTTCCTGGGCAGCTTCAACTTCAGCGGCGACATGGTCAAGCAGCCCGTGGGCACCATGAGCGGCGGCGAAAAAGCCCGCCTCGTACTCGCGATGATGGTGTGGCAGCGCCCCAACCTGCTGCTGCTGGACGAACCCACCAACCACCTGGACCTGGCCACCCGCGAGGCCCTGGCCGTGGCGCTGAACGAGTTCGAGGGCACGCTGATGCTGGTGAGCCATGACCGCGCGCTGCTGCGCTCGGTGTGCGACGAGTTCTGGCTGGTCGGCCGCGGCGTGGTCGGCGACTTCGACGGCGACCTGGACGACTACCAGCGCTACCTGCTCGACGAAGCCAAGCGCCTGCGCGAAGAAGCCAAGGTCGCCACGCGCGAGGCCGTCTCGGCGGCGGCCGCCGCAGCCGCCGCACCGGTGGCCGCGCCCGCCGCGCCGCAGCAGCGCAAGCAGGACGCCCAGGAGCGCCAGCAGCGCAGCGACCAGGCCAAGCCGATCAAGCGCGAGATCGCCCAGATCGACGAACGCCTGGCCGCCGCCGGCACCGAGCGCGCCGCGCTCGAGGCTCGCATGAGCCAGCCGCTGCCTTCCGCCGAGATTGCCGAAGCCGGCAAGCGGCTGAAGGCACTGAACGACGAAATCGGCCGCCTCGAGGAGCGCTGGCTGGCCCTGTCGGACCAGCTCGAAGCGCTCGCGGCCTGACCCAACCTGGAACCTGAAAGGGGCACTGGATGCCGTCTGCCATCGAACTGGCCCGGGGTGACGAGAAGCTCGTCGCCGCCGTGTACCGCGCGCGCCGGCTGATCGGCCGCAAGGCCCTCATGGCGGCCGCGGCCAGCGCCGTGCCCCTGCCCGGCGTCGACTGGATGGCCGACGCGGCGCTGCTCTCGCGGCTGGTGCCGCAGATCAGCGCCGAGTTCGGCCTGTCGGTCACCCAGGTCGAACGGCTCGCGCCGCGCCAGCGCGAGCGCATCCAGAAAGCAGCCACCACGGTGGGCGCCCTGCTGGTGGGGCGGCTGGTCACGCGCGACCTGCTGATCCGGCTGGCCAAGCATGCGGGCGTGCGCCTGACGGCCAAGCAGGCGACCAAATACGTTCCCATCGCCGGGCAGATCGTTTCGGCGGCGCTCGGCTATGCCGCGCTGCGCGCGCTGGGCGAGCAGCACATCAAGGACTGCGTGCGCGTCAGCGCCACTCTCGCCTTAACGCCGCCCGAACCGCACGCGAGCGCCTGAGCGCATCGCCGTCCAGCAGCACCATCGCGGCCTGCAGCGCACCGGCCAGGCCGAACACGCCCGCGCCCGAAAAGGCCGGCCTCGCGGCGCACAGCCCGTAGATCAAGGACAAGGCCGACAGCAGCGCCAGCAGCACGCACAACACGCGGTCGAGGCGCGGCCCCGACGGCAATGGAAGGCGGCGCACCGCTTCACTCGCCGGCCCGCTTGCGCGGCGTGTAGACCCGGGCCGGCTGCACGAGCTGGCCCGTCACCTCCTGCTCATAGACCTTCAACAGCGCCAGGTAGTGGCGCGACATCACGTCGCGCACCCGCCCGAGGCCGATCTTGCTGATCGTCGGCTGCGGAATACCTGTTCTCGCCTCGATCTGCTTCTGCGTGAGCCCCATGGCTCTCAGCGCCTGTACCAACTCGCGTGGTTTCACGGCAATTTCCTCCCTGTTTTTCATATTCTAGAGTCCACGCAGAATATTCATTTGAGCTTAAATCCCGGCGCATGGACAGCATTGCCAGCCGCGCCCTTGCAGCGCGCAAATTCGCGAAGATGACGCAGAAGCAGGCGGAAGCCGTGTCGGGCGTCAAGCAGTCGAGCATTTCGAAGATCGAGCGCGGCGACACCAGCCGTTCGATGAGCGTGCTCGCACTGGCGCGCGCCTACCGTGCCGACCCGAACTGGCTCGACACCGGCGACGGCCCCGCGCCCTGGGACGAAGACCAGGTCCGCCCCGCACGCGACCGCGCCAACGAGCCGCCCGGCCCTTACCGCGTGACCCGCACGCCGCCCGCGGGCCCTTCGTACAACCCGCGCACCCCGCAGACCGTGCCGCTCATCGAGTGGACGGATGCCGCACGCTGGGACAGCCGCGAAGTTTCGGACCAGCCCCGGGCCGAGCGCTGGATTCCGTGCATTGCCCACCATAGCCTGCAGACCTACGCGCTGCGCATGCGCGGCGACAGCATGACCGCGCCCAGCGGCCACCTCAAGAGCTACCCCGCCGAGTCGATCATCTTCGTCGACACCCAGCTCAGGACGCCGGCCGACGGCGAGCGCATCGTCGCCAGGCTGGAGGACACCGGCGAAGTCACCTGCAAGGTCTACAAGGAAGAAGACGGGCGCCGCTGGCTGCTGCCGCTGAACCCGAGGCACGAGCCCATACGCACCGCCTTCACCGTGCTGGGCACGGTCATCGGCAAGTGGGAAGACGAGGACTGACCGCGCTGGCCGCCCTGGCCGCCCTGGCCGCCCTGGCCGCCCTGGCCGCGCTGACCGCACGAACGGCGGGCAAAAAAAAGCCCGCACGAAGGCGGGCTTCAAGGTGACCTGCTGGAGGAGGGAGGATCAGAGGATTGCAGGCCACAGGGAGAAACTTGAATATCGCTTGCGAACCTGCTTGCAACCTGACCTCGCCGGAATCTAATTTCCGGCTAATTCTTCTCCCGCGCTGCCTTACTTGGGCAGCAGCACCTTGTTCACGACGTGGATCACGCCGTTCGACTGGTAGACGTTGGGGATCGTCACCGTGGCGGTACCGCCCTTTTCGTCGGTGATCATGATCTTGCCGCCCTTTTCCTTGGCCACGAGCACGCCGCCGGCCACGGTCTTCAACTCGGCGGAGCCCTTGCCGGCCTTGATTTCCTTCTTGAGCTCGGCCGCGTCGAGCTTGCCCGACACCACGTGGTAGGTCAGCACGCCGGTCAGCGCGTCCTTGTTCTCGGGCTTGAGCAGGGTGTCGACGGTGCCGGCCGGCAAGGCGGCGAAGGCCGCGTTGGTGGGAGCGAACACGGTGAACGGGCCCGGGCCCTTGAGGGTGTCGACCAGGCCCGCGGCCTTGACGGCGGCCACCAGCGTGGTGTGGTCCTTCGAATTGACGGCGTTGTCGATGATGTCCTTGGTCGGCAGCATCGGTGCACCGCCCACCATGACCGATGCCGCGATGGCCGAAACGGCACCGGCGGACATGGCGAATGCGAGAGTGACGGCTGCGAGACGATGAAGTTTGCGTTGCATGGAAATGCTCCAGGTTGTTGAATGGACCCCCGTGAAAATCGCGGCGGCTGCGATCAGTACGGCGCCATGTGCACAACAGATTCGGCCCCGGCGATAAAAAAGCCGGCTGCGTCCGCCCGCACTTGACGCCGCGCCGATGCATTTCGCGCCGGGTAACACCAATTTCGTCGCGCCGGCCTCGCGGCACGAAGCGATTGCTGCGAGATTCACGAAAGAGTCAGGTCTCCCGGCGTTTCCGGGTGTACAACCGCTGCCCCATGCATATCCAAGAAAACAAAGCGTCGGAGGATCACCCCGTCGAGCCGCGCGCGGTTGCCGCGCGCCGGCTCGCCAGGTGGCCCGTTCAAGGTGCCCTGCTCGGCACCGCCCTGCTGCTGGGCGCCTGCGCGGTCGGCCCGGACTTCAAGACCCCGGAGCTGCCCGCCGCCGCCCAGGGGCCTGACTACACGCCCGCGCCGGTGCCCGCGCGCACGGCGCAGGCCGAAGGCCCGGCCGGCGAGGCACAGGAGCTGGTGGCCGGCCGCGACATTCCGGCCCAGTGGTGGGACGTGTTCCGCTCCGAGCCGCTCGACCGGCTGATCCGCGCATCGCTGGCCCAGAGTCCCACGCTCGCGTCGGCCCAGGCTGCGCTGCGCCAGGCCGAGGCCACCTACGAGGCCAGGACCGGCAGCCTGTGGCCGCAGGTCTCGGCCCAGCTCGGCGCGCAGCGCGAGCGCGCTTCCGAAATCACCAGCCAGGTGCCCGGCGGCCAGTTGCTCACGCTGTACAACGCCAGCGTCAACGTCTCCTACAACCTCGACGTGTTCGGCGGCACGCGCCGCCAGATAGAAGGCGCGCAGGCCGCCGTCGACACGCAGCGCTACCAGGTGGAGGCGGTGTACCTCACGCTCACCTCCAACCTGGTGACCACCGCCATCCGCGAAGCCTCGCTGCGCGCGCAGCTGCAGGCCGCGCGCGAAGTGCTGCAGGCGCAGACCGAGCAGCTCAACGTGATCGAAAAGCAGTTCGACACCGGCGCGATCCCCAAGTCCATCGTGCTGCAGCAGCGCACGCAGGTGGCGCAGACCCAGGCCACCCTGCCGCCCATCGAGAAGGCGCTGGCGCAAACCCGCCACCAGCTCGCGGTGTTCGCCGGCCGGCTGCCGTCCGAGGCGGGCCTGCCCGAATTCGACCTCGCCAGCCTCACGCTGCCGCAGGTGCTGCCGCTCTCGCTGCCCTCCGAACTCGCGCGCCAGCGGCCCGACGTGCGCGCCAGCGAAGCGCAGCTGCACCAGGCCAGCGCGGCCGTCGGCGTGGCCACCGCCAACCTCTATCCGCAGATCCAGCTGAGCGCGAGCTACGGCAACAACGCGCTGCGCGCGCGCGACCTGTTCACCGGCCCGACCACGCTGTGGAGCATCGGCGCAGGGCTCACGCAGCCGATCTTCAACGGCGGCGCATTGCGGGCGCAGCAACGCGCCGCGGTGGCGGCCTACGACTCGGCGGCGGCGCAGTACCGCAACACCGTGCTCGGCGCCTTCCAGAACGTGGCCGACGCGCTGCGCGCGCTGGAGCTCGACGCCATCGCGCTGCAGAACCAGGCCGCGGCCGAATCGCTCGCCAGGCAGTCGCTCGACCTGTCGACCGCGCAGTTCCGCGCCGGCGCGGTGAGCTACGTCACGCTGCTCACCGCGCAGCAGGCCTGGCTGCAGACGCACACCGCGCTGGTGCAGGCGCAGGCCGCGCGCTATGCCGACACCGCCGCGCTCTTCCAGGCGCTGGGGGGCGGCTGGTGGAACCGCGCCGAGCTGGCCAACGCGACCCTGGCGCCGACCGTGCCCGCCACGCCCGCTGCGGCAACCGCGGCCCCGGTCCGCAACTGACCCCATCGACCCCGCGGCGGCACCCCACTCCCCTGCCGCCGCGCCCAACCCCTCATCCATAACTCGAAGAGAAGCCTACCCATGACCCGGAGAATGATCATCATGATCGGCTGCGTGCTGCTGCTGGTCGCCGCGCTGGCGCTCGGCAAGTTCCTGCAGATCCGCGCGCTGATTGCGGCCGTGCCCAAGCCGGGTCCGCAGACCGTGTCGACCGCCGAAGTGCAGAAGCTGCAGTGGCAGTCGCAGTTCACCGCCGTCGGCACGCTCAACCCGGTGCGCGGCGCCGACCTGAGCACCGAAGTCGCGGGCCTGGTGCGCACCGTGCACTTCAAGTCGGGCCAGGACGTGAAGGCCGGCGCGCTGCTGGTCGAGCTCAATGCCGACTCCGACATCGCCCTGCTGCACTCCGCCGAAGCCGCCGCCGCGCAGGCCGCCACCGTGCTCAAGCGCGACCAGGCGCAGCTGGCGGTGCAGGCCGTGAGCCAGGCGCAGATCGACGCCGACACCAACGACCTGAAGGCCAAGCGCGCGCAGGTGGAGCAGCAGGCCGCCGTCGTGGCCAAGAAGTCGATCCGCGCGCCCTTCGCGGGCCGCCTGGGCATCAGCGGGCTCAACCCCGGACAGTACGTGAACGCGGGCGACAAGCTGGTCACGCTGCAGACGCTGGACCCGATCTACGTCGACTTCACGCTGCCGCAGCAGCAGCTCGCAGGGCTCGCGGTCGGCCAGGTGGTGAACCTCAGGGTCGACACCTTCCCGGGCCAGAGCTTCAGCGGCAAGATCAACGCGATCAGCCCCAAGGTGGACGCCGCCACGCGCAACGTGCAGGTGGAGGCCACCATCGCCAACCCCAGGCAGGTGCTGCTGCCGGGCATGTTCGCGAACGTGAAGATCGACATCGGCGGCATGCAGGAATACCTGACGCTGCCCTCCACCGCCGTGACCTACAACCCCTACGGCTCGACCGTGTACGTGGTGAAGCCGGCCGATCCGCCCAAGGCCGGCACGCCCGGCACGCCCGGCACGCCAGGCACGCCGGCACCGGCGAGCGCCACCGACGCCTCCGGCAAGCCCCAGCTCGTGGCGCAGCAGATCTTCATCGAGACCGGCCCGACGCGCGGCGACCAGATCGCCATCGTCAAGGGCCTGCAAGCCGGCCAGGTGGTGGTGAGCAGCGGGCAGAACAAGCTGAAGAACGGCACGCCGGTCACGGTGGACAACAGCGTCAAGCCATCGAACGACCCGGCGCCGACGCCGCAGGAAAAGTGAGGCCCCGCGCATGAACTTCACCGACATCTTCATCCGCCGGCCGGTGCTGGCGATGGTGGTGAGCCTGCTGATCGTGGTGCTGGGGCTGCGCGCGCTGGCGGGCCTGCCCGTCAACCAGTACCCCAAGACCGAGAACGGCGTGGTCACCATCAGCACCGCCTACTACGGCGCGGACGCGGCCACGGTCGCGGGCTTCATCACGCAGCCGCTCGAAGCCGCCGTGTCTCAGGCGCAGGGCATCGACTACCTGTCGTCATCGAGCAGCCTGGGCGTGTCGACCATCACCGCCACGCTGCGGCTGAACTACGACTCCAACCGCGCGCTGACCGAGATCAACACGCAGGTCAATTCCGTGCGCAACCAGCTGCCGCCGCAGGCGCAGCAGCCGGTGCTCACCGTGGCCACGGGCCAGACGACCGACGCGATGTACATCGGCTTCTACAGCGACACGCTGCCCAACAACAACGTGACCGACTTCCTGGTGCGCGTGGTGCAGCCCAAGCTGAACGCCATTGCGGGCGTGCAGACCGCGGAAATCCTGGGTGCGCGCACCTTCGCGCTGCGCGCCTGGCTGGACGCGCAGAAGATGGCCGCCTTCGGCGTGACCGCCACCGACGTGAGCGCGGCGCTCTCGGCCAACAACTATCTGGCCGCCGTCGGCCAGAGCAAGGGCCAGATGGTGAGCGTGCCGCTCACGGCCGGCACCTCGCTGCACAGCGTGGACGAGTTCAAGCAGCTGTCCATCAAGAGCAGCAACGGCGCCATCGTGCGGCTGCAGGACGTGGCCAACGTGACGCTGGGCTCGGAGAACTACGACTTCAACGTGGCCTTCAACGGCGTGCGCTCGGTGTTCATCGGCATCAAGGTAGCGCCGGAGGCCAACATCCTGGACGTGGCCAAGCAGGTGCGCACCGTGTTCCCCGACCTGCAGTCGCAGCTGCCCTCGGGGCTGACGGGCAAGATCGTCTATGACTCGACCGACTTCATCAACACCTCCATCAGCGAAGTGATCAAGACGCTGGTCGAGGCGCTGGTCATCGTGACGGTGGTGATCTACCTGTTCCTGGGCAGCTTCCGCGCGGTGGTGGTGCCCGTGATTGCGATGCCGCTGTCGCTCATCGGCACCTTCTTCATCATGCTGGTGCTGGGCTACTCCATCAACCTGCTCACGCTGCTGGCGCTGGTGCTGGCGATCGGGCTGGTGGTGGACGACGCGATCATCGTGGTGGAGAACGTCGACCGGCACATGCGGGAGGGCAAGTCGCCCATGCAGGCCTCGCTGCTCGCGGCGCGGGAGCTGGGCGGGCCCATTCTTGCCATGACGGTGGTGCTGGTGGCGGTGTACGTGCCCATCGGCTTCCAGGGCGGGCTGACCGGATCGCTCTTCACCGAGTTCGCGTTCACGCTCGCCGGCTCGGTGGTGGTGTCGGGCATCGTGGCGCTCACGCTGTCGCCGATGATGTGCTCGCGCTTCTTCAAGCCCGAGCAGGACAGCGGCAAGTTCGCGATGAAGATCGAGCACATCTTCGAGCGGGTGCACCACCGCTACCAGCTCATCCTGCGCAGCGTGCTCAAGACCTGGCCGGTGATGATCGTCATGGGCGTGATCCTGGTGGCGCTGCTGTTCGTGATGTTCAAGATGTCGAAGTCGGAGCTCGCGCCCGAGGAAGACCAGGGCATCGTGCTGTCGCAGGTGGTGGGCGCGCCCACGGCCACCATCAACCAGATGCAGACGTACGCCGACCAGATCTTCAAGGTCGCGCACGACACGCCCGAATACGCGCAGCTGTTCCAGCTCACCGGCGTGCCCAGCACCAACGCGGGCATTGCCGGCGTGCTGCTCAAGCCCTGGGACGAGCGCACCCGCAGCGCGCACGACATCCAGACCGACCTGCAGAAGCGCTGGAACGGCATTGCCGGCGCCAAGGTGGTGGCCTTCCAGTTCCCGGCGCTGCCGGGCGCCTCGGGCCTGCCGGTGCAGTTCGTCATCAAGACGACCGAGCCGTTCGAGAACCTCAACACGCTCGCGCAGCAGGTCATGGACAAGGCGCGCGCCGACGGCAAGTTCTACTACATCGACGCCGACCTGAAGATCGACCTGCCGCAGGCCACCGTGGTGGTCGACCGCGACAAGATCGCCACGCTGGGCATCACCCAGCAGGACGTGGGCAACGCGATGGGCGCGGCGCTGGGCGGCGGCTACGTCAACTACTTCTCGATCTCGGGGCGCTCCTACAAGGTGATTCCGCAGGTGCAGCAGGTCGACCGGCTCAATCCGTCGGATGTGCTCAACTTCTACATCAAGACGCCCAACGGCGTGGTGCCCGCGAGCACCGTGGCGAGCCTGAAGTACTCGGTGCAGCCGGAAACGGTCAACCACTTCCAGCAGCTCAACTCGGTGACCATCCAGGGCGTGCCCAGCGGCACCCAGGGCGAGACGCTGGAGTACCTGCGCGGCGTGGTGCAGCAGCTGGCGCCGAGCGGCTATTCGGTGGACTACTCGGGCCAGTCGCGCCAATTCGTGCAGGAGTCGGGCAACTTCGCCGTCACCTTCGTGTTCGCGCTGATCATCGTGTTCCTGGCGCTGTCGGCGCAGTTCGAGAGCTTCCGCGACCCGGTGGTGATCCTGGTGTCGGTGCCGCTCGCGCTCTTCGGCGCCATGATCTTCATCTTCTGGGGCTTCGCCTCGATGAACATCTACACGCAGGTGGGCCTGGTGACGCTGATGGGCCTCATCAGCAAGCACGGCATCCTGATCGTCGAAGTGGCCAACCGGCTGCAGAAGCAGGGCCTGAGCAAGCTCGACGCCATCGTCGAGGCGGCCGGCACCCGGCTGCGCCCGATCCTGATGACCACGGCCGCGATGGTGTTCGGCGTGCTGCCGCTGGTGATTGCCTCGGGCGCGGGCGCCGCCGGCCGCAAGGCGATGGGCATCGTGATCTTCAGCGGGCTGTCGATCGGCACGCTGTTCACGCTGTTCGTGGTGCCCGCGATGTACTTGGCCATCGCGGCGCGGCACCAGAAGGAAGACAAGGAAGACGAAGAGAAACGCAACGCCAACGGCGCGCCCGCACTGCCGGGCAGCGTGGCGCCGGAGGCCTGAGCGCCGGGCTCATCCATTCATCCGGCATGAAGAAGCCCGCAGTCGAGAAGGCCGCGGGCTTTTTTTTGCTTCAGTCGCAGCGGTAGAACACCTCGCCCTCGGAAACGCGCCTGGCCGGGTCTTCCGCCCCCTGGTTGGCCAGGAAGCGCATCGGCGCGCCGAAGTTGCGGCAGTAGTTCTCGGCATCCTGCGCGGTCGGCGACTTGAAGACGCCGTTGCCGAGCGGTGTGTAGCGAGGCGCCGCGCGAGTGACGCAACCTGTGGCCAATGCCGCGGCCAGGACGAGGACGGGAAGAGAAATGGAGGTGCGCATCGGAAAGGTCGGAGGCCGCACGACGAGCCGGCCGGAGATGAGGAACGGGCGACTGTAGCCGCTTCCTCAGCTCGCGTAGCGCTTTTCGAGCGCGTCCAGCTCGGGCTTGCCCACCAGCCGCTGGCGCTCGGCGAAGGGCACGACCAGCGCCGGGTCTTCGTCCACGCGCCTGGTCTCGCGCAGCACCGTCAGCGCCTTCTGCATGCCTGCGACCGCGCCCTGCAGCGCCGCATTGGCGTACAGCACGATGCCGTAGCCCAGGCCGGCCAGTTCCTCGGCGCCGAAGATCGGCGTCTTGCCGCCGATCACCATGTTCATGAGCTGCGGCTTGTTCAGCCGCTTCGGCAGCGAGCGGATTTCGTCGGCCGTGGTCACGGCCTCCACGAACAGGATGTCGGCGCCGGCCTCGCTGAACTTCTGCGCACGCTCGATGGCGGCCTCGAAGCCCAGGGTGGCGGCTGCGTCGGTGCGGGCCATGATGAGCAGGTCGGCGTCGGTGCGCGCATCGACGGCGGCCTTGATCTTGTTCACCGCTTCCTCGGTGGAGATCACGTCCTTGCCCGAAAAATGACCGCAGCGCTTGGGCGCGACCTGGTCCTCGAGCTGGATGCAGTCGGCGCCCGCTCGCTCGAGCACGCGCACCGTGTGGCGCACGTTGAGCGCATTGCCGAAGCCGGTGTCGGCATCGACGATCAGCGGCAGGCCGACCGCGTCGCGGATGCGCGCGGTGTGGTCGGCGATTTCGTGCAGGCCCATGAAGCCCTGGTCGGGCAGGCCGAACCACATGTTGGTGACGCCCGCGCCGGTGACGTAGATGGCTTCGAAGCCCAGGTCTTCGATCACGCGCGCCGACAGTGCGTTGAAGGCCCCCGGCACCAGCACGCCGCGGCGCGCCTCGGCCAGGGATCGGAGGGTCTTGCGAGTCGACATCGGTTTTTCCTGTGTATGAGTCGATGAAAAAAGGAGAGGTCAGATGGCGTCGCCGGGCACGCGTACCCAGCCTTCCATCAGCACGCGGGCGCTGCGGCTCATGACCGCCTTGGTCACTTGCCATTCGCCGTCCACCTTGCTCGCCTGCGCACCCACGCGCAAGGTGCCCGAAGGATGACCGAAGCGCACGGCCTCGCGCTCGCCGCCGCCGGCCGCAAGGTTCACCAGCGTGCCCGGAATGGCGGCGGCCGTGCCGATGGCCACGGCCGCCGTGCCCATCATGGCGTGGTGCAGCTTGCCCATGGACAGCGCGCGCACCAGCAGGTCGACATCGCCCGCGCCCACCTGCTTGCCGCTGGAGGCGGTGTAGCACGCGGGCTTTGCCACGAACGCGACCTTGGGCGTGTGCTGCCGGCCGGCCGCTTCGCCGATGTGCCTGATGAGGCCCATGCGCACCGCGCCGTGGGCGCGTATGGCCTCGAACCTGGCCAGCGCGGCGGGGTCGCCGTTGATCGCGTCCTGCAGTTCGGTGCCGGTGTAGCCGATGGCTTCCGCATTGACGAAGATGGTCGGGATGCCGGCGTTGATCATCGTTGCCCGCAGCGTGCCGACGCCCGGAACCTCCAGTTCGTCGACAAGCTGGCCGGTGGGGAACATCGCACCGCCAGCGCCCTCTTCTTCCGCCGCGGGGTCCATGAATTCGAGCTGCACTTCGGCCGCCGGGAAGGTCACGCCGTCGAGTTCGAAGCCGCCGGTTTCCTGAACCTCGCCGTCGGTCATGGGCACGTGCGCCACGATGGTCTTGCCGATGTTGGCCTGCCAGATGCGCACCACCGCCACGCCGTTGCGCGGAACCCGCTCTGCGTCGATCAGGCTGTTGCTGATGGCGAAGGGCCCGACGGCGGCCGAGAGGTTGCCGCAGTTGCCGCTCCAGTCGACGAAGGGCTGGTCGATCGACACCTGGCCGAACAGGTAGTCCACGTCGTGGCCCGGCCGCTCGCTCTTCGAGAGGATGACCGTCTTGCTCGTGCTCGAGGTGGCGGCGCCCATGCCGTCGATCTGCTTGCCGTAGGGGTCGGGGCTGCCGATGACGCGCAGCAGCAGTGCGTCGCGCGCCTTGCCGGGCACCCGGGCCGCCTCGGGCAGGTCCTGCAGGCGGAAGAACACGCCCTTGCTGGTGCCGCCGCGCATGTAGGTGGCGGGAATCCTGATCTGTGGTGCGGAAGCCATGATGCGTGTGATTGTCGGTTCTGTCGGTTCAGGAGGCCGCGGAGGCAGCCTTGGTAGAAGCCAGGAAGTCCTGCGCGAAGCGCTGCAGGACGCCGCCGGCTTCGTAGATCGACACTTCCTCGGCAGTGTCGAGTCGGCAGGTCATGGGCACGTCGAGCCGTTGGCCGTTGCGGCGGTGGATGACGAGGATGAGCTCGGCGCGCGGCTTGCGGTCGCCGGTCACGTCGTAGGTCTCTGTGCCGTCCAGGCCCAGCGTCAGGCGGTTGGTGCCGGGCTTGAACTCCAGCGGCAGCACGCCCATGCCGATCAGGTTGGTGCGGTGGATGCGCTCGAAGCCCTCCGCCGCAATGGCTTCCACCCCCGCCAGCCGCACGCCCTTGGCGGCCCAGTCGCGCGACGAGCCCTGGCCGTAGTCGGCCCCGGCCACGATGATGAGCGGCTGCTTGCGCTGCATGTAGGTCTCGATGGCCTCCCACATGCGCATGACCTGCCCTTCCGGCTCCACGCGCGCCAGCGAGCCGTCCCGCACCGTGCCGTCGGCGTTGCGCACCATCTCGTTCCTGAGCGTGGGGTTGGCGAAGGTGGCGCGCTGCGCGGTGAGGTGGTCGCCGCGGTGGGTGGCGTAGGAATTGAAGTCTTCCTCGGGCAGGCCCATCCTGTGCAGGTACTCGCCGGCCGCGCTGTCCATCATGATCGCGTTGGACGGCGACAGGTGGTCGGTGGTGATGTTGTCCGGCAGCACCGCCAGCGGACGCATGCCGCTGAGCGTGCGTTGGCCGGCCAGCGCGCCTTCCCAGTACGGCGGGCGGCGGATGTAGGTGGACGCGGCGCGCCAGTCGTACAGCGGCGTCACCTTCTCGCCGGTGTCAGGCTGGATGGCGAACATCGGTTCATACACCTGGCGGAAGTGCTCGGGCCTGACGCTCGACTTCACGATGGCGTCGATCTCTTCGTCGGCCGGCCAGATGTCCTTCAGGCGAATCTCCCTGCCGTCGATCACGGTCAGCACATCTTTCTCGATGTCGAAGCGCACCGTGCCGGCAATGGCATACGCCACCACCAGCGGCGGCGAGGCAAGAAACGCCTGCTTCGCATACGGGTGGATGCGCCCGTCGAAGTTGCGGTTGCCCGAGAGCACGGCCGTCGCGTAAAGGTCGCGCTCGACGATCTCCTGCTGGATGACGGGGTCGAGCGCGCCCGACATACCGTTGCACGAGGTGCAGGCATAGGCCACCACGCCGAAACCGAGTTTTTCCAGCTCGCCCATGAGGCCGGCTTCCTGCAGGTACAGCGTCACGGCCTTGGAGCCGGGCGCCAGCGACGACTTGACCCAGGGCTTGCGGGCAAGGCCGACGCGGTTGGCGTTGCGCGCCAGCAGGCCGGCGGTGATCACGTTGCGCGGGTTGCTGGTGTTGGTGCAGCTGGTGATGGCCGCGATGATCACCGCGCCGTCGGGCATGCGGCCCGGCTCGTCCTTCCACGGCGCGGCAATGCCACGGGCCGCGAGGTCGGCGGTGGCCACGCGCGCATGCGGGTTCGAAGGGCCGGCCATGTTGCGCACGACCGTGGAAAGGTCGAACTGCAGCACGCGTTCGTACTGCGCGTCTTTCAGCGCGTCGGCCCACAGGCCGGTGTGCCTGGCGTAGGTCTCGACCAGCCGCACCTGCTCGTCGGCACGGCCTGTGAGGCGCAGATAGTCGATGGTCTGCGGGTCGATGGCGAACATGGCCGCGGTGGCGCCGTATTCGGGCGCCATGTTCGAGATGGTCGCGCGGTCGCCGAGCGTGAGGCTCGAGGCGCCCTCCCCATGAAACTCCAGGTACGCCCCCACCACCTTCGACTTGCGCAGGAACTCGGTCAGCGCCAGCACCACGTCGGTGGCGGTGATGCCAGGCTGCGGCCGACCAGAGAGCTTCACGCCGACGATGACGGGCAGGCGCATCCAAGAGGCGCGGCCCAGCATCACGTTCTCGGCCTCCAGCCCGCCCACGCCGATGGCGACAACGCCCAGCGCATCCACGTGCGGCGTGTGGCTGTCGGTGCCGACCAGCGTGTCGGGGAAGGCCACGCCGTCCTGCGCATGCACCACGGGCGACATCCGCTCCAGGTTGATCTGATGCATGATCCCGTTCCCCGGCGGTATCACCTCCATGTTCTTGAAGGCCAGCTTCGTCCACTCGATGAAGTGGAAGCGGTCTTCGTTGCGCCGGTCTTCGATGGCGCGGTTCTTCTCGAAGGCATCGGGGTCGAAGCCGCCGCACTCCACCGCCAGCGAATGGTCGACGATGAGCTGCACCGGCACCACCGGGTTCACCTGGGCCGGGTCCCCGCCCTGCCGGGCAATGGCGTCGCGCAGGCCGGCCAGGTCGACCAGCGCAGTCTGGCCGAGGATGTCGTGGCACACCACGCGTGCAGGGAACCACGGGAAATCGTGTTCCCTCTTGCCCTCGACGATCTGCGTCAGGCTCTGCCGGAGGATGGCCGGATCGCAGCGGCGCACGAGGTTCTCGGCATGCACGCGCGAGGTGTAGGGCAGCGTGGCCCAGGCGCCCGGGCGGATGGCCTCGACGGCTTCGCGCGCGTCGAAATAGTCCAGCGAGGTGCCGGGAAGCTGCTTGCGGTATTGCTTGTTCATGGGGCGGCGCTCGGGCCCGCACATCGCGTGCGGACCTGCTTTCTCTCTTGTCTCTTCTCGAGTTTTACTTCCGATCCTGGATCGGCGCGAACTTCAGGTCTTCCGGCCCGGTGTAGTTGGCGCTGGGCCGGATGATCTTGTTGTCGATGCGCTGCTCGATGATGTGCGCGGCCCATCCCGAGGTGCGCGCGATGACGAACAGCGGCGTGAACATGGCCGTGGGCACGCCCATCATGTGGTAGCTCACGGCGCTGAACCAGTCGAGGTTGGGGAACATCTTCTTGACCTCCCACATCACGCCCTCCAGCCGCTCGGCAATGTCGAACATCTTGGTCGAGCCGGCCTCTTCGGACAGCGACTTCGCCACGCCCTTGATGACCACGTTGCGCGGATCGCTCACGGTGTAGACCGGGTGGCCGAAGCCGATCACCACTTCCTTCGCCTCCACGCGGCGGCGGATGTCGGCCTCGGCTTCGTCGGGCGAGTCGTAGCGCTTCTGGATCTCGAAGGCCACCTCGTTGGCGCCGCCATGCTTGGGGCCGCGCAGCGCACCGATGGCGCCGGTGATGGCCGAGTACATGTCGGAGCCGGTGCCGGCCACCACGCGCGCGGTGAAGGTGGAGGCGTTGAACTCGTGCTCGGCGTAGAGGTTGAGCGACGTGTGCATCGCCCGCTCCCAGCTCGCCGAGGGCTTGCGCCCGTGCAGCAGGTGCAGGAAGTGCGCGCCGATCGAGTCGTCGTCGGTCTCCACGTCGATGCGCCTGCCCTGCGTCGACCAGTGGTACCAGTACAGCAGCATCGAGCCCAGCGACGCCATCAGCCGGTCGGCGATGTCGCGGGCGCCGGGCAGGTTGTGGTCTTCCTTCTCGGGGAGCATGCATCCCAGCGACGAGACGCCGGTGCGCATCACGTCCATCGGGTGGGCGCCGGCGGGCAGTTGCTCCAGCGCTTCCTTCAGGCTCGCGGGCAGGCCGCGCATCGACTTGAGCCTGGCCTTGTAGGCGCGCAGTTCCGCCGCCGTGGGCAGCTTGCCGTGCACCAGCAGGTGCGCGATTTCCTCGAACTCGCAGACCTGCGCGATGTCGAGGATGTCGTAGCCGCGGTAGTGCAAGTCGTTGCCGGTTCGCCCGACCGTGCACAGCGCGGTGTTGCCGGCGGCCACGCCGGACAGCGCTACGGATTTCTTGGGCTTGAAGCCGGGGGCGGCGAGGGTTGCGGTGTCGTTCATGCTTCTTCCTTTTCCGGATTCGGGTGTGCTGGATATGCCTTGGGTATGCGCGTGGGCCGTCCGCTCTTGTCGACGACGACCATCTCGAAGAAGGAGCGCAGCGCCTCGCGCGCCGGCTGCCCCGGTCGCTCGAAGGTGCCGGTGACGCTGACCGTGAGCGAGCTGCGGCCCTGCCGGCTGACCCACGCGCGCAGCCGCAGCACGCTGCCGACCGGCACGGGTGCGAGGAACTGCGCGTCGCCGCAGCCGGCCATGACCACGTCGGCCTGCGCGAAGGCGCGCGCCGCCAGGAAGGCCGCCTTGGACATCAGCATCAGCGCGTTGCCGCCGAACAGCGTGCCGTAGTGGTTGGCGTGCTCCGGGAACACGATTTCCATGAGTTCGAGCGCCGCGTCCTGGTTTGTCATGGTTCGCAATTTACGCAAATGCGTGGCCATAATGAAGGACTGAATTAGCCAATCATTGCGAATGAGAAAGCCCTGTTTTGCAAATCTTGCGAATGCACAGGTTTCGCAAAACGGCGCGCATTCCGAAGGAGCTTCACGATGAGCAAGACATTCATGGGCGTGCGACTGCGCAAGCTGCGCGCCGAACGCGGCATGACGCAGGTGGCGCTTGCCCAGGCGCTGGGCCTGTCGCCCAGCTACCTCAACCAGCTGGAGCAGAACCAGCGGCCGCTGACCGTGGCCGTGCTACTGAAGATCAGCCGCACGCTCGGCGTCGACGTGCAGCAGTTCTCGGAAGACGAGGAAGCCCGGCTCGTCTCGAGCATGCGCGACGCGCTGGCCGACAACCCCGGCGGAGAAGCCGTCGCCCTGCCCGAGCTGCGCGAAGTGGCCTCGCAGATGCCCGCGGTGGCGCGCGCGCTGCTCGCGCTGCACCGCCGCCACCAGGAAGCGATGGAGCGCCTGGAGATCATGGCCGGCGAACTCGGCGACGGCCGGGGCGAACTGACGAATGCGCGTCCCATGCCCTTCGAGGCGGTGCGCGACTTCTTCTTCGCCCACCAGAACCATTTCGAGGAACTGGACCTGCTCGCGGAAAAGCTCGCGGACGAGGCGCGCGGCCACGGCGGCTCGCTGTCCGAATGGCTGCAGTCGCGGCTCATGAACCAGCACGGCGTGCGCGTGGTGCCCACGGACGACGACGCCATCGACAGCCAGCGCCGCTACGACCCCGCCAGCCGCGTGCTTCGCCTGTCGGGCAGCCTGGAGCCCGGCCAGCAGTCGTTCCAGCTGGCAACCCAACTGGCTCTGCTGGAGCAGACGACGCTGATCGAATCACTGCTGCAGAGCGCCAGCTTCAACGACGCCCCCACGCACGCGCTGGCCCGCATCGGCCTCGCGAACTACTTCGCCAGCGCCGTGCTGCTGCCCTACGGCCTTTTCCTGAAGGCCGCGGAAACCCTGCGCTACGACATCGACCTGCTGGCGCGCCGCTTCGGCGTCGGCTTCGAGACCATCTGCCATCGCCTGAGCGCCATGCAGCGGCCCGGGGCACCCGGCGTGCCCTTCTTCTTCATTCGCGTGGACCGCGCCGGCAACATCTCCAAGCGGCAGTCGGCCACGCACTTCCACTTCTCGAAGACCGGCGGCACCTGCCCGCTGTGGAACGTGTACGAAGCCTTCGCGCAGCCCGGGCGCGTGCTGCGGCAGCTCGCGCGCATGCCCGACGGGCGCACCTACCTGTGGGTGGCGCGAACGGTGTCGCACGGGCAGCGCGGCTTCGCCTCGCCCAGCAAGACCTTCGCCATCGGCCTGGGATGCGACATTCGCCATGCGCCGCGCTTGATCTATTCCAAGGGCCTGGACCTGACCGACCAGGACGTGCCCACCCCCATCGGCATGGGCTGCAAGGTGTGCGAGCGCGTGGCCTGCCCGCAGCGGGCGTTTCCGTTCATCGGGCGGCCGCTGGACGTGAACGAGAACGAAAGCCGGTTCACGCCCTACGCAGTGGCGGATGCCTGAACCCCCAAAAAAAAGCAGCCCGCACGAAGGCGGGCTGAATGGCCCCCATCTCGCAAAGGGCCTGTGGAGGGAGGTGCCCGCCGGAGGAATCGAACGGGCAACGCGATGATCGCGGCCAATCTGGGAGACTTCGTGGAGGGCGCCAGCGTCGGCGGGCTCTTCGGCGGCTATTTGCGGTTCGCGCCTCTTGTCGGCATCGCGACCCGCACTTCAGCCACTGCGGCCACTTCGGCGGCGCGCGCCCTCAGCTGGCCGCAGCCGCCGTCGACATCCTGCCCCGCCGAATTGCGCAGCTTGGTCAGGATGCCGCGCTCGTGCAGCGTGCGAGCCATCTGCTCGCAGCGTTCCCAGGAAGGCCGGCTGAACGCCACGCCGTCGACCGCGTTGAACGGAATCATGTTCAGCACGCAGTACTTGCCGGAAAGCAGCCGCACGATGCCGTCGATCTCGTCCTGCCCGTCGTTCACGCCTTCGAGCAGCGTCCACTGGTACTGGATCGGGTAGCCCGTGGCCCGCGCATAGCGTTCGCCTTCGGCGACCAGTTCTTCCGGCGTCATGTTTGGCGCGCGCGGAAGCAGCTTCCGGCGCAGCTCGGCCTTGGTGGTGTGCAGCGAAAGCGCCAGCGCGGGCCTCACGCGCTCCTGCAGCAGCCGCTCGAACACGCGCGGATCGCCCGCGGTGGAGAACACCAGGTTCTTGTGGCCGACGTTGCCCACGGTGCCGAGCAGCTCGATGGCTTCCAGCACGTTGTCCAGGTTGTGGGCCGGCTCGCCCATGCCCATGAACACCACCTTGCGCACCGGCCGGCGCATGCGCGCGAGCGCCACCTGGGCAATGATCTCGGCGCTGCCCACCTGGCGCAGCAGGCCGTCGCGGCCCGTCATGCAGAACTGGCACCCCACGGCACAACCGACCTGCGAGGACACGCAGAGGCCGTCGCGCGGCAGCAGCACGCTTTCGACGGTCTGGCCGTCCGCGAGCGCGACCAGCAGCCGCTCGGAACCGTCGGCGCCCGGGTGGACCGCATGGATGCGCGCCAGCCCGGCGAGCTCGGCTTCGATGGACGGCAGCGCTTCCATCAGCGACGACGGGAAGAAGCTCGCCGGCAGGCGCCTGCCGCTGTTGCGCGGCAGCGCATGGGACCACAGCCGCAGGATCCGCTGCTCGTGGCTGGGGCCCGCGCCGGCTTCCCGGAGTCGCCGTTTCAGTTCGTGGATTCGCATGCAATGTGGGGGCTGTAGCCCTGGATTGTGCCCGCCGGGCGCCGCGCGCCCATCCGGTGGCAGACAATGCGCAAATGGCCCAAGGCAAACGAATTTCAGTCGATATCGGGGAAGACGCCCTCCAGACCATCAAGGCGCTGGGCGCCGCGGCCAAGCTGGCGCGCACGAGCGCCGGCGAAGGCCAGGCCGCCGCGGGTGCGCGGCTGGGGGTTCATGTGCAGACGATCGCGCGCATCGAATCGGGCGAGCCCGGGGTTTCGGTCGGGCACATGGTGGGGATGCTGGCGCTCTATGGCATTTCGGTGAAGCTGGAGCAGCCCGGGGCGAATGAATCGCAAAAGCCCTAGCGCAAGCCCGCCCCCTCCTCCTTCGACAGCTTGGTGAACGACAGCAGCGACAGCAACGTCATCGCCCCCACTACGCCAAATGCCGGAGAAAAATCTTCCGCCGTGAGCCGATCCGCGCCGCTGCCGTTCCACCACGCGGCCAGCGTCACCAGCGTGGCGCCGAGCGTCACGCCCAGGCTCAGCGACAGCTGCTGCGCCATGCTGTTGAGCGTGGCCGCGTGGCTCATGCGTGGCTTGGGAATCTGCGAAAAGCCGAGGGTCTGCAGCGACACCATCGCCATCGAGTTCACCAGCCCGCCGAACATCAGCGTGACGAATATCTGCACATGCGGGGTGCTCGGGCGGAAGTGGCCGTAGCTCAGGTAGCAAAGGCTGGTCAGGCAGGTCGCGCCGATGAGCAGCGAGCGAAAACCGATCGTGCGGATCGCCTTGGCCATCAGGGTGCGCGTGGCCAGCGAGCCCAGCGCGGTGGCCATCGTCAGGCTGCCCGAGGCCAGCGGCGATAGCCCGAAGCCCAGCTGCAACATCAGCGGCAGCAGGAACGGCGAGGCACCGATGGCGATGCGCAGTGGCGTGCCGCCGATGATCGATGCACGGTAGGTACTGAACCGCAAGATGCCCAGGTCGATCAGCGGCGCTGCCTTGTTGCGGCTTCGCAGGTGATACACCAGCGACACCAGCAAGCCGAAGCCCGCCATCGCCCAGATCGCCTGCACCGGCAGCAGCGACTTGCCGACCATCTCCAGGCTGCCGAGCAGCGACGTCAGGCCCACGGCCAGCAGCACGAAGCCCTCGATGTCGAAGGGCGCCGGCGAGCTGTCCTCGGGCAGGTCGTTGATGAAGCGCAGCGCACCGGCAATCGCCAGCAGGCCGAACGGGATGTTGACGAGGAAGATCCACCGCCACGAAGCCAGCGTGACGATGGCGCCGCCGAACAGCGGCCCGGCCAGCCGGCCGAACGCGGGCGGCACGGTGAACCACACCATGGCCGACACCATCTGCGCCGGCGGCACTCTGCGCAGAAGAATCAGCCGCCCCACCGGCAGCATCATCGCGCCGCCCAGCCCCTGCAGCACCCGGAACGCCACCAGCTGCGGCAGCGTCTGCGCGGCGCCGCACAGGGTCGATCCCAGCGAGAAGAAAGCCACCGCCACGCAGAACACCCGCCGGGGCCCGAAGCCCTCGGCCAGCCAGCCGCTCACGGGAAGAAAAACCGCCAGGCTCAGCAGGTAGGAAGTGATCGCGAGGTTCAGGTGCAGCACGCTCACATCGAGCGCACTCGCGATGGTCGGCAGCGCCGTTGCCATGACCGAGGTGTCGAGGTTCTGCAGGAACAGAGGCGAGGCGACGATGAGGGGAACGATGCGGTGGCGCGGCGGCATGAGGACATTGTCAACGGCGAGCGTTGCCCCTGGCAGGTCTTGTCGGCGTGGGACCACACGGCTGTGCGCCGTGTGTCCTCACGGCGCGGCGTGCGGCGCGCTTACGGTGAGATCTCTTCCTGATCGCACACATCCATCGCGATCCCTTCTTTAGCTTCACTTTTCTGGAGTTTCGACATGACGACGACAACCAACGACCAAAGCAAGCTCTGGGACCTCATCAAGGACACCCGCTTCGGCATGCTGACCCACCGCCACGGCGACGGCCAGCTGCACAGCCATCCCCTGACCACGCAGAACAAGGACGGCGACGACGTGCGCACGCTCTACTTCTTCGTGCCCAAGAACGGCGACATCGCGCGCCACGTCGCCAGCGACCCGGTGGTGAACATCGCGTATGCGAACACCGACGACGACAGCTACGTGTCGGTGTCGGGCAATGCCGCGTTGCTCGAAGACCAGGCGAAGAAAGAGGCGCTCTTCAACAAGATGGCGCAGGCCTGGTTCCCCAACGGCCCGACCGACCCTAACCTCGGCCTGCTCGCCGTGACCGTGGTCGGCGCGGAATACTGGGACGTGGACGACAGCAAGATGGTGCAGCTGTACAAGATGGCGAAGGCCGCCATCACGGGCGAGCCGCCGAAGGATCTCGGCGAACACAAGAAGGTCGCGCTCTGAGCGGAGCGTAGAGGGCCGCGCGCTGTTGATATTGCGAGCTGGCCCGCCGCAAAAAAAAGAGCGCTCGGCCTGTATGGCGAGCGCTCTGGAGTTCTGGTAGGACGTACTGGATTCGAACCAGTGACCAACGGATTAAAAGTCCGCTGCTCTACCAACTGAGCTAACGTCCCGGAACCATTCTTTGCTTCTTGCCGGCGTTGAATCCAGCAAAGCCTAAGATTATAGCGTGAGGTTTGAGGCGATTTTGTCGAGAACCCAACCTGCCGCACATTGGCCGAAAGTCGCGGTCACGCTGACGACCGAACCATAACCGTGGCAGTTGAGCGAGCCGTCGCCTTCGATCGCGCACGAAGCATCGGGCGGCGCCACGCTCTCGCGGCTGAAGACGCAGGTCACACCGATCTTGCGGCCTTCGCGTGGAGCGCCGTGCTCTTTGCGCAGGCGCTGGCGCAGTTGCGCCAGCAGCGGGTCGTGCGTGACGAGCGACAGGTCGTCGATGTCGACATTGTGTGCCTGCCGCTTGCCGCCCGCCGCGCCCACGGTGATGAAGGCGGCGCGCGATGCGCGTGCCCATGCGGCCATCGTCAGCTTGGCCTTCACCTGGTCGCATGCGTCGACGACGGCTGTCACCGGCCCATTTGCTGCCTGCGCGGCCTCGAGCACGCTCGTCCAGTTGCCCGGCTCAACGAACTCGTCCACCGCGAGCACTCTGCAGTCCGGGTTGATCTGCGCAATGCGGTCGCGCATGGCTTCGACCTTCGCCTGGCCCACGGTCGCATCGAGCGCGTGGATCTGGCGATTGATGTTCGATTCGGACACGTGGTCCAGGTCGACCAGCGTCAGCCGCCCGACCCCGCTGCGTGCCAGCGCCTCGACCGCCCACGACCCCACCCCGCCGATGCCGACGACCAGCACGTGCGCATGGCGGATGCGTGCCGCACCGGCCACGCCGTACAGGCGCTCCAATCCGCCGAAGCGGCGCGCATGGTCAGGCGCCGCGGTGTCGATGACGACATCCGCGGCGGCAGGAGGAGTGGTGATAGCAGCAGTGATGATCGCGCTCAAGCGGAAAGCTCCGCCTGCATCAGCGCAAGCGCGAAAGGCGTTCGCGGCCGGCTTGCGCGGCTTCCGACTGCGGGTAGGCCTTGGTCAGGTCTTCCAGCGTGCGGCGAGCGGCGCGCGTGTCTTTCAGTTCGATCTGGCAGTTCGCGATCGACAGCACGGCCTCGGGGGCCTTGGCATGGTCGGGCGCGAGCGACAGCATCGAGCGGAAATTCGCGATCGCTTCGTTGTAGTTGCGCGTGGCGTACTGGGCGTTGCCCAGCCAGAACAGCGCCGAAGCGTTGTAGCCGCTCTGCGGGTAGCGCTTGACGAATTCGGCGAACGCGGTCTGCGCCTGCGCGAACTGGCCCGAGCGGAACACACCGAGGGCGGCGTCGAAGTCGGCCTTTTCCTTCGGATCGGCGTTGAACTCGCGGCCGTCCACCGACACCTTCGAAGGCTCGCTCTGCTTGAGCTTGTCGTCGAGGGTGGTCTGGCGCGACTGCATTTCGCTCACGGTGCGCGTGAGCTGCTCGTTCTGGCCGGTCATGCGCGCCAGGTCGCCTCGCATCTGCTCGATCTGGTTCTGCAGATCGAGCAGGCTGCGACGCAGTTGGCCGTTCTCGTCGGTCAGTCGCTGGTCGGTTTGCTGGCGCATGGCCTCGACGCGCTGGCGCAAGTCGAGGATGGCGCGGCGAGCCTCGTCATCCTCGAACAGCGCGGCCTGCGACCCCACCGAGACACAAAGCAAGGCGGCAGCCAGCGCCGCGCCTCGCAACACAGCGCGGTGCATCACTGGCGGTACGTGATTTCGGCGCGACGGTTCTGCGCCCAGACTTCTTCACCCGAACCCTGGACGGCCGGCTTTTCCTTGCCGAAGCTCACTGCTTCGATCTGGTTGTCGTTCACGCCCAGCAGGGTCAGTGCACGACGCACGGCTTCGGAGCGCTTCTGGCCCAGCGCCAGGTTGTATTCGCGGCCACCGCGTTCGTCGGTGTGACCTTCGATCGACACGCGGCGCTGCGGGTTGGCCTTGAGGAAACGTGCATGACCGTCGATGGCCGACTGGAACTCGGGCTTGACCGTGTAGCTGTCGTAATCGAAGTAGATGATGCGCGCCACGCCCACCGGACCTTGCGCGGTGCCCGCGTTCGGATCGATGGTCACGGGAGCCACGGCGCTAGCGCCACCCTGCTGGCCGCCGGCGGTGCCGGAGCGGTCGGTCACCGGCGTTTCGTTGAGCTTCGTGCCCGACGAGCAACCGGCAATAAGAGCCACGATGGCCAGCGAATAGATCGTACGTTTCAACATTTGGAACTCCTCAAGTAAACCTAATCATTGCTTTTGAAACGGACCCCAGTCCGGTTCTCTTATGTCTCCCGCCTGCCCAGCCAGTCGTGCCTTTATTTTTCCATCCAAAGTGGTCGTCATCAGGGCTTCGCGGCCTTGCAGCTGCGTGGCGTAGACGATCAATTTGCTGTTCGGGGCAAAACTCGGGCTCTCGTCGGCGGTGGTGTCCGTGATGGCGCTGACATTGCCGGTGGCCAACTCCATCACATGGAGTTTGAATGCACCTCCCACACGGGAGATGTAGGCCAACCACCGGCCATCGCCGCTGACAGCCGGAGAAATGTTGTAGGTGCCGCTGAAGGTCACGCGCGTCGGGTTGCCGCCACCAGCGCCCATCTTGTAGATCTGCGGCGCACCGCCGCGGTCGCTGACGAAGTAGATGGTGCTGCCGTCGGCCGAGAACGCCGGCTCGGTGTCGATGCTCGAGCTTTGCGTGAGGCGGCGCGGTTCCCCGCCGCCGGCCGGAATGGTGAAGAGCTGCGAGCCGCCGTCACGGCTGAGGGTGACCGCGAGCGAATTGCCGTCGGGTGCCCATGCAGGTGCGCTGTTCGATCCCTTGAAGTTCGCGAGCAGGCGGCGCTGGCCGCTGGCCACGTTGTGCACGTAGACGACCGGCTTGCGCGACTCGAAGGACACATACGCCAGTTGCTGGCCGTTGGACGACCAGCAGGGCGAGATGATCGGCTCGGGGCTGGCCAGCGCGGCTTGCGCATTCTCGCCGTCGGCGTCGGCCACCCACAGCGAATAGCGGCTGCCGGCCTTGGTGACGTAGGCGATGCGCGTCGAGAAGATGCCTTTTTCGCCGGTCAGCTTTTCATAGACGTAGTCAGCGATGCGGTGCGAAGCCAGGCGCAGGTCGCCTTGCGGCACCGTGTAGCTCTGGCCGCCGAGATCCTGGCCCTTGACCACGTCCCACAGGCGGAAACGCACGTCGAAACGGCCGTCGGCCAGGCGGCTGACGCTGCCCACCACGAGCGAGTCGGCGGTGCGCTGCCGCCACAGCGACAGGTCGGGGCGCGATGCTTCGTCCAGCGCCTGGCCGGAAGCATCGACGCCACGGAACTGGCCGCTTCGCTCCAGGTCGGCCTGGACGATGTCGGAGATTTTCTGCGGGGAGGATTCCTGGCCCTTGAAGGGAACAAGCGCGATTGGCAGCTGCGTCAGCCCGACGCCCGACACTTCGACCCGGAACTGGGCCAGTGCAGGAAGCATGGGAGTGGCGGCAAGTGCCGCAATGAGAGTGCGGCGTGCAAATAGCGATGAAGAAGGAGTTGGAATTGGAGTTGGCAACGGCTTGTTCATGCGGTTCGGAGAGGTTTCCGGGTAAAAAGTTCTCCCCGGCTTGACGGGCCACATGTTACACACTGGTTTGGAGACGCCGTCACAAAACGTTTATCCAGCGGTGCGGTCCTACAGAATCACTTCAGGAAGCCCGAAACGGGCCCACCCGTAGAATCCGCCGCCATGCAAGCTTCCCCCGGCGGCGAGACTCCTCGCCCTCCCCTGATGCGCCGCCTGGCGCGACTCATGACCTGGTTCGGCGGCTCGCGCCAATGGTGGGCCCTTGGATTGAGCGGGGCGATGCTGGCGGCAATCACCGAGCCGCTCATGGCCGCCCTGCTCAAGCCGCTGCTCGACCGCGGCTTCACACGCGGCGAGATGCCGCTCTGGTTCGTGCCCGCCGCCGTGCTGCTGCTGTTCGCGGTGCGCGGCATCGCCCAGTTCATTTCCCAGTACGCCCTCTCGCGCATCGCCAACGAGGGCATGCAGAAGCTGCGGCGGGTGATGTTCGAGCGCCTGCTCGGCGCCGAGCTCGCGCTGTTCGCGCGGCAGTCGGCCAGCGCGCTTTCGAACACCGTGGTCTACGAAGTACAGACCGGCGCGATGCTGCTGGTGCAGGCGCTGCTCGGCCTCTCGCGCGACGGTTTCACGCTGATCGCGCTGCTGGGCTATCTGGTCTACCTGAACTGGAAGCTCACTCTCATCGTGGCCTTCCTGGTGCCCAGCATCTCGTGGATCATGAAGGTGTTCTCCAAGCGGCTGTACCGGCTCACGCAGCAGGGCCAGCAGGCCACCGACGAGCTGGCCTACGTGGTCGAGGAAAACGTGCTCGCCCACCGCGTGGTGCGCCTGCACGGGGCCGAAGGCGCGCAGGGCCATCGCTTCGAACAGCTGAGCCAGCGCCTGAACCGCCTGGCCGTGAAGTCGACCATCGCCCAGGCCGCGACCACGCCGCTCACGCAGATGATGGCATCGCTGGCGCTGTCGGTGGTGGTGATGATCGCGCTGTGGCAAAGCGGCAAGCAGGGCTTCACGGTGGGCGGCTTCGTGGCCTACATCACGGCCATGCTGATGCTGATCGCGCCCATCCGCCGGCTGGCCGAGGTGGCCGGGCCGATCACGCGCGGACTGGCCGCGCTGGAGCGCGGACTGGTGCTGATCGACGAGGTCGCCCCGGAGTCACAGGGCACGTTCCATCTCGACCACGCCGATGGCCACATCGAACTGCGCAACGTGCAGGTCAGCTACCGCGGCGACGACGAGCAGCGCGCCCTCGACGGCGTGAGCCTGACCATCCAACCCGGCCAGGTGGTGGCCTTCGTCGGGCCTTCGGGTTCGGGCAAGACCACGCTGGTGAACCTGCTGCCGCGCTTCGTCCAACCCAGCAGCGGCCAGGTGCTGCTCGACGGACACGACACCAGCGAATGGCAGCTGAAGAGCCTGCGTGCGCAGTTCGCGATGGTCAGCCAGGACGTGGTGATGCTCAACGAGACCCTCGCGGCCAACGTGGCGCTGGGCGCGGAAATCGATCGCGAACGCGTGCTGCAGTGCATAGAGGCGGCCAACCTGAGCTCGCACGTGGAGAACCTGCCCCAGGGTATCGACACCGTGCTGGGCCACAACGCCACGCAGCTCTCGGGCGGCCAACGCCAGCGCTTGGCCATCGCCCGTGCGCTCTACAAGAATGCGCCGGTGCTGCTGCTCGACGAGGCCACCTCCGCGCTCGACACCGAATCGGAGCGCCTCGTGCAGGACGCCCTGCAGCGCCTGATGCAGAACCGCACCACGCTGATCGTGGCCCACCGCCTGTCGACCATCCAGCACGCGGACCGCATCATCGTGATGGAGCAAGGCCGCATTGCCGAGCAAGGCAGCCACGAGCAGCTGATGCAGCTCGACGGCCTGTATGCGCGGCTGCAGACGCTGGCGGTACGCAGCGCGCCGCCGGGGCAAGACCCGACGCTCTGATCAGCGCAAAGCGGTCAGGTCAGAGCAGCACGATGTCGTACTGCCCCTGCCCGATCGCCGGCTCGGACTGCAGCGAAATCGGCTTGCCGATGAAGTCGCTCAGGCCCGCCAGGTGCTGGCTTTCCTCGTCGAGGAACAGTTCGATGACCTGCGGCGACGACACGATGCGGAACTCGCGCGGCGTGAACTGGCGCGCCTCGCGCAATATCTCCCGCATCACGTCGTAGGCCACGCTGCGCGCGGTCTTCACGATGCCCTGTCCGCCGCAGGCCGCGCAGGGTTCGCACAGCATGTGCGCCAGCGATTCGCGCGTGCGCTTGCGCGTCATCTCGACCAGGCCAAGCTGCGAGAAGCCGCCAGCCGTCGTCTTCACCCGGTCGCGCGCCAGTTGCTTGCGGAATTCGGCCAGCACCTGCTCGCGGTGGTCGTCGCGCCCCATGTCGATGAAGTCGACGATGATGATCCCGCCCAGGTTGCGCAGCCGCAGCTGCCGCGCAATGGCCTGCGCCGCCTCCAGGTTGGTCTTGAAGATGGTGTCGTCGAAGTTGCGTGCGCCGACGAAGCCGCCGGTGTTCACGTCCACCGTGGTCAGTGCCTCGGTCTGGTCGACCACGAGGTAGCCGCCCGACTTGAGCTCGACGCGCCGCCCCAGCGCCTTGGCGATTTCCTCGTCGACCGAATACAAATCGAAGATCGGCCGCTCGCCCTTGTAGTGCTGCAGCTTGCCGGCCGCCTTGGGCATGAATTCGAGGCCGAACTTCAGCAGCACCTCGAACTGCTCGCGCGAGTCGATGCGGATGGTCTGCGTGTCTTCGCCCGTCATGTCTCGCAGCACCCGCTGCAGCAGGCTCAGGTCCTGGTGCAGCAGCGACATCGCCGGCATGCGCATCGAGGCGTCGCGGATGCGCGACCATGTCTTGCGCAGGTAGGCGATGTCTTCGGCCAGCTCGGGGTCGGACGAATCCTCGCCGTTGGTGCGCAGGATGAAGCCGCCGGTGTTGGCCGGCACCACGCCGCCGCTGTCGGCCGCCGCGGCCGCCTCGATCAGCGCCAGCATGCGGTTGCGCAGCGACTCGCGCTGGTCCGAAGGAATCTTCTGCGACACGCCGATATGGTTGTCCTGCGGCAGGAACACCAGCAGCCGCCCGGCGATGCTGATCTGCGTCGACAGCCGCGCGCCCTTGGTGCCGATCGGGTCCTTGATGACCTGCACCAGCAGCGACTGGCCTTCGAACACCTGCTTCTCGATGGGCACCATCGGCCCGCCGTTGCGGTGGTCCCGTTCCGGCGCCGGCGCGCTGGGCCGCGAGCCCGGCGTGAACGGCGCCACGATGTCGGCCACGTGCAGGAAGGCGGTGCGCTCCAGGCCGATGTCGATGAAGGCCGACTGCATGCCCGGCAGCACACGCGACACCTTGCCGAGATAGATGTTGCCGACCAGCCCGCGCTCCAGCGTGCGCTCGACGTGCAGCTCTTGCACCGCGCCGTGCTCGACCAGCGCCACACGGGTCTCCTGCGGGGACCAGTTGATCAGGATGTCTTGCATGGAATTCTTGTCAGGTATTGAAACCGGCTCCACGGAGCAGCTCGGCGGTCTCGAACATGGGAAGTCCCATGATGCCCGAATAGGACCCGCTGATGTGCTCGATGAACGCCGCCGCCGCGCCCTGGATAGCATAGGCCCCGGCCTTGCCGAGCGGCTCGCCGCTTTCGGCGTAGCGGGCAACCTGCGCCTCGGTGATCTTCGCGAAGCGCACGCGCGAGACGCTGAGCGCGGCATGGCGCCGGTCGCCGTCCTGCAGGGCCACGGCCGTCAGAACGCGGTGCGTGGTGCCGGAGAGCATGGCGAGCATGCGCGCGGCATCCGCGGCGTCGTCGGGCTTGCCGAGGATGGTGCGGCCCAGCGCGACGGTGGTGTCGGCGCAGAGCACCGGCGCGCTGGCCAGCCCGCGCCGCCGCAGCCGCGCCACGGCCGCATCGAGCTTGAGGGCGGTCACGCGCTGCACGTAGGAGGCCGGCGCCTCGTTCGGCAGCACCGCTTCGAGCGACTCGGCGTCTTCGTCCGCGTCGGCGAGCAGCAATGCATGGCGAATACCGAGCTGGCCGAGCAGCTGCGCACGGCGCGGGCTTTGCGAGGCGAGGTAGATGAAGTCGGACAAGGTTCAGTTCTCCTGCGAAGCTGCTGCCCGCCGCGCCGCAGCCGGCCGGCCGGCCTGATGGATGAAGCCGCGCAGCAGCCGTATCCCGCCCGCCGGGGCGCTTCATTCGCGGTGGTAGGGATGGCCTGCGTTCACCGACCAGGCCCGGTACAGTTGCTCGACCAGCAGTACCCGCGCCATCGCGTGCGGCAGGGTCAGGTCGGACAGCCGGATGCGCTCGTGGGCCGCGGCCTTGAAGGCCGGATCGAGTCCGTCGGGACCGCCGATGACAAGCGCGACATCGTCGCCGTCGCCTTGCCAGGACTGCAGCCGGGCCGCCAGCGCCTTGGTGGTCAGCGCGGTGCCGCGCTCGTCGAGCACGACGATGCGCATGCCGCGCGCAATGGCGCCTTCGATGCGCTCGCGCTCGGCGGCGTACAGGGTTTCGAGTGATTTGGAGCCGCGCGGCTCCGTCTTGACCGCGCGCAGCTCGAGCTTGAGTTCGGGCGGAAAGCGCTTGGCGTAGTCGTCCCAGGCAGTCTGTGCCCAATCGGGCATGCGCTGCCCGACGGCAACCACCAGCAGCTTCATGCGCGGCGGGCTGGCGCCTTCTTGGCTGCCGCCTTCTTGGCAGCGGGCTTCTTGGCCGCCGGCTTGCCGACGACCTTGACCGGCACGCGCGCCGTGGTGGAGCCGGCCTTCTTGGCGGGCGCCTTCTTCGCTGCAGTCTTGGCCGTGGTCTTGGAGGCAGCCTTCTTCGCCGGTGCCTTCGCTGCCTTGGCTTCCTGCTCGGCTGCGCGGATCGCGGTCTTGGCGGCGCTCGAGCGGCGCAGCGTGGGCTCCTTGGCGGCGCCCTTCTTCTTGGTTTCCGGCTCGTCCTTGGTGGACGAACTCGTGGACGCTGCGGGCTTGGCACCGCCGAGCTTGGCGCGCACCGGCTTGTCGCCCCAGATCTCTTCGAGGTGGTAGTACTGGCGGATGGCCGGCTGCATGATGTGCGCGACCGCGGCGCCGCAGTCCACGATGATCCACTCGCCGTTTTCCTCGCCCTCGATGCGCGGCTTGCCGAAACCGGCTTCGCGCACGGCGTCGCGCACGCTGGCTGCAAGCGCCTTGGTCTGGCGGTTCGAGGTGCCCGACGCGACGATCACGCGCTCGAACAGCGGTGACAGATGCTCCGTGTCGAATACCTGGATGTCCTGCGCCTTGACGTCTTCGAGACCATCGATGATGGCTCGCTGGAGTTTCTGGGTGTCTTTTTTGGCGGCGGCTTCAGTGGTCATCAGGCAGAGCGGTAGAGGTGGTGTTGGTCAATATAGCGTGCAACCGTGGCCGGAACCAGCGAGGAAATGTCCACGCCAAGCGCCGCGCGCCGCCGAATCTCGGTGGCGCTGATGTCCATAGGTGGCAATTCGAGCGCCTCGAAACGCGCACCGGCCGGGAGGCCGGGCAGCAACTTCGGATCAAAACGAGCAGTGTCGCCCGTCGATAATGCGCGATACGCTACAGAAACGATAGCAATGCCGAGTATATCCTGCCAGCCATGCCAGGTCGGCAGCGCGCTTGCCTGGTCGGCTCCCATGATCAGCACGAGCTGCGCGCCGGGCTGCTCTTTCTGCAGTTCGTGCAGGGTGTCGAGCGTGTAGGTGGGCCCGTCGCGCAGCACTTCGCGGCTGTCGACGACGACGGTGCCTTTCAGTCCCGCGAAGGCGAGCCGCGTCATCGCGAGGCGGTCTTCCTTCGGCGTGAGCGCCCTGCTCTTGTGCCAGGCCTGCCCGGTGGGAATGACATGCAGCTCGGACAGATCGAGCTGCGCAAGCGCGGCATCGGCCAGCGCCACATGGGCGTTATGCGGCGGATCGAACGCGCCGCCGAAGACACCGATGCGCGACACCTTGCCGGAAGAAGAAATCACAGCCAGTCGCGCCGCACGATGAAGTCGCTGTACAGCGCGGCTTCCGGGCTGCCCGGCTCGGGCCGTTGCTGGTAGGCCCAGCTCGCCAGCGGCGGCATCGACAGCAGGATCGATTCCGTGCGCCCACCGGACTGCAGGCCGAAGTGCGTGCCGCGGTCCCACACGAGGTTGAACTCGACATAGCGTCCGCGACGGTAGAGCTGGAAGTTGCGCTCGCGCTCGGTGTAAGGCATGGCGCGGCGGCGCTCGACCACGGGCAGGTAGGCAGGCAGGAAGCCGTCGCCCACCGAGCGCATCAAGGCAAAGCCGTTCTCGAAGCCGCCTTCCGAAAAGTCGTCGAAGAAGATGCCGCCGATGCCGCGCTGCTCGTTGCGGTGCTTCAGGAAGAAATATTCGTCGCACCACGTCTTGAAGCGCGGGTATTTGTCTTCGCCGAAGGGCGCGAGAGCATCGCGGCACACGGTGTGGAAGTGCACCGCGTCTTCCTCGAAGCCGTAGCACGGCGTGAGGTCCATGCCGCCGCCGAACCAGCAGACCGGTTCGCCGCCTTCAGGAAGTGCCGCGAGCATGCGCACGTTCATGTGGACGATCGGCACATAGGGGTTGCGCGGATGGAACACCAGCGACACGCCCATCGCCTCGAAAGGCGCGCCCGACAGCTCGGGCCGGTTCTGCGTGGCCGATGGCGGCAGCCTGGGGCCGCGCACCTGCGAGAAGCCGCAGCCGGCGCGCTCGAACAGTTCCCCGCCTTCGAGGATGCAGGTCAGGCCCTGGCCCTGCAGCGGCTCACCGGGCTCTTTTTGCCAGGCGTCGCGCACGCAGGCGCCACCGTCGGCCTTTTCCACCGCTGAAATGATCGACTGCTGCAGACCGCGCAGGTAGTCGCCGACCGCCGCCGGGTTGGTTTGCTGCATCAAGCGTTGGGTGTGTTGCGCGCGTGCACGGCGCGGAATCCGATGTCCTTGCGGTATTGGGCGCCGTCGAAATTGACGCGCGCCGCCACCTCGTAGGCTCGCTGCTGCGCAAGCTTGACGCTGTCGGCCAGCACGGTGACGCAGAGCACGCGGCCGCCGCTGGTCCTGAGCTCGCCGTTCTCCAGCGTGGTGCCGGCGTGGAACACCACGGCATCGGGCGCCTCGGCCGGGATGCCGGTGATGCGGTCGCCCTTGCGCGGCGACAGCGGGTAGCCGTGCGCGGCCATCACCACGCCCAGCGCGACGCGGCGGTCCCACTGCAGCTCGACCTGGTCGAGCGTGCCGTCGGTGGCGTGCCAGAACACCTCGAACAGGTCGGACTTCAGCCGCATCATGATGGGCTGCGTCTCGGGGTCGCCCATGCGGCAGTTGAATTCGAGCGTCTTCGGATGGCCGGCCGCGTCGATCATCAGGCCGGCGTACAAGAAGCCGGTGTAGGGAATGCCGTCTTTTTCCATGCCGCGGATGGTCGGCAGGATGATTTCGCGCATGGCGCGCGCATGCACCTCGGCCGTGACCACCGGCGCGGGCGAATACGCGCCCATGCCGCCGGTGTTGGGGCCTTCGTCGTTGTCGAGCAGGCGCTTGTGGTCCTGGCTGGTGGCCAGCGCGGTGACGTTTTTGCCGTCGCACAGCACGATGAAGCTGGCTTCCTCGCCCTGCAGGAATTCTTCGATGACGACGCGCGCGCCGCCCTCGTTGTGCGACACGCCGAACTTGTTGTCGACCAGCATGAAGTCGACCGCCTCGTGCGCTTCCTGCGCGGTCATGGCCACCACCACGCCCTTGCCTGCCGCCAGGCCGTCGGCCTTGACGACGATGGGCGCGCCCTTGGCGTCGATGTAGGCATGCGCCGCGGCGGCGTCGGTGAAGGCCTCGTATTCGGCCGTGGGGATCTTGTGGCGCTTCATGAACGCCTTGGAGAACGCCTTGGAGCTCTCGAGCTGCGCGGCGGCCTGCGTCGGCCCGAAGATGCGCAGGCCGTGCGCGCGGAACTCGTCGACCACGCCCGCGGCCAGCGGCGCCTCGGGGCCGACCACGGTCAGCGCGATCTTTTCCTTGATGGCCCATTCGCGCAGCGCGGCGGGCTCGGTGATGTCGATGCAGTCGTAACGCTCGTCGCTCGCGGTGCCGCCGTTGCCCGGCGCCACGTACACGCGGCTCACCCTGGTGGCCTGCGCCAGGCGCCACGCCAGAGCGTGTTCACGGCCCCCTCCCCCAATTACCAGTACCTTCATTCGCGGGCCTTCATTTCTCGCTGTGATTCAACAAACATTCATTCGTGCCTACTCGGACAACGAGGCGTTGTGATAAACGTCCTGCACGTCGTCCAGGTCCTCGAGCACGTCGAGCAATTTCTGCATTTTCGCGGCGTCTTCGCCGGTGACTTCGACCGGGTTCTCCGCGCGCATGGTGACTTCGGCCACCTCGGGTTTCAGGCCGGCGGCCTCGAGCGCGTTCTTGACGGCTTCGAAATCCGCGACCGCGGTGAGCACCTCGATGGCGCCGTCGTCGTCGGTGACGACGTCTTCGGCGCCGGCTTCGAGCGCCACTTCCATCACCTTGTCTTCGTCGGTGCCGGGCGCAAAGACGATCTGGCCGCAATGCTTGAACTGGAAGGCCACCGAGCCTTCGGTGCCCATGTTGCCGCCGTGCTTGGAGAAGGCGTGGCGCACTTCGGCCACGGTGCGCACGCGGTTGTCGGTCATGGTGTCGACGATGATGGCCGCGCCGCCGATGCCGTACCCTTCGTAACGAATTTCTTCGTAGTTGACGCCTTCGAGGTTGCCGGTGGCCTTGTCGATGTTGCGCTTGATGGTGTCGATGGGCAGGTTCACGGCCTTGGCCTTTTCCACCGCCAGCCGCAGCCGGGGGTTGGAGCCGAGGTCAGCGCCGCCTGCGCGTGCCGCCACCGTGATTTCGCGAATGGCACGGGTCCAGAGCTTGCCGCGTTTTTCGTCCTGGCGGCCCTTGCGGTGCTGAATGTTTGCCCATTTGCTATGTCCGGCCATGGCTTTCTATCTCGCTGTCTTGTGTTTTCAAAGCAAGCTCCGAGTTTACTGTCCGGCGCACGCAACGCCCGGCGCCCCCCGGATTTCGCGCCCGGGCTTTTGGTGATAATCGTTCGATGACACCATCGCCTACAGGCGGCCCCGCGACACCCGTCGTCCTGCCGCCACACGCTCCCCTGCCGCTGTACTACAGCAACGAGGCAGAGCACCAGGCGTTCCTGCGTCGAATCTTCGACAACACGGCGGCCGACTACGACCGCATCGAGAGCGTGCTTGCCTTCGGCACCGGCCCCGCCTACCGCCGTGCGGCACTGCAGCAGGCGGGCCTCGCGACCGGCGCCGAGGTGCTCGACGTGGGCATCGGCACCGGGCTGGTGGCGCGCGAGGCGCTGAAGCTCATCGGCCCGGCCGGCAAGCTCGTGGGCGTGGACCCCAGCGCCGGCATGATGGACCAGGTGAAGCTGCCCGGCGTGGAGCTGGTGCAAGGCGTGGCCGAGGCCCTGCCCCGTCCCGACGCCAGCTGCGACTTCGTGAGCATGGGCTACGCCATGCGCCACATCAGCGACGTGGCCGCCGCCTTCGGCGAATTCCATCGCGTGCTGCGCCCCGGCGGGCGCGTGGTGGTGCTTGAAATTACCAAGCCCGAGGGCCGCGTCGCGACGGCGCTGCTCAAGGGCTACATGCGCGCCGTGGTGCCGCTGATCGCCCGCGTGGTCGGTCGCCGGCGGGACACCTCGGAACTGTGGCGCTACTACTGGGACACGATCGAGGCCTGCATTCCGCCCGAGCAGGTGGTGCAGGCGCTGGCCGACGCGGGTTTCCGCGACGTGCGCCGGAATGCCAGCCTCGGCGTGTTCTCTGCCTATACCGCCATCAAACCAGACCACATCGTCGAGGCAAGGTGACAGTGACAGTGCAACTCCAGGACGCAAGCTCTTCTTCCCATCTGCGCGTGGAGCGCCTTTCGTTGCCCGACAGCCTGGCGCTGGCCGCCGGCGGCAAGGCGCCCTTCGCGGCGCTGGGCTACGGCACGCCGCACGGCGTGGCGTGGATGCCGACGGTCAATGCCCGCGTGCTCTCGCCCAACGGCGCAATGGCCGACGTGTGGCACCTGACGGCCCCGCACATCGAGTCGGGCACCACCGGCATCGCGCGCTGGCGCACCGACGGCCACTGGCTGCTGGGCGCCATCGACCTCGACGAGGCGGCCGAGAAACAAGGCCTGACCGAACTCGCGCGCCGCGCCTACAGCGACCTGTTCAAGACGCTCGACCAGGCCGGCACGCCGCACCTGCAGCGCATCTGGAACTACCTGCCGCAGATCAACGCCGACGGTGGCGGGCTCGAACGCTACCGCCAGTTCAATGCCGGCCGCCAGGAAGCCTTCCTCGAAGCCGGGCGCGCCGCCTTCGAGGGCGCGCCGGCGGCCTGCGCGCTGGGCATCCACCAGGGCGCGCTGTCGATCCGCTTCCTGGCGGGCAAGCAGGCGCCGCTGCCGGTGGAAAACCCGCGGCAGGTCTCCGCCTACCGCTACCCCGAAACCTACGGCCCGCGCTCGCCGACCTTTTCGCGCGCGGCGCTGTCGGACATCGGCGACGGCAACATCGCGCTGTTCATCTCCGGCACCGCGAGCATCGTCGGGCACGAAACCGTCCACCACGGCGACGTGCGCGAGCAGACCCGCGAAACGCTGCGCAACCTGCAGGCCGTGATCACCGCCGCCAATGAGCGCGGCAGTGCGAAGTTCGCGCTGGCCGAGCTCGACTGCGTGGTGTACGTGCGGCACCCATCGGACACCGAGGCGGTGCGCGGCATCATCGAGAGCACGCTCGGCGCCGACGCGCCGATGGCGCGCCACGCCGTGTACCTGGAAGCCGACATCTGCCGCAGCGACCTGCTGGTCGAGATCGAGGCGCACACGGTCGCCGCCGGTCGATTGCGGGCCTGAATTGCCGGTGCCCGATCGCCCGACTGACTCAATGACCCGAGTGCTGCGTATTCTCACGTCGATCCCGCTTGCGTTGATGCTTTACGCACTGCTGCTTTTCCTGGGCCTGATCTCGCTGGTCTGGAATTTCGTGGCCATGCTGATCTACCCCGTGATGCCCACGCGGCCGGCCCGCGCGCTGGGCCGCATGACCATCGCGTTCGCCTACCGCATGTTCTGGTGGCTCGCGTCGGTGACGGGCATGATGCGCATCGACTCCACCTGCCTGGACCCGATGCGCAACGAGCCCGGCGTGATCTTCGTGGCCAACCATCCGACCATGCTCGACGCCCTCCTGCTGGTGGCGCGGCTGCCGCGCAGCGCCTGCATCATGAAGGCCGACCTGATGGGCAACATCTTCCTCGGCGCGGGTGCGCGGCTGGCGCGCTACATCAGCAACAAGTCGGCGCGCATGATGGTGCGGCTGGCGGTGAACGACCTGCGCAACGGCGGGCAGCTGGTGATCTTCCCCGAAGGCACGCGCACGGTGACGCCACCGCTCAACCCATTTCGCCCCGGCGTGACGCTGATCGCCAAGCTGGCGCAGGCGCCGATCCAGACGGTGTTCATTGACACTGACTCGCCCTACCTCAGCAAGGGCTGGCCGCTGTGGCGCGTGCCGCCGCTGCCCATCGTCTTCACGCTGCGGCTGGGCAAGCGCTTTGCGGCCACGCAGGACAGCGACGTGCTGCAGGCCGAGCTGGAACACTACTTTCGCCAAAACATGGAACAGCGCGCCACCGACGCGTCCCCCGAATGCCAGACGCCTCGCGCACCCACCTTGTCCTGATTCCTAGCTACAACACGGGAGAACGCGTGTTCTCCACGGTCGAGGCCGCGCGCGCGCAGTGGAACCCGGTGTGGGTGGTGGTCGACGGCAGCGACGACGGCACGGGCGAGCGGCTGCAGCAGATGGCGGCCAACGACCCCGGCCTGCGCGTGTGGGTGCTGCCGCAGAACCAGGGCAAGGGCTCGGCGGTACTGCACGGGCTGCGCGCCGCGCAGGAAGCGGGTTTCACGCATGCGCTGACCATGGACTCCGACGGGCAGCATCCGGCGGACCTGATCCCCGCCTTCATGAAAGCCTCGCTGGAGCGGCCCGAGACGATGGTGCTGGGGCGTCCGGTGTTCGATGCGAGCGCGCCGCTGTTGCGCGTGCGCGGGCGGCGTGTGTCGAACGGGTGGACGCAGCTGGAAACCCTGTTTGCCGGCGTGGGCGATTCGCTCTACGGCTTTCGGGTGTATCCCGTGACCGACCTGATCGCGGTGATGGCGAAGCAGCCGTGGATGCGGCGCTTCGACTTCGACACCGAAGCCGTCGTTCGGCTCGCGTGGCGCGGGGTCAAGCCGGTGAACATCGATGCGCCGGTGAAATACCTGAGCGCCGAGGAAGGCGGGGTTTCGCACTTCCGCTATGGACGCGACAACGTGCTGCTGACGTGGATGCACACGCGGCTGATGGTGGAGTTCGTGCTGCGGCTGCCGGGGTTGGTGTTTCGGAAGCTGGCTGGGAAGCCGCCGTTTCAGGACTGAATCTTCGTTCTTGTTGAGTAGCGCCCGGTACGCAGTACGGCGCACAGCGGGCTTGTCGGGTGGTTGAGGCCGATGCCCTCACCCCAGCCCTCTCCTAGAGGGAGAGGGAGCAAGACAAAAGACTGGTCTTTGAGCGGGAGGGTGCGCCACAGCTTGTCCACGGCGGTGGGTGCTGTGCCCTTGGGTGGCCGTTGAGGCACCGCCGAGCAGCGCAGCGGCGGGCGGATCAGGGATCGCAGCTGTTTGAGCGAAGCGAGTTCTGCGAGACCCCGCCCGTCGCGAGCAGCGCAGGGAAGCCCGAAGGGCCGGTGACGTCGGCTGCCCAAGGGCACAGCACCCACCGCCGCACCCCAGAAGTTCAAGACCTCAGATCATCCCGCCATTGACCGAAATCACCTGCCCAGTGATGTACCCAGCCTCGTCACCAGCCAGGAAAGCAGCCAACGCAGCCACCTCTTCCGGCGTCCCGGCCCGCTTCACCGGCACCATCTGGTTGATGACCGCCGGATCGAACACCGCGTCAGCCATGGGCGAGGCAATGATCCCCGGCGCGATCGCATTCACCGTCACGCCGCGCGACGCCACTTCGAGCGACAGCGCCTTGGTCGCGCTGTTGAGCGCGCCCTTGGCGGCCGCGTAGTTGACCTGCCCCCGGTTGCCCGCGATGGCGGCGACCGACGAGATGTTCAGGATGCGCCCCCAGCGCGTGCGCATCATCGGCAGCAGCAAGGGCTGCGTGACACGGAAGAAGCCGTTGAGCGACACGTCGATCACCTTGTGCCACTGCTCGGCGCGCATGCCCGGCAGCACCGCGTCGTCGTGCACGCCCGCGTTGTTGACGAGGATCTGGACCGGGCCGCCTTCCAGGATGCGCGCGCATGCCGCCGCGCACGCCTCGTCGCTGCGCAGGTCGAACACATGGCATTCGGCCTTGCCGCCTTCGGCCGAGATGGCCGCGGCCAGTTGCTCGACCGCTTCCGGCCGCGAGTTGGCGTGCAGCAGCACCGTGGCGCCCTCGCGCGCGAAGCGGCGGGCCATGGCCGCGCCGAGCGCGCCGCTGGCGCCGGTGATCAGGGCGCGTTTTCCTTCGAGACTCATGACGATGTGCTTTCTTCCGCAGCCAGCGGCGTGTTCAGGACCACCACGGCTCGCCCCTCGGCCAGCGATCGGCCGTCGTCGGCCTTCACCGTGAATTCATAGAGAACCTGGCGGTCGTCGCCCGACAGGCGCTTCGCCCGTACCTGCAACGCGCCGTCGATGTCGTCAAGCCGCGCCACCGCCAGCTTGACGTTGCGCGCACTCGCCAGGAAGCCGGCCGACGGCGTGCTGCCCTCGGCAGCCAGCAGGCCGCCGTGCAGTGCCATCGCCTGCGCGGCGAATTCGATGGCGTTCGGCGCGAGCAGGCCACTCTCGGTGCGCAGCGGGTTGCCGGCTTGCGCGTGCGTGGTGGTGCTGCAATGGATCGCGTCGGCGTCCCAGCTTTCGAGGCGCTCCAGCAGGCACATGCTGCCGCTGTGCGGAATGCGCTGCGCGATGCCGGCGCGGTCGAGCGTCTGTGGTGCGGTCATGCGGCCTGTCTCTGTTCGAGGTCTGCCACCAGCAGCACGTTGGCAAAGGGCGTGCCCTCGCTCATCGGAATGCTGTGCACGCGAAAGCCCAGGCGGTCGAGCAATGCGGTCCATTCGGCCAGCGGCCGGCCCCAGGTCGGCGATACCTTGTGGCCGCGGATGCGCGTCACGGTGCGGTCGACCCATTGGCTGATCGCGAAGCCGCGGCGGCTCGACGCATCGCCCACGCGCAGCAGCAGGCGCGCCTGCGGGTTGCCGCCGCGGCGCAGCGCGTCGCGCACGCGCGTCAGCACGCCTTGTTGCGCTTCGAGGTCCACGTAGTGCAGCACGTCGAGGATCACGACGAGGTCGCAGTCCGGCAGCTCGGCCGAGCACATGTCGGCGCAGACCAGCTTGGGCGCCGGCTGCAGATGGCCGATGGACGCCTCGGCGCGCGCCACGTCCTTGGGCATCAGCTCGATGCCGGTGTAGTCGGCGCTTTCCGGCGTGGCGGACCACGACGCGGGCCAGCGGCCGTTTTTCTGCATTGCGCTCATCGATGCGAGCAGGCTGGCGAACAGGCCCTGCCCGCAGCCGATGTCGACCACGCGACGGTGCTGCGCATCGATCAGCCCGCGCTCGAGCAGGCCGCGGAACACCGGGTCGCGACCCAGCTTGCCGCGCGCGAAATGCCAGGCGAAGCTGCCGCCCTTCTTGTAGGGAATGGTCGCGGCTTCGTGCAGCTCGCGCCATGCGTTGTCGGTAGCGCCCCGCGAAGGCAGCACCGCGCTCATGATTTCATGCCCTCGGGCAAGGTGACAGCGCGCAGTCCATCGGCGCGCAGGCGTTCGAGCAACAAGGGCAATACCTCCAGCAAAACGGGTTGTCCCGCAGCGGTGCGCGCGGCGTTGCCGTCGTGCAGCAACAGGATGTCGCGCGCCTGCAGGTTGCGGTCCAGGCGCGCCATCACCTTGGCGGCGTCGCCTTCGCGCGTGTCGAAGCCGCGCCGCGTCCAGCTCACCAGCGAAAGGCCGAGGCGGTGCAGCACGGGTTCCAGGAAGGGGTTGCGCAGGCCGGCCGGCGCGCGGAAGCAGGTCGGACGCTGGCCGGTCACGTCGCTCAGGATGTCCTGCGCGCGTGCGATTTCGGCGGCGAAGCCGCGCGGCCCGAGGAAGGAGAAGTTGTGCCGGTGCCGCGCCGTGTGGTTCTGGATGCTGTGGCCGCGCGCCACGATCTCGCGCGCCAGGGCGGGCTGCGCCAGCACGCGCTCGGCGATGCAGAAGAAGGTGGCGCGCTGGCCGTGCGCGTCGAGCAGGTCGAGCACGCGCGGCGTGACCTCGGGCTCCGGTCCGTCGTCGATGGTGATCGCCACCTCGCGGCGCGTGCCCGCCGCTTCGGGCAGGCGCGTCATGTTGGGGCCCAGCAGGCTGCTGCGCGGCGTCAGGCCGGCGCCGGTGATGAGCGCATGGTTGAGCACGATGGCGCCCACGGCCCACGGCAGCGCGCCCGGCACCAGCACGCCCGCGCCGATGGCGGCCACATGCCATGCCGCACTGGCGCGGATGGCGGGCGGCCAGGGCCAGGATTCACGAGGGGCGGAGGCGGAAGACATGGGCCCGGATTTTCCCCTCATCGACCGCGCGCGGCCTTCGAAGGCCCCACGCTGCGTGCGAATGCCGCCGACAGCAGCAGCGCCAGCAGCGCGCCCGGCGCGACCACGCGGCCGATCGAAGACAGCGCGGGAATGTCGGAAATCGCGATCAGCCCGAAGGACACCACCGTCGTCAGGTTGGCCAGCATCAGCGATGCGAGCGTGTCTTCGTCAGCCTGGCCCGTGGTGCGCAACTGGTCGAAGAACAGCGCGTAGTTGGATCCCACCGCCACGATCAGCAGCAACCCCACCAGATGCAGGATGCCCAGCGCAGCCTGCAGCACCGCCATGCCGCCCAGCGTGAGCACCACCGCGAACAGCAGCGGCTGGCACACGGCCAGCAGCCGGCGCCACGAGCGCAGGTAGATGCCCAGCAGCACCACCACCGCCAGCGCGCCCAGCAGCACCTGAACGAAAGCTTCGTGCAGGTAGCGTTGATACAGGCCGGCCAGCTCGCGGCCGACGTCGACCACCTGCACGTCGGGCAGGCCGGCCAGTGCGGTTTCGAGCCGCTTCTGGTCGAACTTGGTGCCCGGATGCAGCACCACCAGCGTGCCCCAGCCGCCGCCCGGGCGCTGGTACATCAGCGTGTTGAGCACCGAGCCCAGCGGACCACCGGCGAGGTCGGCGCGCTGCACGGGTTGCAGCTTGCGCGCCACCTCCACCTCCTGCACGAAGGGCTCCAGGCGCGACGCCGGCAGCGGCATCCCCTTCGTCGCTTCGGCGAGATTGGCGCGCAGGACGTCGCTGGTCGGCAGGCTGGCGATGCGCGCCGCCTGGGTCTGCATGCTCGGCAGCACGCGCGTGACGGTTTCGTAGCCCACGAGCTCGCCGCTGTCCACCAGCGCGTCGAGCCGCGCGGCCGCGGCTTCGGTGTTGCGGAGCGCGGCCTGTTCGTCGTCGCCATAGGCCACCACCAGCACGCCGCCGTCGCTGGCGCCGATGTCGTTGCGCAGCATCTCGTCCATCTGCTGGGCTGCCTTGGGCACCGGGCTCATCGCGCCCAGGTCGGCGCGCCACAGGTGGCCGCCCTGCCACAGCACCAGCCCGAGCGCGGCCACGCCGAGCGCGGCCAGCGGCCAGCGCAGGCGCGGCAGGCCGCGCACCAGCGCGCCCGCGAGCTGCGCCATGTAGCGGCGCATGCCCATGCCGGTGGCGCCGTCGGGCGCCAACATCGGCAGCACGTAGCGCGTGGCCAGCGCGGCCGATACCAGCCCGGCAATGGAGAACACCCCCAGCTGCGCCAGCCCCGGGAAGCCCGAAAACACCAGTGCCGCGAAGCCGCACACCGAAGTCAGCAACCCGAGCCGCACCGTGGGCCAGTTGAGGTCGCGCCAGCGCTGCCAGCCGGTGCCGGCCACCGCGGCGCCGCGCGCCTGGATGAGGTAGTAGATGGCGTAGTCGACCGTCTCGCCGATCAGCGTGCTGCCGAAACCCAGCGTCAGGCCGTGCACCGAGCCGAACACCAGGCTCACGCTGGCGGTGCCGACCACCACGCCCGTGGCCACCGGCAGGAAGGCGATGACCAGCGCGCGCGGCGAGGCAAAAGCCAGCAGCAGCAGCCCGCCCATCACGATGCCGCCCACCACCGCGAGATGGATGGCTTCGGTCTTGATCTTGTCGCGGCTCATCACCGAGAACACCGGCGGGCCGCTCAGCAGCAGCTTGGGCGCGTCGGCACCCATGCCGCGCGAGGCCGCCTCGTAGGCCGCGTTCACCCGCGCGATGGCCACGGCCTGCGCGTCGAGGTCGCCGCCGGCGGCGCGCGTGGTGGCGATCATCAGCGCGCGCGGCGCGGTGCGCGACATCCATACGCCGTCCTCGCTGCGCGGCGCGCTGGCAGGCACCAGTTCCATCGCGATGCGCTGCGTCTCGCCGGTCGGATCGCGGTCGAGCAGCGGCTTGATGACATTGCCGGCGGGCGTACCGAGCATCGACAGCGTTTCGTTGATCGCGTCGCGCAGGCCCGCGGCGGTGAACTGACCCGGCACCACGCCCGGCGAGAGCTGGTAGCGATGCTCGAAGACCCAGGTGCCGGAGTCGCTCCAGTCGCTGACGTCGCCGTTCTGCACCAGGTCGAACAGCTGGCTCTCGCGCATGCTTTTGGCCACCGCGCGCGACACCGTGGCGCGCTGCTCGACGCTGCCGCCCTCGATGCCGAGCATCAGCGTGCGCGAGGCCACGCCGCTTTGCAGCTGCTCGATCAGCACGCGCTGGCGCACGTCGGGGCTCTTGGGCAGGAAGGCCGACAGGTCGGCGCCGATCTGCGTGCGCGCGATGACCACGGCGCCGCACACCAGCACCAGCAGCCATGCCAGCAGCACGACCGCCCTGCGCCCCCAGCTGGGCGGCCCGCCCGCCTGCCCGACGGTCACGGCGCGCCGCGGACTGCCGCGCCAGCAGGCGCCGCGTTGGGCGCGCTCGGCGTGATGTTCATGACCGAGCGGTCACCGCCGATGAATTCCATTTCGAGGCCCAGCACGTCGCTTGCGCGGCCGCTGATGCGCATGCTGCGCACCTGGGCGGCCAGCCGGCTGTCGAGCGGCACGAGGTCGAGTGTCCATTTGCCCGCCGAGCCGGTGACGGTGCTGCGAAAGTAGCGCTGCAGCGTGGCGCCGTCGCCGGTCAGCGTGCCGCGCATGGCTTCGACCAGGCCTTGCAGCTCGGGCATGCTGTCCAGCGCCAGCGTGCGTGTGCGTCCGCCGCGCGAAAGGGTCAGCGTGTTGCCTTCGACCGCCATGGTCTCGACGCGCGGCGACAGGGTTCGGCGCACCAGCTTGTCTGGCGCGTCGAAGTTCAGCGTGCCGCTGGCGTCGAGCGGGCCTTCGAGGCCGTGCACGAAGCGTTGTTCGGTGAAGCGGGCTTCGCCGCTCTTCTGCCTGGCCAGCAGGGTCATCAGCTCGGGCAGGTCGAACGCCGCCCAGGCCGGCACGGCGCAGAAGGCCAGTGCCAGCACGAATACCTTGCAGAGCCGGTCAAGCCGCATCTTCGAGCCAGAAATCATGGAAATTGAACCAGTTGTAGGGGTGGGCGCGGCACAGCGCCTCGAGCCGCGCGACATAGGCCTCCAGCGCGGCGCGGATGCGCGCTTCGCGCTCCGCCATGCCCGACATCGGCTCGCCGAAGTCGGCCAGCGCATCGAACTGCACGTCGTAACGCGCGCCGCCGCCGTAGAGGCCCGCCATGAAGAACACCTTGCGGCGCAACAGCGCCGCAAGCCGGAAGGGACCGTCATTGAAGCACGCCGGCTGCCCCAGGAACGGCAGCACGATATTGTTGCCGCGCTGGTGCTGCGCCTGGTCTTCGCTGCCCGGCAGCGTGCGGTCGGCCAGGATGCCGGCAAGGCCCCCGCCGTCGAGCCAGTCGCGCAGCGCCAGCATCGAATGCGGCCGGCCCAGCGCGATGACGTGAGGCCGCAGCTCGGGCACCGCGATGGCGTCGAGCGTGGCGTTGATGCGCCGTGCGTTGTCCGGGTACATCAGCATCGCGACGCGCAGGTCCTGCTGGCGCGTCTGCTGGCGGCAGGCGCCCAGCGCCTCGAAGCTGCCGACGTGGGCGCCGAGCAGGAAGGCGCCGCGGCCTTGGGCGAGCTCGTTGTCGATCGGCGGGGTGCCGTCGATCCTGACCTTGAAGAGATCCATGCGCCCGCGCAGGAAGTACACCCGGTCGAGCACCGTCGAGGCAAAGGCGTGCAGCAGGCGGTAGCCGTCGATCCAGCCGGCGTGCGGGCCGATGGCCCTGAACAGGTAGCGCTTGATGTGCCGCCGCTGCGCAGGCAGGAACAGCAGGAAGTAAAGGCTGATGGGCGGCAGCAGCAGCCGCGTGACATGGCGCCCGCACACCACCGCCATGAAGCAGATGAAGCGCAGCGCGAGCATGTTGCTGCGCTCGGGCGCGTGGGCCCAATCGCCCTTTTCGCCCTTTTCACTCTTTTCCCCCTTCGGCGCGGACCGGGGCGCCTGGGCCGCCTCGTTCACGGCGCGCGCTTCGACATCGGTGTGCTTCATCACGCCGACTCTTGCACGGCCGTCCATCGTCCGGTGACAGCCACCACGCCGTCGCAACGCACGTCGAAGCGCACGCCGCGTCCCGCGCCGGCCTCCGGATGCAGCTCTATGGAGAGCGTGCTGCCGGGCCGCACGGGCGCCAGGAACTTGGCGGCGGCCAGCGTCGGGTTGGCGCCGAGCCGGGCGGACAGGGCCGGCACGCGCCGCACGGCCTCCAGCACTTCAGCCAGCAGCAAGGCGCCAGGCACCAGGGGCTGGCCCGGGAAATGGCCGGCAAAGACCGGGTGATCGGCCGGCACCGTGAGGGCCAGCTGCACCGGCGTGTCGTCCTCGGCGAGTTGCGCCAGCGCGAATTCGCGCAGCGCGCGCACCGTGAGCTTGCCCGTGCCCTCGCGCGGGAAGGCCTTGACCTGCACCACGCGGCGCGGCACGAACACGGCTTCGAGCCGCTGCCGCAGCGCGGCGACGATGTCCCCCGCCGAAAGCGTCGGCGCCACCACGAAGGCCACCGGCCGCACCACGCCGTCGGCCACCTCGTCAGGCAGCCAGAAGGCGCCGTCTTCCACGCCGGGAATGCTGTTGAGGTGGTAATTGAGGTGCGCCAGCGAGCTGCGCCGGCCCGCCACGTGGATCAGGTCGTTGGCGCGCCCGAACAGGCGGAAGCGGCGCTCGTCGAGCAGTTCGAGCACGTCGGCCATGGGCGTGGGCTCGGGTATGAAGTCGCCGCTGAAGATGAAGCGCTCGGGCCCGCCCTCCTCGCCCGGCTCGGCGTGCACGCGGATGTCGCCGAAGGTTTCCCAGACTTCGCTTTCGGTGGTGCGGCGCGTGGCGACCTGGCCCGATTCGGTGCTGCCGTAGATCTCGAGCAGCACGGCGCCCATGGCCTGCTCGGCCTGCAGCGCGAGCTGCGGCGACAGCGGCGCGGTGGCCGAGAGAATCAGGTCCACCGGTGGCAGCGCGATGCCCGACAGCAGCAGCGTCTTGAGGTGGAACGGCGTGGTCACCAGCGCGCGCGGGCGCGGCACCGAGGCCAGCGTCTGCGCCACGTCGGCGGGAAAGAACGGCCGCCCGCTTTCGAAGGCCGCGCCGCCCAGCATGGCCAGCAGCGCCGACGATTCGATGCCGTAGCTGTGCTGCACCGGCACGGTAGCGACCAGCGTCAGGCCTTCGAGCGAGGAACGCCCGAGCACGCGGCACAGCCGCTTGACCGCCACCGCCACATCGCCCACCAGCGTGCCCCAGGTCTTGGCGTGCGGCTGCGGCACGCCGGTCGAGCCCGAGGTCAGCAGGCTGACGGCGTGCAGGCCGGCCTCTATCCGGGGCACTGCAGCGTTCGGGTTGCCTTCGAGGCTGGAGCGGTCTTCGATCAGCACGCGCCGCATGCCCGGGGTCTGGAGCTTCGGGTCGTCGACGAGCGTGAACAGCCGCGGCCCGCCGGATTCGGCCAGTCGCGCCAGCGTATCGGGCCGGGCATCGGGCGGCAGCAGGCTCGCGTGGCCGCGCATCAGCGCGGCGCCCAGGCTCACGGCGAAGGCATAGCGATCGACGCACAGGTTGACCGCGGGGCCGTCGTCCGGCAGTTCCGGGGCGAAGCGGGCCACGTCGGCCAGGAACTGCCGGGCGCTCACGGGCACGCCGGCTCGCCAGGCCAGGGGCGCATCGGGGTCGCGGTCCGCGAGCAGCGGCAGGAGGGAGTTGTCTGTCGTCGTCACGCGGGCAGCGCCTGTGTCATTGGCCGCCGGCGCTGGAATCCACCGACGACGTGCCATAGAACGCACGCACCGCATCGACCAGGCGCGTACGTTCGAATTCGGGATGCAGCCGGTAGCGCACCAGGTGTTCGCCGACGAACAGCACGCCCACCATGATGGGAGACAGCACGTTGGCGAACAGCGACCAGTCGGAGAAAGGCCGCGTCAGGTAGATGGCGATGGACGCCAGCACCACGACCGCGAAGTACGCCGTCCAGATGCGCGTGAGCTGCGTGGTGTAGGCCAGCATGTGGCCCTTGAGCGGGTGCACGCGCTGGGCGAACTGGGTGATCAGCGGCAGGCCGCGGCCGCGCAGCGTGGAGCCGAACCAGCCGCACAGCAGCGCGTTGATGCCCACGTGCTGGAGCACGTAGAGGCGGTTAGGGTCGCCGGCCTCACCGAGGAAGACGAGCACGAAGCCGGCAATGCCCAGCGCAACCGCGCCGGCGCAGCCCCAGCCGCCGAAGCGGCTGGCGGCAAAGCCCACGGCGGCAAGCCACAGCGGCCCCAGCAACACCACCACCGCCCACGGCTCGGTGGCGTGGAACAGCGTCATCCAGTGAGAGAGGCCGGCATAAGCGACTCCCATCAGCAGCAGGAGCGCCAATCGCCATCGAGACATGGGGTCAGGTAGCGACGCGGTGCTGGGCGACGTGGGTCGCGAGCGTGCGCAGCGACTGGAAGATCTGCTGGTTGCGCTCGTCGTCCGAGCGCAGCTGGAAACCGTAGCGGCGCGAGACTTCGAGCGCCACTTCGAGGATGTCGATCGAATCGAGCCCCAGGCCTTCGCCGTACAGGGGATCGGTGGGCACGATGTCCTCGGGGGCGATCTCGAGGTTCAACGCATTCACCAGCAACACGGCCAGCTCTTTTTCGATGGGCGACTGTTCAGGCGAATCGCCTACGGCGGAAGAATTGGTTTGGACGGTCGAGGACAACACGTGCTCCGGTTTGCGTTTGAATGAAAATTCACGGCAATTGTAAAGGCGGGGCTTGGATAGACTGCCGCCAGCCAACATTTGGGGACCCCATGACCGAGCCATTGTTAGTCGCACGCCACGAGACTGTCGAGTGCGCCCTCCTTCCCGGCCTGGCCAACCGCCACGGCCTGATCACCGGCGCCACCGGCACCGGCAAGACCGTCACGCTGCAGACCATCGCCGAAAAGCTGTCCGGCATCGGCGTGCCGGTGTTCATGGCCGACGTGAAGGGCGACCTGACCGGCATCAGCCAGAAAGGCAGCATCGGCGCCAAGCTGGCCGCCACGCTGGCCGAGCGCGGCATCGACGTGCCGGAACCCTCCGCCTGCCCCGTCACGCTGTGGGACGTGTTCGGCGACCAGGGCCACCCGGTGCGCGCCACCATCTCCGACATGGGCCCGCTGCTGCTGAGCCGCATGCTGGACCTGAACGACACCCAGGCCGGCGTGCTGAACCTGGTGTTCAAGATAGCAGACGACAACGGCCTGCTGCTGCTCGACCTGAAGGACCTGCGCGCCATGCTGCAGTACGTGGGCGAGAACGCGAGCCAGTTCACCACGCAGTACGGCAACATCAGCGCCGCCAGCGTGGGCGCCATCCAGCGCGGGCTGGTGCAGATCGAGACCCAGGGCGGCGACAAGTTCTTCGGCGAGCCGATGCTCAACATCGCCGACTTCATGCAAACGGTGGGCGGCAAGGGTGTGATCAACATCCTGGCGGCCGACAAGCTCATGAATTCGCCGCGGCTCTACGCCACCTTCCTGCTCTGGATGCTGTCGGAGCTGTTCGAGCAACTGCCCGAAATCGGCGACCCCGAGCAGCCCAAGCTGGCCTTCTTCTTCGACGAGGCCCACCTGCTGTTCAACGAGGCGCCCAAGGCGCTGGTCGAGCGCATCGAGCTGGTGGTGCGGCTGGTGCGCTCCAAGGGCGTGGGCGTGTATTTCGTCACCCAGAACCCGCTGGACATTCCCGACACTGTGCTTGCCCAGCTCGGCAACCGGGTGCAGCATGCGCTGCGCGCCTTCACTCCGCGCGACCAGAAGGCGGTGAAAGCGGCCGCCAGCACCATGCGGCAGAAGCCGGGGCTGGACATCGAGACCGCCATCACCGAGCTCGCTGTGGGCGAGGCGCTGGTCAGCTTCCTCGACGAAAAGGGCCGCCCCAGCGTGACCGAGCGCGTGTTCGTGCTGCCGCCGGGCAGCCAGCTCGGCCCGATCACCGCCGACCAGCGCAAGGCGCTGATCGCCAATTCGCTGGTGGCCGGCGTCTACGAGAAGGCGGTGGACCGCGAGTCGGCCTACGAAAAGCTCAAGGGCCGGGCCGAGAGCGCGCCCGGTGCGCCGCCGGCCACGCCGGCGGGCGGCAAGCCGGCGGCCGAAGCCTCCGGTTCGGGCATGGGCGGCATGCTCAACGACATGCTCTTCGGCACCACCGGCCCGCGCGGCGCCAAGCACGACGGCCTGGTGCAGACCATGGCCAAGTCGGCGGTGCGCACCATGGGCACGTCGGTGGGCAAGGAGATCCTGCGCGGCGTGCTCGGCGGGATCTTCGGCAGCAAGAAGCGCTGAGCCTGCGCCCCGCGCACCGCGCCTACCAGCGCAGCAGGCGCGGGCCCAGCACGGCGCCCACCAGCACCGGCACCGCAATCCCGCTCACATACCAGACGGCAAGGAACGGCGCGGTCAGCTCCATGCAGTGCAGCGCATAGACCGCGGCGCCGACGCCGCCGGCCAGAGCTCCGGCCGCCGCGCCGGCCAGCGCCGGCCGCGTGGGCGCCAGCCCCCTGAGCGCCACCATCGTGGCCGCGAACACCGGCAGCGCCATCAGCCCGATGCTGACCGCGCAGATCCGCCACGACTGCCCCATGAGCGACGGCATGCGCTCCTGCGCCGGCACGCTGAACCAGGCGATCGCCGCCAGCACCCAGATGCCGGCCACCGGCAGTGCGGCGCCCATCCACGCATGCCGCGCGGGCACGCCGGGCCGCGAGAGGCGCTGCACGGCCACGAAGCCGGCCGCCGCAATGCACAGCGGGAACGTCACCTTGACCCAGAACATCGGCCAGAACATGGCCTGCACGATGTCGCGCCGCATGCCGTATTCGGCGAACAGGATGAAGAGCGCCAGCGGCAACCCGGCCAGCACCGCAAGGCCGATGCGCCTGCTCGCGCTGCGGCGCGGCACGGCCACGTCGCCGGCGGACAGCATCGCCACGAGGTCGTCGGTCTTCATGCGGCGTCTCCCCAGCGGTTGCCGAAGCGTGCGGCCAGCGCCTTCAGGCCGCGGTGGATGCCGACCTTCACCGCCGATTCCGACATGCCCGTGAGGCTCGCGGTCTCGGCCACCGAAAGGCCCTCGATCTTCACGTGCACGATCGGCAGGCGCTGCCGCTCCGGCAGGGTCTGCAGCAGCCCGCCCAGGTCGCGCCGGGCGTCGCTGGCCTCTTCGGCCGAGTCGGCGAACACGGCGAGGTCGTCGTCCAGCGGGTCGTGCAGGTCTTCGCGCACCGACTTGGCACGCAGCAGGTCGATCATCTTGTAGCGGGCAATGGCGTGCACCCAGGCCGTCAGCGGCTGGTCGCTCTGGTAGGTGTGGCGCTGGTTGTGCATGGCGAGCAGGCATTCCTGAACAAGGTCTTCCACTTCATCGGGCCAGCCAAAGAGGCGCTTGCCCAGAAAGGCGCGCAAGTGCGCGCTGAGTCGCTGCAGGAAGTCGCGGTAGGCCTTCGCGTCGCCGTCCAGGCCGCGAAGGAACAGGCTGCGCAGCGCCGCTTCCGCGTCGCCCGGGTACGTCCTGCTGCCTGTTGTGTTTCGTGCCATCCGGTCGGCTGGTTACAGCCTCGCCCAAAAAAGTTCCGGCAGATTGTGCCGAAGCCGTCTGCTTGCAAGCACCACGCACCATCGATACATTGTGTTTTTTGAGGGCCCCCAATGTCTGCAGACAGCACAACGATCCCTTCCTCCCCGGGCAGCACCACGCCCATCCCCCCGCTCCACCCTTCGTCGTCGACCGGCCACATACGCCTGACCTCGCATGCCGGCGGCTTCGGCGCGCTGCCCATCCATTGGGGCGCGGCCACACCGGCCGAGCGCGGGCCGGTGGTCGGCACCACCACCAAGCGGGCGCATCGCAACGTCATCGGCACGCACAGCGGCTCCTACAGCGTGTATCGCGCGCTGGCCGTGGCCTCGGGCGCGCTCAAGCGCGAGCACAAGGCCGACCTGACCAACACTTCCCCCACCGACGTGATAGGCCCCTACCCGCAGTGGAGCGAGCCGGGCCGCATCGTGTCGCTCGACCCCTGGGGGGCGCAGGTGGCCGACGTGTTCGCCTCCGAACTGGCGGCCGGCTACGACATCCGCCCGACCATCGCGATCACCAAGGCCCACGTGATCCTGCCCGAGGTGATCGAGGCGCTGCAGAGCCGCCGGCTCAAGGCCGACGGGCATTTCCTCACGTCCGGCGGCGCGGCCATGGTCACCAAGGCCGCGATCGAGCCCGTCTGGTACCTGCCCGAGGTGGCGCGCCGCTTCGGCTGCTCCGAGACCGACCTGCGCCGCACCCTGTTCGAGGAAACCGGCGGCATGTACCCCGAACTGGTCACGCGCTCCGACCTCGAGGTGTTCCTGCCGCCCATCGGCGGGCAGACGCTCTACATCTTCGGCAACCCGCGCGACCTGGCCAACCCCGAGGTCGAGCTCACCGCGCGCATCCACGACGAGTGCAACGGCTCCGACGTGTTCGGCTCCGACATCTGCACCTGCCGGCCCTACCTCACGCACGCGATCGAGGAATGCATCATGGGCGCGCAGCGCGGCGGCGTGGGCCTGATCGCCTACTCGCGCAAGGAAGGCCGGGCGCTCGGCGAAGTGACCAAGTTTTTGGTCTACAACGCCCGCAAGCGGCAGGTGGGCGGCGACACGGCCGACCAGTATTTCGCGCGCACCGAATGCGTGGCCGGCGTGCAGGACATGCGCTTCCAGGAGCTCATGCCCGACGTCTTCCACTGGCTGGGCATCAGGAAGATCCACCGGCTGGTGTCGATGAGCAACATGAAGTTCGACGCGATCACCGGCTCGGGTATCGAGATCGGCGAGCGCGTGAACATTCCCGATGCGCTGATCCCGGCCGACGCCCGCGTCGAGATGGACGCCAAGATGGCGGCCGGCTATTTCACACCCGGCCCGGTGCCGGACGCCGAAGAACTGAAAAAGGCCAAGGGCCGAGGACTCAGCGAATGACGACAAGCCGCAACAGCGATCCCAACATGCCCGTCGACGGCTCCGGCAGCCTGCCGCCCGGCGGCGCGGGCAAGGTCGATCCGTCGATCGAATTCACCGCCGACACCGCCCATCCGGCCGGCGCCGCCAGCCTGCTGCGCACCACCGCGGCCATCCGCCAGCGCGCCGGCGCCCTGCTGGCGCGCGCGCGGCGCGGCGAATCGCAGTGGTTCCGCATCGGGGAGGACGACAAGCTGGAAGACGCGGCGCGCAACGTGGCCGAGGTCACGCGCGAGCGCTACCCCTGGGACACCATTCCGTACCACAGCCGCTGGCGCCACTTCGAGGCCGGCGGCATCAAGCGCATCGAGGAACTCGACACCCTGCTCGGCGAAGCCGACGCGCGGCAGCGTGCCCGCGCGCACATCGACCTGGTGCTGGTGAGCGTGCTGCTGGACGCCGGCGCCGGCCCCGACTGGCACTACACCGAAGCTGCCACCGGCGAACGCTTCACCCGCTCCGAAGGGCTGGCCGTGGCCAGCTACCACGCCTTCATGGCCGGGCTGTTCTCGTCCGACCCCGACCACCCTTACCAGGTGGACGCGGCCGGCCTGCGCGGGCTGGTGACCGACCGCCTGGGCGACGCCTTCCAGGTCAGCGAGGCCAACCCGCTGGTCGGGCTGGCGGGCCGCGCCACGCTGCTGCGCCGCCTGGGCGAGGCCATGAACGAACAGCCCGAGACCTTCGGCGACGAAGGCCGCCCGGGCCGGCTGTTCGACGCGCTGGTCGGCCCTTACGGCCCGGCCGCGCCGCCCACGGCCGAAATCACCGCGCACCAGATCCTGTCGCTGCTGCTCGATACGCTGTCGCGCATCTGGCCCTCGGCCAACTCGGTGGACAGCATCGCGGCCGACGGCAGCGACAGCCCTGGCGGCATCGGGTCCGGCGACCCCGCGCTGGCGCTGGGCGACTGCTGGCGCCACAGCGCCGTGAGCGGCCCCGGGCTCACCAACGGCTGGATGCCCTTCCACAAGCTGTCGCAGTGGCTCACCTACTCGCTGCTCGAACCCTTCGAATGGGCCGGCGTGAAGGTGCGCCACCTCGACGCGCTCACCGCCCTGCCCGAGTACCGCAACGGCGGCCTGCTGATCGACAGCGGCGTGATCGTGCCGAAGGACCCGGCCTTCCTCACCCGCCGATGGAAGGCGGGCGACGAGTTCATCGTCGAATGGCGCGCGCTGACCGTGGCGCTGCTCGACGAGCTTGCCCCCCGGGTGCGCAAGGTGCTCGACCGCACCGAAGACGAATTGCCGCTGGCCTGCGTGCTCGAAGGCGGCACCTGGGCCGCGGGCCGGGCGCTGGCACAGCGGTTGCGCGACGGTGCGCCGCCGCTGTCGATCGAGAGCGACGGCACTGTCTTTTAGACTCCGGTGTTCACCCAGCAACGTCAAACACAATTCCAATGAGCAACGTCCACCTCGTCAACCACCCCCTCGTCCAGCACAAGCTGACGCTGATGCGCCGCAAGGACGCCTCGACCAACAGCTTCCGCCGGCTCCTCAATGAAATCAGCATGCTCATGGCCTACGAGGTCACGCGCGACATGCCGATGCAGGACATCGAGGTCGAAACCCCGCTGGAGACCATGCAGGCCAAGGTCATCGACGGCAAGAAGCTGGTGCTGGTGTCCATTCTTCGCGCCGGCACCGGCATCCTGGACGGCATGCTGACCGTGGTGCCCGGCGCCCGCGTCGGCCATATCGGCCTGTACCGCGACCCCAAGACGCTGACGGCCGTCGAGTACTACTTCAAGATGCCCGGCGAAATGGAGAACCGCGACGTGATCGTGGTCGACCCGATGCTGGCCACGGGCAACTCGGCCGTGGCCGCGGTCGAGCGGCTGAAGGAGCTGAACCCGAAGTCGATCAAGTTCGTCTGCCTGCTGACCTGCCCCGAAGGCGTGAAGACGATGCAGACCGCGCACCCCGACGTGCCGATCTACACCGCCGCCATCGACCGCGAACTCGACAGCCACGGCTACATCCTGCCGGGCCTGGGCGACGCGGGCGACCGCATCTTCGGCACGAAGTAGGGCTCGCCCCCAGGCTTCGCGCACTTCGTGTCGCTTCGCCTTCCCCCTACCGGGGGCAACACCTGAGGTCCGGCGGAGCCGGTTCCTCGGTGTTCTGGCTAGGAAGGCGCGGTTTTTGCGAGCCTAAGATTTCCATAACTCGAGGAGAAGCATCGTGGCAGCACGCCGTCAATTGATCATCCGTTCCGTCGCCATTGCCGCCGCGCTCGCGGCAGGCGCTCCGGGCCTTGCGCTCGCGCAGCAGGCCAAGCTGAAAGTGGCCGCGGTGTACACCGTGCCTTTCGAGCAGCAATGGGTGGGCCGCATCCACAAGGCGCTGAAGGCGGCCGAGGCGCGCGGCGAGATCGAGTACAAGGCCACCGAGAACGTCAGCAACGCCGACTACGAGCGCGTGATGCGCGAGTACGCCACCGGCGGCAACCAGCTGATCCTGGGCGAGGTGTTCGGCGTGGAAGCGGCGGCGCGCAAGGTCGCCAAGGACTTTCCCAAGGTCGCCTTCCTGATGGGCTCGTCGCTCAAGCCGCAGGCGCCCAATTTCAGCGTGTTCGACAACTACATCCAGGAGCCCGCCTACCTGAGCGGCATGGTGGCCGGCGGCATGACCAAGACCAACCGCATCGGAATGGTCGGCGGCTTCCCGATTCCCGAAGTGAACCGGCTGATGAACGCTTTCATGGCGGGCGCCAAGGAAACCAACCCGAAGGTCGAGTTCAGCGTGAGCTTCATCAACAGCTGGTTCGACCCGCCGAAGGCCAAGGAAGCCGCCTTCGCCATGATCGACAAGGGCGCGGACGTGATGTACGCCGAGCGCTTCGGTGTCTCCGACGCAGCCAAGGAAAAGGGCAAGCTCGCCATCGGCAACGTGATCGACACGCAGAGCCAGTACCCCGACACGGTGGTCGCCTCGGCACTGTGGAACTTCGAGCCCGCGGCCGATCGCGCGATCAAGCTGGTCAAGGAAGGCAAGTTCGCGGCCGAGGACTACGGCGTGTACGCGCAGATGAAGCACAAGGGCTCCGAGCTCGCGCCGCTCGGCACCTTCGAGAAGAAAGTGCCGGCCGACATCATCGCCAAGGTGAAGGCCAAGCAGGCCGATATCCTCGCGGGCAAGTTCACCGTGAAGGTGGACGACGGCCAACCCAAGTCCACAGCCAAGTAAACGCCTCCAAGTGCTCATGAATCCTGCGCGATGGCGCACCGCAATCCGGGGCGTGGCGGTTGCGGCGCTGGCCGTCGCCGGACTGGCCGCCTGCCAGCCTGAATCCGCCGGCACGGCGGCGCCCGCGTCGCCCGCGGTGGCCGCACCCGCCGCTCCCGCTGCCGCCGCGGCGCCCCCGCCGGCCTCCGCCGTCCCCGCAGGCATTCCGGCGGCGCTGCAGGAGCGCGCCGACGCCCTGCTCGCCGCCCACCGGCAGATGATCGTGCTGATGACCGGCGAGCGCACGCTCGACGCGGCCGAGAAGCGCGCGGTGGGCGCGGTCGGGCAACTGCTGTTCCACGACATGCAGGAGCGCCAGCAGGCGCTCATCGCGCAGGCGGGCGAGATGGCCGACCCGGCCACCGTGCCGGCGCTGAACGCGCTGCTGGACCGCATCGAAAGCGAACCCAGCTGGTTCGACGCCGACCGCCTCGCGTTCAAGGAATTCCTCACCGAGCTGAGCACGCGCTACGCCCAGGCGCAGTCGCTGCCCGGCCTCAAGCTCGGCCGCCGCGCCAGCGAAGACCTGGCCGTGCTCGCAGAGATCGAACAGGCCTACGACCGCGAGCTGAAAGACGTGTTCGGCCGCTTCGCGCAGCGCGGCATCGAGCCCAGGCGCGAGAAGTGGTCCGACTACGTGGCCAAGCTGCAGGGCCTGTATTCGCGCGAGAAGATCCTGAAGGACTTCGGCGCCATCGTCCCCTACACGCAGGCAACCCAGCCCGCCGGCACCGGCGCCAAGGAGAAGGAAGGCGCCGACACCCGGGAGATCTTCGGCACCTCGCTGCCGCCCAGGACCGTGGTGCTGACCTTCGACGACGGCCCGCATGCCAGGCACACCGACGAGATCCTGGAGATCCTCAAGCGCTACGACGCGCCCGCCATCTTCTTCGAGCTGGGCCGCAACCTCGGCAAGCTCGACGCGCAGGGCAAGGCGCAACTGGGCGCCAACGGCGCGGTGGCCAAGCGCGTGCTGGCCGCCGGCCACGTGCTCGCCAACCACAGCTTCAGCCACGGCGTGATGGCCAAGATGAGCGACGACACGGTGCGCACCGAGGCCTCCGAGACCGAGGCCCTGCTCGACGCCACCGGCCGCCCGCAGTCCACCCTGTTCCGCTTTCCCTACGGCGCGCGCAACGAAGACAAGCTGAGCACGGTCGAGGCGCTCAAGCTGCGCTCGATGCTCTGGACCGTCGACTCCATGGACTGGGCCGACCCGGTGCCCAAGTCGATCGCCGACCGCGTGCTGGCCGAGGTCGACAAGGCCAAGCGCGGCGTGATCCTGTTCCACGACATCCAGGGCCGCACCGTGCAGGCCCTGCCCACGGTGCTCGACCAGCTGGTGGCCGACGGCTACCGCTTCGCCACCTGGCGCGACGGCAAGTTCGTCGTCAACGCGGCCAAGCGGCCCGCGCCGGACGACGGCGTGGCGGCCGCCGGCAGCGGCGACACCCTCTACCGCGACAGCCACGCACTGGTGATCGGCATCGACAAGTACGCCAAGTGGCCCGGCCTGCACCACGCCGTGCCCGACGCCAGGTCGATGGAGCAACTGCTCGTCACCCGCTTCGGCTTCAAGCCCGAGAACGTCACCTCGCTGTACGACGGCGAGGCCACGCGCGCCAACATCCTGCGCGTGCTGAACGACAAGCTGGCCGACACCAAGCGCGTGAAGCGCGACGACCGCGTGCTGGTGTTCTTCGCCGGCCACGGCAGCACCCGCAAGCTCGCGAGCGGGCGCGACGTGGGCTACATCATCCCGGTCGATGCGGCGCTGGACGACCTGGCCTCCGACGCCATCTCGATGCCGCAGCTGCAGGAGGTGGCCGAGGCGCTGTCGGCCAAGCACGTGCTGTTCATGGTGGACGCCTGCTATTCGGGCCTGGGCCTCACGCGCGGCGGTGCGCCGCGCGGCAGCAAGAACTTCCTGAGCGACAACGCGCGCCGCGTCGGCCGCCAGATGATCACCGCCGGCGGCGCCGACCAGCAGGTGGCCGACGACGGCCCCGGCGGGCATTCGGTCTTCACGTGGACCGTGCTGCAGGCGCTGTCGGGCAAGGCCGACCTGAACGGCGACGGCGTCATCACCGGCACCGAGCTTGCTGCCTACGTGGCGCCGGCGGTGTCGGCCATCGCGCGGCAGACGCCGGCGTTCGGCAGCCTGCCGGGCTCGGAGGGCGGCGAGTTCGTGTTCGAGCTGCCCACCGAGCGCGAGGGCCTGAGCGGCGACATCGTGCAGCTCGACCCGGCCGCCAGCCAGGTCAACAAACGCATCGACGAGGCCAACGAGCAGGCCGTGCACACCGCGGCGGCCACACCCAAGACCGGCCCCGCTGCCATCGAGGTGGTGGTGAAGAACCTCGAAGGCGCCGACGCCAGGCTGACCATGCCGGCCGCGGCACCGGTGTCGCCGCGCGTGGCCGCCCAGCGCGCCAACGACCGCGGCCTGCAGCTGTACCGCGAGCGCCGCTACGACGAAGCCGAAGCCGCCTTCACCGAGGCGCTGAAGCTGCAGCCGCGCTTTGCGCTGGCGGCCAACAACCTGGGCTTCGTGTACTTCAAGCGCGGCAAGCCTGTGGAGGCCGCGCGCTGGTTCGAGCAGGCCATCGAGATGGACGGCAGCCGCGCCCTCGCCTACCTGAACCTGGGCGATGCCTACCTGCAATCGGGCAACGACGCCAAGGCGCTGGCTGCGTACACCACCTTCGTCGGCCTGGCGCCGAAGCACGCGCGCGTCGCGTCGCTGCAAGCCTGGATCGCCACGCCCGACGCCGCGCACCGCCCGCAACTACCGACGAACTCATGATGAAGAACCACACATCCTCCCTGCTGCGGCGCCTGCGCGCGCCCGTGCTGGCCGCCACGCTCGGGATGCTGCTGGCGGGCTGCGCCGGCGTCTACAAATCCGGCGCGGTCAGCATCAACAGCGGCACGCGGCTGGACGACACGCCGCGCATCGCGGTGCTGTCGGCCTTCGAGCCCGAGCTGAAGCTGCTGCTGACCCGGCTGCAGGGCCCGGTGAAGCACAGCGTGAACGGCGTGGAGTTCACCACCGGCACGCTCGAAGGCAAGCCCGTGGTGCTGTTCCTGTCGGGCATCAGCATGACGAACGCGACCATGAACACGCAGCTGGTGCTCAACCGCTTTCGCATCACCAACATCGTGTTCAGCGGCATCGCGGGCGGCGTGAACCCGCAGCTGCACGTGGGCGACGTGACCGTGCCCGCACAGTGGGGCCAGTACCTCGAAGTGCTGATGGCGCGCGAGACCGCGCCGGGCAAGTACAGCGCGCCGCCGTTCATCACCGACGCCACGCTGCCCAACTTCGGGATGATGTTCCCGCGCCCGGTCGAGGTGCGCTCGGCAGCCAACCCGCAGATCGTGCGCAAGTTCTGGTTCGAGGCCGACCCGAAGATGCTCGAGGTGGCGCGCAGCATCCGCAACGTCGACCTGGCGAACTGCGGCGCCGGCAAGTGCCTGCCGCGCAAGCCGCAACTGGTGGTGGGCGGCAACGGCGTGTCGGGCCAGGCCTTCATGGACAACAAGGCCTACCGCGAATACACCTACAGGACCTTCCAGGCCAACGTGCTCGACATGGAAACCGCCGCCGTGGGCATGGTCGCCTACAGCAACGGCGTGCCCTTCATCGCCTTCCGCTCGCTCAGCGACCTCGCGGGCGGCGGCGACGGCGAGAACGAAATGGGCACCTTCATGAGCATCGCGGCGGACAACTCCGCCAAGGTGATGCTGGCGTTCCTGGCCGCGTGGAAGTGACGGCGGCGCCCGCTGGTTCCATCCGCCTTGTTCTGCTTCCGGGCATGGACGGCACCGGCGAGCTGTTCGAGCCCCTGGCCCAGGCCATGGGACGGCAACAAGACGCCATCGACGTGGTGCGCTACCCCGGCACCGAGCCGCTGGGCTATGACGAACTCGAACGGCTTGTGCGCGCGCGGCTCCCCGCCGGCCAGCCCTTCGTGCTGCTGGGCGAATCCTTCTCCGGCCCGCTCGCCATCTCCATTGCGGCGACGCCGCCGCCGGGACTGCGCGGGCTGATCCTTTGCTGCAGCTTTGCCCGCAGCCCCAAGCCGGGGCTGGCGCTGCTGCGTGGCGGCCTGCTCGAACTGTCGATGATGTTCATGCACTCCGGCCTGATGCGCGGCCCCATGCGCCGTATGCTGCTGGGCCGCTTTGCCACGCCGCGCCTTTGCGCCTTGCTGCAGGGTTCGCTGCGGCAGGTGTCGACCGCCGTCATGACGCGCCGCATGAGGGAAGTGCAGCGCGTGAACGTGGTCGACAGGCTCGCGCAGGTGCGCGTGCCGGTGATGTACCTGCAGGCCATCGAGGACCGCATCGTTCCCGGCCAGGCCGCCCGTACCATCCAGCGCGCGCTGTCGGGCCTTCGCATCGTCCGGCTGGAAGGCCCGCACGGCCTGCTGCAGGCCGCGCCCGTCGCTGCCGCCCAGGCCATCGAAAACTTTTGCCGCGAGCTCGGCAGCCCCGAGCCCGCCATCCCATGAACCCTCTTGTGCTCCGGCTCACTGGCATCACCAAGCGCTTCGGCGCCCTGGTGGCCAACGACGCCATTTCCCTCGACCTGCAGGCCGGCGAAGTGCTCGCGCTGCTCGGCGAGAACGGCGCGGGCAAGTCGACGCTGATGTCGATCCTGTTCGGCCACTACGTCGCCGACGAAGGCGGCATCGAAGTGTTCGGCGCGCCGCTGCCGCCGGGCAACCCCAAGGCCGCGCTGGCCGCCGGCGTGGGCATGGTGCACCAGCACTTCACGCTGGCCGACAACCTCAGCGTGCTCGACAACGTGATGATGGGCACCGAGCCGCTGTGGCGACCGGTGTCGCGCCGGGCGGCCGCGCGCGCCAGGCTGCTCGAGGTGGCGCAGCGCTTCGGCCTGCCGGTGCAGCCGGACGCGAAGATCGGCAGCCTGTCGGTCGGCGAGCGCCAGCGGGTGGAGATTCTCAAGGCGCTGTACCGCGGCGCGCGCATCCTGATCCTCGACGAGCCGACCGCCGTGCTCACGCCCCAGGAAAGCGAGGCGCTGTTCGCCACGCTGGCGCAGATGGTGGCGCAGGGCCTGTCGGTCATCTTCATCAGCCACAAGCTCGGCGAGGTGCTGCGCGTGTCGCACCGCGTGGCGGTGCTGCGCGGCGGCAAGCTGGTGGCGCAGGCGCGCACGGTCGACACCACGCAGGCGCAGCTCGCGCTGTGGATGGTGGGCCATGCGGTCGAAGCGCCGCAGCGCCGGCCTGCCAAGTCGGTGGGCGACGCGGTCTGCGTGCTCGACCATGTGAGCACCGCCGCCGGCAAGGACGGCGGGCAGGACCATTCGGCCGGCCTTCGCGAGGTGTCGCTGACGCTGCGCGCCGGCGAAATCACTGCCATCGCGGGCGTGTCCGGCAACGGGCAGGTCGCGCTGGCCGAGCTGCTGTGCGGCACGCGCCGGATTTCGTCCGGCTCCGCGCAGCTGATGGGCCGCGCCTTGCCGCCCTCGCCTGCCCGGCTGGTGCAGCGCGGCGTCGCGCGCATTCCCGAGGACCGGCACGCGGTAGGCGTCGTCGGCGACCTGCCGGTGTGGGAAAACGCAGTGTCGGAGCGGCTGCGCAGCCCGGTGTTCTCGCGCTGGTCTTTCATCGTGAAGCGCGCCGCCGCGCGGCTGCATGCGCGGCGCATAGAAAAGGCGTTCGACGTGCGCGGCGCCGGGCTGATGGCGCCGGCCCGCTCGCTCTCCGGCGGGAACATGCAGAAGCTGATCCTGGGCCGCGCCCTGCTCTCGCCCGAGCAGCCCGAAACGGCCAAGGGCGACGACAACAGGAAGTATCCGAACCGCGCGCCGCGCCTCATCGTCGCGCACCAGCCGACCTGGGGCCTGGACATCGGCGCGGTCGCCTATGTGCAGCAGCAGCTCATCGCCGCGCGCGACGCCGGCGCTGCCGTGCTGGTGATTTCGGACGACCTCGACGAAGTGCTGGCGCTCGGCGACCGGGTGGCCGTGATGCACGGCGGCCATCTGGGCGAAGCGCGCCCCGCCGCCGCATGGACGCGCGAGGCCATCGGCCTGGCCATGGCCGGCGCAACCACGGCGCCGCGGCGCAACGGAGCGTCCTCATGATGCGGCTCGAGAAACGCCACCAGGCCTCCCGCGCCGCGCTGGTGCTCGCACCCGTGGGCGCGGTCGTGTTCACCATGCTCGTCAGCGCACTGCTGGTGCTGTGGGCCGGCGCGCCGGTCGGCCGCACCTATGCGCTGCTGCTGCAGGGCGGTTTCGGCTCGGTGTTCGCATGGAGCGAAACGCTGACGCGCGCCATTCCGCTGATCCTCACCGGGCTGGCGGCCACGGTCGCCTTCAAGGCGCGGCTCTTCAACATCGGCGCCGAGGGGCAGCTCTACGCGGGTGCGCTGGCCGCCGTCGCCGTGGGCGGCATGCATGGCGGCACGGGCTTCGAGCTGTCGCCCTGGCTGCTGTTCCCGCTGATGATGCTGGCCGCCGCCGTGGCCGGCGCGCTGATGCTGCTGGGCCCGGCGCTCATGAAGAACAAGCTGGGCGTGGACGAGGTCGTGACCACGCTGCTGATCAATTTCATCGTGCTGCTGGGCGTGTCTGCGCTGCTCGACGGGCCGATGAAAGACCCGACCGCCATGGGCTGGCCGCAGAGCGTGTCGCTGCAGTCCGACCTGGAGCTGGGCAAGCTGGTCGCGCAGACGCGGGTGCACACCGGGCTCTTGTGGGCGGTGTCGCTCGCGGTGATGGTGTGGGCCGTCTTCAAGTACACGGTGCTTGGGTTCGACATCCGCGCGGTGGGCGCCAATGCGCGCGCCGCCGCCTTCGCGGGCGTGCCGGTGACGCGCACCGTGGTCATGGTGGCACTGCTTTCCGGCGCGCTGGCCGGGCTGGCGGGCGCCATCGAGGTGGCGGGCCGCACCAGCTACGTCACGCTCGACATGTCGCCGGGCTACGGCTACACCGGCATCGTGATCGCCATGCTGGCCGGCCTCCACCCGCTGGGCGTGATCGCGGCCGGCGTGTTCGTGGCGGGCGTGCTGGTGGGGGCCGACACCATGAGCCGCGCCGTGGGCGTGCCGACCTATATCGCCGACGTGATCGTCGCGGCCTCGCTGATCGCGGTGCTGGTGGCGACCTTGCTGACGCAGTACCGGGTGAGGATGAAGAAATGAACTTGGCCCTGGCTTCTTCTTTCTTGCTCCTTCCCCCGCTGGGGGAAGGCCGGGATGGGGGCATCGGCCGCCCCTGCGAGCGCCGCCTGCCCCCACCCCAGCCCTCCCCCGGAAGGGGAGGGAGAAACACGCAATGACCGACCTGCTCGACATCCTCGCCAACCCCGCCTTCTGGGTCGCGGTGCTGCGCATCGCCACCCCGCTGATCCTCGGCACGCTCGGCGTGCTGCTGTGCGAGCGCGCGGGCGTGCTCAACCTCGGCATCGAAGGGATCATGGTCGCCGGCGCCTTCACCGGCTGGCTCGCGGTGTATGCCGGCGCGCCGCTGTGGGTGGGCGTCGGCGTGGCCGCGCTCACCGGCATGGTGTTCGGCCTGCTGCATGCCTTTCTGACCGTGGGACTCGCGCTTTCGCAGCACGTGTCGGGGCTGGGCATCACGCTGCTGGCGACCGCGCTCAGCTACTTCGGCTACCGCGTGAGCTTTCCCAAGGTGAACACGCCGCCGACCATCACGCCCTTCGCGCCGATGGACTGGCTGCCGGTGCCCATCCTCAACGCGCAGACCGCGCTCACGCTGTTCGCGCTGCTGCTGGTGCCGGTGGTGGGCTGGGTGCTTTACCGCACGCCGCTCGGGCTGGCGCTGCGCATGGCCGGCGAGAACCCGCAGGCGGCCGAGAGCCAGGGCGTGTCGGTCGCGGCCACGCGCACCGGCGCCATCGTCGCCGGCTCGGCGCTGATGGGCATGGCGGGCTCCTTCCTTACGCTGTCGGCCTTCAATGCCTTCTTCTTCAACATGGTCAACGGGCGCGGCTGGATCTGCGTGGCACTGGTGGTGTTCGCCTCGTGGCGGCCGGGCAAGGCACTGCTGGGCGCGCTGCTGTTCGCGTTCTTCGACGCGCTGCAGTTGCGGCTGCAACAATCGGGCGATGCCGTGCTGCCCTACCAGCTGTACCTGATGCTGCCGTACCTGCTGTCGATCCTGGCGCTGGTGCTGGTGGCACGCAAGGCCAGCTATCCGCAGGCACTGATGAAGCCCTACCGCAAAGGGGAACGTTGACGATGAACGCGCCTTCCGCCATTCGAGCCCGGTTGCTCGCCGCCCTGCTGGCCGCGTGCGGCGGCGGCGCGCAAGCGCTGGGAGCAGACATCACCTACGAGAATTTCAAGACGCCCGACGCGGTCAACTGGGTGCAGCTGTGCGGCACCTGGGACAACGACCACCGGGGCGTGTACCGGGTGATCCACGCCGAGCAGTTCGCGCAGTCGTTCCTGTACGTGCAATGGATGAAACGCGACGCCGAAGGCAGCCTGCAGGCCGCGCACACCGTGTCCATTGCGGAACTCGACAACGACCATGCGGAGATCGGCCTGTCGGAGCTCACCTGCCGGGCCACGCCGCGCGGCATCGTGGTGACGGCAAAGGCCAGTTCGGGGCACGACGACAAGCTGCGCCGCGTGACCATCGAGGTCGGGCCCAGGCCGGGGCAGTATCTGTTCCGGGCGCAGCGCACCCGCTAGGCCCGGCCCATGACGCCGCCCCTGGCACTCGACGCCGCGACCGGCCGCATCGAAGCCTTCGGAGCCGTCATCGACGCGGACAGCCGTGCAGACGATCTTCCACCCCTTTTCCTGAAGACCTGGCAGATGGTGACCGTGGAAGGCCGGCAGGTGGAATGCGTGTTCGCCACTGCCGGCGACACGACTACCGACCGGAAGGCCATCGAACTGACCCTTCGCTTCGAGCAGGAACAACTGGCCAGCGCCTTCATCACGCTCACGCCGCATCGCCACCGCAGCCTGGATTCGGAAGCCTTCCATGCCAGCGCCGACGAGCGCTACCGTTTTCACGAGCGCTGGCTGGCATCGGCCGGCGTACCGCGCCAGCCGGCCACGTTTTACTGGGGCGAAACCGGCGTGGCGCGCGACCGCAGCGAAAACGTGCACATCTATCTTCACTGGACGCCGCGGCGCGTGCCTGGAGAAAGCGGCGACGGAAAATAGCCCCGATCGATTCAAAAAGGCCCCCACGATGCTCGACCTCCTCATCACCAACGCCACCCTCCCCGACGGCCGCACCGGCATGTCGATCGCCGTGCTGGACGGCTGCATCGCCGAAGTCACCGAGGGCCTGGACGCTCCCGCGCACGAGAAGCTCGATGCGCAGGGCATGCTGCTCGCGCCGCATTTCGTCGATCCGCATTTCCATATGGACGCCACGCTGAGCTACGGCCTGCCGCGCGTCAACCAGAGCGGCACGCTGCTCGAAGGCATTGCGCTCTGGGGCGAACTGAAGCCGCTGCTCACGGCGGAGGCGCTGATCGAGCGCGCGCTGGCCTACTGCGACTGGGCCGTGGCCAAGGGGCTGCTGGCGGTGCGCTCGCATGTGGACACCAGCGACCCGAGCCTGCTCGCGGTCGATGCATTGCTGGAGGTCAAGCGCCAAGTGGCGCCCTACCTCGATCTGCAACTGGTGGCCTTCCCGCAGGACGGCGTGCTGCGCTCGCCCGGCGGCGTCGAGAACCTGGAGCGCGCGCTCGACAAGGGCGTGGACGTGGTCGGCGGCATTCCCCATTTCGAGCGCACCATGGCCGACGGCGCCGCCAGCGTGAAGCTGCTGTGCGAAATGGCGGCCGAGCGCGGCAAGCTGGTCGACATGCATTGCGACGAGTCCGACGACCCGCTGTCGCGCCACATCGAGACGCTGGCCTTCGAGGCGCAGCGCTTGGGCATGCAAGGCCGCGTGACGGGCTCGCACTGCACCTCGATGCACTCGATGGACAACTACTACGTGAGCAAGCTGCTGCCGCTGATCGCGCAGAGCGGCGTGGCAGTCATCTCCAATCCGCTGATCAACATCACGCTGCAGGGCCGCCACGACAGCTACCCCAAGCGCCGCGGCATGACGCGCGTGCCCGAGCTGATGGCCGCCGGCGTGAACGTCGCCTTCGGCCACGACTGCGTGATGGACCCGTGGTACGGCATGGGTTCGGGCGACATGCTCGAGGTGGCGCACATGGGCCTGCACGTGGCGCAGATGACCAGCCAGGCTGGCATCCGCCAGTGCTTCGAGGCGGTGACGACGAATGCGGCGCGCGTGATGCACCTGCAGGGCTACGGCATCGAGGCCGGCTGCGACGCGAGCTTCGTGCTGCTGCAGGCGCGCGACCCGGTCGAGGCCATCCGCCTGCGCGCCACGCGGCTCAAGGTATTCCGCAAGGGCCGGCTGGTGGCGCAGACGCCGGCCGCCACCGCCACGCTGCATCTGCCGGGGCGCGGCGGCGAGACCGGCTGGATGATCCCGAAAGCCTGATCGGGCGCTTTCCCATGAAGCGCTTTCTGCCGTACTGCATCGCCTGGTTGCTGGCACTGGCGCTTGCCCCCGCATTGGCGCAGCCCGACGTTCGCCGCCTGGCCGACCTGCCCGACGGCCCCGACGCGGCGCAGCGCATGGACGTGTACCTGCCGCCGAACGCGCACGGTGCGCCGGTGCTCGTGATGGTCCACGGCGGCGCCTGGATGTTCGGCAAGAAAGACGCCGCCTCGGTGGTGGATCTCAAGGTCGATCACTGGGTGCGTGCGCAGGGCTACATCCTGGTGTCGGTGGCCTACCGCTTCGTGCCGCAGGTCGATGTGATGCAGCAGGCGCAGGACGTGGCGCGTGCGGTGGCCGCGGTGCAAGCCGGCGCGGCTTCTTGGGGCGGCGACGCGGGCCGGCTCGTGCTCATGGGGCATTCGGCGGGCGCGCACCTGGTCGCACTGCTGAGCGCATCGCCCGGCATCGCGCGGCAACAGGGCGCGCAGCCCTGGCTGGGCGCTATCGCGCTCGACAGCGCCGCGCTCGACACCGCGGCCCTGATGCAGCGGCGCCACCTGCCCTTCTACGACCGCGTGTTCGGCAGCGACCCGGCCTTCTGGCGCAGCGTGTCGCCGACCGATGCGCTGGCGCCCGGCGCGCCGCCGATGCTGCTGGTGTGCTCGACGCAACGCCGCGACGGCTCCTGCACGCAAGCCGCTCAGTTCGCCGCACGCGTCACGGCCACGGGCGGACGCGCGCAGGTGCTACCTGAAGACCTGTCGCACGCGCAGATCAACGCCGAACTCGGCCTGCCCGGCGCCTACACCTCAGCGGTGGACGCCTTCATTGCCTCGGTCGACCGGCGGCCCCGCTGAGGCGGGCGGCGCCAGGTCGCACCACATGTGGACCTTGCCGAGCAGTTCGCCATCGACGTCGATGGCCAGCGGCTCCACGCCGAAGGTGCGGAAGCCGCAGTCTTCGTAGAGTTTCTGCGCCGCGTCGTTGCCTTCGGTGACGGTGAGCTGCACCAGCCGCAGGCCGTCGCGGGCCCGCGCGTGGTCGAGCAAGGCGAGCACCAGCCGTCGGCCGAAGCCCGAACGGCGCGCCGACGCGGCCACGGTCATGCCGAACAAGGTGGCCTTGTGGCGCTCCCGGTTTCGCACGCCGAAGGCGAGCCCCGCCGCGCCTGCCAGCATGCCGGTGTCGTCGAATGCACCGTAGACCACGCTGGCCTCCGTCGCATCAGCAATGGCGCCGAGCCGCTCTTCCCACCAGCTCAGCGGCAGGCCTTCGCGCTCTTCAACGGTGGAAGTGAAGGCGCTGGGGTGACTGGCATAGGCATCCAGCATCACGGCACGGTAGGCCACCGCATCGGAGACCGTGAGCCGGCGAACGAGGTTTCTATCTTTGCCGGAAGCGGACACAGACGGATTGCCTTTCATGCAGCACCACGCGCTTCGACGGCTCGCGCTCCCACTTCGCCCGCTGCGCCGCGCATCACTCCACCCGCACCACGAGCGGCCGCGCCTGGCCTTCCTCGGCCGGGGTGCCGTGCTCCAGCACGCGCCAGCCCGGGCTCCACCGCACCACCCGCCCTTCGGCAACTGCGGCTTCGAGCAAGGTCTGCGCCTCTTCGGGCTTGCGCCAGTCGAGCGTGAGGTGGCGCAGGTCCCAGTCCCACCACGGGCAGGCCTGGATGCGCTCGATGAGCGCGTCGGAAAAGCGGCGGCGGATCATGCGCGCGGGCACACCGCCCATCACGGCGAACGGCGGCACGTCCTTGGTCACGACCGAGCCCGCTCCGATGATCGCGCCGTCGCCGATGGTCAGGCCGCTCTTCATGCTCACGCGCGAGCCGATCCACACGTCGTTGCCGATCACCGTCCGTTCGAGCTGCGGGTACTCGTGCGTGGACACGTGGCTGAACGGCGGCGGAAAGAACGGCTGGTGCGACACCGGGTGCGTCGTCAGCCAGTCCGACGGGTGCTGGGTCAGCACGTTCAGGTTGTCGCCGACCGAGCAGTAGCGCCCCATGCGGAACTGGTGCAGCTGCACCAGCGGCGCGACGTAGGAGTAAGCCCCCATCGACACGCCGTGGGTATGCACGTTCACGAACAGCCGCACCGGCGGCTCGAAGCGAAACGGCAGCGCCACCATCGCGCCGGTGGCGAGGAACAGGCCGTATTCCTCCAGGGCGGTAGACAGCTCGGGATTGATTTGCAGCATGGTTCGTTCGTTCTTCCGTTCGATCGGCCTGCGGGCCTCGGTCAGGCTTCCGGCGCGATCGCCTCTGCGTATTCGTAGAGGGCGCCGAGGATCTCCTCGCCGCGCTCGTCTGCGTTCTCGGAGAGCGCATCGACCTCGCTGAACAGCATCTCGATGGTGCGCGCCCCGCCCTCGCCCTTGAAGAGCTTTGCCACGCGCAGGGCTTCCCAGCGCTCGTTCTCTTCTTCGCTCAGCAGCTCGGGCCAGTTTCGCGCGCGGTAGCGGAACAGGATCTCGTCGAGCCGGCCGTCGTCGAAGCCGGTGCGGTCCTTGGCCAGCTCCTCGGGCGACAGGCTGCGCAGCTGGTTCAGGCGGCGGCGGTCTGCATTGCCGACGAAACCGCCGTAGAGGTCTTCGTCGACATCGGGCGTGTCTTCCTTCGGGCGGGCATAGACCTTCGACCAGATGGCGCTCATGTCGGGCAGGTCGCGCGCGATGGCGGCGTGGCGCATGGCTGCATCGAGGTCGACTCCCCAGCGCTCGGCCATGGCCGGCGCCAGCGTGCGCAGGTTGCCGACCACCATCGGCGACTTGTTCAGGTGGATGCCCTTCACGGGCAGGCGCACCACGCCCTCGGGCAGGTCGGCCGTGCGGGTGAACAGGCGCAGGCGCAGCGTGTCGGCGTCGATGTCGCGCAGCTCGCTCGGGTCGTGGGCCAGGTCCCAGGCCAGCAGTTCGTTCTTGTTGGTCGGGTGGCTCGCCAGCGGCCACATCACGGCCATGCAGCCGCGCTCGACCGGGAACATGCCCGAGACGTGCAGGAAGGGCTTGGCGGTCTCGCGCATGGCGGGCAGCCCCAACTCGACGGCCACGCGGTCTTTCTTGTGCAGGCCGAAGGCGAAGTCGAACAGCTTGGGCTGCCTGTCGCGGATCAGCCGCGCCAATGCGATGGTGGCGCGCACGTCGGAGAGCGCATCGTGCGCCGACTCGTGCAGCAGGCCGTTGGCGCGCGCCAGGTCTTCGAGCTTGAAGCTGGGCTTGCCGTCTTCCTTCTTCGGCCATTCGATGCCGTCGGGGCGCAGCGCGTAGGTGAGGCGCACCACGTCGAGCAGGTCCCAGCGGCCGCAATCGTTCTGCCATTCGCGCGCATAGGGGTCGATCAGGTTGCGCCAGAACAGGAATCGCGTGACCTCGTCGTCGAAACGGATGGTGTTGTAGCCGACGCCGATGGTGCCCGGCTGCGAGAAGGCGCGCTCGATGTGGCCGGCGAATTCATGCTCGGGAATGCCGCGCTCCAGGCACACCTGCGGCGTGATGCCGGTGATCAGGCAGGCCTCGGGGCTGGGCAGGTAGTCCGGCGCGGGCTTGCAATAGAGCATCAGCGGCTCGCCGACTTCGTTGAGCTCGGCATCGGTGCGGATGGCCGCGAACTGCGAGGGGCGGTCGCGGCGCGGCACCGCGCCGAAGGTTTCGTAGTCGTGCCAGAGAAAGGTGTGGTTCATTCAGAGCAAGGGTGAAAACAGGCGCGCAATCGCATCGCCGAGGCGGCGCCAGAAGCCCAGGCGCCGGTTGGCGCGCACCGCGCCGGAACTGTGCAGGTCGGTCTCGAATTGCGCCGCCAGCGGGCCGGCCAGTTCCGGACCATAGACCACGGCGCAGACCTCGAAGTTGAGCCGGAAGCTGCGGTTGTCGAAATTCGCGGTGCCGATCATCGCGCAATGGTCGTCGACCACCAAGGTCTTGGAATGCAGCATGCGGGCCTTGTACTCCCACACCTTCACGCCGGCGGCGATGAGCTCGTCGAAATAGGAGCGCGCGGCGGCGCTCACGATGGCCGAGTCGCTGCGGCGCGGCACCAGCAGGCGCACGTCGACGCCGCGCAGCGCGGCGCTGGTGAGCGCCATGAGCGCGGGCTCGCCGGGAACGAAATACGGCGTGGTCAGCCAGGCCCGGTGCGTGGCCGAATGGATGGCTTCGACGTGCATGCGGTGGATGGCTTCGAGCGCGTTGTCGGGGCCGCTGGTGACGATCTGGACGGGAATGTTGCCGGCCTCGAGCTGCGGGAGCATCGCGTCCAAGGCGTCGTCCATGCCGCGCGGGTCTTCGCCGGTGGCGTAGGTCCAGTCCTCGAGGAAGGTGGTCTGCAGCCAGCGCACCGCGCTGCCCTCGATGCGCAGGTGCACGTCGTGGTAGGCGTCGGGGTTGGTGCGCTTGTCTTCCTCGTCGGTGATGTTCACGCCGCCCGTGAAGCCGACCCGGCCGTCGCACACCACGATCTTGCGGTGGGTGCGGTAGTTGGTCACCGGGCGCAGGCGGCGGCCGATCTTGGTGTCGTGGAACAGCGCCACCTTCACGCCGGCCTCGTGCAGCGGCGCCATGAACTTGCGGCCGATGCGCTTGGAGCCGAGCGCATCGATCAGCAGGCGCACCGTCACGCCCTGCCTTGCGCGCTCGACCAGCAGGTCGCGCAGCGCGGTGCCGATCCTGTCGGGCTCGAAGATGTAGTACTCGAGGTGGATGTGGTTCCGAGCTGCACGCACCGCCTCGAAGATCGCGTCGAAGGTCCGCGCGCCGCCCGAGAGCAGCTCGACGCCGGCCGCGCTCGACACCGGCAGGCCGCAGGTGGCCATGCCCAGCCTGGCCATCTGCTGCAGCGCGGGCGGCGCATTGTGTGCCGCGTCGCGCAGCCGGGCCACATCAGCCTGGGCGGAGGCGCCGGCGCGGCTGCGCAGGCGCTTGAGCCGCTGCTTGCGCAGGCGCTGCGGCCCGAGGAAGTAATAGACGACGAAGCCCGCGAACGGCAGCAGCGCCAGCGACAGGATCCAGCTCATGGTGGACACCGGCGCGCGCTTCTGCATCACGATCCAGACCGACAGCACGGCGATGTAGCCGCTCCATGCGAGGGAGAGGCCGGTTTTCCATTCGGGACTGAGGACGGGGAGGATCAAGGCTTCAAACGGTGGATGGATGCACGCGCCCAAAGAAAAAGGCCGGCAGCGCGATGCTACCGGCCTTTGGAGGCTGTTCCGTGGCCTCGTCGGCCACGGATTGCCTGCTGGGGTGTCAGCCTGCGGCGGTTTCCTCGGCCTCGGGCTTCGACTTGCCTTCCTTCTTGGGGAGCGGCTGGATGTCGAGCAGCACTTCGTCCTTGTCGTCGAGGTCGACTTCGAGGCGGCCACCGTCGGTCAGGCGACCGAAGAGCAGCTCGTCTGCCAGCGCACGACGGATCGTGTCCTGGATCAGGCGCTGCATCGGGCGGGCGCCCATCAGCGGATCGAAGCCCTTCTTCGCCAGGTGCTTGCGCAGCTTGTCGCTGAACGTGACTTCCACCTTCTTCTCGCTGAGCTGGGTTTCCAGCTGCAGCAGGAACTTGTCGACCACGCGCAGGATGATGTTCTCGTCCAGTGCCTTGAAGTTGACGATGGCGTCCAGCCGGTTGCGGAACTCGGGCGAGAACAGGCGCTTGATGTCGCCCATTTCGTCGCCCGCCTGGCGCGGGTTGGTGAAGCCGATGGTCGCCTTGTTCATGGTCTCGGCACCCGCGTTCGTCGTCATGATGATGATGACGTTGCGGAAGTCGGCCTTGCGTCCGTTGTTGTCCGTCAGCGTGCCGTGGTCCATGACCTGCAGCAGCACGTTGAAGATGTCCGGGTGCGCCTTCTCGATTTCGTCGAGCAGCAGCACAGCGTGCGGCTTCTTCGTGACGGCCTCGGTCAGCAGGCCGCCCTGGTCGAAACCGACGTAGCCCGGAGGCGCGCCGATCAGGCGGCTCACCGCATGGCGCTCCATGTACTCCGACATGTCGAAGCGGATCAGCTCGATGCCCATGATGTAGGCGAGCTGCTTCGCGGCTTCGGTCTTGCCGACGCCCGTGGGGCCGGAGAACAGGAACGAGCCGATCGGCTTGTCGCCCTTGCCCAGGCCCGAACGCGCCATCTTGACCGCCGAGGCGAGCACTTCGAGCGCCTTGTCCTGGCCGAACACCACGCTCTTGAGGTCGCGCTCGATGGTCTGCAGCTTGCTGCGGTCGTCGTTGCTGACGTTGGCCGGGGGAATGCGCGCGATCTTCGCCACGATTTCCTCGACTTCCGTCTTGCTGATGGTCTTCTTGCGCTTGCTCGGCGGCAGGATGCGCTGGGCGGCACCGGCTTCGTCGATGACGTCGATCGCCTTGTCGGGCAGGTGACGGTCATTGATGTACTTGGCGCTGAGCTCGGCCGCGGCCTGCAGGGCCGCCACCGCGTACTTCACGCCGTGGTGTTCCTCGAAGCGCGACTTCAGGCCCTTCAGGATGTCGACGGTTTCCTGCACCGACGGTTCGACCACGTCGACCTTCTGGAAGCGACGCGACAGCGCCGCGTCTTTTTCGAAGATGCCGCGGTATTCGGTGAAGGTGGTTGCGCCGATGCACTTGAGCTGTCCGCTGGAGAGCGCCGGCTTGAGCAGGTTCGACGCATCGAGCGTGCCGCCCGAAGCCGCGCCCGCACCGATCAGCGTGTGGATCTCGTCGATGAACAGGATGGCGTTCGGCTTGTCCTTGAGCGACTTGAGCACGCCCTTCAGGCGCTGTTCGAAGTCACCGCGGTACTTGGTGCCGGCCAGCAGCGCGCCCATGTCGAGCGAGAACACGTTCGACTCGGCCAGGATTTCCGGCACGTCGCCCTGCGTGATGCGCCATGCAAGCCCCTCGGCGATGGCGGTCTTGCCCACGCCGGCCTCGCCGACGAGCAGCGGGTTGTTCTTGCGCCGGCGGCACAGGATCTGGATGACGCGCTCGACCTCGTACTCGCGGCCGATCAGCGGGTCGATCTTGCCGTCCTTGGCGAGCTGGTTGAGGTTCTGGGTGAACTGCTCGAGCGGCGATGCCTTCTCGTTGCGTTCGCCGCCGCCCTCTTCGCCCTCGCTCGAAGGCGCTTCGCCCGCGCCCTTGACGGCTTCCGGCGGGTCGCTCTTCTTGATGCCGTGGGCAATGAAGTTGACCACGTCCAGGCGGGTCACGCCCTGCTGGTGGAGGTAGTAGACGGCGTGCGAGTCCTTCTCACCGAAGATCGCGACCAGCACGTTGGCGCCGGTGACTTCCTTCTTGCCGTTGCCGGTGGACTGCACATGCATGATGGCGCGCTGGATGACGCGCTGGAAACCCAGGGTCGGCTGGGTGTCGACATCGTCGGTACCCGCCACCTGTGGCGTGTTGTCCTTGATGAAGTTGGTGAGCGACGCCCGAAGGTCGTCGACGTTGGCCGAGCAGGCGCGCAGAACTTCCGCGGCGCTCGGGTTGTCCAGCAAAGCGAGCAGCAAATGCTCCACGGTGATGAACTCGTGGCGCTGCTGCCGGGCCTCGACGAAGGCCATGTGCAAGCTGACTTCCAGTTCCTGGGCAATCATGTGATTTCCTTTTGCCTTGCTGTAAATAAGTTCTCAGATGGGTTGGAGCTTGCGCAATTCAACAGGTTCACGCAACAGGTTCGCTGACACATTGCAGCGGATGCCCTGCTTGCTGAGCGGCTTCCATCACCTGATTGACCTTGGTGGCCGCCATGTCGCGGGAATAGACCCCACAGACGCCGCGGCCATCGAGGTGGATCTTGAGCATGATCTGGGTCGCGGTTTCGCGGTCCTTGCTGAAGTATTCCTGCAGCACGACGATCACGAACTCCATGGGCGTGTAGTCGTCGTTCAGCATCACCACCTGGTACATCTGGGGCGGCGCTGTTTTCTGCGGCCGGCGCTCCAGGACGACCGAATCTCCGTCATCCCCGGCCGGTTTCTGGGCCGGCGGGGTGCTGGGAGTTTTGGGAATTCTCGTTGCCATGAAAAAGATTCTATAGAGCGTGCAAGCACCGTGCCGGCGCATGAAGACTTGGTGGCGCATATTCGACAAATCAAGGGGCTTGCGCCGTGTGCGACAGCCCGGCAGGCATAAAAAAACGGCGCGCTGCTCGTCTTTCCTGATGTTTCCTGTATATCGCAAAGAAAAAGCCCCTGGATTCCTTTCGAAGATCCAAGGGCCCGACTGCCGTGTGCGCGAGGCCACGGCCAGCGCTTCTTGCGCAATTACATGTTGTCGATCATGACCTGGCCAAAACCGGAGCAGCTCACCTGCGTGGCGCCGTCCATCAGGCGCGCGAAGTCGTAGGTGACCTTCTTGCTGGCGATGGACTTCTCCATCGAGCTGATGATCAGGTCGGCGGCTTCGGTCCAGCCCATGTGGCGCAGCATCATTTCGGCCGAGAGGATCTCGGAACCCGGGTTCACGTAGTCCTTGCCCGCGTACTTGGGCGCAGTGCCGTGCGTGGCCTCGAACATCGCGACGGTGTCGCTCAGGTTCGCACCCGGGGCGATGCCGATGCCGCCGACCTGCGCAGCCAGGGCGTCGGACACGTAGTCGCCGTTGAGGTTGAGCGTGGCAATCACGCTGTACTCCGCGGGGCGCAGAAGGATCTGCTGCAGGAACGCGTCGGCAATGCTGTCCTTGACGGTGATGTCCTTGCCCGTCTTCGGATTCTTGAACTTCATCCACGGACCGCCGTCGATCAGTTCAGCGCCGAACTCCTTGGCGGCGAGGTTGTAGGCCCAGTCACGGAAGCCACCCTCGGTGAACTTCATGATGTTGCCCTTGTGGACGATGGTCACGCTGGGCTTGTCGTTGTCGATGGCGTACTGCAGCGCCTTGCGCACCAGGCGTTCGGTGCCTTCGATCGACACGGGCTTGACGCCGATGCCCGAGGTGTTCGGGAAACGGATCTTCTTGACGCCCATTTCGTCCTGCAGGAACTTGATGAGCTTCCTGGCCTTGTCGCTCTCGGCTTCGAACTCGATGCCCGCATAGATGTCTTCCGAGTTCTCGCGGAAGATCACCATGTTGGTCTTGTGCGGTTCGCGCACCGGGCTGGGCACGCCCTCGAAATAGCGGATGGGGCGCAGGCAGACGTAGAGGTCGAGCTCCTGGCGCAGCGCGACGTTCAGCGAGCGGATGCCGCCGCCGACCGGCGTGGTGAGCGGGCCCTTGATAGAGATGACGTACTCGCGCACGGCCTGCAGCGTTTCTTCGGGCAGCCAGACGTCGGGGCCGTAGACCTTGGTCGACTTCTCGCCGGCGTAGACCTCCATCCAGTGGATCTTCTTCTTGCCGCCGTAGGCCTTGGCCACCGCGGCATCCACTACCTTGAGCATCACCGGCGTGATGTCCAGTCCGGTCCCGTCGCCTTCGATGAAGGGGATGATCGGTTGGTCAGGCACATTGAGGGAGTTGTCAGCATTGACCGAGATCTTCTGGCCTTCGGTCGGGACTTTGATGTGCTGATAGCTGGACATGAGGGGGTTGGGCTCCGGGGGAGTGGCGTAATTTTGACGAGTGTCAGCGAATTCAGACAGCCGTGAGGAATCGCTTACAGGACGTGAACAAATCGCTGTACATTTTAGACGCAACCCATCAGCGAGGGTTTGTCAACCATCAGGCCAATGGCCTCGTTAGTGTCTGACCTTCTGCTCGCCGGGAGGCGTTTCCAATCAATTCTCGAATAGAGGAATCTCAATGAGCAAAATTCTCGCAGTCATGATCGCCGGCCTGTTTGCAGCTGGCGCTTACGCCCAAAACCCGGCTGGCACCACGCCCGAACAAGGGAACGCCACGAACAGCAAGTCGCAGCAACGTGCCGAAGCCAAGAAGGCTGCAAAGCCCGCCGGCCAAGTCAAGGCTGCTGCTGGCGACGAAGCCAAGACCCCCGAAGGCGGCGCCATCGGTGGCGACAAGGCTGCAGCTTCCGGCGAGAAGCGTGCTGAAACCCGCGACCAGCGTCGTCGCAACAAGGACGGCAGCGTCAAGCGCAAGTCGACCCAAGGCGGCACCCCGAAGTAATTCGGCAAGCCCACGAAAAAGGAGCGCTCTTCGGAGCGCTTTTTTTTCGCCCGCATCGGTCTCTTTGCTGTCAACCGCGCGGAACGGCCTTCGTTGAATGTCTACCTTCCGCAGGGAGGGCAATCCAGATCAACGAATTTCAAAGGATATCCTCATGAACAAGCTGCTCGCAGCCCTGGTCGCCGGTCTCTTCGCCGTCGGCGCTTTCGCTCAACAAGCCGAACCCACCACGGCTGCTCCGGCAGCCAAGGTTGCCAAGCATGCTTCCGCCAAGAAGCACGCAGCCAAGAAGCACAAGGTCCGCCACGTCGCCAAGGCCCACACGGCCGCTTCCAAGAAGGTGTAAGCTTTCAAGCTCACCGGCAATGCCCGCATCAGCGGGCATTTTCATTTGCATATCTGGTTGAGGCCGGACCTGCACGGTTCCCGCCCTGAAAGAGTCGTCCGATGTTCCAGCGTCTAGCCGCCCTGCTCCTCGTATCCGCGTCCTTCATGATGACGGCGCATGCCCAGCAGCAACCCCAGACCGATCTGCCGCGCACCCAGTTGTCGGTCGGCCTGTACAAGATCGATGCGCAGATCGCGCAGACCCCCCTGCAGCGCGAGATCGGCTTGATGTTCCGCAAGGAGATGCCGCAAGCCGAAGGCATGATCTTCGTGTTCGAGCAGCCTGCCACGCAGTGCTTCTGGATGCGCAACACGATCCTGCCGCTGACCGCCGCCTTCGTGGCCGACGACGGCCGCATCGTGAACCTGGTCGACATGCAGCCCATGACCGAGAACTCGCACTGCTCTCTGGAGCCGGTGCGCTACGTGCTCGAGATGAATCAAGGCTGGTTCGCCAAGAAGAACATCAAGAAGGGTGCGAAGCTCGGCGGAGAACTGTTCACAGCCAACAAGCGCTGAGTTCTTGCTGGCTTGAGCCCACAAAAAAAGCCGACCCTCGGGTCGGCTTTCTTCATTGCAAGGCCAGGGCTCAGCCGAAGTTCTTCTCGGCGAATTCCCAGTTGGCCAGCTTGGCCAGGAAGGTTTCGACGAACTTCGGGCGCAGGTTGCGGTAGTCGATGTAGTAGGCGTGTTCCCAGACGTCCACCGTCAGCAGCGCGGTGTCCGCGGTGGTCAGCGGCGTGCCGGCGGCGCCGGTGTTCACGATGTCCACCGAACCGTCGGCCTTCTTCACCAGCCAGGTCCAGCCCGAGCCGAAGTTGCCCACGGCCG